>NZ_SCFH01000010.1:0-273368 GCF_022496665.1 Pseudomonas sp. TMW22090
TCAGCAGTGAAACGATGCATCGCCGATGGTAGTGTGGGGTTTCCCCATGTGAGAGTAGGTCATCGTCAAGATTAAATTCCGAAACCCCTATCTGCGTATGCAGGTAGGGGTTTTGTTTTTGTCCGCAGGAAAATACCCTCAGTTATTGGCCCGACGACCGACATTGGCGGGGCATTCAGTGGTGTGCCTTACTCCAGGCAGTGTTAATGGAGTACGGCCATGCGACACAGAGGCGCCAAATACTGGTTATGGATTAATCGTCGGTTGCCGCTGCACACCCACGAAGAGGTACTCGGCGATGGAGTGCAGATAGAGGTGCAGGCCAGGGTCAGTCTCGAAGGCATCACGCAGTTGTTCATCGGTGTCTACGACACGGACGGCTGGTTGATGCGCGAGGAGTTTCACGATCGGCAAGGCGCTGAGCCGGGCTGCCTGGCATTGAAGTGGGGCGTTCAACGCGCGCGGGAGATCGTGATCGACTCTCGCCAGTTTGTGGCCCCGCACAAGCCCCAGCTGACCTTGAGCATGGTCATTACCGACGAGTCGGTCAGAGCCCTGCGGCAGATGGAGATGAATGAGCGCGAGATCTTGAAGCTCAAGTCCAGTGATGCCTGGGTGGAGTACATGGCGGCCAAGGCCGCCATGCTCGAGTTAATGCGCTCCAGCAAGGTCGACGCCAAGGTGTGGGCCGAGCACAAGGAGCGGCTCAGACAGGCCATCGACCGTCGCGTCAGCGTTCAGAGGGCCTATCTGCGCTGACCCTTGTTCTTCAAGTGCGTCTCAGTTCTTCGATCGTCTCAATCAGCTCATCATAGGACACGGGTTTGCCGATGTGCTGGTTGAAACCCGATTGGCGGGACTTCTGGATGTCGCTATGGGCGCCGTAGCCGGTGAGCGCAATGGCAGGAACGTCTTTGATGAGAGGTAACTGGCGCAAGGCGCTGATCAACTCGTGACCGTTCATGACTGGCATGCCCAGGTCTGAGATGATCAGGTCAAATGAGGTGCTCCTGGCGGCATCCAGAGCCTCCACTGGACGATCGAAGGCAATGACCTGCGCATCTTCCATCTCCAGCAGCATTTTCAAGGTCTCCAGTACGTCTGCCGAGTCGTCGACTAGCAGGATGGTCAAGCCGCTCAGCCTTCCCGTGGTTTCTTCGGCGTGGGCTTGGGGCTCAAGCCCCGGTTCGTTCTGGATCAACGGCAAATACACGGTAAAGGTGCAACCGGCGCCTAATCCACCTGAGTGCACTTCAACCGTCCCGCGTTGCGCCTCGGTCAGCTGGCGGACCAGGGATAAACCGATTCCCAGGCCTTCGCGGTTGTGAGTGGCGTGCTGTTTTTCGGCCTGGCTGAACAAATCGAACACATGCTCCTGATGCTCGGCGGCAATCCCGGCGCCGTTATCCTTGATGTCCAGGCGCGCCATTTTCCCGGCCTCGCTGGCGATCAGCTGCACCCGGCCTTTGGGTGGAGTGAACTTCAAAGCGTTATTCACCAGGTTCCAGATAATCTGTTCCAGCCGCGTGGGGTCAGCCCGTATGAACAGGGCGCCAGTCGGCACCAGCAGTTCGACCGTGACGTCGTGCTGCTCGTTGAGCACCACGCTGTAGATGTCTTGCAGTACTTTGGACAGGTCCACGGCGACCGGTTTGAGCTTGAGCTTGCCCGTCCTGACGCGGGCCACATCCAGCAAGTCGTCGATGATCCGCGCCTGACTGTTGACGGCATCGCAGATGGTATTGATTGCCTTGGCCGCCGGCGCAGCCGTTCGGGTGATCGGCAGGCGGCGCAGCAATTCGGCATTGAGCTGAATCAGATTTAATGGATGCTTGAGCTCGTGAGACATCACCGCGAAGAATTCATCCTTGAGGTAATTGGTATTACGTGTGTCGGCCAGCTCCTGGCTCTGCGCCTCATTCTGACGCTGGTGCCCGGTCAGGTCCCGGGCAATCTTGACGAAGCCCTTGAGGGTATCGCCCCTGAGCAAGGTCACTTCGCCGCTGCAGTAGAACCGGCTGCCGTCCTTGCGTTGGTGCCAGCGTTCATTTTCGCTGCGACCGTGTGTACGGGCTGCCTCAAGTTCGTTTTCGGGCACGCCGGCGGCACGGTCCTTCGCCGGGAAGATGAAATCGTAATAGGCACCCTCGGTGTCGGCCTTGCTGTAACCAAAGATCAGTTCGGCACCCTTGTTCCAGCTGGTAATCACACCACCCTCATCCAGGGTGATGATGGCGTAGTCGCGAGTGCTTTCGGCGACCAGGCGCATGCGCTCTTCACCCAGGCGCAATTCCTCTTCCGCAGCCCGCCGTTTGGTGATGTCGATGAACGTCAGCACCGTGCCATCGATATGGTCTTCGCTGGAACGGTACGGTAGCAGGCGGGCGATGTACCAGCGTCCATCGATGCTGCTGACTTCCCGTTCGATCATGTTCAGCGACTCGAACACCAGCGCTGCGTCGCCTGCGAGGTTTTCGTAATCGAGTCGATGGGTGATGTCGAGCAGGGAGCGTCCGGTGTCCACCGGCAACATGCTGAAAATTTCGGTGGCGCGGGGGGTAAACCATTTGATGCGCATGCTGCGATCGACGAACACGGTGGCGATGTCGGTCGAGGCGATCAGGTTGGTCAGGTAGTCGTTGATCTTGTCGGTTTCCTCGACCTTGGTTTTCAGCTCGAAGTTGACGGTCAACAGCTCTTCGTTGATCGCCTGCAGCTCTTCCTTGCTGGTCTCCAGCTCTTCGGTGGCCGAGCGCAGCTCTTCATTGATTGCCTGCATTTCCTCATTCGAGGCCTTGAGTTCTTCGCTGGAGACTTCCGATTGCTCGATGGTGTCCTGCAGATGCAACTTGGTCCGTTGCAGTTCGCGCTCAAGGTTGGACAGCACCTGGCTTTCCGTCTGCAGCACGGTTGTGGCCGCCATTTGCGAGGGATCGACTTCCACCTCTTCGAAAATCACCAGGATGTACTCGCCGTCCGAATCGCCTTCCCGGTAGGGATGGGCCACCAGACCAATCAGGTAACGGTGATCATCGCGCTTGATCGGCACCTCCCGGGACTTCACCGACAGGCCGCTCTGCTGTACCTGGAACAACGTCGTGCGAATCTCCAGGCGCAGCTCTGGCAAGATCAGCGTCAACAGGTTGCGCGATAACTCACCCCCCACATGCCGCAGGAAGCGCCCGACGCTTTCGCTCATGTGCAGGATGTCGGCATTGGCGTCGACTATCACGCTGGGAGGGGCTGACTGTTCCAGGGCCCGTTGATGAATGTCGGCAAATGAAGACTTACGCTGCACACTGTTCTGCGGTATGTCCCGGGAGACACTGCTGCGTACATAGCCGCCCCGGGGCATGGTAGGGGTACGACGACTGCTGGCGGTGCCGGTCTTGGCCCGGAAGATCCGGTTACGTTTATCGATCGGCGTGAACAGCTCCTGGCAGGCGTCCGCGCTTTCCGAAGAACCAAGAAACAAAAAACCACCGGGGCGCAAGGCGAAGTGGAACATCTGCAGGATCTCGCGCTGTACTTCGCGATCCAGATAGATCAGCAAATTGCGGCAGACGATCAGGTCAATCTGCGAAAAAGGCGGGTCGGACAATAGGCTGTGCTTGGCAAACAACACCTTCTCGCGAATCTCTTTGCGGATCCGGTAGTGGTCGTCTTCCTTGATGAAATAGTGGCGCAGCCGCGCGGGCGGCACATCGGTGATGATGGCTTGCGGGTACAGGCCGGCCCTGCCCACGCTGATGGCGCGTTCATCGATGTCGGTGGCGAACAGTTGCAGCGATGCGCTGCTTGCATCCAGTTGCAGTTGGTCGGTGAGCAACATGGCCAGGCTATAGACTTCCTCGCCAGTGGAACAGCCGGCGGACCAGACGCGGATTTCTTCTTTTTCCAGCTGGGCAGAGGCGGTAGCGGCGACCAGTTGTGGCACGACATCGCGCTCCAGCGCTTCGAAGGCTTCGCGATCGCGGAAGAAGTTGGTCACACCGATCAACATGTCGGCCAGCAGCGCCTTGGTCTCATCAGGGTTGGCCTGCAGGTATTGATAATAGGCGGCGAGATCCGGCTGGCCGGTCACCTGCATGCGGCGTTCAATGCGGCGAAGCACGGTGGCGCGTTTGTAATGCTTGAAATCGTGGCCAGTGCCCGTGCGCAGTTGAATCAGGATGTCGCACAGCAGTTGCTCGGTCAGCGCGGTCTCGCGCTCTGAGAATGAGGCAATGGTTTGCAATTGCGGATCATCGGCGGTTGGCAGGCGGATTTCCCGGGAGTTGCGCCACAGTTCCAGCAATTTCTGCGGCATTTCCACGACCGGTAGCACCAGATCCACCATGTGGGTATCGATGGCGGCGCGCGGCATGCCGTCGAATTCAGCGTCTTGCGGCGCCTGCGCCAGGGTGACACCCCCCTGCTCCTTGATGCGCGACAGGCCCACTGCGCCATCGGAACCGGTGCCCGACAGCACCAGACAAAAGGCGCGCTCACGGTGCACGTCCGCCAGATCGCGAAAAAACAGATCGATGGGTGAGTGGCGACCTTCGCCCGGGTCTGCCGCACTGACTTCCAGCAGCCCGTCATTCATAGTCAGGCGCCTGCCGGGTGCAATGACATAGACCCGGTTCTTTTCGATGGGCACGGTTTGCGTCACCTGCAGGACCGGCATCCTGGTCGATTCCTGGATGATCCTGTCGGCAATGCTCTGATGATCAGGGGACAAATGAAGAACAATCACGAAGGCCATGCCGTTGTCCTGGGGCATGTTCTCGAAAAACAGCTTGATCGCCTGCAGTCCACCCGCCGAGGCACCGATCCCCACCACCGCAAAGTCGAGGGTGCTGGGACGCAACGCCTTGCTCGCAGGCGCGTTGGAGGCGGGGTGCTGGGGATTGGAGGTCATGTTCTGCCTTAGGCGGAGTCGGGCGGCGCGCCGGAAGTTGGTTTGAGGGCCAGCCTGTTCCGGATAGAAGTTCAGGATAATCCTGTTTTCCCGGTGCACTGGTTATTTTTTACCTCGCGCTCACATCCCTGCTCTCAAGAGAACTTCACATCTGGCCGATAACCCGGACGGCCAATGTCATTTTCTAAAACTGCCTGGAAATCCTCGATGCTGTCGTATCACCAAAAGCGGTTCCTGATCGTCGATGATTTCTCGGACTTTCGCAGCTCGGTCAGGTCGATGCTCCGGGAATTGGGGATCAAGGACGTGGATACCGCGGATACCGGCGAGCAGGCGCTGCGCATGTGTTCGCAGAAGTCCTACGATTTCATCCTGCAGGACTTCCATCTGGGCGACGGCAAGAAAAACGGGCAACAGGTGCTCGAAGACTTGATGGTCGAGAAGTTGATCAGTCATGAGAGTGTGTTCGTGATGGTCACTGCCGAGACCAGCCAGGCCATGGTGTTGAGCGCCCTGGAGCACGAGCCCGATGCGTACCTGACCAAGCCGTTCAACCGCTCCGGCCTGGCCCAGCGTCTGGAGCGCCTGGTGCAGCGCAAAACCCTGCTCAAGCCGATCCTGCAGGCCCTTGATCGCGGCAAGCCGCTGGAGGTGCTCAATGCCTGTATTGCCCTGTGCAAGCAAGACATCCGCTACTCGCCCCTGTGCCTGCGCTATAGAGCCGATGCACTGCGCGATCTGAACCAGAACGAGGCGCTGGAGCGGCTGTACGACAGCATCATTGCCGACCGACCGTTGCCCTGGGCGTTCGCCGGTCTGGGCAAGCTGTTGTTCAAGCGCGGCCAGATCACCCAGGCCAAGGGCGTGTACGAGAAGGCCCTGAAAGCGTTTCCGATGATGCCCGCGCTCTACGACGGAATGGCCGATGTGCTGGCGGCCGAAGGAGACACTCGCGGCGCCCAGCGGGTGCTGGAAGATGCGATCCGCCTCTCGCCCCTGGCGGTTCGCAGGCAGGCGCAGTTGGGCAAACTGGCGATGACCAACGAGGATTTCGAGACGGCTTCCAAGGCCTATCGCCAGGCGGTGGCGCAAGGTGCACAGTCTCGCTTCAAGGACGCCGAGAGTAATCTCGGCCTGGCCCATGCCTTGATCAGTAAAGGCAGCGAGAAAGGCCTGGATACCCGCACCCGCCTGGAAATCAACACCACGCTGAGTGCCGTGGCGAAGGACAACCCGTCCGACCCCGGCTTGCAGATCCGTGCGCGCCTGATGAAGGCCACCAGCTTGTTGCTTAACGATGCCGAGACGGCCGAGAAGCTCACCGAGCAGGCCATGCAGCGGCTCGATGGCATGGAGCAGTTCATGAGCGCCGAGGCGGCGCTGCTGGTGGCCAAGCAGTTGCAGATGCTCGGACAGCCCGATGCAGGCGCCAGCATGTTGAAGAACTGTGCGGAAATCTACGGCGACGATCCGGCGGTGATGAAGGGCATCGCCAAATTGACCGATGACCCGGCCATTCTCAATTCCGGCAACCTGGCCGCCGACCTCAACCGTCAGGGCGTGCGGGTGTACAAGACCGGCAACCTGGTGGAAGCCCGTGCGGTGTTTCGCAAAGCCCTGGGGTTGCAGCCGAAGAACATCAGTATCGCACTCAACATGGCGCAGTCACTGCTGCATGGCACCGATACCAGCCTGCCTTCGGCCGAGCTCATCGAGTGCCGGACCTGCCTGAAAATGGTTGGCCTGATGCCCGATTCCGATCCGCGCTTCCCGCGCTACCAGAAACTGAAAACCAAGGCGTTCGGCGCATGAACCACAACGACCCGGCACTGGACTTTTCCACGGTAATCGCTTCCACCGTGCACGACATGAAGAACTCCCTGGCGATGCTGATGCAGGCGCACAGCCAATGGTTGGGGCGCTTGCCGGCCCCCGCGCGGCAGGCGCCGGAGCAGGGTGTGATCGAATTCGAGTTCGCCCACCTCAACAGCATGCTGGTGCAACTGTTGGGGCTTTACAAAATAGGCATCAACCAGCTGCCTTTGCAGCCGGCCTATCATGAGCTGGACGATTTCATTGAGGCGCAACTGGCCTGTCATCAGGACGTGTTCGCCAGTCGCGGAATTATGGCCACCTTTGAAGTGGACCCGTTGAGCCCCCTGGGTTTCTTCGACCGCGAACTGATCGCCTCGGTACTGGGAAACTGCATCAACAATGCCATCCGTCACGCTCGCCAGGCGGTGCTGATCAGTGTGAGTGATACGGCTGGGCAATTGGTGATCACGGTCAATGACGATGGGGAGGGGTATTCGTCGCAGATGATTGAACACCAGGCCAATTATGTTCAGGGCATCAACCACACCACCGGCAGTACCGGCCTGGGCCTGTATTTTGCCGCGCGGATTGCTGCACTGCACCAGCGTAATGGGGTGGAAGGGCGCACCGAGATCGGCAACGGCGGCCCGTTGGGCGGCGGTTTGTTCAGCCTCTATCTGCCCTGAGGTAATTTTTGCCTGGCGCTGCTTGATATTCCGAACACGCGGAGCCTATTTTGTACGGGTTGCCCTTCGTGGCTCGCACAACAACAAGGATTGCGTCATGACAACCGATGGCCAGCGCTCACTCGCACAGCGACTGACGGGCATTGATGAAATCGAATGTGTCACGCCGGATTTGAACGGCGTTCCCCGGGGCAAGGTGATGACTGCGGAGGGATTCCTCGAAGGTCGACGCCTGCAGCTGGCGCGGGGGGTGATGCTGCAATGCATCATGGGCGGTTATCCGCCTGCGCGTTTCTACGGCAGTGATGACGGCGACCTGGCGCTGGTGCCGGATACGGCACAGATCCATCGCCTGCCTTGGAGCAAGCATCCGCGAGCGCTGGCCATTTGTGATGCCGATGAACTCAGTGGCGAAAGCTCGAGCCTGTCGACCCGGGGCCAGCTCAAGGCGGTCATCGCTCGTTATGCCGCCTTGGGCCTGGCGCCGGTGGTGGCAACCGAGCTGGAATTTTTCGTGTTCGCGCCCAACCCTGATCCGACGCTGGGGTTTGAGCCACCGGCCGGCCTGGACGGACGTCGCGAGGACGGACAATCCGCGTTCAGCATCAGCTCCAACAACGGCCTGCGACCGTTCTTCAGCGAGGTCTACGAATGCATGGCCGCGCTTGGCCTGCCGCGCGATACGTTTATGCACGAGATGGGTGTGAGCCAGTTCGAGATCAATCTGCTGCATGGCGATCCCTTGCTGCTGGCCGACCAGACGTTCCTGTTCAAGCACCTGCTCAAGGAAGTCGCGCTCAAGCATGGCCTGATCGTGGTGTGCATGGCCAAGCCGCTGGCGCACACCCCTGGCAGTTCGATGCATATTCATCAAAGCATCGTCGAGATCGGCAGTGGCAAAAATGTGTTCAGTGACGAGGCGGGCGAGCCGACGGCGATGTTCCGTCATTTTATTGCGGGGCAGCAGGCGGGCATGGCGGATTTCACCGCGTTGTTTGCGCCAAATGTGAATTCCTACCAGCGCTTGTGCCATCCGTTTGCTTCGCCGAACAATGCGTGCTGGTCTCATGACAATCGCTCGGCAGGCTTGCGCATTCCCGCCAGTTCACCGGTCGCCCGTCGGGTCGAGAATCGCTTGCCGGGGGCGGATGCCAACCCGTACCTGGCCATCGCCGCGAGCCTGGCCGCGGGGCTGCATGGCATTGAAAACCAGCTGGAACCGAGCGAGCCGATCCAGGGTGAATTCCAGGTGCCGGATAATCTTTCGTTGCCCTGTACCTTACATGCCGCTCTCGAGCGTCTGAAACGTAGTCGATTGGCGAAGGAACTGTTTGGCACTGAGTTCATCGAAGGCTACGTCGCTTCGAAGACCCTTGAGTTGACCAGCTTCTTCGACGAAATTACGCCCTGGGAGCGTCGTGTCCTGGCCGCCCAGGCCTGACGAATCAGCGCCATCGGGCTATCTTTTCGGACAGCCCGACACTTACTGCAAGGAGCCGCTCGGAACGCCGATGCGCCAAATCTGGAAATCCTTTCGAGCGCTTTATTTTGCCTCGCTGATGATGTTGATCGGTTCAGGCTTGTTGAGTACTTACCTGGGCCTGCGCCTGGCCGCCGACAATGTCGACAGCCTGTGGGTGGGTGCCTTGATGGCGGCCAACTATTTTGGCCTGGTGCTGGGTGGCAAGATCGGCCACCGTCTGATCGCGAGGGTCGGGCATATCAGAGCCTATGCGACCTGTGCCGGTATCGTCGGCGCTGCGGTGCTCGGTCATGGATTGATCGACTGGCTGCCCGCCTGGCTGTTCCTGCGGGTGATTGTCGGCCTGGGCATGATGTGCCAGTACATGGTCATCGAAAGCTGGCTCAATGAGCAGGCCGAAGCCAAGCAGCGTGGCCTGGTGTTCAGCGGTTACATGATTGCCTCGTACCTGGGGTTGGTGCTGGGTCAGTTGATCCTGGTCATGCACCCGGCGTTGGGCCTGGAGCTGTTGATGCTGGTCGCCCTGTGCTTCGCCCTGTGCCTGGTGCCGGTGGCCTTGACCCGGCGGATTCACCCGGCCCCCCTGCATCCGGCGCCCATGGAGCCACGGTTCTTCATCAAGCGGGTGCCGCAGTCACTCAGCACGGTGCTGGGCGCGGGCCTGATCGTCGGTTCGTTCTACGGCCTGGCGCCGCTGTATGCCTCGCAGCAAGGGCTGTCCACCGAGCAGGTCGGTCTGTTCATGGGTAGTTGCATTTTTGCCGGCCTGCTGGTGCAGTGGCCGCTGGGCTGGCTGTCCGATCGCTATGACCGGGCGCTGTTGATCCGCTGCTTTGCGTTCAGCCTGGCGGTGGCCGCGTTGCCGTTGGCGATCCTCAAGCAAGTGCCGCTGGAGGTGCTGTTCATCGCCGGGTTCTTCTGCTCGCTGGTGCAGTTCTGCCTGTATCCATTGGCTGTGGCCTTCTCCAATGACCACGTCGAAGGTGATCGCCGGGTCTCCCTGACCGCGATGCTGCTGGTGACCTATGGCGTGGGTGCGAGTATCGGGCCATTGGTGGCAGGGGTCTTGATGAAGCTGTTCGGCAGCCAGATGCTGTATGCGTTTTTCAGCTTTTTCGCGCTGGTGCTGGTGTGGCGAATCCGCCCGAAAGCGGTGACCAACCTGCACCAGGTCGACGACGCGCCGCTGCATCACGTGGCGATGCCGGACAGCATGTCGAGTTCGCCATTGGTAGCGGCGCTCGATCCGCGGGTGGATGAGCAGGTGGTGCAGGACCAGATGCAGAATCCGATTGCGCCTGAGCCTGAGCCCGAGGTGGGACCAGAGCTGGAACCAGAGCCCAAATCCGAAACGGATGAATCCTCGGGCGATGACCCGGATGAGGGGCGTGAACAGAGCTTTACCGAGGCGCGTCCTTAAGTTCGGCGCATAAAAAAACGGGCAGTCACCGCAAGGGACTGCCCGTTTTTTATTGGCGCCTGTATCAGAGATCGTCTTTATCGAATCGGCGGGCTTCGCGCTGCAGCTGATAGACAAAGCGCTCGACCTGGCGCTGTACCAGGCCGCTCATGTTGTGAAAGCGCACGCCGGCAAAGGTGGTGGAAATTTTCTCTTCGAAATGCAGGTAACGCAGTTCAACCGGGGCAGTCATTTTGCCGAACGGCAGGGCAGCCATGAAACGGTCATAGACCTGGCCCAGTTGCAGGTTGCCGCCGATGTCACCGTCGAAACGCAATTTGCAGCCGGTGGCGGAGATGTCCAGCAATTTGCCCTTGATCGGCGCCTTGAGCTTTTCACCGTCCAGGTCGACGTCCACCAGTTGCGCCAGCTTCAATGCCGCGCGGAAGGCGTTGCGGCGCTGGTGGTAAACCACTTCGTCCGGCAGGGGGCCATGATAGCAGCGGCTGCCACCGGTTTCGTCGATGGTCAGCGCGCCGTTGCTTTCCCAGGCGATTCGCACGCCATCGTGAAAGCCTTCGACCTTGAACGGCTCGCCCGCCAGCAGGAAACGCTCGCCGTCACGGGGGATCATTTCGTCCAGGGCCATGGTGCCGTTGTCACGGTCGATACCCACCAGATAACTCTGGAAGCGTTGGGTGCGCTCGTGAAACGTGATGATCAGCGGGTCGTGGCTGTCTTGCAGCTGACGTAGGGTGCCGGAGATCTCAAGGGGCGTGGTGAGCACCTTGGGTGGCTGCGGAGCATCATCCGCGCTTGAGGCATTGAACACGGTTCATCAATCTCCAGACAAAATTTGACAGCTGCTTGCCGGCATTTTGCCAGCATGTTTCTCGTCTTGATAGTGCGGGCTCGATGTCAGGTTCAGGCCTGACTGAGGGGACCCCGTTTCGCCAGGGTGGAGGTTGAACCGCGCGCGTCGTACAGCGCGGGTGTGTCGCCGCCATGAAGGATTTTCAGCTGGGTGGCCGTGGCGGCCTGTTGCATCATGATGGACCGGCCATTGTGCACGTTGGCGTCCTGACACTGGGCCAGGAGGTCGGTCAGCACATCACTTTGCGACAACAGGCGCTCGCCGACGCTTGACTGGCTGGCCAGCTGCTCCAGCCCCTGTCGGTTGAGCGGCAGGTTGAGGCTGGCAAGGATTTCGCTGCGCTTGCGGCCATGCTGTTCCAGCAAAATGATCAGTGCCTGCTTGCGCGCCAGAATGTCCTCGAGCAGGCGCATGTCGCGACCATGCAAGGCGAGGGACTCGGTTTGCAGTAGCTCGAGCAATTGTTGCGCTGGGGCAAAGTCGTCGATGATCAGTTGCAGTAATTGGGTATCGTGCATGGCTGGCCTTGGGTTTTAAGCGTCCAAAAGCCTGGCGCAGACCGGAGCCTAGCGCTGGGCTTCGAAGTTGAGCAGTTTGCTGGCTACGCGGTTGCTGTCGACTTTATAGCTGCCATCGGCAATCGCTGCTTTCAACTCGGCCACGCGGGCTTTGTCGACTTCAGGCTGATCGCGCAGCTTGTCAGTGACCTTCTGCAACTGCTGGGCCTCATTACTGAGATGTACCGATTCTCCGCTTTTCACTGTAGTGGCTTCCGGTGCCGGGGTATTCAGCGGCGCAGCCTTGGCATTTTCAGCCGCTTCCTTGCTGGCGCTGGTACGTGTACTGCCCGTAAGTGACGGAGAGCTGTTTAATCGGTTGAAGTCGATGACCATGATAAAAAACCTCTGGGTATTTGGACGCTTGCCATGTTTTCGGCCATACCCGAGAAAACTTTAGGCCCATTTATCAATGAGCTTGCGCGCGTCAGCGCTGGCCCCTGCACACCCTAGTTTAGGGAACAGTCGCAGGGTGCGCCATCTCTTCAAGCGGCTGCTTGCAAGGCCTGGCCTCTACATGGCGACTTCCACCTGGCCGGGCGCGATCACTTGCGCCTTGATGACTCGCTGGGAGTTGAGGTTTTTCACGCGTATCTGATCGCGCAACCCGCCATTGGACAGTGCCTCGCCGGGCATGCGTACGCTGAGCGTGCCGCTGCGGGCGGTGATCACCACCTGGTCACCCTTGCTGATGACTTGCGCCTGTTCGATGTTCACCAGGGTGACCAACTGATCGGCGACCATTGGTCGGGTCAACTTCTGTCCGATCGCCTGGTCCAGGGACGTCAGGTAGCCCTGGCTGATCAGGCTGATGTCGCGCTCGCGCAACATGACGTCTTCAGGTTCGATCACCCCGAGGCGTCGCAGCGGCCGAGTGGCGGTGACGACTTCGCGAAACAGGCGGACCTGCGCCGGCACGAAAACCGTCCACGGCGAGGCGCCTTCGCAACGAACCTTGACCGTGACACGCCCCAAGGGCCTGGCCGGGCTTTCCAGGCTGGCTGTCAATTCCCTGTCGCACATCGGCATGCGCAGGCGCGGGTCGAGTTGGTTGACTTCGATTTCATATCGACCCTCGGTCTGACTGGTCGCCAAATAGTCTTCCACGGTGAATTCAAGAAAACCCTGAGTCACGCCGATAAGCATGTCAGGCAAGGTAACCGAGTCGGCAAGGGCAGGGCTGCCAGCGTTAAACAGGCAGGCAGCCGCCGTCGCGCACAACAATGTGTGCAAATGTGCGGTCAGGCGTCGGAAAAATGTCGGTTCTGTGCTCATAAGAGTTAAAAAGCAAGCGCCGTGCCGTTTAGCAATGAATGTGCGTCGCAACACACTTAAGCGTTGGTGTTAGGGAGTCTGGGCATGGCTGGTGTAATGGATTCGGTAAACCAGCGCACGCAACTGGTAGGGCAGAATCGCCTGGAGCTGTTGTTGTTCCGTCTCGACGGCCAGCAGCTCTATGGGATCAACGTATTCAAGGTTCGTGAGGTGCTGCAATGCCCCAAGCTGACCGTGATGCCCAAATCCAATCCTGTCGTGTGCGGTGTAGCGAGTATTCGGGGGGCAACCATTCCGATTCTCGATCTGGCGATGGCGACCGGTGCCGGTCGGTTGCTGGATCAAAGCAATCCCTTCGTGATTATCACGGAGTACAACACCAAGACGCAGGGTTTCCTGGTGCGCTCGGTGGAGCGCATCGTCAACATGAACTGGGAGGAGATCCATCCGCCACCCAAGGGCACCGGCCGCGATCATTACCTGACGGCTGTGACCCGGGTCGACAATCAGTTGGTCGAAATCATCGACGTGGAGAAAGTGCTGGCGGAAGTGGCACCCACGCCGGAAGCGATTTCCGTTGGTGTGGTGGACGTCGAGACCCAGCACAAGGCCCTGTCTTTGCGGGTGCTGACGGTTGATGACTCGTCCGTGGCACGCAAGCAGGTATCGCGTTGTCTACAGACGGTCGGCGTTGAAGTCGTGGCGTTGAACGACGGTCGGCAGGCCCTGGATTACCTGCGCAAGCTGGTGGACGAAGGGAAGAAGCCGGAAGAAGAGTTCCTGATGATGATTTCCGACATCGAGATGCCGGAAATGGACGGCTACACCCTGACCGCCGAGATCCGCAGCGACCCACGCATGCAAAAGCTTCATATCATCCTGCATACTTCGTTGTCGGGTGTGTTCAATCAGGCGATGGTCAAGAAAGTCGGTGCCGATGACTTCCTGGCCAAATTCCGTCCTGATGACCTGGCATCCCGGGTAGTCGACCGGATCAAAGCAGCAGATATCAGCTAGGGGCCTTTTGCTCCTGGCGATCAATACGAGTTAAGAGGCGGCACCATTGTCTACGGGTAATTTGGATTTCGAACAGTTCCGGGTATTCCTGGAAAAAGCCTGTGGCATTTTGCTCGGTGAAAACAAGCAGTACCTGGTGTCCAGCCGCCTCAACAAACTGATGGAGCAGCAAGGCATCAAGTCCCTGGGGGAGCTGGTCCAGCGCATCCAGACCCAACCGCGCAGTGGTCTGCGCGAGATGGTGGTCGATGCCATGACGACCAACGAAACCTTGTGGTTTCGTGACACTTATCCGTTTGAAGTGCTGAAGAACAAGGTGCTGCCGGAAGCGATCAAAGCCGCTCCTGGCCAGCGCCTGCGGATCTGGTCGGCTGCCTGTTCGTCGGGGCAGGAACCGTACTCGTTGTCGATGTCGATCGATGAATTCGAGCGGGTCAACCTGGGTCAGTTGAAGATGGGGGTGCAGATCGTTGCCACCGACCTTTCCGGCACCATGCTGACCAACTGCAAGACGGGCGAGTACGACAGTCTGGCCATCGGTCGCGGCCTGTCGCCGGAACGTTTGCAGCGCTATTTCGACCCGAAAGGGCCGGGGCGCTGGGCCATCAAGGCGCCCATCAAGAGCCGGGTGGAGTTTCGCTCGTTCAACCTGCTGGACAGCTATGCGGCGCTGGGCAAGTTCGACATCGTGTTCTGTCGCAATGTGCTCATCTACTTTTCCGCTGAGGTGAAGAAGGACATTCTGCTGCGGATCCACAGTACGTTGAAACCGGGTGGGTATTTGTTCCTGGGCGCTTCCGAGGCGCTCAATGGTTTGCCGGATCATTACCAGATGGTTCAGTGCAGCCCTGGGATTATTTACCAGGCGAAGTGATGCAAAGCGGCAGGCAAAAAACGGGAGTCCTGGAGGACTCCCGTTTTTTTTTGCCTGCCGCTTTGCATCACGTGGGGATGTCTAACTCGAACAAGCGGCAGAAAAGCGGCAGGCAGCGGAAACCCGTTGCCGCTTTTCTGTCGTTGCCGCCGGGGCCCGTGCCCGCAAAGCCCCGGTTTACGGGCTTTTTTCAATTGGCACGCCGCTTGCTATGTCCATCCTACGAAAATCCGGTCACCCGAAGGTTTCCCGACATGAGCATCAGCTTCGATAAAGCGCTCGGTATCCACGAACAGGCGTTGAACTTCCGCGCCCAGCGTGCCGAAGTCCTGGCCAACAACATCGCCAACGCCGATACCCCGAACTACAAGGCACGGGACCTGGACTTCTCCAAAGTGCTCGCCGAGCAGAGCGAGAAAACCAAGGGCGGCGGATTTGCGCTGAACATGACCAACAGCCGGCATATCGAGGCCCAGGGCCTGGGCAGCGGCGACGAGTCGCTGTTGTACCGCACGCCGATGCAGCCATCGATTGACCAGAACACCGTGGACGCCCAGCTCGAACAGTCGAACTACGCGCAGAACTCGGTCAACTTCCAGGCCAGTTTCACCCTGCTCAACAGCAAATTCAAAGGGCTGATTTCAGCCTTGCGAGGAGAATAAATCATGTCCCTGTCCAGTGTTTTCAACATTGCCGGTAGCGGCATGAGTGCCCAGACCACTCGCCTGAACACCGTCGCCAGTAACATCGCCAACGCCGAGACCGTGTCGTCCAGCCTGGACCAGACCTACCGCGCACGGCACCCGGTATTCGCCACCATGTTCCAGGGTGCGCAGAGCGGCGGCAGCGATTCATTGTTCCAGAACCAGGACGGGGCCGGTCAGGGCGTGCAGGTGCTGGGCGTGGTCGAGGACCAGAGCAATCTGGAAGCGCGCTACGAACCCAACCATCCTTCTGCTGACGCCAAGGGCTACGTCTACTACCCGAACGTCAACGTGGTGGAGGAAATGGCCGACATGATTTCCGCGAGTCGTTCGTTCCAGACCAACGCCGAAATGATGAACACCGCCAAAACCATGATGCAGAAGGTCCTGACGCTCGGTCAGTGATAAGGGGCAACTCAGATGAGTGTTACCGATACGACAAGCAGCTTGAGCCTCAACGACATTCTGGCCAACTCCTCCGTCAAGAACACCTCCACCACCAGTGATGGCCTGGCCTCGGCCACCGGCAGTGCCGCCGGCAAGAAGGCCCTGGGCAAAGATGCGTTCCTGCAATTGCTGGTCACCCAGCTGAAGAATCAGAACCCGCTCGAGCCTCAGGACAACGGCGAGTTCGTCGCCCAGTTGGCGCAGTTCAGCAGCCTGGAAGGCATCACCACGCTCAACGATACCGTGAGCGGCATTGCCGGCAACTACAACTCGTCGCAGGCGCTGCAGGCCTCGTCGCTGGTGGGCCGTTCGGTGATCGCCCCGGGCGACAAGGCCGTGGTTGATACCTCCAAGAGCATGACGGGCACCGTGGCCATTCCGACGTCCGTGCCGGCCGCCACGCTGAAGATTACCGACAAGGACGGCACGGTCGTGCGCACCATCGACATGGGCAGCCAGGTCGCCGGCAACGCGAGCTTCATCTGGGACGGCAAGGACAACGCCGGCAAGACGGTCGAATCGGGTACTTACACTTTTGCGGCATCGGCCACCATCGACAGTCAGGCGGTTTCCCTGGTCACCAACCTGCCGGCCACCGTCAACAGCGTAACCATCAGCCAGACCGGTGGTGAGTTGATGCTCAACCTGGCGGGCCTGGGCAGCATCGCCCTGTCCAAAGTACAAACTATTGGTATGTAAAGCCGACTAACCCGGCATAAAGGAGTGAACCATGTCTTTCAATATCGGCCTTAGCGGTCTCTTTGCAGCCAACAAACAACTGGACGTGACCGGCAACAACATCGCCAACGTCGCGACCACAGGTTTCAAGTCGTCACGTGCGGAATTCGAAGATGTCTACTCGGCGAGCAAGCTGGGTTCCGGAAGCAAGACCGTAGGCAGCGGTGTACGCCTGGCCAACGTGTCGCAGCAATTCACCCAGGGTGATATCACCAACACCGGCAACGTGCTGGACATGGGCATCAACGGCTCCGGTTTCTTCGTGTTGAACGACAGCGGTTCGCTGTCCTACACCCGCGCCGGCACGTTCAAGGTCGACAGCGAAGGCTACGTTACCAACACCGACGGCACTGCGCGCCTGCAGGGCTATGGCGTGGATGCCAATGGCAAGATCCAGAACGGCATGTTGACTGATCTGCGTATCGACACGTCCAACCTGGCGCCGAAGACCACCGACGCGATCTCGTCCACGATCAACCTGAACTCCACGGACAAGGTAATCGACCAGACGATCGCCACGAACAAGTTCGATCCGACCAAGGCCGAAACCTACAGCAAGAAATTCAACACGCCGATTTACGACAGCCAGGGCAATTCCCACGTCATGGAGCAATTCATGGTCAAGACCGGTCCGAACACTTGGGACAACTACACCCTGATCGATGGCCGCAACATGGACGGCAGCCTGTCCACTCCGCAGCCCTCGACCCTGAGTTTCGACTCTGCCGGCAAGCTGACCCAAATCAGCACGCCCGTGACTCCGCCGACCACACCGCCAACCTCGACTCTCGGCAATGACCTGAAGGTGACCAACTGGGTGCCGGGCACCGTCACCGACGGCGTCTGGACGGCCAACGGCGCAGCCGCCAACCCTGATGGCATGACTATCGCCATGGGCAATACCACGCAGTACAACGCCGACACAGCCCGTTCGATTCCAGTGCAGAACGGTTATGCCACCGGCCAGATCACCAACCTGACCATCGACGGCAGCGGCGTATTGCTGGCCAACTTCAGCAACTACCAGACCAAGCCGATCGGTCAGATTTCCCTGGCCAGCTTCACCAACGAACAAGGCTTGCAAGCGGTAGGCGGCACCAGCTGGAAAGAGACCTACTCGTCGGGTATCCCAGGCTACGATTCGCCGGAAACCGGCAGCCTGGGCACGATCCGCTCCAACTCGCTGGAAGAGTCCAACGTCAACGTGACCAACGAGCTGGTCGACCTGATCAAGGCGCAGAGCAACTATCAGGCGAACGCCAAGACCATCTCGACCCAAAGTACTTTGATGCAGACCATTATTCAGATGACCTGATGGTGCAGTGCTGGACAGGAGCCCCTCTCTATAGAGGGGCTTTTTTTTATGGGTGGCAGGTGTCGGTCAAGGGATCGCAGCCTCGTTGCACTCGACAGCTCCTGCAGAGTTTCTGCATGAATCGCATTTCAATGTAGGAGCTGCCGAGTGCAACGAGGCTGCGATCTTTTAAGCATTTACACGAGGCAAAAGAAAACCCCCGGCAATCCAGAGGACTGATCGGGGGTTCTCGGTTAAGCGCTTTTCAGCGCTTACGGGCTCAGCTTATTGGCAAGCTTCGCAATCCGGCTCGTCGATGGCGCAAGCCTTCGGCACTGGAGCAGGGCCGGCTGGCGCTGCCAGGACCGAATCGTCACCGTGGTTGCCGCCGCTGGAAACAGCGTTCAGCTTGCCGGTGTTGATGGTCGACTTTTCAGTGCTGGTGGCGGCCAGGGCACGGAGGTAGTAAGTGGTTTTCAGACCACGGTACCAGGCCATGCGGTAGGTGACGTCCAGCTTCTTGCCCGAAGCGCCGGCGATGTACAGGTTCAGCGACTGAGCCTGGTCGATCCACTTCTGGCGACGGCTGGCGGCGTCAACGATCCACTTGGTGTCCACTTCGAAGGCAGTCGCATAGAGCTCTTTGAGTTCTTGCGGGATGCGCTCGATCTGCTGTACCGAACCGTCGTAGTACTTCAGGTCGTTGATCATGACCGCGTCCCACAGACCGCGAGCCTTCAGGTCCCGAACCAGGTACGGGTTGATCACGGTGAATTCGCCCGACAGGTTCGATTTCACGTAGAGGTTCTGGTAGGTCGGTTCGATCGACTGCGAAACGCCAGTGATGTTGGCGATGGTCGCGGTCGGTGCGATGGCCATGATGTTGGAGTTACGAATGCCTTTTTGTACACGGGCGCGAACCGGTGCCCAGTCCAGGGATTCGTTCAGGTCCACGTCGATGTACTTCTGGCCACGTTGCTCGATCAGGATCTGTTGCGAATCCAGCGGCAGGATGCCCTTGGACCACAGCGAACCCTGGAACGTCTCGTAGGCGCCGCGCTCGTCTGCCAGGTCGCAGGAAGCCTGGATCGCGTAGTAGCTGACCGCTTCCATCGACTTGTCGGCGAACTCGACGGCCGCGTCGGAACCGTAAGGAATGTGCTGCAGGTACAGCGCATCCTGGAAGCCCATGATGCCCAGGCCGACCGGACGGTGCTTGAAGTTGGAGTTCTTCGCCTGTGGCACCGAGTAGTAGTTGATGTCGATAACGTTATCGAGCATGCGTACGGCGGTGTTCACGGTACGTTCCAGCTTGGCGGTGTCCAGCTTGCCGTTGACGATGTGGTTCGGCAGGTTGATCGAGCCGAGGTTGCAAACGGCGATCTCGTCCTTGTTGGTGTTCAAGGTGATCTCGGTGCACAGGTTCGAGCTGTGGACCACGCCCACGTGCTGCTGCGGGCTGCGCAGGTTGCACGGGTCCTTGAAGGTCAGCCATGGGTGGCCGGTTTCGAACAGCATGGACAGCATTTTGCGCCACAGGTCTTTGGCCTGGATGGTCTTGAACAGCTTGACCTTCCCTGGGTACTCGGTGAGCGCTTCGTAGTACTCGTAACGCTCTTCGAAGGCCTTGCCGGTCAGGTCATGCAGGTCCGGCACTTCGGATGGCGAGAACAGGGTCCATTTGCCGTCATCGAAGACACGCTTCATGAACAGGTCAGGGATCCAGTTGGCAGTGTTCATGTCGTGGGTACGACGACGATCATCACCGGTGTTCTTGCGCAGCTCGATGAACTCTTCGATGTCCATGTGCCAGGTTTCCAGGTAGGCACATACAGCGCCTTTGCGCTTGCCACCCTGGTTAACGGCAACGGCGGTGTCGTTCACCACTTTCAGGAACGGCACGACGCCCTGGGACTTGCCGTTGGTGCCCTTGATGTACGAACCCAAGGCACGCACCGGGGTCCAGTCGTTGCCCAGGCCACCGGCAAATTTGGACAACATGGCGTTGTCGTGGATCGCGTGGTAGATGCCCGACAGGTCGTCCGGAACGGTGGTCAGGTAGCAGCTGGACAGCTGTGGACGCAGGGTACCGGCGTTGAACAGCGTCGGGGTCGACGACATGTAGTCGAAGGACGACAGCAGGTTGTAGAACTCGATCGCACGATCTTCCTTGTTCTTCTCTTCGATCGCCAGGCCCATGGCCACGCGCATGAAGAAGATCTGCGGCAGTTCGAAGCGGATACCGTCCTTGTGGATGAAGTAACGGTCGTACAGGGTCTGCAGGCCCAGGTACGTGAACTGCTGGTCGCGCTCGTGGTTGATCGCCTTGCCGAGTTTTTCCAGGTCGAAAGTGGCCAGGATCGGGTTCAGCAATTCGAATTCAATACCCTTGGCGATGTAGGCAGGCAGGGCCTGCGCATACAGGTCGACCATTTCGTGGTGGGTCGCGCTGTCGGCGACGCCCAGGAAGCCCAGGCCTTCGGCACGCAGGGTGTCCATCAGCAGGCGCGCGGTGACGAACGAGTAGTTTGGCTCCCGCTCGACCAGGGTACGGGCGGTCATTACCAGGGCGGTGTTGACGTCGGTCAGGGCCACGCCGTCGTACAGGTTCTTCAGGGTTTCGCGCTGGATCAGGTCGCCGTCTACTTCTTCCAGGCCTTCGCACGCTTCGGTGACGATGGTGTTCAGGCGGCCCATGTCCAGAGGCGCAAAGGTGCCATCGGCGCGGGTGATGCGGATCGACGGGTGAGCGTTGACCGATTGTTCGGCAGGGGCGTGGGCTGCGCGCTCTTTCGAACGACCGTCGCGGTAGATCACGTAGTCGCGAGCCACTTTCTGCTCGCCCGCACGCATCAGGGCCAGTTCGACCTGGTCCTGGATTTCTTCGATGTGGATGGTGCCGCCCGATGGCATGCGACGCTTGAAAGTTGCAGTGACCTGTTCGGTCAGGCGCGCAACGGTGTCATGGATTCGCGACGAAGCGGCAGCGGTGCCGCCTTCAACTGCGAGAAACGCTTTGGTGATCGCGACGGTGATCTTGTCGTCGGTATAAGGAACGACAGTGCCGTTACGCTTGATCACGCGCAGCTGGCCAGGCGCGGTGGCGGACAGATCCGAAGTCGAATCAGCGGCCTGCGGCAAGGAGCCCTGCGGGTTCTCGCGAGTTGTGTCGGTTTGCATGGGGGGTTGTCTCCACATTCTCTATGTTTGTTTGGGCACCATCACGGTGCCCACCGTTCTGTCCTGAAGCACTACAACCGGCGAGCCGCCGGGCATACAACTTCGGGACAGATCAGGAAGGGGCTATTGGGGCGCCGCTTCCATGCCGAAGTCTTGGGTCCAGGTCTTGAACCTGGATCCGCATTCCATTTGGGTGACAGTTGACGACTGCAACACCCGTACCGCTTTTGCCGATTTCGGCCCAAAAACAGTAGCCATCCGCTTGCACGGTCTGGTCTTTCATAAATACGTAAAAATCAACCAGACAGAGGCGATTAAAGCGCTTGAATTTGATATCCGGTTTGTGTTTGGTTTTTCCTGCAAAACCCTACATGTAGGGTTTTTTTTCTGTCGGGCTACAAGATAGAGCGTTTTTGAGGGTGTTGCAACGTACTACCTGTGGATAAACCTGTGCGTATATTGTGCGTGAAACCTGGAACGCGCCCGTAGCCCGCGACCCTGCTGGACCAGACCGTTTGTCATGGTTTTTTGCCGGTCGAATACAGCCGGGTGGTTTTTTAAGGGCGCGAACCCTACCACAAAAAATGGTCATATCCGAACGCATTTGCCAGCTTGTGTTCTCGGTGGCCGCCGTTTATACAATCGGCCTGTACACACGCATTATTTTCCTCCCTATTCATTACAAAAAGACGGGGGGAGCCTTCCTTTATGAGCGTTTCGGCAAGCAGAGGTCACCGTGGAGCAAGAAGCCTGGCAGGTATTGATTGTGGAGGACGATCAGCGTCTGGCCGAACTGACCCGCGATTACCTGGAAGCCAACGGCCTGCGCGTTTCGATCGAGGGCGATGGCGCGCTGGCCGCAGCGCGGATCCTCAAGGAACAGCCTGACCTGGTGATCCTTGACTTGATGCTTCCCGGCGAGGACGGCTTGAGCATCTGTCGCAAGGTCCGCGACCGCTACGACGGGCCGATCCTGATGCTGACCGCGCGCACCGACGACACCGATCAGATTTTGGGCCTCGATCTGGGGGCTGATGACTATGTGTGCAAACCGGTCCGGCCGCGGCTGCTGTTGGCGCGTATCCAGGCGTTGTTGCGCCGCAGCGAAGGGCCGGAAGTGGCCCCGGAAAAACAACGCCGCCTGCAATTCGGTCCGCTGGTGGTGGACAACGCCTTGCGCGAAGCCTGGCTGCGTGATGTCAGCATCGAACTGACCAGCGCCGAATTCGATCTGCTGTGGCTGCTGGTGGACAACGCCGGGCGCATTCTGTCCCGGGAAGAGATCTTCACCGCACTGCGCGGCATCGGCTATGACGGCCAGGACCGCTCCATCGACGTGCGCATCTCGCGTATCCGCCCGAAAATCGGCGACGACCCGGACCACCCGCGATTGATCAAAACCATCCGTAGCAAGGGTTATCTGTTCGTTCCGGAAGCCTGCACCCTGTGAACTCGATCTTCCTGCGAATCTACGGCGGGATGTGCGCAGCACTGATCCTGGTGGCGGTACTCGGCGTGCTTGCCCTGCACCTGCTTAACGAGGTGCGCAGCGAGCAATACCGTGAACGCCTGGCCCATGGCACATTCTCGCTGATGGCTGACAACCTGCAACCGATGAACCAGACCGAGCGCCACCGGGCGCTGCTGGTCTGGGAGCGCCTGCTGGGTATTCCACTCACGCTGAAGACGTTTGCCCAGACCGACCTCGATCTAACCCAGCGTACCCGCGTGCTCCGCGGCCAGGCGCTGGTGGAGCAGACCGGACCGCACGCAGCGAGGGTGTACAGGCTGGTCAGTGACAAGGAACAGTTGATGCTGACCGGGGAGGTGCAGCAGATCAGCGAGCAATTGGCCCGGGCGACCATCTACCTGCTGGCTGACGAACTGGTGCGCGTTCCGGTGGCCGAGCAGCCCAGACGGCTGGCCGAGCTCAAGGAGGACAAGGGCTTTGGCTTCGACTTGCGGCTGGTCACCGTTGATCAGGCGGACATGGACGAAGACCAGAGTCGGCGGGTGTCCGAGGGCGACACGGTGATGGCGCTGGGCAAGGAGGGCGATTCGATCCGGGTGTTTGCCGGCATGGTCGGTACCCCGTGGGTGCTGGAGATCGGTCCGCTGTACCAGATGAACCCTTACCCCGCACAGTGGCTGGTACTGATCGCGGTCCTCGGCTTGAGCCTGATCGGCCTGATTGTCTACCTGCTGGTGCGTCAGCTGGAACGCCGCTTGCGCGGGCTGGAAGCCGCCGCCACCCGCATCGCCAAGGGCAGCCTGGAAACCCGGGTGCCAGCTCGCGGTGCGGACTCGGTAGGGCGCCTGGCGTCGGCCTTCAATGGCATGGCCGAGCATTTGCAACAGTTGCTGGCGATTCAGCGGGAACTGGTGCGTGCGGTGTCCCACGAGCTACGCACGCCAGTGGCGCGCCTGCGCTTTGGCCTGGAGATGATCGGCTCGGCCACGACGCCTCAGGCGCTGCACAAGTACTGTGAGGGCATGGACCACGACATCGAGGACCTCGATAAGCTGGTGGACGAAATGCTTACCTACGCGCGCCTCGAGCAGGGTTCCCCGGCCTTGAATTTTCAGCGGATCGATCTGGATGCACTGGTCAGCCAGGTCATCGAGGAGCTGGCGCCACTGCGGGCCGGTGTCACGGTGCAACGAGGTCTGTGCCTGTCTGCCGCCGATTGTGATGACGCCTGGGTCGAGGCCGAACCGCGTTACCTGCATCGTGCTTTGCAGAACCTGGTCAGTAATGCCATGCGGCATGCAACGACCAGGGTGACTGTCAGCTATCAGGTGGGGCAGCAGCGCTGCCGGATCGATGTCGAGGACGACGGGCCCGGCGTGCCGGAGGTGGCCTGGGAACGCATCTTCACTCCGTTTTTGCGCCTGGACGACAGTCGCACCCGGGCCTCGGGCGGGCATGGGTTGGGGTTGTCGATCGTCCGGCGGATCATTCATTGGCACGATGGCCGTGCGCTGATCGGCAAGAGCAAGAGCCTGGGCGGCGCCTGTTTCAGCCTGAGCTGGCCGAGGCATCAGGAAAAGCGTTGAGACCCCTGTGGGCGCGGGCTGGCTCGCGATGGGGTCCTCTCGAGCGCTGAAACCATCAGGCCTGGATACTGACCAGGCTCAATAACTGCCCGTCCATCACCGCAAACTGCGCTTGCAGCTCGGCCCCGTTACGCCATTCGCTGGACAGGTCCGTGAGCAATCGCAATTTTACCTCCCCGGCTTCGCTCCACTCGAGCACTTCGGCATGCTCGAAGTAAAAGCGCTGCTGCACGATCGGATACAAGGCCTTGAACAGGCTTTCCTTTACCGAGAACGTCAGCGTCACCAGTATCGCCAGCTGCTCGCGCCGACCGGCCGCCATGCGCTTTAACTCAGGTGCCGTCAGTATTTCCCCGGCCAGCCGTTCGGCTCGCTCCGGGTTCAGGATATTTTCCAGGTCCATGCCCAGGCCGCGCCAGTGGGCTTTTTTCGCGACGATCGCTGCTGCACGCCCGGTGCTGTGGGTGATCGAACCACTGATGTGCGCCGGCCAGACCGGCGCCCGGTCTTCACCTATCGCCGGGCTGAAATCCAGCCCCTCCAGTTGCTGCAACGCCGCTCGGGCACACACCCGCCCGGCGAGAAACTCCGCCTGGCGCTTGGCGACCGAGCGCTGGATGCTGGCTGGCGCGGCGATGGCACTGCGTGCAAAGTCATCGTTGGTCAGCAGCGTACTGTCGAAGTGAGTGCTGAGCAGGACAGTTTCGGGCAGCGCAAACGGCAGCGGCCAATGAGCGTCGAGTAGCGTGCAGCAGGCGGGCAGGGCGGGGGAATGGTTCATGTCAGGCATTTTGCCGGGTTGCCTCCTGGCTGGGTAGAGTTGAAGATCTTTTGTCTGCCCTGGGTGACGAGGACGCTGCCTCGCCACCCAGACATTGCTCACCTTTCAGTCAGGAAAAGATTTTCTTGAGAAAGGCCTGCATGTCCGCCCAGGATTTTACATCCGCAGCCTTGTTGTAACCGATATCCGGCCCGCCATGCTCGCCGTGACCGAGGCGATCGGCATCCGGATTGCTGAAGCCGTGCTTGGCGCCTTCCAGGCTGACGAAGCGGTAGTCCGCGCCGGCCTTGTCCATTTCCGTCTTGAACGCCGCGACGTTGTCGGCAGTGACCATGCTGTCCAATGCCCCGTGTTCCACCAGGATTTTCGCCTTCACGGCTCCGGGCGTCGCCGGCGTCTGGGTTGCCAGCGCACCATGGAAGCTCACCACACCCGCTAACGGCACGCCCTGGCGTGCGGCGTTGAGCACCACCGCCCCACCGAAGCAGTAACCGATGGCCGCGAGTTTTCGTGGGTCGGTCTGCGGTTGCTGCTTCAACAGGTCAAGCCCGGCCTGAAAGCGCGCACTCGCCACCGAGCTGTCCTTGAGAGCGGCCTGCATGAAGGCCATGGCGTCTTTGGGGTGCTCGGTATTCTTGCCGTCGCCATACATGTCTATGGCCAGGGCGCTGTATCCCAGGCCGGCCAGATCCCGGGCGCGGCGTTTGGCATAGTCGTTGAGTCCCCACCATTCATGCACCACCACAACCCCCGGGCGCGGGCCCTTGATCGAGTCGTCGTAGGCGTAATAACCGATGAGCCGGGTGCCGTCGGCGCTTTGGTAGGGGATTTCCCGGGTCTGGATGGCCGCCTGGCTGAGTCCGCTCAAGGCGATTAATACGAGGGCAAGAAACGCACGCATGGTTGGATCTCCCGCAAGTCAGTCATCGAAAAAGGTCGGTTCTGTCTGGTTCAGCCCAGGTTCAGAAGGCGTTCAGGGTGAGTTCAGGGCGAGCTGAGTAATCTTCTCCCATACCCAACAAGCACATGACAACACAAGGAAACACCCAATGACTGGATTCAAAAAATTGCTGCTGGCTATCACCGTTATGGGCGCGAGTACCGCTGCCATGGCCAATGACACCTTCGCCAGCTTTACTCTTGGACAGACCAGCGACAAGATCAAAAAGTCCCGTGCCATGAATGACAACTTCAACCATCCGAGCGCCGTCGCGATCGACAAAAGCACTACTTTTGGCGTTCGCCTGGGTCAGCAAAACAGCCAAGGTCGCTACTACGCCACTTACGACAACGTGTCGGGCAGGAGCCATGACGGCTTGAACCTGCGCCAGGAAAACCTCTTGGGTAGCTATGACGTGTTCTACCCGATGGGTGGTAACACCAAGCTGTTTGGCGGTGCCACGGCCGGTTTGGCCAAATTGTCGCAGGAAACAACAGGCTATAGCCGCGACACCAACATTGGTTATGCCATCGGAGGGCAGATGGGGATCTTGCAACAGGTTTCTCGAAACACCTCGTTGGAACTGGGTTACCGTTATCTACGTAGTAATGCCAGCACCGAATTGAGCCGTGGCGGCAGCAAGAAGGGCTCGGTGGATTTGACCAGCAGTGCCCAGACGTATCTGGCGGCGAACTACGCTTTTTAAGCGGCACGTCGCGAAAGGTTTGCGCCGGATCAACCTGAACAGGTGGATTCGGCGTCGCTGTGTTAACCATCGAGGTGCGCTGTCGTGCCTCGGCAGATGTTGATGTGTGCCTGGGAGGGCGTTATGAAATTGCTGGTCGTAGAAGATGAAGCGCTGTTGCGCCATCACCTGCAAACCCGCCTCACGGACAGTGGTCATGTGGTGCAGTCCGTGGCCAACGCGGAAGAGGCACTCTACCAGGCCGAGCAATTCAACCATGATCTCGCGGTGATCGACTTGGGGCTGCCAGGCATGGGCGGGCTCGACCTTATTCGCCAGTTGCGTTCGCAGGGCAGGGTCTTTCCCATCCTGATTCTGACCGCCCGCGGTAATTGGCAGGATAAAGTCGAAGGCCTTGCCGCCGGCGCCGACGATTACGTGGTCAAGCCGTTTCAGTTCGAGGAGCAGGACGCCCGGCTCAATGCCCTGTTGCGCCGCTCCAGTGGCTTTACCCAGTCAACGATCGTGGCTGGGCCGTTGCTGCTCGACCTCAATCGCAAGCAGGCCAGCCTGGATGATCAACCGTTGGCACTGACCGCCTATGAGTACCGCATCCTGGAGTATTTGATGCGCCACCATCAGCAGGTGGTACCCAAGGACCGCTTGATGGAGCAACTCTACCCTGATGATGACGAGCGCGATCCGAACGTCATTGAAGTCCTGGTGGGACGCCTGCGCCGCAAGCTCGAGGGGCCTGGCGGATTTAAACCGATCGATACCGTCCGTGGCCTCGGCTACCTGTTTACCGAGCGCTGCACTTGATTCGTTCGCTACGTGTGCGCTTGATGCTCGCTGCCACGATCCTGGCAGTGTTGTTCATGCTGGCGTTACTGCCGGCGATGCAGGGCGCTTTCAGTCTGGCATTGCAAGACTCCATCGAACAGCGACTGGCGTCGGACGTCACCACGTTGATCTCTGCCGCCCGTGTTGAAGACAACCGACTGAAGATGCCGGAGCAGCTGCCTGACGAGCGCTTCAACCTGACTGACGGCCGGCTGCTGGGTTACATCTACGATCGCGATGGTCTCCTGGTCTGGCGCTCGAACGGTACCCAGGAGGAACACATCAATTACACGCCCCGTTACGACGGGCGCGGCAACGAGTTCGCCAGAATTCGCGAAGCCAATGGCCAGGAGTTCTTCGTCTACGACGTCGAGGTCAAGTTGCTCGGCGGCCAGAGCGCGGCGTTCAGTATCGTCGCTTTGCAGCCGGTACGTGAGTACGAGGTCACCCTCGACGGGCTGCGGGAAAATCTCTACCTGGGCTTCGGCGCTGCACTGCTGGTCCTGCTGGCGTTGCTGTGGATCGGCCTGACCTGGGGCTTGCGCGCGTTGCGCCGGCTGAGCCAGGAACTGGACGAAATCGAAGGCGGAACCCGTGAAAGCCTCAGTGAGCAACACCCCCGTGAACTGCTGCGCCTTACCGGCTCCCTCAACCGTTTGCTGCACGGTGAACGTGAGCAGCGCAGTCGCTACCGTGATTCCCTCGATGACCTGGCCCATAGCTTGAAAACGCCCCTGACTGTTCTTCAAGGGGTTAGCGAAGACATGGCGCAGCGTCCTGAAAATCGCGAACAGGCCCGGGTGCTGCAAACCCAGATGGAGCGCATGAGCCAGCAGATCAGCTACCAGTTACAACGGGCCAGCCTGCGCAAAAGTGGCCTGGTACGCCATCAGGTGCTCTTGCGCCCGGTATTGCAAAGCCTGTGTGACACGTTGGACAAGGTGTATCGCGACAAGCGTGTGCAGGTGTCCTTTGACCTGCCAGAGCCTTGCTATGTGCCAATCGAACAGGGGGCGCTGCTGGAAATGTTGGGCAACCTGCTGGAGAACGCCTATCGCCTGTGCCTGGGTGAGGTGCGAGTCAGCATGCGCGACACCGCAGAGGGCATCGAATTGTGCGTCGAGGATGACGGTCCCGGTGTGCCTTCGGACCAGCGTGCGCGAATTCTGCGGCGTGGCGAGCGTCTGGATCGTCAGCATCCGGGGCAGGGGATCGGCCTGGCCGTGGTCAAGGACATCATCGAAAGCTACAGCGCGAAGCTCACCCTCGACGACTCGCCGATGGGTGGGGCGGCGTTCCGGATTCATTTTCCGGTGGTCTAGAGTGCTCAGTTTTCCTGCGCCCGATAGGCTCCCGGCGTCAATCCGGTCCATTTCTTGAACGCCCGGTGGAACGCCGAGGGCTCGGAGAATCCCAGTTGTTCGGCGATCTGTTGCAACGACAGGTCTGAGCGGCTCAGGTGGTAAATCGCGATGTCCCGGCGTAGTTGATCCTTCAACCCCTGAAAACTTGTACCTTCCTCGCGCAAATGCCTGCGCAGGGTCTGCGGGCTGATGTTCAGGTGCGCGGCCACTGCTTCCAGGTCAGGCCAGCGCGAACTGTCCCGACTGAGCAGTCGTCTCAGCCGGCTGCTCAAGCTGTTGCCATCGTCGGGGCGTGCCAGCAGGTCGGCAGGCGAGCGCTGCAGAAAGTGCTTGAGGGTGCGCTCGTCCTGCAACAGCGGCCTATCCAGGTAACGGCTGTGGAACACCAGGCTGCTCTGCCTGGCGGCAAATTCGAGGGGGCAGGAGAACAGCAGGTCATATTCGGCGCCGTGGTCGGGACGCGGATAGCTGAATGTCGCCTGTTCCAGCAGGATGCGCTGGCCAATCAGCCAGCTACCCAGTCGATGCCAGACCATCAGCTGGCTTTCGGTGAGGAAGTGGTCCGGATCACGGAACTGCGAATCGTCCAGGCTCAGGCGGATCATTTCGCCCTCGCGGCTGATCGTCAGGCGCGGGCCGTCGGGGAATAGGCTATAAAACAATAAGCCGCGATGCAGGGCCTTATCCAGACTACGGCAGTGGATCAGGGCGTGACACATCATCGCGAAGCTGCCGGGCCGACTGACTGTTGGCCCGAAACCGAGAAATTCGTCATCCAGCGCTGCCCACAGTCCCTGGAGCAATCGGGTGAATTGCTCGGGGGCAATCCGCGCACGGGGCTCCTCAAGCAGCTCGGGACTAATGCCCAATTGCTGGAGCAGGCCTGAATAATCGTACCCGCTTCGGCGAGCACCACCGAGGGCGGCACGGGCGAAATGGCTGGCGATGGTGCGTTCGCGCATAGAGTGAAAGTCCGTCCGTTGAACGGCGGATAGTAGACACGAGAGTGGCGTCTCAACAAGGCGGATATCCGCCAATTTACCGGACGTGATCGGGCTGATGGGCGGAAATCCGCCACTTCAGCCCGGCGCCCCGGGCACGCTGAAAAACTTGCAAGGCTTGATGCCCAACGGCTTGCAGGCAGTTTTATAAAGGTGGCACGGGCCTTGCGATGTAACGCGTAGATGTCTGCCATCGCGCAGCTCGAAAAAACAAATCCCTCCAGTGCAGGAGGGTTCGCAATTCAGGTGTCATGGACAACAGATGGATGTTGTTCGCGGGCACTCTTGAGGAACTTTGCAATGACGACTCGTCAGCCACTGTACAAATCCCTGTATTTCCAGGTGATCGTTGCCATCGCCATCGGCATCCTGCTCGGTCACTTCTACCCGCAGACCGGCGTAGCCCTCAAGCCGCTGGGTGACGGGTTCATCAAACTGATCAAAATGATCATTGCCCCCATCATCTTCTGCACCGTCGTCAGCGGTATTGCTGGCATGCAAAACATGAAGTCGGTCGGCAAGACTGGCGGTTACGCGCTGCTCTATTTCGAAATCGTTTCGACCATCGCCCTGCTGGTTGGCCTGGTGGTGGTGAACATCGTGCAGCCAGGCAACGGCATGCACATCGATGTGAGCACTCTGGATGCGTCCAAAGTCGCCCAGTATGTAGCGGCCGGTGCTGATCAAAGCGTCGTTGGCTTCCTGCTGAATGTGATCCCGTCCACCATCGTTGGTGCGTTCGCGACCGGCGACATCCTGCAAGTGCTGATGTTCTCGGTGATCTTCGGTTTCGCCCTGCATCGCCTGGGTGCCTACGGCAAGCCGCTGCTGGACTTCATTGATCGCTTTGCCCATGTCATGTTCAACATCATCAACATGATCATGAAGCTTGCGCCCATCGGTGCCTTCGGTGCGATGGCGTTCACCATCGGTGCCTACGGCGTTGGCTCGCTGGTGCAGCTGGGTCAGCTGATGGCCTGCTTCTACATCACCTGCCTGCTGTTCATCCTGATCGTATTGGGCGGTATCGCCCGCGCCCACGGCTTCAGCGTGCTGAAAGTGATTCGCTACATCCGTGAAGAACTGCTGATCGTGCTGGGTACTTCTTCTTCGGAATCGGTACTGCCGCGCATGCTGATCAAGATGGAACGCCTGGGGGCTCAGAAATCCGTGGTAGGTCTGGTGATCCCGACCGGCTACTCGTTCAACCTCGACGGTACTGCCATTTACCTGACCATGGCTGCGGTGTTCATTGCCCAGGCAACCGATACCCACATGGACATCACCCACCAGATCACGCTGCTGGTGGTGTTGCTGCTGTCCTCCAAAGGGGCTGCCGGCGTGACCGGGAGTGGTTTCATCGTGCTGGCCGCGACCTTGTCTGCCGTTGGCCACCTGCCAGTTGCCGGCCTGGCGCTGATCCTTGGTATCGACCGCTTCATGTCTGAAGCCCGCGCCCTGACCAACCTGGTGGGCAACGCTGTTGCGACCCTGGTCGTGGCCAAGTGGGTCAAGGAACTGGACGTCGATGTCATGCAAGCCGAACTGGCTTCCGGCGGTCGTGGTATTGCCGACGAACGTGAAGAAGACGACCTGGGCGTAGCCGAAGGTCCGACCCCAAGCAACGTCAAATAAGACTGCTGTTTTGACAAAACCCGCTTCGGCGGGTTTTTTCATGGTTGGGATTTGAGCGCAACGGTCACTGCGACTTATGCATCCGGTAATTGCTGCAATGCCATCGTCTGCCTAGGCTTGGGGGAACGCATTGGAGGTTACTCATGTTCGGGCCACTGGCTTCACTGAAGATCCTGGATTTTTCCACGCTGTTACCGGGGCCGTTCGCCTCACTGATGCTGGCGGACATGGGGGCGCACGTGTTGCGCATCGAGTCGCCGACTCGCATGGACCTGCTCCGGGTCTTGCCACCGCACGACCAGGGTGTGTCGGCGAGCCATGCGTATCTCAATCGAAACAAGCGCAGCCTGGCGCTGGACCTCAAGCAGCCTGAAGCCCTGGAAGTCATCAGGCAGTTGCTGCACGACCACGACATCCTGCTCGAGCAGTTTCGCCCTGGGGTCATGGAGCGCCTGGGCCTGGGTTATGAAGCCCTCAAGGCAATCAACCCAAGGCTGATTTATGTATCGATCACCGGTTACGGCCAGACCGGCCCCTACAAGGACCGCGCCGGCCACGACATCAATTACCTGGCGCTGGCGGGGCTGGCCAGCCATACCGGCCGGGCCGACAGTGGGCCATTGCCACTGGGCATGCAGGTGGCCGACATCGCGGGAGGCTCGCTGCATGGTGTGATCGGCCTGCTGGCTGCGGTGATTGCGCGGCAGCAGACGGGGCACGGGCAATACCTGGATGTCAGCATGACCGATTGCGCGTTCACCCTGAATGCCATGTCTGGTTCGGGTTTCCTGGCCTGTGGTGAGGAGCCGGCGCGGGAAAACCAGGTACTTAACGGTGGCAGTTTCTACGACTATTACAGGTCTCGCGACGGACGCTGGCTGTCGGTGGGGAGCCTGGAGCCTGCGTTCATGAAGCAGTTGTGTACGGCGTTGGGCCTGGAAGACATGGCTAAACTGGGGCTGTCACCACAACCGGAGCATCAGAAAAAGCTCAAGGACGCGTTGAGGATTGAATTCGAGAAACACGACTTTGCCGAATTGAGCGCGCTATTTGCCGAGCTCGATGCATGCGTCGAGCCGGTATTGAGCCTGGGTGAGGCGGTTCGGCATCCGCAACTGCAAGCGCGTCAGGTGGTTACGCAGGTGCCCCGGGGAGATGGCACGACCCAGGCGCAGATCGCCTGTGCGCTGAAGTTCTCCGAAGGCTTGCCGGAGCCCAGGCATATCGGCGCGCAGCTGGGGGCACATACGGATGAGGTGTTGCGGGAGTTGGGGTTCAGCGCCGAGCGGATCCTGGACTTACGGCGTGCCAAGGTGGTTCTGTAGCGGCCTTGCTCGCGATGGGGCCGGCACTGTCACTGCAAAAAAACGGTACTACTCGACCCGCATCTCCCCACTGAACACCAAGGTGTTGCGGCACCGGCGGCACAGATACCGACGGCCCTGCCTCACCAGCCCGTGACGCTGGGCAGAAAACGGGAAATCACTGTCGGCGCACGGGCATTTGTAGATATAGCGGGTGACGCTGCGGCGTTTGACGTCATAGGTGTGGCAGCGGTTGGGCGGCAGTTCGTAAACCCCGCGCATGATCAGCTGCCACTCTTCGCCATGGGGCTGGATGCGGTCGCCGAACAGTTGATGGGCAATCAGGTGCGCCACTTCGTGAGCCACGGTCTGCTTGAGGAAATCGTCGGTATTTTCCCGATAAAGCTGCGGGTTGAAGCGCAGCAGGTTCTCGTGCAAATGCGCGACACCGGCTTTCTGCCCGCGCAGCTTTAGGCTCACCACGGGGCGTTTGAATGAACGTTTAAAGAAGGATTCAGCGAGTTGGTAGCAATCTTCGACGCGGGTATTGAGTTGCTCGGGCATGCTTGATGGGTCTCCAGAGACGTCGAGTATGCCGCAACCCCGGGTGGTTGCGAATCGTCCGGGCGCCGAATGGTCGTGGCCGATCAATTCCCGGACATTAAGAGGCCGCCTTACGGCGGCCTGTATTGGCAGATATTTTTTATTAGAAGTCAGTTGGTATAGACGGGCCCCACGCCCAGTCCCCAAACAATCACCGTGAACGCCATGATGGCCACCAGCACCACCAACCCTACGGCCAGTACAGAACTCGAAAACAGAAAACCTTCGTCCGATGGAATGTTCATGAAGGTCGGCAGGCCGACATACAGCAGGTACACGGTGTAGCAAATGGCTGCGGTGCCAACGATCATTCCCAGCCACATGTGCGGATACAGCGCCGCCAGGCCACCAATGAACAGCGGCGTTGCGGTATAGGTCGCAAAGGCAACACAACGGGCCAGGCTCGGGTTGGCATCGTAGGTGCGAGCCATCCAGTGCACAAACGCGCCCATCACGGCCACGCCGCCAAGCATCGCCAGGTAAGACATGATGGTCATCCACAGCGCGCTTTCCTGGGTCAGCATCACGGGTGCCCGGTTGCCGATGACCCAACCCACCTGGGTTGTGCCAATAAACGCCGACACGGCCGGAATCGCCGCGAGAATCAGGGTGTGGGTGAGGTACATGTGGCTGATGCTTTCCTCCTGGTCGCCACGGATCTCTTTCCATTCTTGGTCAGGGTGGGTGAAGAGCCCCACTACGTGATGGATCATGCCAGTCACTCCTCTTGTTTTTACCATCGCCCCCCGGTGGAGCGCCTACGGGCCAAGGTGGCCAAGTAAGGGATAGGTCTGGATAGTCATGCGACCTTATGTCGCAGTATAGGAAGGAGTTAACCGTAGAGGTGATAGGGCTTAGAGCAAATTGCGCTGTAAAGGCCCGACTTAATCGCGATGGGTTTGAGTGTTGGCCGGGGTATTACGCCAAGATCGGCTTTTTGCGTAAAATGCTCGCCTTTCGTCACACCTCACGGATTTCGCGTCATGGGCACTCTTACCGTCAACCAGAACAAACTGCAGAAGCGCCTTCGCCGCCAGGCGGGTGAAGCTGTCGCCGATTTCAACATGATCGAAGATGGCGATAAGGTGATGGTGTGCCTGTCCGGCGGCAAGGACAGTTACACCATGCTCGATGTGCTGCTGCATTTGCAGAAGGTGGCGCCGATCAGGTTCGACATCGTCGCCGTGAACATGGACCAGAAGCAGCCGGGTTTCCCCGAGCATGTCTTGCCGGCCTACTTGAAAGAGTTGGGCGTCGAGTATCACATCGTCGAGAAAGACACTTATTCGGTGGTCAAGGAACTGATCCCGGAAGGCAAGACCACTTGCTCGCTGTGCTCGCGCTTGCGCCGTGGCACGCTGTACACCTTTGCCGATGAAATTGGCGCGACCAAGATGGCCCTCGGTCATCACCGCGACGACATTGTCGAAACGTTTTTCCTGAACATGTTCTTTAATGGCTCGCTCAAGGCCATGCCGCCAAAATTGCGCGCCGATGATGGCCGCAACGTGGTGATTCGCCCGCTGGCGTATTGCAATGAAAAGGACATCCAGGCTTATTCGGACTTCAAGCAATTCCCGATCATTCCGTGCAACCTCTGTGGTTCTCAGGAGAACCTGCAGCGTCAGGTGGTCAAGGACATGCTGCAGGAGTGGGAGCGCAAGACCCCGGGGCGTACCGAGAGCATTTTCCGCAGCTTGCAGAATGTGATCCCGTCACAGCTGGCCGATCGCACCTTGTTCGACTTCACCAGTCTCAAGATCGATGAAACCGCCGCGTCGCGGTTCGTCAACGTCGTCAACCTCTGATCAAAACACCGGTTTTACTTTTTTAATCCTCAGGAGAGGGCATGCGCGATTACAAGTGGCTACACGAATACTGCCTGAACCGCTTCGGTTCGGCAGCTGAACTGGAAGCCCATCTGCCCGTTCCCAAGTCACCTGCGCAGTTGCGCAAGATCAGTGATGATCGTTACCTGTCCACCATGGCCTTGCGCGTTTTCCGCGCCGGGCTCAAGCACAGTCTGGTGGACGCCAAATGGCCGGCCTTCGAGGAAGTGTTCTTCAGGTTCGACCCGGAAAAAGTCGTGCTGATGAGTGCCGAACATCTGGAGCGCCTGATGCAGGATGCGCGGATCATCCGGCATTTGGGCAAACTCAAGAGCGTGCCGCGCAACGCGCAGTTCATCCTCGATGTCGCACACGAGCAGGGCAGTTTCGGGTCGATGATTGCCGATTGGCCGGTGACCGATATCGTCGGGCTGTGGACCTTCCTGAAAAAGCGTGGCCATCAGTTGGGCGGGCTGTCGGCGCCGCGATTCCTGCGGATGGTCGGCAAGGACACGTTCGTGCCGAGCTATGACGTGGTGGCGGGGTTGAATGCGCAAAAAATCGTCGACAAGGTCCCGACCAGCCAGCGCGACCTGGCCCTGGTGCAGGATGTGTTCAACCAGTGGCATGAGCAGAGTGGCGGGCGGGCGATGAGCCAGATCTCGATGATGCTGGCATATACCGTGAATCACTAAGACCGAGTTGAGTCCTTCGCGAGCTAGCCCGCCCACACAGGGGATTCGGGTTGTGCGCAAATCCCCTGTGGGAGCGGGCTTGCCCGCGAAGGCGGTCTATCAGGCGACGGAGATGTCACCTTCACCCGCCAACTTGCGATTGAGCTGAAACCGCCACCGCACATACATCAGTGCCGAGCAGAACACCGCCACGCTCGCGCCCATCTCCAACAGACCAAACAATTGCCGGTTCGGGTCATAGGCCGCCAGTGCGCCCTTGATGAAATACAGGTTCACTACAAAACACATCCACGAATGCCCGCGGGCGCTGCCCAGGATCATCCCGGGTGCCAGCAGCAACAGCGGCACCAGCTCGATCAGCAGGATCACCCACGGCCGCGCGCCATGCAGGTCGGCGATCAGCAGGTAATAAACGCACAGCAAGCCCACCAGCCCCAGATAGCACAGCAGGCTGATCACTCGCATGGCCCGAACCCGCGGTTCGAGCCATTCAATGGACGGCAATACCTTCGGCTTTTTCGCCACGTCAGTTCCCCAGCTTTTGCGCAGTCTTTGCCAGGCGCAGGCCCAACGCGCGGCACAGCGCCACTTCGTGTTCGTTCAGGCCGCTTTTGCCATCGGCCCCGGCGTGGTGACTGGCACCATAGGGCGTACCGCCTCCGCGGGTTTCCAGCAGGGCCGATTCGCTGTACGGCAGACCGGTGATCAACATGCCGTGGTGCAGCAACGGCAGCATCATCGAGAGCAGCGTGGTCTCCTGGCCGCCATGAAGGCTGGCGGTGGAGGTGAACACCCCGGCCGGCTTGCCCACCAAAGCACCGGTCAGCCAAAGGTTGCTGGTGCCGTCGAGAAAATACTTGAGCGGCGCGGCCATGTTGCCAAAGCGAGTCGGGCTGCCAAGCGCCAGGCCTGCGCAGTTTTTCAGGTCATCGAGGCTCGCATACAGCGCACCTTCTGCCGGAATATCTGGCGATACGGCCTCGCATTCAGTGGAGATCGCCGGGACCGTTCGCAAGCGAGCCTCCATCCCGGACTGCTCAACGCCACGGGCGATCTGCCGGGCCATTTCATTGGTCGAGCCACTGCGGCTGTAATACAGCACCAGAATGTACGGCGCGCTCACGGCAGCAACTCCAGCACGTTCTCCGGTGGTCGGCCGATCACGGCTTTGTCGCCCACCTCAAGAATCGGTCGCTCCATGAGCTTCGGGTGCGCGGCGATGGCTGCGATCAATTGTGCTTCGCTGAGGCTGGCGTCGGCCAGGTTGAGGGTCTTGTATTCGTCCTCGCCGGAGCGCAGCAGTTGCCGGGCGCCGATGCCGAGTTTTTTCAGCAGGCTCTGGATTTGCGCGGCGTCCAGCGGCGTTTCCAGGTAGCGCACTACCTCAGGTGTCAGGCCTCGGGCCTCGAGCAGTTCGAGCGCACCGCGGGATTTCGAGCACCGCGGGTTGTGATAAAGCGTCAGATCGGTCATGTGCGGGTCGCATCTTGCGTAAGGTGGCGGCTATTCTAACTGTGCGGCGCGTATTCCAGAACCTCGGGAGGCAATGGGTCGCGGCAGTATTCTTTTTTTGACAAGGATCACGACATGAACAGACGACTGGCAGCGACATTGGTGATCATCGGCACGTTATTGCTGGGGGGGTGTGGCAACGATTACGGGGTCGACCAGAACGGCCGGAAAGTGGCTGCCGAGCGTCTGGACAAACAATGGCTGGTGCTCAACTACTGGGCCGAGTGGTGCGGGCCGTGCCGCACGGAGATTCCGGAACTCAATGCCCTGGCCGAGCAGCTCAAGGACAAAAACATCGGCGTGTTCGGGGTCAACTTCGATAACGTGCAGGGCGAAGAACTGAAAAGCGCCAGTGAGAAGCTGGGCATCGGCTTCACGGTGCTGGCACAGGATCCTGCAGAGCTGTTCGAGGTGCCGCGCAGCGAGGCGTTGCCGGTGACCTACATCATCGACGACAAGGGCAAGGTGCGTGAGCAATTGATGGGTGAGCAGACAGCGGCGGGGCTGCTGGCGAAGCTGGCGGCGTTGCAGGCCAGGAATTAAGAGGTCTCAGGAATAGATCGCAGCCTTTGGCAGCTCTTACGGTGTTCAGCGGTCTCCGAAGGCTGCGATCTTTTCAGGATTTAACCCTCTTCAAGCCACCAGCGCATCGGCTTGCCTTCAGCCGGCCAGAAGCGCACCTGGTCGATCGGTGACACATCCCAGCGCTGCACGTGCTCCAGGGCCTGGAGGAAACGTTTCTCCTGCTCCATCAGCGCCGGCGCGCAGAGTTTGCGGGTGCTGCCGACCTTGCCGAAGCTCAGCTTGTCGCCTTCCAGGGTGTAGGGTGCGAACCAGTGGTTGCAGCCTCCATTGCCATAGGCACGACCGTCTTCACCCAGGGTGATGGTCAGGTGGCTGTAGTCCATCAAAGGACGTTCGCCGATCCACTCCAGAATGTAGCTGCGGTTCTGTTGCAGTTGCACCGGTTGAGCGGCGCAGCCCAGCAGGCTGGCGCCAACCAATGCGGTCAGGGCAAGGCGTTTCATCACGCAGGCTCCTGGCATTTCGGGCACAGGTGCTTCTGGCCGACAGTGCTCCAGCCCAACTCGGCGATCCGCGCAGTGGCAGCTGGCTTTTCAGCCTTGTTGCCCAGCTTGGCGTCGACCGCAAACTCGAAACTCAGCTCTTTGGCACAACTGTCGCAGTTGACTTTCCAGGTGTGGATCGCCAGTTCGCCGAACACCGGGCCACTGGCCACCGCCACCCATTGCCCGGGTGGGTTGATCAGGTGGCGAACCGTTTCTACGGTCAGGCGCATGGCCAGGTCCTTGCTGCCTTTGAGCGTCACGACCAGCACGTCATTGTTGCGAATCGAGCCACCGTTGCCGGTGACCTGATAACGCCCTGGGACCAGGGCGCGGCATTCGGTGAGGGTGTGCTGCGGGTTCATCAGGGTATAGCGGAAATCGTGTTCGACCATGGGTCCTCCAAATATGCGCGGCATGCTAGCACGGACATCCGCCGATCATGCTGTGGGCCTTCGACCTTCGATCCGGTTCAACCGGCATCCACTTGATTTTGCGGGGTTCCGGCCGCCCACGCGGCAATATTCTGCAAGGTAGTGGCGGCAATCGCGCCCAATGCTTCGCGGGTCAGGAAGGCCTGGTGCGCGGTAATGATCACGTTCGGAAAGGTCAGCAGCCGCGCCAGCACGTCATCCTGCAACGGCAGGTCGGAGCGGTCCTCGAAAAACAGTTGCGCCTCCTCTTCATAGACATCCAGGCCCAGGTAACCCAGTTGCCCATCCTTGAGTGCGTCAATCAGTGCCGGCGTATCCACCAGGCCGCCGCGCCCGGTGTTGATCAGCATGGCGCCGGGTTGCATGTGCGCCAGTGATTCACGGTTGATCAGGTGCTTGCTCTGGTCGTTGAGCGGGCAGTGCAGGCTGATGATCTGCGACTCTGCGAGCAATTGCGGCAGGCCCAGGTAGCGAGCGCCGAGGGCTTCGACCTGCGGGTTGGGGTAGGGGTCATACGCCAGCAGCTGGCAGCCAAACCCGTGCATGATTTTCGCCAAAGTCGCACCGATCTGCCCGGTGCCGACGATGCCGACTGTTTTGCCCACCAGATCGAAGCCGGTCAGGCCGTGCAGGCTGAAATCCCCTTCGCGGGTGCGGTTGTAGGCGCGGTGCAGGCGCCGATTGAGCGCCAGGATCAGCGCTACCGCGTGTTCGGCCACGGCATGCGGCGAGTAGGCCGGCACGCGCACGACGGGCAGGCCCAGACGTTTGGCAGCGGCCAGGTCGACGTGGTTGTAGCCGGCCGAGCGCAGCGCGATCAGGCGCGTGCCTCCCGCAGCGAGGCGTTCGAGCACGGGCGCGCTGAGGTCATCATTGATGAAGGCGCAAACCACCTCGTGGTCTTCTGCCAGGGCCACTGTATCGATGCTCAGGCGCGCGGGTTGAAACTGCAGTTCGAGGTCGACGGGGAGCTCGGTGGCGAGAAAACTGTCGCGGTCGTAGGTCTGGCTGCTGAATAAAAGGGTGCGCATCGGATCCTCCGGTTGATCAGCGTTCGGTCAGGCGTTGATGCGGGCCTGTGCCGCCAGGCGATTGATCGCCCGGTCGAGTTCCTCGAGGGCACTGTAGGCGCGCGGGTCTTGCTGCTTGAGCAGGGTTTCGCTGCGTTGGCAGGCGGCGCGCAATTGCGGCACGCCACAGTAGCGGGTCGCACCATGCAGGCGGTGGACCCGCTCGATCAGCGCGTTGTGGTCGTCGATGTCCCGGGCAAACCGGATGGCTTCGCGGTCGGCTTCCAGGGACGCGAGCAACATGGCCAGCATATCCGCCGCCAGGTCTGCCTTGCCGGCAGCCAGACGCAAGCCTTCCTCGTGATCGAGCACCTGCAGTTCCGGGGCGCCGCCGTGTCGATCCCCCGCGCGTTCGGGCCCCTGATTGCGCAGGGCCAGGCCACTCCACTTCAACACCACCTGCGCCAGTTGCCGCTCACTGATCGGCTTGGTCAGGTAGTCATCCATGCCGCTTTGCAGCAGGGCGCGTTTTTCGTTGGCCATGGCATGGGCGGTCAGCGCGACGATCGGCAGCGGCGTGCAGTGGCGCTCACTCTCCCATTGGCGAATCGCTTCTGTGCTCTGGCGCCCATCCATCCCGGGCATTTGCACATCCATGAGCACCAAATCGAAGGTCTCGCTCTGCACCGCCTTGATTGCAGCAAAGCCACTTTCCACCGCCAGCACCTTGGCGCCCATGTCTTCGAGCAGGGTTTGCACCAGCAACAGGTTGGCCGGGTTGTCGTCGACACACAGCACTTTGGGCGCACGACTGGACAACGGCTCGTCCGGCTCGCTGCGGATGTGGCGCGGGTTGACCAGGTCGGACAGCGCCCGTCGCAGTTTGCGGGTGCAGGCCGGTTTGGCCTGGAGCTGACTGTGAGGGTTGGGCACGGACAGGTGGAACAGCGTCTGTTCGGTGGTCGGGCACAGCACCAGCACTTTGCAGCCCAGGTGTTCGAGGTCCCAGATGTGCTGGTTGAGGCGTTCGGGTGGCATGTCTTTGCTGGTAATGCCCAGCACAGCGAGGTCGATCGCCTGCTCGGTCTGGTGCACACCGGTCACGCCATTGGCCAGGCTTTCCAGCGTGTTGAAAGGCGTCACCGCAAGACCGCAGTCTTCCAGCTGATGCTGCAGGGCCTGGCGCGCCAGCTCATGGTTCTCCAATACCGCAACACGGCGCCCCAGCAGCGGCGGGCCGGGCAGGTCCTCGGCGTCGTCGCGGGTCTTGGGCAGGCTCAGGCTGATCCAGAATTCCGAGCCTTCGCCCGGGGTGCTGTCGACGCCGATCTCGCCGCCCATCTGCTCGATCAGGCGCTTGGAGATCACCAGGCCCAGGCCGGTGCCACCGGGTTGCCGTGACAGTGAATTGTCGGCCTGGCTGAAGGCCTGGAACAAAGCGCGTACGTCCTGGCTGGACAGGCCGATGCCGGTGTCCTGAATACTGATGCGCAGTTGCACGCTGTCTTCATGCTCGTCTTCGAGCATGGCGCGGGCGACGATGGTGCCTTCGCGGGTGAACTTGATCGCATTGCTCACCAGGTTGGTGAGGATCTGCTTGAGTCGCAGCGGATCGCCTACCAGCGACAACGGCGTGTCGCGATAAACCAGGCTGACCAGCTCCAGCTGTTTGGCGTGGGCGGCGGGGGCGAGGATGGTCAGGGTGTCCTGCAACAGGTCGCGCAGGTTGAACGGAATATGGTCGAGCACCAGCTTGCCGGCTTCGATCTTGGAGAAGTCGAGAATCTCGTTGATGATGCCCAGCAGGCTGTCGGCGGACTTTTCGATGGTGCCCAGGTAGTCGAGTTGCCGCGGGGTCAATTCGCTTTTTTGCAGCAAGTGCGTGAAACCCAGGATGCCGTTGAGCGGGGTGCGGATTTCATGGCTCATGTTGGCCAGGAACTCGGACTTGATCCGGCTCGCTTCCAGGGCTTCCTTGCGCGCCAGGTCCAGCTCGATGTTCTGGATTTCGATGGTTTCCAGGTTCTGGCGCACGTCTTCGGTGGCCTGGTCGACGCTGTGCTGGAGTTCTTCCTGGGCGTTTTGCAGGGTCCCGGCCATACGGTTGATGCCCGCCGCCAGTTCGTCCAGCTCCTGGCTGCCGAGGGGGGGCAGGCGCGTCTCCAGGTGGCCGTCCTTGAGTTGCGCCACGGCCTGTTTGATCTGGCCGATCGGGCGGTTGATGGTACGGCCCATGCGCAAGGCCAGCAGCGCCGCACCGCCCAGGCCCGCGACAATCAGCAGCAGGCTGGCAAACAGGCTGCGATAACCACGCAGCAGCATGCCATTGTGGGACAGTTCGAGTTCGACCCAGCCGAGCAGGCGATCAGCCTCGTCGGGGATCAGGTCGCCGGCCAGGTTACGATGCTTGCCGAAGACCGGCAGCAGGTAGCGCGTCGCGTCATTGCCGCTGCGGCGCAGCAGTTGCGAGCCGTCGCCCAGGGGGGCCTGATTGAGCATGGTCGGGCCGGCGTGAGCCAGCGGCGTGCGGTCGGCGGCGAGGAAGGTGACCGCGCGCACGTCCTGCTGCTCCAGCGACTGGGTGGCGATGCGTTCGAGCAGCTCGTTGTTGTGGTGCCCCATGGCGGGGGCGACCAGTGGCGCCAGTTGCTCGGCGATCATTTCGCCGCGCTGCATCAGCTGGGTTTGCAGGTCGGACTGCTGCATCCAGATGAAGTAGCCGCCCAGCACCAGTGCCATCAGGCTGGTCGGCAACAGCGTCAGCAGCAATACACGGCCTTTTATTCCCAGTTTCTTGAGCACGCATCTCTCCTGCATCCAGCGATTTAATGACCTGCGCTTACGTCCGGTACGCGCCACCTGCGCAGTGTAGCGATTTGCTCGCGGCCGATCCCCGTAAAAATTGTGCCGGTCATTCGTCGGCCCGCTCAGCCTATTGAGGTCCGGAGTGAAGCTTGTGTTGCCCCTGGCGAGGCAATCTTGAATAATCGGTCAACTGAGAATTATTTGCAGATACTCATGACTCCCATCTCTAGCGATCATCCGCGCATACTTTCCATCGAAGACGACCTTGTTCTTGGTGCCTATGTGCACGAGCATCTTGGGCGCAGCGGCTTCCAGGTGACCTGGTGCCAAAACGGCCAGGAGGGGCTGGACCTGGCGCGTGAGCAACGCTTCGACGTAGTGCTGATGGATATTCTGCTGCCAGGCCTGGACGGGCTCAAGGCGCTGACCCAGTTGCGCGAGAGCCATTCGACTCCGGTGCTGCTGATGTCGGCGCTCGGGGCGGAAGCCGATCGCATCAGTGGCTTTCGGCTGGGGGCTGATGATTACCTGCCCAAACCGTTCAGCATGGCGGAGTTGCGGGTGCGTATCGAAGCGATATTGCGGCGGGTGGCGCTGGACCGTCGACCGGCGCCGGTCGCCCCTGCGCCTGCGGCCGACTGCCTGCGGTTCGACGACGGCTGCTTTGACGTGGTCTATCGGGATCGGGCCGCAGGCCTGACTCGCAGCGAGTACCGCCTGCTGGAAACCTTGAACCGCAACGGCGATGAAGTATTGAGCAAGGCCTTCCTTTATCAGCAAGTCCTGCAGCGCGGCTATGCCGCCCACGATCGCAGCCTGGACATGCACATCAGCCAGATTCGCCGCAAACTCAAGGCCATCGACTATTTGGAACGCGAAGTGCGCACGGTCTGGGGCAAAGGCTATGTGTTAAGTGCTGCTGATGAAGTGGTCTGACCTGCCGGGGCGGCATTCGCTGTTCTGGAAACTGGCGTTTTTGCTGGTGGCGTTCTGCTTGCTGATGATCTGGCTGAGCTGGTCCTGGGGCCGCTACATGGAAGAGCGCAATCAGTTTCTCTCCGATGACGCCCGAGGCACCTTGACGCGCTACGCCGCCGAGGCCGAGCGCGCCTGGGAGCAGGGGCAGCAGACCGGCGTCGATAGCTGGTTGCAGGGCATGCGCCAGCGTGAAGCGGGGTGGGTCGGCGTCATCAGTGGGGATCTGCAGTCATTAAGCAGCCAGGAGCTGACGGACAAAGAGATCCAGCACCTGACTTTTCTGCGCGGCCTCGACTGGCCCATCCACAAGAAAGGCCTGCCGTGGCTGCGAGTACCCTTTCCTGGCGACTCGTCCGCGGGCAGCCTGGTGATCGAGTTGCCGCAACGTTTTGTACCTGGCCAGTATCGGCTGTTTTGGCGGGTCATCACCAATGGCGTGATTCCCGGGCTGTTCACTTTGCTGCTGTGCGTCGGGCTGTATCGCCTGCTGGTCGTACCGCTGAATAACCTGCATGAACAGGCCAATGCCTGGCGTGCCGACCAGTTGGGCGTGCGCCTGTCGAGCCGCACCACTGATCGACAGGATGAATTGGGGGAGCTGGGCCGCGCCTTCGATCACATGTCCGAGCGGTTGCAGGGCACAGTGGCCCTGCAACAACAACTGCTGCGCGATCTGTCCCATGAATTGCGTACGCCCCTGAGCCGCCTGCGGGTGGCCAGCGACAGCGAGCAGGACCTGGCGCAATTGCGCGAGCGAATCGGTCGGGAAGTCGATGGCATGCAGCGGCTGGTCGAGGACACCCTGCAGCTGGCCTGGCTCGACACAGAGCGCGCGCCGTTGCCCGATGAAGCGATCCAGATTCAGGCACTGTGGGAGATGCTCACGGAAAATGCCTGCTACGAGAGTTGCTGGCCGAGCGGGCAATTGGTGTGCACCGTGGATGCCTCCTGTTGGGTGCGTGGCAACCTCAACACCCTGGCCCAGGCGGTGGAAAATATCCTGCGCAACGCCATCCGCCATTCGCCCCAAGGAGCAGTGGTGACCCTGGGAGGCCGGCGCGACGGCAACTTCTGGCATCTGTGGCTGGAGGATCAGGGCGGCGGCGTGGCTGACACCGATCTTGAGCGAATCTTCTCACCCTTCACCCGGCTCGACGGTTCGCGCCCGGGCAACGGCGGATTCGGCCTGGGCCTGAGCATCGCGCGCAATGCCGTGCAGCGCCAGGGCGGAATTATCTGGGCGCAGAATACCGGGACTGGTTTGCGCCTTAATATGCGACTGGTGGCGGATGAAGGCGCGGGCAGCGCAGCCGTCTTCGCGGGCGAGCCCCCTCCCACGGGGATTTGTGTCGTCTAGATGATGTGTGGAGGCAAACTGAATAGCGGCCTTATTCCCACAAGCCATAAGCACTGCACTTTGCGTGATATGGCCTTTGCGGGTTTGCCGGTATGATGGGCGCCCCCGCAGTCTGGATTGCGAATACGCCATGACATTGCAGTACCCAACCATCGCCGATTGCGTCGGCAACACCCCGCTGGTTCGTTTGCAGCGCCTGCCTGGCGCCACCAGCAATACTCTTCTGCTCAAGCTGGAAGGGAACAACCCGGCGGGTTCGGTCAAAGACCGTCCTGCGCTGTCGATGATTACCCGTGCCGAATTGCGCGGGCAGATTCAGCCTGGCGACACGCTGATCGAGGCGACTTCGGGTAATACCGGGATCGCGCTGGCGATGGCGGCCGCGATCAAGGGTTACCAGATGATCCTGATCATGCCGGACAACTCCAGTGCCGAACGCAAGGCCGCCATGACCGCCTACGGTGCCGAACTCATTCTGGTAACCCAGGAAGAAGGCATGGAAGGCGCGCGTGACCTGGCCCAGCGCATGGAAGCCGAAGGTCGGGGCAAGGTGCTGGACCAGTTCGCCAACGGCGACAATCCTGAAGCGCACTACACCACGACCGGCCCGGAAATCTGGCGCCAGACCCAAGGCACCATTACCCATTTCGTCAGCTCCATGGGCACCACCGGCACCATCATGGGCGTTTCGCGCTACCTCAAAGAGCAGAGCGACAGCGTGCAGATCGTCGGCCTGCAACCCATGGAAGGCTCGGCCATTCCAGGTATTCGCCGCTGGCCGCAGGAATACCTGCCAAAAATCTACCAGGCTGATCGCGTGGACCGCATCGTCGACATGGCGCAAGCCGAAGCCGAGGACGTGACCCGTCGTCTGGCTCGTGAAGAAGGCATTTTCTGCGGCGTGTCCTCGGGCGGTGCGGTGGCAGCGATGCTGCGCCTGTCCAAAGAAGTTGAAAACGCGGTGATCGTTGCGATCATCTGCGACCGTGGCGACCGATACCTGTCGACCGGCATTTTCGACGCGGCCAACTGATGGCCAAGCACGAGAGAGGCCTGCGCTTCCAGCCGACAGGCGGCAGCAAGTCACCCCAGATCCCGACGGGCAAGAAGCAGCGTCTGACGATCGAGCGCCTGGCCAATGACGGCCGCGGGATCGCATTTTTCGAAGGTCGCACCTGGTTTGTCCTGGGGGCCTTGGCGGGTGAAGAAGTTGAAGCGCGAGTGCTCGGTACTCACGGCAAGGTGGTGGAGGCGCGAACCGAGCGGGTGTTCCAGGCCAGTGAGCTGCGCCGCCCTGCACCTTGCCCACACTTCGGTCGCTGTGGCGGCTGCAGCGTGCAGCACCTGCCCCATGACGAACAGCTTGCACTGAAACAACGCATGCTGGCCGAGCAATTATCCAAGGTCGCCGGTGTCGAACCTCAGGAGTGGGCAGCGCCGTTGAGCGGTCCGGAATTCGGTTACCGACGTCGCGCCCGAGTGGCGGTGCGTTGGGACATGAAAGCCAGGAAACTCGAAGTCGGTTTCCGTGCTGCTGGCAGCCAGGACATCGTTGCAATCAGCGAATGTCCGGTGCTGGTACAGCCCTTGCAACCGATCATGACGCGATTGCCGGAAATGTTGCGGCGCTTGAGCAAACCTCAGGCGCTGGGGCATGTCGAACTGTTCAGTGGATCCTCGCTGGCGGTGCTGCTGCGGCATATGGCGCCGTTGTCCGAGGCGGACCTGACCATTCTCAAGGAGTTCTGCGCTTTCCATGGCGCGCAACTGTGGCTGCAGGGTGAAGGCGAACCGCAACCGGTGAATGCCGATCAGTCCCTGGGCTATCGCCTGGAGCGCTGGGATCTGGAACTGGCCTACCGACCCGGCGACTTCGTCCAGGTCAATGCCGGCGTCAACGAGGCCATGGTCGCCCAAGCACTGGATTGGCTCAAGCCGCAGCCGGATGAGCGGGTACTTGACCTGTTCTGTGGCCTGGGCAACTTTGCCCTGCCATTGGCCAAGGTGGTACGCGAAGTGGTGGCGGTGGAGGGTGTGCAGACCATGGTCGAGCGTGCAGCCGCCAACGCAGCTTGCAACAATCTGCATAACACTCATTTTTTTCAGGCCGATTTATCCCAGCCTTTGACTGATGCCGAGTGGGCAGTCGAAGGCTTTTGTGCGGTACTCTTGGACCCACCGCGTGACGGTGCCTACGAGGTCGTGCGCAAGCTCAAGGCGCTGGGCGCCAAGCGTCTGGTGTATGTGTCGTGCAACCCGGCAACGCTGGCGCGTGACACGGTCGAATTGATCAAGCAGGGCTACCGGTTAAAACGTGCCGGGATTCTCGATATGTTTCCTCAGACGGCACATGTCGAGGCCATGGCGTTATTTGAAGCGAGCCAGGACGGCTCGTCTGGTCCGACTGACCCGCCCGTACAGCGCTCGAATTAGCCCCACGAGCGTACCCGGCAATAAAGGTCAGCGATTTGACGCATTGAATCTGCGTCGTAGGGAAGGTAAGCAAGATGGTACAGGTGAGAGCACACCAGCCGATCAACACCGACGGCAGTATCAATCTCGAGGCTTGGCTCGATCATGCGGTCAGTGTCGATCTGGCACTGGATCGCGAAGCCTTGAAGCAAGCGTGCGAGTTCGCCCGCGCGTCCGAGCAACAGGCCAATGCGGCGAAGAACCTGTGGTCCGAAGGCACGTCGAGTTTTCGCACCGGGCTTGAAATCGCCGAAATTCTCGCCGACCTCAAGCTTGATCAGGACTCGTTGGTGGCTGCGGTGCTGTACCGCGGCGTGCGCGAAGGCCAGATCGAGCTGCCGGCAGTCAGCCAGCGGTTTGGGCCGGTGGTCGCCAAGCTCATCGACGGCGTGCTGCGCATGGCGGCGATCAGCGCCAGCCTGAGCCCCCGGCAATCCCTGGTGCTGGGTACCCAGGGCCAGGTGGAAAACCTGCGCAAGATGCTGGTGGCGATGGTCGACGACGTCCGTGTGGCACTGATCAAGCTGGCCGAACGCACCTGCGCGATCCGCGCGGTGAAAACCGCTGACGACGAGAAACGCAACCGGGTCGCCCGCGAGGTGTTCGACATCTACGCGCCGCTGGCCCATCGCCTGGGCATCGGCCATATCAAGTGGGAGCTGGAGGACCTGTCCTTCCGTTACCTGGAACCGGATCAGTACAAGCAGATTGCCAAGTTGCTGCACGAGCGCCGGCTGGATCGCGAGCGGTTCATCGCCGACGTGATGAACCAGCTGAAGGTCGAGCTGCAGGCGACCGGTGTCGATGCCGACATCAGTGGCCGGGCCAAACACATCTATTCGATCTGGCGCAAGATGCAGCGCAAAGGCCTGGAGTTCAGCCAGATCTACGACGTGCGTGCGGTTCGAGTGCTGGTGCCGGAAATGCGCGATTGCTACACCGCGCTGGGCATCGTCCACACCCTGTGGCGGCACATCCCGAAAGAATTCGACGACTACATTGCCAACCCGAAAGAGAACGGCTACCGTTCGCTGCACACTGCGGTGATCGGCCCCGAGGGCAAGGTGCTGGAAGTGCAGATCCGCACCCACGCCATGCACGAAGAAGCCGAGCTGGGCGTGTGTGCGCACTGGAAGTACAAGGGCACCGACGTCAAGTCCGGTTCCAATCACTACGAAGAGAAAATCTCCTGGCTGCGTCAGGTGCTCGAGTGGCATGAGGAGCTGGGCGATATCGGTGGTCTGGCCGAGCAGCTGCGGGTCGACATCGAGCCGGACCGGGTCTACATCTTCACCCCGGACGGTCACGCCATCGACTTGCCCAAGGGCGCGACGCCGCTGGACTTCGCCTACCGCGTGCACACCGAAATCGGTCACAACTGCCGTGGCGCGAAGATCAACGGGCGCATCGTACCGCTTAACTACAGCCTGCAGACCGGCGAACAGGTCGAGATCATTACCAGCAAGCACGGCACGCCGAGCCGCGACTGGCTGAACCCGAACCTGGGTTACGTGACCACTTCGCGGGCGCGGGCGAAAATCGTTCACTGGTTCAAATTGCAGGCGCGCGACCAGAACGTCGCTGCCGGTAAAACCCTGCTCGAACGCGAACTCAATCGCCTCGGTCTACCAGCGGTGGATTTTGACAAGCTGGCCGACAAGGCCAACATGAAAACCGCCGAGGACATGTACGCTGCCCTGGGTGCCGGCGATTTGCGCCTGGCGCAACTGGTGAACCTGGCGCAGCAACTGGTCGAGCCGGAACGCGGCAACGAGCAGCTGGAACTGATCCCGCGCAAAGCCACCGGCTACAAACCGGGCAAGCGCGGTGACATCCAGATCCAGGGCGTCGGCAACCTGATGACGCAAATGGCCGGTTGCTGCCAGCCGTTGCCGGGGGATGCCATCGTCGGTTACATCACTCAGGGGCGTGGCGTGAGCATTCACCGTCAGGACTGTGCCTCGGTGCTGCAACTGGGCGGGCGCGAGCCGGAGCGCATCATCCAGGTCAGCTGGGGCCCGGTGCCGGTGCTCACCTATCCGGTGGACATCATCATTCGCGCCTACGACCGTTCCGGTCTGCTGCGTGACGTGTCCCAGGTCTTGCTGAACGAGCGGATCAACGTGCTGGCGGTCAATACCCGCTCGAACAAAGAGGACAACACCGCACTGATGTCCCTGACCATCGAGATTCCGGGGCTGGATGCATTGGGTCGGTTGCTGGGGCGGATTTCCCAGTTGCCGAACATCATCGAAACCCGGCGTAACCGTACCCCCTGAGTTGGGGGCTTGACTCTTTACTGTAGGAGCGAGCTTGCTCGCGATGGACGTCAACGATAACGCGTGCTGTCTGGATGAACACGTCGCTCTCATGTTCATCGCGAGCAAGCTCGCTCCTACAAAGAGCGGATAGAGATTGATTGATGTATTCACTTGAAGATCTGCTGCACCTGATGAGCCGCCTGCGCGACCCGCAGTTCGGTTGCCCTTGGGACATCAGGCAAACCTACGCCAGCATCGTCCCGCACACCCTCGAAGAAGCCTACGAAGTGGCTGATGCCATCGAGCGGGGTGACTTCGACCACTTGCAGGGTGAGCTGGGGGATTTGCTGTTCCAGGTGGTTTACTACAGCCAGCTGGCCCGGGAAGAAGGGCGCTTCGAATTCGCCGGCGTCATCGATAGCATCACCCGCAAGCTGATTCGCCGTCATCCCCACGTGTTCCCCACTGGCGATCTGTACGCGCCACTGGATGTTCCGCGCTTGAGCGAGGAACAGGTCAAGCAGCGCTGGGAAGAGATCAAGGCCCAAGAGCGCGCCGAGCAGTGCACGACGCCCCAGCAGCTGTCACTGCTCGATGACGTGCCTGCCGCGTTGCCCGCACTGTCCCGTTCGGCAAAATTGCAGAAGCGCGCAGCGCAGGTCGGTTTCGACTGGCCGGACGCCTTGCCGGTATTGGACAAGGTTCGTGAAGAACTCGATGAAGTGCTCCAGGCCATGGCCGATAACGACCCTGCGGCGGTGGCCGATGAGGTTGGCGACCTGCTGTTTTCCGTGGTTAATCTGGCGCGCCACCTCAAGGTCGATCCGGAAACCGCACTGCGCGGCGCCAACGGCAAATTCGAACGACGCTTCCGATTCATCGAACAGGCATTGCGCGACACCCACCGTCCCATGGAAGATTGCACCCTCGAAGAGTTGGACGCCTTGTGGGGCGAAGCCAAACGCCAGGAAAAGAATATGCCCAACTGCGGTTGAGCAGTTGCCTAAGTGAGTACTAAGCACCATGAGCATTTCCCTTCGCGACCAGTTGCTCAAAGCAGGGCTGGTCAACCAGAAGCAGGCCAAACAGGTCGGCAAAGAAAAGCAGAAGCAGCAGCGTCTGGTCCATAAAGGTCAGGCCGAGCAGGATGATACCCAGCAGCGCCTGGCCCAGGAGGCGCAGGCCGAAAAGGTCAAGCGTGACCAGGAGCTCAATCGTCAGCAGCAAGAGAAAGTAGAGGCCAAGGCCCGTGCCGCACAGGTCAAGCAATTGATCGAAGCCTCGCGCCTGCCCAAGTTGACGACCGAGGACTACTACAACTTCGTTGACGACAAGAAGGTCAAGCGGATCTGCGTCAATACGCTGATGCGCAACAAGCTCAGCAGCGGTTCGCTGGCGATCGTGCACCACGGCGGCGGCTATGAAGTCATACCGCGTGAAGCAGCCCTGAAGATCCAGGAGCGGGATCCGCAACGTATCGTCTACATGAATGTGCAGACCGAAGAAGTCGCTGCCGAGGACGATCCATACGCGGCCTATCAGATCCCTGACGATTTGATGTGGTAAGCCGTTAGGGCACCCAACGACGACAAACCCCGCTCATGGCGGGGTTTGTCGTTTTCAATGCTGTAGTGACTCAGGCGCAGCGCCTAGGCGGAACGAAGTTCGCGTTGCTGCTCCAGTGTTTCCAGTTCGGCTTTGTAGTTGTGCGCGTCGGTCTCTGAGTGGAACATGCCGACCAGCAGGTCCTGCTGATGCACATCCCAGATCCGGATGCCGGCGGCTACACCTTCATGGGACATGTGTGAATCGTCGCGTTCAGTTACTTTCACAGTCATCTGCTTGCTCCAATTTCAGTTACCTGCACCAAGGCATGTGCAGGTCTCTGTTATAAGTTTTGATAGCAGGCTAAGTAAACAGGCCATTTGGGTAACAGTTTTTCATGAAAATCGAGAAAGCCCTGCAGCCCTTTAAATCCGCGACATTCAGTCGCAGGGCGTTTGGTTTCATGACAAAAGCTTCATGTTCAAAGAGGGTGTTGACCCACGATAGCCCGTAGGAGCTGGCGAAGCCTGCGCTCCCAGGGAATGGCGGCGCCCAAACCAAAAAAACGCCCCGAACCAGTCGGGGCGTTTTTTGTGTAGCGCAGCAGCGGTAGGGCGTATTACTTGCCCGACCAGCGCTTCAGTACCAGGGTGGCATTGGTGCCACCGAAACCAAAGCTGTTGCTCATCACGGTATTGATGGTGGCGTCTTCGCGAGTCTTGGTCAGGATCGGCATGTCTGCCACTTCCGGGTCCAGTTCGTCGATGTTGGCCGAGCCCGCCATGAAGTTACCTTCCATCATCAGCATGCAGTAGATCGCTTCGTGAACGCCGGCGGCGCCCAGGGAGTGACCCGACAGGCTCTTGGTGGAGCTGATGGCCGGGGCCTTGTCGCCGAACACTTCACGTACACCTTTCATCTCCATGACGTCGCCGACTGGAGTCGACGTGCCGTGGGTGTTCAGGTAGTCGATCGGGGCGTCAACGGTGGACATGGCCATCTGCATGCAGCGGATGGCGCCTTCGCCGCTCGGAGCGACCATGTCGTAGCCGTCGGAGGTCGCGCCGTAGCCGACGATTTCCGCATAGATCTTCGCGCCGCGCGCCAGAGCGTGCTCGAGCTCCTCGACCACGACCATGCCGCCACCGCCGGCAATGACAAAACCGTCACGCTTGGCGTCGTAGGCACGGGAAGCTTTTTCCGGGGTTTCGTTGTACTGGCTGGACAGTGCGCCCATGGCGTCGAACAGGAACGACTGGCTCCAGTGCTCCTCTTCACCGCCGCCGGCGAACACGATGTCCTGCTTGCCCATCTGGATCTGTTCCATGGCGGTACCGATGCAATGAGCACTGGTAGCACAGGCAGAAGCGATGGAGTAGTTCAGGCCCTTGATCTTGAACGGGGTGGCCAGGCAAGCGGAAACGGTGCTGCTCATGGTCCGCGTGACACGGTACGGGCCGACGCGCTTCACGCCTTTCTCGCGCAGAATGTCCAGCGCTTCCATCTGGTTCAGCGTGGAGGCGCCACCGGAACCGGCGATCAGGCCGGTACGCGGGTTCGAGACCTGCTCATCGGTCAGACCGGAGTCGGCGATGGCGTCTTTCATGGCCAGGTAGGCGTAAGCCGCCGCGTGGCCAACGAAGCGATAGATCTTGCGATCGATCAGTTCTTCGAGAGGAAGGTCAATGGAGCCGGAAACCTGGCTACGCAGACCCATTTCGGCATATTCCGGGTTGAACCGGATGCCCGGGCGACTTGCACGCAGGTTAGCGGAGACGGTCTCTTTGTCATTGCCCAGGCACGAAACGATGCCCAGACCAGTGATAACGACGCGGCGCATGCGGATAACCCTTAGAAGTTGTCAGTGGATGTAAATACGCCGACCCGAAGGCCTTCGGCGGTGTAGATCTCGCGGCCGTCGACGCTGACCGAGCCATCGGCGATGGCCAGGTTCAGCTTGCCTTTGAGCACACGCTTGATCTGAATGTTATACGTAACTTTCTTCGCGGTCGGCAGGACCTGACCAAAGAACTTCACTTCGCCCGAACCCAGTGCGCGACCGCGACCTGGCAGGCCTTGCCAGCCAAGGAAGAAGCCGACCAGTTGCCACATGGCGTCGAGGCCCAGGCAGCCTGGCATCACCGGATCACCTTCGAAGTGACAGGCGAAGAACCACAGGTCCGGAGTGATATCCAGCTCGGCGACCAATTCACCTTTGCCGTACTTGCCACCCTCTTCGCTGATGTGGGTGATTCGATCAACCATCAGCATGTTGGGGGCGGGCAGTTGCGCGTTACCTGGGCCGAACAGCTCACCGCGACTGCAGCGCAGCAGGTCTTCCCGAGTAAAGGCGTTTTGTTTGGTCATGCGAGCTCCTCAATAATCCGATGCGGCAGGTGGGGCGAATCTTCCCGGCCGATCGAAGCGTTTAATGCCTCGAGTCAGCAGCCTACTCATAGACTATTGCGTTGTGGTGAAAGTCACAGCACCAAGGACATGAAAGTACACTTGTGCACTGAAATTATTTTTCAAGCCCCTTTTCGGGCCTGTTCGGGTGCCTAAGACTGCCGCACTTTCGCCTTTCACGCCAGTCGCAGATGGTCAAAAGGCCTGTACTACTGCACCCAACGTTGCAGAATTTGCTGTAGGTCATTGCGTTTGAAGGGCTTGGCCAGGTAATCGTTCATTCCCGCCGTTAAACACGCTTCGCGATCGCCCTGCAAGGCGTTGGCGGTCAGGGCGATGATCGGCACGTTGTCGCAGCCGGGCAGTTTGCGAATTTCCCGGGTGGCCTCGTAGCCGTCCATGACCGGCAGGCGGCAGTCCATCAGGATGGCCTCGAACATCAGGCTTTCCGCGCTGCGTACCGCCTGAGCACCATCGACGGCGACGCTGACAGTAAAGCCCAGACTGCGCAACATTGCTTCGATGACGGTCTGATTGACCGGATTGTCCTCCACCAGCAGCACGTTGCGTCCCATGCCACCGCCCTGGTCCGCGGGCAGGCGCTGCGTGATGACAGGCAGCTTCTGCTTGTACAGCGCCAGGGGAATTTCCAGGGTAAACACTGAACCCAGGCCTTCTTCGCTCCTGGCGCGCAAGGTGCCGCCCATGCGTTCGGCCAGGGTGCGGGCAATCGGCAGGCCCAGCCCGGTGCCGCCGTAGCGCCGGGAAATGGAGCTGTCGGCCTGCTGGAATGCGTTGAACATCAACTCCAGGCTCTCGGCCGAAATACCGATGCCGCTGTCGCGCACGGTGCAGGTGAACCACAACAGCTCATGGTCGAGCGATTGCCATTGCGCTTCGATGCTGACGCGACCGTGCTCGGTAAATTTCAGCGCGTTGCCGACCAGGTTCACCAGAACCTGCCGGATGCGCGTCGGGTCGCCTTGAACCTGCAGCGACTTCATGTCTTCGGGAATCAGCAGCGCCAACTCCAGCCCGCGCTGAGCCGCGCTGTGCTGGAATGCCTGGGCGCAACTGCTGATCAAGTCCGCGAGGTTGAACGGGATGTGCTCAAGTTCCAGCGCCGACCGCTCGATTCGCGAGAAGTCGAGGATGTCGTTGATCACCTTGAGCAGGTGTTCGGTGGACTCCGAAGCAAGCGCTGCATACTCGACCTGTTCCTCGGTCATCTCGGTGGTTTCGAGCAACTGCAGCATGCCCAGCACGCCATTCATCGGGGTGCGCAGTTCGTGGCTCATCATCGCCAGGAAGTCGGATTTGGCGTTGTTGGCCTTTTCCGCTTCTTCGCGCGTCTGGATCAACTGCTCCATTGCCTGGTGCTGTTCGCGACTGGCTTGCTCGAGGCCGCTGGCGAGGTTGTTGATGTGCTGGGACAGTGCGCCCAGCTCGGTGTCATCGACAATCGGCAGGGGCGTCTTGTAGTCACCGTCCTGGATGGCCTTGACCGCGTTGCCGATGTCGCGAATCGGTTGCGACAGGCTGCCTGCCAGGCGCCTGGCGATCAGGAACGTAAACAGCAGCGCAAACAATGCCAGGATCGCGGCCTTGAGCAGGATTTCCTGCTGGCGCTGATTGAATGCGTCGTTCGACAGGCCGACGATTACCCGCCCCAGGTAATCCTCGGTGGGGGCGATGCTGGCGACCCGGCTGTTCTGGAAGAAATCATTGTTGAGCGCGATCCGTTGCAGGCGTACGGGGGCCTGGAACACCTCGACCTGCTGTGAGCGGTTATGGGTTTCCGAAGGTTGCTCGACGTACACCAGGATGCGGTTGGCGCTGTCCTGGACTTCAAGGAAACGCACATTGGGCGTGGCCAGGGTGGCTTTAAGCAGGCCTTCGAGCACCTCGTTGTTGCCGGAAATGACGCCATACTCAGCGGCGGGCGCCAGTTGGTTGGCAATCAGCTGACCGGTGTGATTGAGCTCCTGGCGCAAGTCCTGGATGCGCACGAAGGTGAAAAAGCTGATCAACAGCAGCGTCAGCAACAGGGCAGGGCCGAGGCTGATCAGTTGCGTGCGGGTGTTGATGTCCCAACGACGATGGAAGGTCACGGGCGGCTTACTCCTTCGGCCAACTGTGTTGCGACAGATGCTTCATTGATCTGTTCAATACCTAATGAACGAGCAACCTGCGGGTTGTTCAGGACTTTGAACCGATCGGGATAGTGCGTGCGTGGCCAGGTGGCTGGCGAGCGGTCGAGCAACCGGTCGAGCACGGCCAGCCAGTCGTTCTGGTCGCTGTAGGTGCTGGCGAGGCTGCCCGCCTTGACGAAGGCGGCGTTCGGGCCGACCAGCGCCATTTGCCGTGAATAGCTGCTAAGCAGCAGGTTTTTGACAGTCTTGGGGTTGTACAGGTCCGGATCGTCGAGGCCCAGCAATACGTCGCTGTTTTTCAACAGGCTTTGCAGGGGGCGGCTGTCGTTGATGTCTTCCCAGTGCTCGGCGACGATCTCCATGCGCAGGGGGCCCGCAGCCTGGCGTAGTTCCTTGATCAGGAACTCACTGTGCTGATCGTAGAGCACGCCGATCCGTTTTGCCTGGGGCAACAGAATGCGGATCAGGCGCAATTGGCGTTCAAGGGGCGGATCGCTCCATAGCAGGCTCAGGTGCGGGGGTAGGGCGGACCCCAGGCGCTGTCGTGCCTGCAGACGACTGATGCGCAACACCAGTGTGGGCGGGCCTTGGGCATCCTGCAGGCGCCAGTCGAGGCTTGGCGGGTCGAGCAGTACCAGTCGGGTGTTGCCTGGCAGTTTTCCCGGCGCAGGCAGATTGGCCAGTGGTTCAAAACGCACCCGGTCGCCCGGCCGCCGCTCGCTCAGTGCCGCAGCGAAGGAGCGCATGCCGGGACTGTCGTCGGAGCCGGTGAGCAGAATATCGGCGGCATTTGCCGTCAGCAGGTTCAGCAGGCCGCCAATGGCCAGGCACAAACCGGCCAACAGGCGGCCAATGGTCGGCGTCTTTCCTGACAAACGACCTGGCATTCTAAAACTCCAGCTGCGCGCTGAAATACATCACCTGGCGCTGGTCGTACTGGTTGTCGATAAAGGTAGTGGGTTGATGGTCCAGGCGCTGCTGCAGCACGCCGGCCAGTTCCAGGCTGGCCTTGCCCAGCTGGATGCGCTTGGCAATACGTGTGTCGACCCGTTCGAAGCGGTAGCCGTTCAGCGCATCGTCGCCGTAGTAGAACAGGGCGCTGTTCCAGCCGTGCCCCCAGTCTCTCAGCCAACCGGCCGAGCCACTGTTGCGCGCGGTCTGCAGTTCATCTTCCGGATTGCTCGCGTGAGCATCGACGTAGGCATAGGTCAGGCGCAGGCGGTCGGTGCGGTTGATGCTCCAGTCCATTTGCGTTTCGGCCCCGGTAAAGCGGGCCTGGTTGGCGTTACTGGCAATGTACTGATTGTTGCGCAAAGGTTCGCTGATCATCCCGCTGATTTCGTCGTGGAACACTTTGACGTCCAGCGCCAGCCCCAGCTCGATGAAGTAGCCGTTGTAGCCGAGCTCCCGGGAGCGCATGTGTTCCTGCTCGAGGTCACCGGGGCCTCGGGTCCTGACGAAATAGCGCGCACTGGATTGTCCGTATGCGCTGGGGCGCAGGTTGGTGACCCGGTAGCTCCAGTCGACGTTGTTCTCAAACATGTCCGGCGAGCGGATCGCTTCGGAGTACACGGCCCGCAGGCCATGGCGCGGGTTGATCAGGTAGTTGATGGCCAGTCGCGGAGTCAGGGAGCTGCCGATCAACCGGGTGTCTTCGAACATGGCGCCGCCCTGCAGCAACCAGTGCTCGGTGGCGCGCCACTCCAGCTGGCCGAACGTGCGCCAGGTGGTGTCATTCAGGGTGCCATTGAAGTAGGTTTCGGAATCTGCCCGGTCGTAACGATAGTTCAGGCCGCTGACCAGGCGCAGGCTATCGGACAGGCTCAGGGTGTCCTGCAATTCCAGGTCGAAGCGTGATTCCCGGGTACTCTGGTCGATATCGCCGCACAGGGTCTGGCGGGCGCCATTGTTCCATTGCCCTAGCACCTGATTGCCCAGCTCCCGTTCCGCAGCCGGGCCCGGCGGCGCACCGGTGGTGGTGAAGCGTGCAATATTACGCGCCAGCGCTTCGGTGTAGTTGGGGTTGAGCTGCCACAGCCGGGTCAGTTCCGGGCTGAATGACACTTCGGCATCGCAGGCACGCCATGTCTGCTGGCGGTCCCAGTGCTGGGCGGTGCCCTGCATATAAAGGCTGTGATCGGGATCGACGTCGAGGTTCCAGCGCAGTGAGCCTGCGTAGGTCTTGGCAACTACGTCGGAATTGTTACCCGCGTCAGTAATCCCCGAGAACACCGGCCTGTAGGTGTACGGCCGTTGGTTGCTGCCGTCCTTGGCGTTGAGCTGCCAGTCAATGCTCTGTCGTTCATCGAGTGTCTGGCTGACGGCGAGATTAATGCGGTTGAGGCGACGGCTGTCGCGGTAGTCGGCGCCGTTGCGGTCAGAGTCAAAGCCGTCGTCTTGCAGACCGGACAGCGACAGGCGCAGATCGCCGGAATCCCAGCCCAAGCCCTGGCTGGCGTAGTAATCATTGATGTCACGCTGACCGCGGATAATTTTCATCCGGGAGCCATGGCTGTCGGCGGGGCGGCGGGTAATGATATTGACCACCGCCATCAAGGCATTTGCGCCGTAGCTGACGGTGTTCGGACCGCGGAATACCTCGATGCGCTCGATGTCGTCCAGGGGCACCGGAATATCGCTCCAGTCCACTGTGGACAAGCCGGCTCGATAAACCGAGCGACCATCGATCAGCACCTGCATGCGCCGTGCTTCGCTGGCGCTGGTGCCGTGATAATTCACCGCTGCCTGATTGCCGCTGATGTTGCCGACCATCATCCCCGGCACCAGGCGCAGCAGTTCGCTGATGTCCCGGGCGCCGCTGGCTGTGATCAGTTGGCTGTCGATCACCGTCATGCTGCCCGGTACCGCCGCCGGCGACTGCTTCAGCCGAGTCGCCGTCAGGACTTGCGGCAAGGGTTCGCCGTCGAGGAACAGGTCGTCTGCCAGCAATGGCGAGCTGAAAATCAGCGCCAGAACCAGCGGCGAGCGCGATGACGTGGAACCAAATGACACAACACATCCCTGATCGTGGTGAATGGGCGCGCATGTTAACCGAGCCGGTCGACTTTTCCATGGAGGATGCCGGCATTTCCGAGGATTTGTTGCGCGTGTCCCGGTTCGCGAGGCTAATTTTCGTGAGGGCTGGCCGCGACCGGGACGCTCCGTATAATGCCGGCATCGCCATTGGTATGGATTAACGGATTGCATATGACTGAACAGCGCCCAATCGCGGTCCTGGGAGGCGGAAGTTTTGGTACCGCCGTGGCCAATCTCCTGGCTGAAAACGGGCATCAGGTCCGACAGTGGATGCGAGATCCGGAGCAGGCCGAGGCCATCCGGGTCAATCGTGAGAACCCGCGTTACCTCAAGGGCATCAAGATTTTGCCAGCAGTGGAGCCGGTCACCGACCTGCAGGCCACGCTGGACGCCTGTGACCTGTGTTTCGTCGCGCTGCCCTCCAGCGCGTTGCGCGCGGTGCTGATGCCGCATGCCGAACGTTTGAGCGGCAAGTTGCTGGTGAGCCTGACCAAAGGCATCGAAGCCCACACCTTCAAGTTGATGAGCCAGATCCTTGAGGAAATCGCCCCGCAGGCCCGCATTGGCGTGATCTCCGGGCCGAACCTCGCCCGGGAGATTGCCGAGCATGCGCTGACCGCCACAGTGGTCGCCAGTGAAGACGAAGCGCTGTGCCAGCGCGTGCAGGAGGCGTTGCATGGCCGCACCTTCCGCGTTTATGCCAGTGCCGACCGCTACGGCGTGGAATTGGGCGGGGCGTTGAAAAACGTCTATGCGATCATCGCTGGCATGGCGGCGGCACTGGGCATGGGTGAAAACACCAAGAGCATGCTCATCACCCGGGCATTGGCGGAAATGACCCGCTTTGCAGTGAACCAGGGTGCCAACCCGATGACGTTCCTGGGGTTGGCCGGCGTTGGCGACTTGATTGTTACCTGTTCATCGCCCAAAAGCCGAAATTACCAGGTGGGTTTTGCCCTTGGCCAGGGCTTGAGCCTGGAAGACGCGGTGACGCGCCTGGGCGAGGTCGCCGAAGGCGTGAATACGCTCAAGGTGCTCAAGGTCAAGTCTCAGGAAGTGGGTGTATATATGCCGCTGGTCGCCGGACTGCACGCGATACTGTTTGAAGGGCGCACGCTTGAGCAGGTGATCGGGCTGTTGATGCGCGGCGAACCGAAAACCGACGTCGACTTCATTTCTACCAGTGGTTTCAACTGAATTTATCTACGCACGTCCAATCTATTGAATCAGGGAGCGAGAAATGAACGAACCGAAAGAAGAAGCCAAATACGAGTCCATTCTGCTGCGCGTGCTGTGGATGATCGTTTACGTGCTGGTCTGGCAAGTCGCGCAATTCATCCTTGGCGCAGTGGTGCTGGTACAGTTGATTTATCGTTTGATCTACGGTGCCCCGAGCGCCAGCCTGATGAATTTCGGCGACAGCCTGAGCCAGTTCCTGGCGCAGATCGGTCGCTTCGGCAGCTTTCACAGTGACCAGAAGCCCTGGCCTTTCGCCGACTGGCCGACGCCGCGCACACCTGAAGGTGAAGCGCCGCACGCAGTGCCGCCAGCACCGCATCCGGCCCGAGATGAGGAACCGAAACTATGAAACTCTGGGTATTGCGTCATGGTGAGGCTGAGCCGCACGGCACACGTCCTGATTCCGAGCGGGAATTGACGGCCAGTGGCCGCGCAGAAGTGTTGCGCAGTGCTGCTTTACTGATCAGCGAGCCGTTGACGGCGATCTACGCCAGTCCTTTCAAGCGTGCGCAGCAGACGGCAGAACTGGTGCGTGAAGCCCTGGGTTTCAAGCCGGATATTCGCACGGTTGATTGGCTCACTCCCGATTCCCGCCCACAAGCCGTGGCGGAGCAGCTGGTATCTGTCGATTATGCGCTGCTGGTGAGTCATAACCCGCTGGTGGGCAATCTGCTCGGGTATCTGCAGCATGGTCATGTGCAGGATCCGGAGCGAGTGTCTACGGCCGGACTGGCGGAGCTGGAGGGCGATTTACCGCTCGCGGGGGCGATGAAGCTCAACAGCATCAAGCATCCTTGATTGTTCAGCGATCGCTGTGGGAGCAAGGCTTGCCCGCGATGAGTTCACCGATTCACAACCGGCCACCGAGGCGACCCCATCGCGTGCAGGCCTCGTTCATACGGCAATAAAATATCCAACCAAGCAATCGCTTGGTTGACTACGCTTGCTCCAGACCAATAAAAGGAGCGAGTCGCATGCCTGGCGCTTTTCGATTGCCTCTGGATGTCTTCTACGAGCGTGAAGCCCGCCATCCCCGCCAGCGTTATCTGGTGCAACCCACGGGCGGCGGACAGGTCGAAACGCTGACCTGGGCCGACGTTGGTCATCAGGCACGCTGCGCTGCCCACTGGCTGCGAGCGCGGGAATTGCCCCAAGGCAGCCACATCGCCCTGATCTCGAAAAACTGTGCGCACTGGATCATTGCCGACCTGGCGATCTGGATGGCCGGCCATGTGTCTGTTCCGCTCTACCCCAATCTGACTGCCGAATCGGTGAGCCAGGTGCTCGAGCATTCCGAAGCGGCGCTGGCGTTCATTGGCAAGCTCGACGACTGGCCAGGCATGTCCCGGGGCGTTGCCGCCGATCTGCCGACCATCAGCCTGCCACTGCATCCTCCGGGTACTTTCAATTTCAGCTGGGCCGACCTGCAGGCCAGTTCTCCCATACAGGACGATCCCAAACCTGCCGCCGACGAACTGGCGACCATCATCTACACCTCCGGCACCACCGGCATGCCCAAAGGCGTGATGCACAGTTTCGCCAATCTGGGTTTCGCCACGAGCCGCGGCACGCAGTTGTTCGGCCTCAACGAGTCGGACCGCCTGCTGTCCTACCTGCCGCTGTGTCACGTGGCCGAGCGGATGTTCGTTGAACTGGCGTCGATCTACACCGGGCAAACGGTGTTCTTTGCCGAGAGCCTGGACACCTTCCTCACCGACCTGCAACGCGCCCGGCCCACGGCCTTGTTTGGGGTGCCCAGGATCTGGACCAAATTCCAGATGGGCGTCTACAGCAAGATTCCGGCAAAGCGCCTGGATTTCCTGCTTGGCTTGCCAATCATTGGCAAACGCGTGGGGCACAGAGTGCTCGCCGGGCTTGGCCTGGACGCGTTGCGTGTCGCGTTATCCGGAGCAGCTCCGGTGCCGCAGACGTTGCTGCTGTGGTACCGCAAGCTCGGGCTGGATGTGCTGGAGGTCTACGGCATGACCGAAAGCTGTGGTTACTCGCATATCTGCCTGCCCGGCCAGCAGAAACCCGGCTGGATCGGCAAACCCTGCCCCGATGTCGAGGTACGTATCGAGCCTTCCGGAGAAGTGCTGGTACGCAGCGGCGCGACCATGCTCGGTTACTTCAAGGAACCGGAGAAAACCGCCGACACCCTCACCGCCGACGGCTTTCTGCGTACCGGGGACAAAGGTGAAGAAGACGCCGAGGGCAACCTGCGCCTGACCGGACGCCTGAAGGAAATCTTCAAGACCAGCAAAGGCAAATACGTGGCCCCGGCGCCCATCGAAAATCGCCTGGCGGTGCACTCGCGCATCGAGCAGGTGTGCGTGGTGGGCGATGGCTTGAGCGCGCCGCTGGGCTTGTGCGTGCTGTCCGCCGTTGGCCAGCAGGACGCCGGGGGCACTGGCCGCGCGGGCCTGCATGCGAGCCTGGAAAAACTCCTGGAGGAGGTCAATGGTGCCCTGGATAAACATGAACGCTTGCGCCGCCTGGTGGTGGTCAGGGACAGCTGGGCAGTGGAGAACGGGTTCCTCACGCCGACCCTGAAGATCAAGCGCAATGTGATCGAAGCGGCTTACGGTGGGCGGTTCGAGGAATGGAGCGAGCGCAACGAGACCGTGCTGTGGCAGGATTGAGTGACGAACAAAACCAACAAAGGATGTCAGCGATGAGCCTGTGGCGCACCACCCCGAACATTGAGCAGTTGAACGCTATCCAGAAAAACACCATTGGCGAGGTGCTGGATATTCGCTTCGAAGCGTTCGACGACGAGTCCCTGACCGCGAGCATGGTCATCGACCATCGCACTCACCAGCCCTATGGCCTGCTGCATGGCGGCGCCTCGGTGGTGCTGGCGGAGTCCGTGGGGTCGATGGCCAGTTACCTGTGCATCGACGCCAGCAAGTTCTACTGCGTGGGCCTGGAGATCAATGCCAACCACCTGCGTGGCCTGCGCAGTGGCCGGGTGACGGCAGTGGCCAGGGCGATTCATATCGGCCGTACCACTCACGTCTGGGATATCCGCCTGACCAGTGACGAGGGCAAGGCCAGTTGCGTGTCGCGCCTGACCATGGCCGTGGTGCCGCTGGGCGAGAATCCTCCGGCGCGCTGAGGTTTTAAAGTCAAAAAATCGTTCGAACGCGGCCCGAGCTTTCGGACGATCTTTTAATCTCTGCGATATCTCCTACCACCATTCCTGACCGTTATGGTCATTGCCGTAACCCACCGTCTTACGGACAATCACCCCCATGTTCTCGCTCATGGATTTGCCGGTATGCCGCAACAGATATTCTTCGCCCACGCCAACGGTTTCCCCTCCGGAACCTATGGCAAATTGTTTGCGGCGCTGGCGCCTGAGTTTCAGGTCACGCATCTGGAGCAGCACGCCCACGATCCGCGCTTTCCGGCGGACGACAACTGGTACAACCTCGTGGATGAACTGATCCATCACCTGCAACAGCAGCCGGAGCCGGTGTGGGGCGTCGGCCATTCCTTCGGCGGCGTGCTGCACCTGCATGCCGCGTTGCGCTGCCCGGAGTTGTATCGCGGGGTGGTGATGCTTGATTCGCCGGTGTTGACTCGTGCCGATCAATGGGTGATTCGCGCCGCCAAGCGCTTTGGCTTCATCGATCGCCTGACGCCGGCCGGCCGCACCCTGGGCCGGCGCGAAGAATTCCGCGACATGGACAGCGCCCGCCGCTATTTTGCTGGCAAAAGCCTGTTTCGCAGCTTTGATCCGGAGTGCCTGGATGCCTACCTGCTTCACGGATTGCATCAGGTTGGCGACACCTTGCGATTGCGCTTCGATCCTGCCACGGAAATCAGTATCTATCGGGGCGTACCTCATACCAGTCCTGGCCGGGCGCGGCAGTTGAAAGTGCCGCTGGCGGTGGTTCGCGGGCACAAGAGCCGGGTGGTCATGCGCCATCACGCCAGTGCCGTGGGTCGCATGCCGCTGGGTGAGTCCCTGACCATGCCCGGCGGCCACATGTTTCCGCTCGAGCGTCCCCAGGATACCGCCACGCTGCTGAAGAACCTGTTCAGCCGCTGGCAAGCTCGTCCCAAGCAGGATTGCGCATGAGCCATGCCGTGGAAGAAATTCGCCTGAACCTGCCGCACATCGAATTGGCGGCACACTTGTTCGGGCCTGAGGACGGGCTGCCCGTGATCGCCTTGCACGGCTGGCTGGACAACGCCAACAGCTTTGCCCGGCTGGCGCCCAGACTCCATGGCCTGCGTATCATTGCCCTGGACATGGCCGGGCACGGTCATTCCGGACACCGGCCCGCCGGTGCCGGCTACGCGATGTGGGACTATGCCCACGATGTACTGCAAGTGGCCGAGCAACTGGGTTTGCAACGCTTTGCGCTGCTGGGCCATTCGATGGGGGCGATTGCTTCATTGATCATCGCCGGTTCACTGCCGGAACGCGTCACGCACCTGGCGCTGATCGACGGCATCATTCCTCCTACGGACGATGCGGAAAATGCCGCGCAGCGGATGGGGATGGCCTTGCAGGCGCAACTGGACCTGCGGGAGAAGCGCAAGCCGGTGTATGCCACGCTCGACCGGGCCGTCGAAGCGCGGATGAAAGGCCTGGTAGCGGTAAGTCGCGAAGCCGCCGAGTTGCTGGCTCAGCGCGGGCTGATGCCGGTGCCGGGCGGTTACACCTGGCGCACCGACAACCGCCTGACGCTGCCTTCGCCCTTGCGCCTGACCACGGAACAGGCGATGACCTTTGTGCAGCGGGTCAGTTGCCGAGCCAAACTGGTGGTCGCCGCCGATGGCATGCTCGCCAGACACGAGGCGTTGCTGGAACGTCTACCCTTCAGCCGGGAACAACTGCCAGGTGGCCATCATTTGCACCTGAATGATGAGGCTGGCGCGGATCTTGTCGCAGACTGTTTCAATCGGTTCTTCACCGTTCCTTGACTTGCGCCTGGCAACTGTCGAGGCTGGGCGGCTTGAAATGGGAGACAACCATGAAAGATCTCTACACCGCAGCGACCCCGAATGACCAACAGGTCGTCCCGCGTGCCCAGGGCATGCCGATCCGATGAGTCTTTCCATGCGCTCACTCAGTTTTGTCGCGCTGTGCTGTTTCAGTGCCCAGTCGTTTGCTGCCGACTTGCCCGGTAGCCAGGACCTGCCGATGCTGCCGCGGATGGGCGATGCGCAAATCGTCGACTATCGCCCCGCTGTGGAAATGGAACGGATCTATCCGCTGGGGTCGATCCGCAAGATCAGCGGGCAGTTGCGCTTTGACGGACAGGTCACGGCGCGTGGGCAGATCACTTCCGTCACCTACGAACTGCCCCCGGAACACTCTTCCACTGACGCTTTTACCGCGGCCCGTGAGGCCTTGCAGAAGCAGGGCGCCGAGTTGTTGTTCTGGTGCCAGGCGCGTGACTGCGGGGAGAGCAGCCTGTGGGCCAATGAGGTATTTGGCAACGCAAAACTGTACGGGGCCGATGATCAACAGGCCTATCTGCTGTTGCGTCTGGCGGCGCCCCGGGACAATACCCTGGTAGCGCTCTACAGCATCACCAGGGGCAATCGTAAAGCGTACCTGCATGCCGAGCAGTTTGACGCCGCCGCGCCACTGGGCGAATTGCTGCCGACCTCCGCCACCTTGCTGCGACAGCTTAAAAGTACGGGCGAACTCGACTTTGCGAAGTTGTCCGGCGCCCCCGACGAGACCTGGTTGCGCTTGCTGTCGCGTGGCTTGAACCTGGATACCGGCCTGCGCGTCAGTGTCTCCGGGGCGAACGCCGAAGCCTGGCGTCAGGCGCTGGTAAAGCAGGGCGTGCGCGCGGCAAGGATGGAAACCGGCAGCAACGAAGGCTCTGGCCTGCACATCGAACTATTGCGATAAGCTTCATCAGGCGAGCGCCGATGCGCGCTCGCCGACTCTTTCCTGACTGACGAGACCTACATGATCAACAATGATCGGCTGTTGGTGCAGATCCTGCTCCTGGTGCTGTTTGGCGCGAGCTTATGGGTGATGGCGCCGTTCTGGTCGGCGTTGTTCTGGGGGGCGGTGCTGGCATTTGCCAGTTGGCCACTGATGCGACTGCTGACTCGCTGGCTGAACGGTCGCGAATCCCTGGCCGCCGCCGTGCTGACCCTGGGCTGGATGTTGCTGGTAGCGGTGCCCCTGGTATGGCTGGGGTTCAACCTGGCCGATCACGTGCGCGATGCCACGGCGTTCATCAAGGACGTGCAGGTCGACGGCCTGCCCGAGGCACCGACCTGGCTTGGTTCGATTCCGCTGATTGGCGAGCGGCTGGTGGGGATCTGGGACAGCATCGACCAGCAGGGCGCAGCGATGATGGTGGCGGTCAAGCCGTACCTGGGGCAGGTCGGCAACTGGCTGCTGGCCCGCAGTGCGCAGATCGGCGGCGGTATCCTCGAACTGACCTTGAGCATCGTCTTTGTATTCTTTTTCTATCGCGACGGCCCGCGCCTGGCGGCCTTCGTCCATGGCTTGCTCGAACGATTGATCGGCGATCGCGCCGGCTATTACATCGAGCTGGTGGCCGGTACGGTACAGCGGGTGGTCAACGGAGTGATCGGCACGGCAGCGGCGCAGGCGTTGCTGGCGTTGGTCGGGTTCCTGATTGCCGGCGTTCCCGGGGCCCTGGTGCTCGGTATCGTGACCTTCCTGCTCAGCCTGATTCCCATGGGCCCGCCACTGGTGTGGATTCCGGCGACGGCGTGGCTGGCGTGGAAAGGTGATTACGGGATGGCGGTGTTCCTGGGGATCTGGGGCACATTCATCATCAGCGGCGTCGACAACGTGCTCAAACCCTACCTGATCAGCCGCGGCGGTAACCTGCCGCTGGTGATTGTGTTGCTGGGCGTATTTGGCGGCCTGATCGCATTCGGCTTCATTGGCTTGTTCATCGGCCCCACGTTGCTGGCCGTGGCCTATAGCTTGTTGACGGACTGGAGCAAGAGTCACGCCCGCATAGAAGAGCGGCGCTGAGGGAAAAGCTGGTATTGCCTGAGCTGTCGGGACGATTTACCGATCATCGGGTCCCGCAGCGCCGCTGGTTCCGCTACAATGCGCGCCGATTTCGTCCTGCCTGAGAGCCCGCCCATGTCCGTCTGCCAGACTCCTATCATCGTCGCCCTGGATTTCCCCACCCGTGACGCCGCACTGAAGCTGGCCGATCAACTGGACCCGACTCTCTGCCGGGTCAAAGTGGGCAAGGAGCTGTTCACCAGCTGTGCGTCGGAAATTGTCGGCACCCTGCGCGACAAGGGTTTCGAAGTATTCCTCGACCTCAAGTTCCATGACATCCCCAACACCACCGCCATGGCGGTGAAAGCCGCTGCGGAAATGGGCGTGTGGATGGTCAACGTGCACTGCTCCGGTGGCCTGCGCATGATGGCTGCGTGTCGCGAAGTGCTCGACCAGCGCACGGGGCCAAAGCCGCTGTTGATCGGCGTGACCGTGCTGACCAGCATGGAGCGTGAGGATCTGGCAGGTATCGGCCTGGACATCGAACCGCAGGAGCAGGTACTGCGCCTGGCTGCATTGGCGCAAAAAGCCGGAATGGATGGCCTGGTGTGCTCGGCGCTGGAAGCCCAGGCCCTGAAATCGGCTCACCCGTCGTTGCAACTGGTGACGCCAGGTATTCGTCCGGCCGGCAGCGCCCAGGACGATCAACGCCGCATCCTGACCCCGCGGCAGGCGCTGGATGCCGGTTCGGATTACCTGGTGATCGGCCGTCCTATCAGCCAGGCGGCTGATCCAGCCAAGGCGTTGGCCGCCGTGGTAGCCGAGCTGGCGTAATCCCCCTCTGTGGGAGCAAGGCTTGCCCGCGATGAACGATGACGCGGTCGGGCCTATGGGCCGCGGCGCCTCAATCGCGGGCAAGCCTTGCTCCCACAAGCCCGCTCCCACAGGGTTTTGATTCAGTTAGTGACAGCGTTACACCTTCAGCACCAACTTGCCAAAGTTCTCCCCGCTGAACAACTTCATCAGCGTCTCCGGGAACGTCTCCAGCCCTTCGACGATATCTTCCTTGCTCTTGAGTTGTCCCTTGGCCATCCAGCCCGCCATTTCCTGCCCGGCGGCGGCGAACTGCGCCGCGTAGTCCATCACCACAAAGCCTTCCATGCGAGCGCGGTTGACCAATAGCGACAGGTAATTGGCGGGTCCCTTGACTGCCTCCTTGTTGTTGTACTGGCTAATGGCGCCGCAGATAACCACTCGCGCTTTCATCGCCAAGCGGCTCAGCACTGCATCGAGAATATCGCCGCCGACATTATCGAAATAGACGTCGACCCCTTTGGGGCATTCACGCTTCAGGCCGGCGTGCACATCTTCGTTCTTGTAGTCGATAGCGCCGTCGAAACCCAGTTCCTCGATCAGGAACTTGCACTTGTCCGCGCCACCTGCGATGCCGATCACACGACACCCCTTGAGCTTGGCGATCTGCCCGGCAATGCTGCCCACAGCGCCAGCGGCGCCCGACAGCACCACGGTGTCGCCTTCTTTTGGCGCGCCGACGTCGAGCAAGGCGAAGTAAGCGGTCATGCCCGTCATGCCCAGCGCTGACAAGTAGCGTGGCAGCGGGGCCAGTTTCGGATCGACCTTATAAAAACCCCTTGGCTCGCCGAGGAAATAATCCTGCACGCCAAGGGCACCGTTGACGTAGTCGCCGACGGCAAAACCGGGATTGTTCGACGCAACGACTTTGCCCACGCCCAATGCACGCATGACTTCGCCGATACCGACCGGAGGAATGTAGGACTTGCCCTCGTTCATCCAGCCACGCATGGCCGGGTCCAGGGACAGGTATTCGTTTTTGACCAGGATCTGTCCTGCGCCCGGTTCACCAACCGGTACTTGCTGATAGGTGAAGGTTTCGCGGGTCGCCGGGCCCACCGGACGTTTGGCGAGCAGGAACTGGCGATTGGTCTGGGTAGTCATGACAGGCGCTCAAGAGGGATGAAGCCTTGTTGATAGCCCTTCATGACCCAGGCCGCAAGTCTCGCTGATACGGCGAATGCAGTTCGATCCAGAGCAGTGATAGTCGCTTGGGCGGTTTCATCACTGCTACTCATGGGCAGCCAACCGGCCTCTTGATAGTGCTGACGTGCTGCAGGCACCTGTGTCTAGACTGGGTGCACGCACTTTCCCGGCTTTCTTCGAGGACATGACAATGAGCATGACGTTTTCTGGTCAGGTAGCAGTAGTGACGGGCGCCGGTAATGGTATCGGCCGCGCGACTGCCCAGGCATTCGCCGCTGAAGGCTTGAAAGTGGTGGTCGCCGACCTGGACACGGCAAGCGGCGAAGGTACCGTGGCGCTGATTCGTACTCTGGGCGGCGAAGCGACCTTCGTGCGCTGCGACGTCACTCAGGAAAGCGAAGTGAAACACCTGATGGACGAGGTGGTGAATACCTACGGGCGCCTGGACTATGCCTTCAACAACGCCGGCATTGAAATCGAGAAGGGCAAGCTGGCGGACGGCACGCTTGACGAGTTCGACGCCATCATGGGGGTCAACGTCAAAGGCGTATGGCTGTGCATGAAGTATCAGCTGCCTCTGCTGCTGGCCCAGGGCGGTGGCGCCATCGTCAACACGGCTTCGGTGGCGGGCCTGGGCGCTGCGCCGAAGATGAGCATCTATGCGGCGTCCAAGCACGCAGTGATCGGCCTGACCAAGTCGGCTGCGATCGAGTATGCGAAAAAGAAAATCCGGGTCAATGCCGTGTGCCCTGCGGTGATCGACACCGACATGTTCCGCCGCGCTTATGAGGCGGATCCGAAGAAGGGCGAGTTCGCCAACGCGATGCACCCGGTCGGTCGCATCGGCAAAGTGGAGGAGATCGCCAGTGCGGTGTTGTACCTGTGCAGCGACGGCGCCGCTTTCACCACCGGGCACTCCTTGGCAGTGGACGGCGGCGTAACGGCCTTCTAACCCGCCCGCTTCGCACAAGCCTGCGCAGACCCTGCTTAGGACGCTGTGTAGGCGCTGTCGAGTGCAACGAGGCTGCGATCTTTTACTGTGTCACCCAAGTAAGATCCAGCCATTTTCCATGCGTGTGATCCGCAGGCTCGCCGCTTCTTCATGGCGACTTCGCCGGATCGACCTCCAGCGTTCTGAAAACGACGGGTGCGTAGCTTTTTGCCATTATTCCGACGCCAGAGTCTTGTGTTGCCTTGTGCCCGTTGCGAATCTGCTTGAATAGACTCGATCAGGGGACCCAGTGCAATGAAATCGGCCGTGCAAGGACGTTTTGCCAACCTCGGTATGGCAAAAAAAATGGGTGTGGGGTTTGCCTTGGTACTGTTGTTGACGGCGCTTATCGCGGCAATCGGCGTATGGTCATTGCAGGCCATCAGCCAGCGCTTCAATGATCTCAAACAGATGTCCTCGCTTAATAGCGGCCTGCTCAAGGTGCGCTTGCTCGAGCAGGAGTACGCCTTGCGGGGCGACGCTAAAACCGTCGAGGCCTTGCACGCCGGGGTCGACGAGCTGATTGCCCTGGCGACCGGGCTCAAGCAGGCCTCTGCAGCGAATGTGCCGGTCATGAATGACGTGGAGCAATCGCTTCTGGCTTATAGAAAAGCCTTCGACGAGTTCGTCTCGCTCAGCCAGACCAAGGACCTGGCCTTGGAAATGGCCAATTGGTCAGTCTCAAGCGTTGCCAACAACCTCGATGTTTTGCAGGCCGGGCTCGCCGATGATGGGGCTTACACCCTGAAAGAGTCCCAGGGCAAGGATGGCGCGCAATTCATCGAACAGGCCGGTCAGGTCAGTCAGGTCTCGCGGTTGATGCTGCAGGCGATGAACGAGGCACGGGTACGCCTGGACTTGAGTCGCAAGGGTGATGACGGCGCCGGCCAGGGCAAGATCGAGCAGGCTGACCAGGCGCTGGCCCAGGCTGAGCAGCTCAAATCCACGGTCCTGGATGACGGCTACAAGACGGTGCTCAACGAAGTGACTGGCCACATTGCCGGTTTCAGTGAAAAACTCGCGGAGTACACCGGGCTGCTGGCTCAGGAAAAGACCGTCTATGCGCAGTTGCACCAGCGTGCCGCCCAAGTGGTGGATCGAGTGGACCAGGCCTATGTCGCCGAAGATCAGTCCATGCAGGCAGAGCTGAAAAAGAATGCATTGCTGATCATCGGTTCCTCTGTGCTGGCACTCCTGGCCGGCCTGATTGCCGCGTGGGTAATCACCCGCCTGATCGTGGCGCCTCTGCGCAGTGTGATCCAGGTCGCCCAGCGAATTGCATCGGGGGATCTGAGTGCGACGGTCGAGGTGACCCGGCGCGACGAAATCGGTCAACTGATGCATGCCATGCAGCAGATGGGGGCAGGGCTGAGCACCATCGTCAGTGGCTTGCAGGCCGGCATCGAACAGTTGGCCAGTTCGGCGCAGTCGTTATCGGCAGGCACCGAGCAGACCAATCTTGAGGTCAGTAGCCAGAAGGAGGAAACCGAGCAGGTGGCCACCGCAATGAACCAGATGACCGCCACCGTGCATGACGTCGCGCGTAATGCAGAGGAGGCCGCTCAAGCGGCGCAGACGGCGGACAGCAAGGTCGAAAGCGGACAGCAAGTGGTGCGCCAGAGCATGGCCCGGATCGAGCTGCTGGCGGATTCAGCGACCTCGGCCAGTTCAAGCATTGAAAGCCTGAGCGCCGAGATCCAGAACATCGGCACGGTGCTCGGCGTCATCAAGAGCGTGGCCGAGCAGACCAATCTGCTGGCGCTGAACGCGGCGATTGAAGCCGCGCGCGCCGGAGAGCAGGGCAGGGGCTTCGCAGTGGTTGCAGATGAAGTTCGAGCCCTGGCCAAGCGCACCCAGCAATCGACCGAGGAAATAGAACGCCTGGTAAGCGCCTTGCGTTCTGCGGCGCACTCATCGGTGCAACAGATCCAGAACAGCGGGGAGCTGGTCAAGCTGGCGGTGAGCGATGCACTGCAGACCGAAAGTGCCTTGGGCAGCATCGCGGCTGCCGTGTCATTGATTCAGCAGATGAACCAGCAAATTGCTGCAGCCGCCGAGGAACAGAGCTCGGTGGCAGAGGAAATCAATAGAAGCGTAACGAGCATCCGTGCCAGTGCCGACCAGTCTTCGCTGGCGATGCAGGGCAATGCCGCTTCCAGTATCGAGCTGGCGCAGTTGGGGATTGAACTGAAGGGGATGGTGGGGCATTTCAGGCTCTGACTCTGTAGGAGCGAGCTCGCGATGGTCGTCAACGATGACTCGGGGATTCAGACACCCCGCAGCGCTCAGACGTTTTTCGCGAGCAAGCTCGCCCCTGCACAGGTCGATCAGTCGTAGATGACTTTTTTCTTCCAGTCCGCATCGGCTTCGACGTCCTTGAGGCCTTCGGTCAACTGGTTCACTTCGTCTTCGGCAGGCGCAGTCTTGTCCATCACCTGGGCATTGGCACGAGCCAGGAGTTTCTCCAGATACTGCAGCTGTTCGGCGTAAACCTGCGGTTCCTGCTGTTTGCGCAGGTATTGAACGCCGCGCTCGAAAGCCAGTCGCGCCTGGCCAGGTTGATTTTGCTGCAGCGAGTGCTGGCCCAGATTGTTGAAAAACTCGATGTGCAGCAGCACCAGGATATGGCGAACCTCACGGATCCAGCGCTTGGCTTCGTTGGTGGGCAGGAAACCGTCCTGGGCTGCGCGGGTAATTTGACCGTGCAGGGCCTCAAGCAGGAAACGTACGTCCTTGGCTTTGGCCTCAGTCTGGATCGGCGCCGGCGGGTTATTGACCGGAATCGATTCCCCTTGCGCGACCAGCGCCGTCAGCTCGGCAATCCGGGCCTTGAGCCCGGCATTGGATTTTTCCAGGTTGAGCAGGCGCTGGCAGACATTGAGCTCCAGGCGCGTCAACAGCAGCTTGAGTGCCGGTGTCATCAACTGCCCAGGGAACGTCTCGGTGATCTCACCGCAACGACGCAGGCGGTCGTTGAGCTCAACCTTGGTGCGGGCCTTCTCCAGCTTGTTGTTTTCCACCACATTGTTCATGTAGCCAATGACGATCAATAGCGCGATCCCGGCTACGACGAGCAGGGTGATCATGAGTGGAGTCACCGGTAAGACCTCTTTATGGGATTCGCGAGCGAGTGTAGTGGCTTGGCATTGGAGCGCATAGCGCCGCACGACGGGTTGAATCGGACAGTGTCCAGCCTGTATCGGCCGTCATGCGCCTTATATAAGTAATCTCTGTACTGGGTGCATATGGCCATCATCTGTGGCCCGGATCGACTATAACGTCTTGGCAGGCGTCAGAATATAGGCGTCAGACACCGGGCGGCGGAAAAGCCCGAAACGCGCCTGAATCCAGGTCGAAGTCATTGATTTAAATAAATTTATATCTGGGGGTTGACGACCTCTCAATCCATCCATAGAATGCGCGCCACTTACAGCGTAAAGCACACAGCGAAACGCGGTAGGGAGTGAATGTTGTACGTGTGTCCCCTTCGTCTAGTGGCCTAGGACACCGCCCTTTCACGGCGGTAACAGGGGTTCGAGTCCCCTAGGGGACGCCAATGCGGGAATAGCTCAGTTGGTAGAGCACGACCTTGCCAAGGTCGGGGTCGCGAGTTCGAGTCTCGTTTCCCGCTCCATTTTTAAACAGTGTTGCTTTCGGGCAGCACTGAGTGAAACCAGAACCAAGTCTTCGGATGCGGCTCTGGGTACCGAAACACACACCATGTGTTCCGGGCAGCGTGTCCCCTTCGTCTAGTGGCCTAGGACACCGCCCTTTCACGGCGGTAACAGGGGTTCGAGTCCCCTAGGGGACGCCATTTGCGGGAATAGCTCAGTTGGTAGAGCACGACCTTGCCAAGGTCGGGGTCGCGAGTTCGAGTCTCGTTTCCCGCTCCATATTTAACGAAAACGCCGCTCATTGAGCGGCGTTTTTGTTTGTGCAGAATTTGTTCCCGAGAAGTGAAGAGGCCCGCCAGTCAGACTGAGCGGGCCTTTTGCGTGTGTGGCTGTTTAGATCCAAAGGGTCAGGTGACCGGCAATACCGCCAGAAGTGAATGGCTGCCCCAGCCTCAGTCCACGCTGTAGTGAACCGATAGCACGCCTTTTTTCGACGAGACGGAGGCGATGGCGACCGTGCCCAACTCCCTCAGGCTGCGTACATGAGTGCCGCCGCAGCCATAGGCAGGGAGTTCGCCAAAGCTGATTTCCCGTGCGCCTTCGCGTAGCGACGTCAGGCGCGGCAGGTCGTCGGCAATCCACTGATCGAGGCCGATCTGGACAGTCTTTACGTCGACCTCTTGGGCGGACTCGGCAGGTTTGAATTGCACCCGGCCTTCACCTGGCCAGTGATGCGCCTTGACTGGCATCCAGCCCATGGCCTGGACGAGGTGGCCGATCAAATGTCCGGCAGAATGCATGCGGGTATTGAATTGGCGACGTTGCTCGTCGATCCGAATCCGGGTCATGCCCGGGGTTATCGGGCGGTCGACAAAATGGATGATGCGGTCGGGATCCTGGACCACACGAAGCACTTGGCTCTCGCCGATCCAGCCGGTATCAAAAGGCTGTCCACCGCCCTGGGGGTGAAAGAGTGTGGCCCGCAGCACGACGGCGAATTCGTTCTCGTGGGGCATGCAGTCCAGTACTTCCACGTTGGCATTGAGGTCATCACTGTGGAAAAAGAGGCGAAGCGTCATGTGCCGAATCCGGATAAATACTGTTTTTTATTATAGGTAGCGGGGAAAAGCGTGATAATCCGGTCAAACATCAAAGGACTGTTGCGCTGTGAGCATAAATCTTCCGTTGCCGCTGCTGGGTGAAATGGCGATTTTCGTCAAGGTTGTCGAGACTGGCAGCTTCTCTGAAGCGGCTCGTCAACTCGGCTCCTCGCCGTCTGCGGTCAGTCGCAGCATTTCGCGCCTGGAAAAAGCGCTGGCCACTCGCTTGCTGCAACGCACCACGCGCAAGTTGCGGCTCAGTGATGGTGGCGAGGAGGTGTTCAAGCGTTGCCAGGAAATGGTCAGCGCCGCCAGGTCGGTCATGGAGATCAGTGGCCAGTTCACGGATGAGGCAGAAGGGCTGATACGGGTGAGCGTGCCCAAGGCGGTTGGGCGGTTTGTGATTCACCCGCACATGCCGGAATTCTTGCGGCGTTTCCCCAAGGTGGACGTTGAGTTGTTGCTGGAGGATCGGCAGGTGGATCTGATCGATGACCATGTCGACCTGGCCATTCGAATCACTGATCGGCCACCTGCCGGGTTGGTGGGGCGCCAGCTGCTGACGATCGATCATATGCTGTGCGCCACTCCGCAATACCTGGCCGAACACGGCATACCGACGCACCCCCATGATTTGCTCAATCACAGTTGCATTTACCTGGGAGAAACCCCAAGCGATGCGCGCTGGAAATTCAAAAAGGGCACCAAGGCGATCACGGTCGGTGTGCGCGGGCGTTATGCGGCCAATCACACCGGCGTTCGCCTGGGGGCGGTGTTGCAGCATATCGGAATTGGCAGCCTGCCTTATTTCACGGCACGTCACGCGTTGGAGCAGGGGGTGATCGTGCAGGTGTTGCCGGACTGGACCTTTCTGGCGTCCTACCATGGTGGTGCCTGGCTGCTGCATTCACCAACCCGGTACATGCCGCCGAAGTTGCGCGTGTTTATCGATTATCTGGTGGAGTGCCTGGAGAAAGAGCCGACCTTGGGCAAGCCTGGTCGGGGAGCTGAGTTGGCGGCCTATGAGACGCCTGAAGGTGAAGGTTTGCCCTGAGAGGCCCCATCGCGGACGAGCCTTGCTCCCACGGGGTCAAGGTCAGCCCGCCATGGTCCGGTTTTACCTGTGGGAGCAAGGCTTGCCCGCGATGGCGTCATCGGCTGCCACGAAAAAGGCCCGCATGTTCACCGTGCGGGCCTCTGGTATTGCTGATCGTGGATCAGTGCTTGCTGTCGTCGTTGGACATCGACAGCAGTTGCTTCTCCTGATTCCAGTCGAACGGCTCATCGTTCTGTTCGGCTTCGAAGCGACGTTCTTCCAGCGCCTGGTACAAGTCGATTTCGTCGTCAGGCATGTAGTGCAGGCAGTCACCGGCGAAATACCACAGCAGGTCGCGCGGGACCAGGTGGGCGATTTGCGGGTAGCGGGTGATCACCTGGCAGAGGATGTCCTGGCCCAGGTATTGGCTTTCAATCGGGTCCACTGGCAACAATGCCCGCAGTTCGTCGAAACGCTCCAGGAACAAGGCATGGCTTTCTTCGGGAACCTGCTCGGCCTCGCCCACGGCGACCAGGATGCTGCGCAAGTGGTCCAGCAGGACGAGATGATCGGCAACGATGTTGGACACGAGATAAGTCCTCAAGAGCAAAACGGGCGCGGGAGTATAAAGCTCCTGCGCCCGTTTTTACAGGTAGAACGGAATCAGCGGACCTTTCCGTCGGCCAGTGCCAGCTCTTCCTTGTCGAAGTCATCGACATCGATCACCTTGCGTCGTGCCGCCTCGGCATCACGCAACGTCAGCGCTTCCACTGGCTGCAACACGCCCGCTTCCAGTGCCGCATCAATCGCGTGTTCCCCGGCAGCCGGCTTGACCTGGCCACTCTTGAGCGCCACATGCAGCTTCTTCTGCAAAGGCTGCGCGGCGTTCAACAGGTTGCACGCGTGCTGCAACGCGCCGACCGCGTCATCTGCCGCCTGCGGGCGGTAGCAACCACCGAGCAACTCTTCCAGGGTCGGATCACCTTTGGCGCGACCGATGACAGCAGCGACCTCGGCACCGAGCTTATCCGACGGACCTTTGTGACGGCGACCGAATGGAAACACGATCACCCGCAGCAGGCAGCCCAGTACTTTGTTCGGGAAGTTGGTCAGCAATTCGTCGAGGGCCTTTTCCGACTGACCGAGGCTTTCTTCCATCGCCCAGTTGAACAGCGGCGCCATATGTTCAGGCGAATCGAGATCGTGGTAACGCTTGAGTGCCGCAGAGGCCAGGTACATGTTGCTGAGTACATCACCCAGGCGTGCCGACAGGCGTTCGCGACGTTTAAGTTCGCCACCCAGCAGCATCATGCTGAGGTCGGCGAGCATGGCGAACGCGGCGGCCTGGCGGTTGAGCGCGCGGAAGTACCCTTGACTCAGGGCATTGCCTGGCGCTCGTTCAAAGTGACCAAAGCCGAGGTTCAGCACCAGGGTGCTGGCGGCGTTGCTAACGGCAAATCCGATGTGCTTGAGCAGCAACGCATCGAACTCGACCAGGGCCTGATCCTTGTCCTCGCGCCCCGCCAGGGCCATTTCCTTGAGTACGAACGGATGGCAGCGAATCGCGCCTTGGCCAAAGATCATCAGGTTGCGCGAAAGGATGTTGGCGCCTTCCACGGTGATGAAGATCGGCGCGCCGTTCCAGCTGCGTCCCAGGTAATTGTTCGGGCCCATGATGATGGCCTTGCCGCCGTGTACATCCATGGCGTGGCTGATGCATTCGCGTCCACGTTCGGTCAGGTGGTACTTGAGGATCGCCGACAGCACCGAAGGCTTCTCGCCCAGGTCTACGGCATTGGCGGTAAGCATCCGCGCTGCATCCATCATCCACGCATTGCCGCCGATACGCGCCATGGCTTCCTGGATACCCTCGAACGCCGAAAGTGGCACGTTGAACTGCTCGCGGACCTGGGCGTACTGGCCGGTCACCAGGCTGGTGAACTTGGCGGCGCCGGTGCCAACTGCCGGCAGGGAAATCGAACGGCCGACGGACAGGCAGTTCATCAACATCATCCAGCCCTTGCCGAGCATCTCCTGGCCGCCTATCAGGTAGTCCAGGGGGATGAACACGTCCCTGCCGGAATTGGGGCCGTTCATGAACGCCGCGCCCAGTGGCAGGTGGCGACGTCCGATCTCGACGCCAGGGGTGTCAGTTGGAATCAGCGCCAGGCTGATGCCCAGGTCTTCCTTGTCACCCAGCAGATGGTCCGGGTCGTAGGCCTTGAACGCCAGGCCGAGGAGGGTCGCGACGGGGCCCAGGGTGATGTAGCGTTTTTCCCAGTTCAGGCGCAGGCCAAGGGTTTCCTGGCCTTCCCATTGACCCTTGCAGATGATCCCGGTGTCGGGCATCGCGCCGGCATCGGAGCCGGCAAGCGGGCCGGTCAGGGCGAAGCACGGAATATCGTCACCGCGCGCCAGGCGTGGCAAGTAGTGGTTGCGTTGTTCGTCGGTGCCGTAGTGCAGCAGCAGCTCGGCAGGGCCGAGGGAGTTGGGGACCATCACGGTGGAGGCGAGGTCGCCGCTGCGAGTCGCCAGTTTCATCGCCACCTGGGAGTGGGCATAGGCGGAAAAGCCCTTGCCGCCGAATTCCTTGGGGATGATCAGGGCGAAAAAGCCGTTGTCCTTGATGTGGGCCCAGGCTTGCGGTGGCAGGTCCATGTCCTGGCCGATCTGCCAGTCACTGACCATGGCGCAGAGCTCTTCGGTCGGGCCATCGATAAAGGCCTGTTCCTCTTCGCTCAACTGCACTTTCGGGTAGGCCAGCAACTTATCCCAGTCCGGACGGCCACTGAACAATTCACCGTCCCACCACACCGTGCCGGCGTCGATCGCATCGCGCTCGGTCTGCGACATCGGCGGCAGGGTTTTCTGGAACCAGCTGAACAGTGGCGCGCTGAAAAACTTGCGGCGCAGGTCCGGCAGCAACAAGGGCGCCGCCACGGCGGCGATCAACACCCATAGCAGCAGCAACAACCAGCCTGGCGCGTGACTGAAGGCGCCCATTGCCACCACAAAAACGCCAACGATGCACAAGGCGGGGAGTGGGGCGGTGCGGCGATGCGCCAGATAGGCAACGCCGACGATCAGAACCAGTATCCACAACAACAGCATATTTAATCCTCCGTGAACCAGGGCAAAACCAACCCTCAGAGCTTAGACGGCATCCGTAGCAGGGTGATCAGGGCAAGGTGTTGAATTGTGAGAAACCTTGTAAAAGTTTTGCAGGCACGGTTGGCAACAGCCTGCGCAAATCGTTCGCTGCTCGCGCGACAATGCGCCCATGTTTGGCCGAAATGTCGTTATCTCTGTGCTTATCCTGTCGCTAGACTCGGGTCTTCCCCAGGAGATTGATCTCATGCGCGAGTATTTGAGCCCCGGCCGCTTCATCGATAGTGACCACCCGTCAGTAGTGGAGTTCGCTGAAAAACACCGTGGCGCCAGTCGCGATCCGCTCGAGCAGGCGATCAATCTCTATTACGCCGTGCGCGAAGCTGTGCGTTACAACCCTTATACCTTCAGCCGCGACCCGCAGACCCTGTGCGGCAGTTACGCGTTGGCGGCAGGAGAAAGCTATTGCGTGCCCAAGGCCACATTGCTGGCTGGCGCGGCGCGGCATTGCGCAATCCCGGCACGTATCGGCCTGGCTGACGTGCGCAATCACCTTTCGACCCCGCGGCTGCTCGAACTGCTCAGGAGCGACGTGTTCGCCATGCACGGTTATACCGAACTGTTCCTGAACGGACGCTGGGTCAAGGCCACGCCGGCATTCAATCAAGGCCTGTGCGAATTGTTCAACGTCGCGCCATTGGAGTTCGACGGGATCAACGACAGCGTGTTCCACCCTTTCAATCGCGATGGCGAGCCGTTGATGGAGTACCTGGTCGACCATGGCCAGTTCACCGATGTGCCTGAAGCGTTCTTTTTCGAGCACCTGGAAAAATGTTACCCGCACCTGTTTGCCGGGCAGTTGCCGGCGCTGCTGGGGGACATGCAGAGCGATTTGAGTCGCGCCTGATCCGGCGTATGCTGCCTGCGCATTCATCCATAAAGAGGCGCTCATGCTGAAGATCTGGGGTCGCAAGAACTCGTCGAATGTCAGGAAACCGTTGTGGGCCGCCGAGGAGCTGGGCCTGGTTTACGAGGCAATAGATGCCGGCGGTGCCTTTGGCGTCGTGGACACCGCGCATTACCGGGCGATGAACCCTAATGGTCGTGTGCCGGTGATTGAAGACGACGGCTTCGTGCTGTGGGAATCCAATGCCATCGTGCGTTATCTCCTGGCCCGCCACGCCAGCAACAGCGCCTGGTACCCGGCGGATCCGCAAGCCCGCGCCAGCGCCGACAAGTGGATGGACTGGACCACTTCGAACTTTGCAGGCCCGTTCCGCACCGTGTTCTGGGGTGTGCTGCGCACCTCGGCCGATCAACAGGACTGGCCGGCCATCCACGCTGCGATCAAGGAGTGCGACGCGCTGCTGGCGGTAGTCGATCAGGCGTTGACGGCCCAACCCTACCTGTCGGGTGACGAGATCGGCATGGGTGACATACCCCTGGGCAGTTTTATTTATGCCTGGTTTGAAATGCCCATCGAGCGCGCACCCCAGCCCCATCTTGAGGCCTGGTACGCACGGCTCAAGCAGCGTCCGGCGTATCAGAAAGCCGTCATGACCGCGTTGACTTAATACTCACTATCGACACGCTTGACTGTACTTGTGTGGCGGGGACAAGCACCATTGCGCTCATGCGCTGCGGTTGTGTTAGTCACCGCCCGCCCTTATCTATTCCTTCCTTTCCCTTCTTGGTGCGTAATCCGATATGAGTTCCGCTCTGTCCATCCGGCAGCTAACCAAAACCTACGGCAACGGTTTCCAGGCCCTGAGTGGTATCGATCTGGATGTCGCCGAAGGTGATTTTTTCGCCTTGCTCGGCCCTAACGGTGCGGGCAAGTCCACGACCATCGGCATTCTCTCGACCCTGGTGAACAAGACCAGCGGCACGGTGAACATCTTCGGTCATGATTTGGACAAGAACCCGGCGGCGCTCAAGCGCTCCATCGGCGTCGTGCCCCAGGAATTCAACTTCAACCAGTTCGAAAAGACTTTCGACATCGTCGTGACCCAGGCCGGCTACTACGGCATCCCGCCGAAAATCGCCAAGGAGCGCGCCGAGCAGTACCTGACCCAACTGGGGTTGTGGGACAAGCGCGATACGCCATCGCGATCCCTGTCTGGCGGGATGAAGCGCCGGTTGATGATTGCCCGCGCGCTGGTTCACGAACCGCGCTTGCTGATCCTCGACGAGCCGACGGCGGGGGTGGACATCGAGTTGCGGCGTTCGATGTGGACCTTCCTCACCGAGCTGAACCAGAAAGGCATCACCATCATCCTCACCACCCATTATCTGGAAGAGGCTGAGCAGCTGTGCCGCAACATCGGCATCATTGACCACGGCACCATCGTCGAGAACACCAGCATGAAGCAATTGCTGGGGCAGTTGCATGTGGAAACCTTCCTGCTCGATCTCAAGAACACCTTGAGCGTTGCGCCGCAGTTGCTTGGTTACCCGGCCAGACTGGTCGACGGTCATACCCTTGAGGTCCAGGTCGACAAGGCCATGGGCATCACCGCGCTGTTCACCCAGCTTGCGCAGCAGAACATCGAAGTGTTGAGCCTGCGCAACAAAACCAATCGCCTTGAGGAGTTGTTCGTGTCCCTGGTGGAGAAAAATCTGTCGAAGGTGGCGGTATGAGTTCCGAGCTGCAACCCAACCTCGTTGCCCTGAACACTATCGTCTACCGCGAGGTCAGGCGCTTCACCCGAATCTGGCCGCAGACCTTGCTGCCGCCAGCGATCACCATGGTGCTGTACTTCGTGATTTTCGGGAACCTGATCGGTCGGCAGATTGGTGACATGGGTGGCTTCACCTATATGGAGTACATCGTGCCGGGCCTGATCATGATGTCGGTGATCACCAACTCCTACGGCAACGTGGTGTCGAGTTTTTTTGGCAGCAAGTTCCAGCGCTCCATCGAGGAATTGATGGTGTCGCCGGTGTCGCCGCACACAATCCTGATCGGCTACACCCTCGGGGGCGTGCTGCGCGGGTTGATGGTGGGGGTGATCGTGACCCTGTTGTCGCTGTTCTTTACCCATTTGCAGGTGCACCACCTGGGCGTGACCATCCTGGTGGTGGTGCTGACGGCAACGATCTTCTCGTTGCTGGGCTTCATCAACGCCGTGTTTGCGCGCAACTTTGATGACATTTCGATCATCCCGACCTTTGTGCTGACGCCGCTGACGTACCTGGGCGGGGTGTTCTACTCGATTTCCCTGCTGCCGCCGTTCTGGCAGACCGTGTCCCTGGCGAACCCGGTGCTGCACATGGTCAATGCGTTCCGTTACGGCATCCTCGGGGTCTCGGACATCCGCATCAGCGTAGCGATTACCTTCATGCTGGTGGCGACTGTGGTGCTGTATATCGGTTGCGCGCGGTTGCTGGTGAGTGGCCGCGGGATGCGTACTTAAAGTAATCCTGGATAGACAAACGGCCTCCCATGCGGAGGCCGTTTTGCATCACGACATCCGGTTTTTCTTGCGCCGCCGCCACTGCCGCGCAACCCACCAGCGCCAGTACAGCATCGTCAGGCAGTAGGCCAAGGCTCCCAGCACCAGTCCCGTGACCACCGAACCCAGCAGGAATGGCTGCCACATCGTGGACAGCTCGCCGCTGATCCATTCCCACGTCAGTTCGTCCGGCAAGTGCCGGGCAGGAATGTCCATCAACCAGGCGCCCGTCTGGTAGGTACAAAAGAACACGACCGGCATGGTGATTGGATTGGTCAGCCAGACCAGGCTGACGGCGATGGGGATATTGCCGCGCACCATGATGGCCAACGCCGCGGCTACCAGCATCTGCAAGGGAATGGGCAGGAAGGCGGCGAACAAACCCACGGCCATCGCCCGGGCAACGGAATGGCGGTTGAGGTGCCACAGGTTCGGGTCATGCAGCAGGGTGCCAAGGAAGCGTAAGGACTTATGTTCCCTGATGCTCGTCGGATCTGGCATGTAGCGTTTGAATAAGCGCCGGGGCATAAGGCTTCTCGGTCGGTTAAGGCGGCAAGTATGTCTCGATTCTGTGAACCGCCCATTCAGACTTTGTGACAATTAATAACGACGGCCGTGCCATCCCCCGACTATGCCTAGTGGGTGGACTCCAAGGACGGGCGTATGCGCACAGGGATGATAGCGCTGGGGCTGGGTTTGCTGACCCTGCGTTTCTTACCGGCATTACCGCCGGTCTGGTCGTTGATACTGATGCCGATAGTGGGCTTGATGGTGCTGCCGTTTCGCGCCTATCCGCTGGCTTTTTTCCTGTTTGGCTTCACTTGGGCCTGTACCCAGGCGCAATGGGCGCTAAACGATCGCTTGCCGATTCAGCTCGAGGGTGAAACCCGTTGGGTGGAGGGGACGGTCACGGGACTGCCGCAGAACGGCGAAGGTGTCGTGCGCTTCGAGCTGTCGGACAGCCATTCCCGCCGTACAAAGCTCCCGCAGCGGATGCGCCTGGCCTGGTACGACGGCCCTGCGGTGAATAGCGGGGAACGCTGGCGCCTGGCAGTCAAGCTGAAACGACCCATCGGGCTGCTCAATCCCCATGCATTCGACTACGACGCCTGGCTGCTGGCGCAACGCATCGGCGCCACCGGCACGGTGAAGGCTGGCGAAATACTCGCAGATGCCCGGGGAGCCTGGCGCGATAGCCTGCGCCAGCGCTTGCTGAGTGTAGATGCGCAGGGCCGCAGCGGCGCGCTGGCGGCCTTGGTGCTGGGCGACGGCAGCGGCCTGAGCCGCGAGGACTGGCAGGTGCTGCAAGACACCGGCACCGTACATTTGCTGGTGATTTCCGGGCAGCACATCGGTTTGCTGGCAGGCGTGATGTACTTGCTGATCGCGGGGCTGGCTCGTTATGGCTTATGGCCGCGCCGTTTGCCTTGGCTGCCTTGGGCGTGCGGATTGGCATTTGCGGCGGCTCTTGGTTATGGCTTGCTTGCCGGCTTCGACGTACCGGTGCGCCGGGCCTGTGTGATGATCGGCCTGGTGCTGCTGTGGCGCCTGCGTTTGCGCCATCTCGGCGCCTGGTGGCCGCTGCTGCTGGCGCTGAACGGGGTCCTGTTGATGGACCCGCTGACGAGCCTGCAACCCGGTTTCTGGCTGTCCTTTGCGGCGGTGGGGGTGTTGATCTTCACTTTCGGCGGTCGGCTTGGCTCATTGCCCTGGTGGCAAACCTGGACTCGCGCCCAGTGGATGATCGCCATTGGTTTGAGTCCGCTTTTACTCATCCTCGGCCTGCCGATCAGCCTCAGTGGGCCGCTGGTCAATTTACTCGCGGTGCCCTGGATCAGTCTGTTTGTCCTGCCGCCTGCATTGCTTGGCACCTTGCTGCTGCCAATGCCTTATGTGGGCGAGGGGTTGCTGTGGCTCGCCGGGGGGCTGCTCGACTGGCTGTTCAAGGGCCTGGCGCAAGCGGCGGGGCAGGTGCCCGCCTGGGACCCTATGGCGATTGCGTTTTGGACCTGGGCGCTGGCCGCCGCCGGCGCCCTGCTGCTGCTAATGCCGGCGGGGGTGCCGCTGCGATGGCTGGGCTGGCCGATGTTGCTGTTACTGGTCTTGCCACCGCGTCCCACAATCGCCGAAGGCATTGCCGAGGTCTGGCTTCTGGACGTCGGCCAGGGCCTGGCGATCCTGGTGCGCACTCGTCATCACAACCTGTTGTATGACGCCGGGCCGCGTTCCGCGGGCATGGACATGGGCGCGCGAGTGGTGCTGCCGACGTTGCGCAAGCTGGGAGTGGAACAGCTTGACCTGATGCTGATCAGCCATGCTCACGCCGATCATGCCGGAGGCGCCAACGCAGTGGTCGACGCAATACCGGTCCGCAGGATAATGGGCGGCGAACCCTTTCCCCCGGCAGACGGCCTGCTCGCAGATGCCTGCGAGAGTGGCGGGTACTGGAATTGGGACGGGGTGAGCTTCCGGCTCTGGCAGTGGGCGTCGGCGCAGGACAGCAACTCCCGATCCTGCGTGTTGCAAATCGAGGCCTCAGGCGAGCGGTTGCTGCTGACCGGTGATATCGAACGGGCCGCCGAGCAGGCATTGCTCGGCAGCCCGCTGGCCGTCGCCACTGACTGGTTGCAGGCTCCGCACCATGGCAGTCGCACTTCATCCACGATGCCCCTGCTCAACGTGCTCCAGCCCAAGGCGGTGCTGATCTCCCGCGGCAACGGCAATTCGTTCGGCCATCCGCACCCGACGGTGATTGCACGCTATCGAAAATTGGCAATGGGGATCTACGACAGTGCGCAGCAGGGCGCCGTTCATCTGCAACTGGGGACCTTCTCGGCACCGGCGACGATGCGTCAACAACGGCGCTTCTGGCGTGATCCGGCACCGCTGGCAGAATGACTGGCGGGCAGCGGGCCCCGACCGGTTGCGCCATCGTGGTCTTCGGTGCGAGGAGCCCCTATGGTAGAGTGGCGCACTTTTTCGAGGGGACTGTCACTGTGTGGGAATTGGTCAAATCCGGCGGCTGGATGATGCTGCCGATCATTCTGAGTTCCATCGTGGCCATGGCGATCGTCGTCGAGCGCCTGTGGACCCTGCGTGCCAGTCGTGTGACTCCGGAGCATTTGCTCGGCCAGGTCTGGGTCTGGATCAAAGACAAACAGCTCAATAAGGAAAAGCTCAAGGAATTGCGCGCCAATTCCCCTCTGGGCGAAATACTCGCGGCTGGCCTGGCCAACTCCCGGCATGGTCGCGAAATCATGAAAGAGTGCATCGAGGAAGCCGCGGCGCGAGTCATTCACGAACTCGAACGCTACATCAACGCCCTGGGCACTATTGCCGCCATGGCGCCGTTGCTGGGCCTGCTCGGCACCGTGCTGGGCATGATCGATATCTTCAGTGCGTTCATGGGCACCGGCATGGGCACCAACGCGGCGGTACTCGCCGGTGGTATTTCCAAAGCCCTGATCACCACGGCCGCAGGCCTGATGGTCGGTATCCCGGCGGTGTTCTTCCACCGTTTCCTGCAACGCCGGATCGACGAACTGGTGGTGGGCATGGAACAGGAAGCGATCAAGCTGGTTGAGGTCGTACAGGGCGACCGTGATGTTGACCTGGCCGAGGGCAGAGCGTGAAATTCCGCCGCAAGCCTCGGGAAACGGTCGATATAAACCTCGCTTCGCTGATCGACGTGGTGTTTATCCTGCTGCTGTTTTTTGTCGTGACCACCACTTTCACCCGTGAAACCCAGCTGCGCGTCGACCTGCCGGAAGCCGTCAGCGGAACGCCCGCCGAAGATCAGCAGGTCAAGCACCTGGACGTGGCGATCAATGCTGAAGGCGCGTTTTCGGTGAATAACCAGGTCTTGCCCAAGAACGACCTGGCGACCCTGATGGACGCCCTGCAGAAAGAATCCAACGGCGACACCAGCCTGCCGCTGTCCATCAGCGCCGACGGCAAGACCCAGCATCAGTCGGTCATCATCGCCATGGATGCTGCCGGCAAGCTCGGTTTCAGCCACCTGCGCATGACCACTGTCGAGGCGGCGCCGCCCGCGCCCTGATGGCCATGTCCGATCGCTTGCTCGCCGCGTGGTACCAGGGACATCCGGCCCTGAAGCTCTTGCAGCCGCTGGAGTGGCTCTATCGCCGTGTGGTCACGAACAAGCGCAAGCGTTTCCTGGCGGGCGAGGGCGAGATCTATCAGCCGCCAGTGCCGTTGATCGTCGTCGGTAATATCACCGTTGGCGGCACGGGCAAGACTCCGCTGATTCTCTGGATGATCGAGCACTGCCAGCGTAGCGGGCTGCGCGTCGGGGTGGTCAGTCGGGGTTACGGCGCCAAACCACCGCAACTGCCATGGCGAGTCGCGGCGGATCAGGGCGCCGATACTGCGGGCGACGAGCCTCTGTTGATCGTCCAGCGCACCGGCGTACCCTTGATGATCGACCCGGACCGCAGTCAGGCGGTCAGGGCCTTGCTCGAGAGTGAACCGCTGGACCTGATCCTGTCGGACGACGGCATGCAGCATTATCGCCTGGCCCGTGACCTTGAGCTGGTGCTGATCGACGCCGCCCGTGGCCTGGGTAACCGGCGCTGCCTGCCCGCCGGGCCCCTGCGTGAGCCGGTCGAGCGCCTTGAGAGCGTCGATGCGGTGCTCTACAACGGCGCTGCGGACGATCGCCATGACGGGTTTGCGTTCCAGCTGCAACCTACCGCGCTGGTCAATCTGCGTAGCGGTGAACGGCGGTCGCTCGATCATTTTCCTGCGGGTCAGGCACTGCATGCCGTGGCCGGCATCGGTAATCCACAGCGTTTCTTCACGACCCTCGAAACGCTACACTGGAAGCCTGTACCGCACGCGTTCGCCGACCACGCCGAGTACAGCGTGCAGGCACTGAATTTCGCTCCGTCATTGCCTTTGGTAATGACTGAAAAGGACGCGGTGAAGTGCCGTGCCTTCGCCGCCACCGATTGGTGGTACCTGACGGTCGATGCTGCGCCATCCCCGGCCTTTGTCGCCTGGTTCGATACGCAGCTGATGCGCCTGGTGCCGGACCGTCTTTTGCCTTAACTCCGTTTTATCCAGGGAATGCTCATGGACACCAAATTGCTCGATATCCTCGCTTGCCCGGTCTGCAAAGGCCCGCTCAAGCTCAGCGCTGACAAGACCGAGCTGATCAGCAAGGGCGCCGGCCTCGCTTATCCGATTCGCGACGGCATCCCGGTCATGCTCGAATCCGAAGCGCGCACCCTGACCACCGACGAGCGCCTGGATAAATGACCGCAGCCTTTACTGTCGTCATCCCGTCGCGTTACGCCTCCACCCGTTTGCCAGGCAAGCCGTTGTTGCTGATCGCCGGCAAACCGATGATCCAGCACGTCTGGGAACAGGCGAGCAAAAGCAGCGCCGAGCGCGTGGTGGTGGCCACCGACGACCTGCGCATCGTCGAAGCCTGCAAAGGCTTTGGCGCTGAAGTGGTGCTGACGCGTGAAGATCACAACTCCGGTACCGATCGCCTGGCCGAAGTGGCGACGAAGCTGGGCCTGGCGCCCGACGCCATCGTGGTCAACGTGCAAGGTGACGAACCGCTGATTCCACCTGATGTGATCGATCAGGTCGCGGCCAACCTGGCAGCCCACACCGAAGCGCGCATGGCCACTCTGGCTGAGCCGATCGAAGATGTGGAAACCCTGTTCAACACTAATGTGGTCAAGGTGGTCAGTGACCTCAACGGTCTGGCGCTGACCTTCAGCCGGGCGACCTTGCCGTGGGCCCGCGATGACTTTGCCAGGAGTCGCGAGCAATTGCCGGAAGGCGTGCCGTACCGTCGCCACATCGGCATTTATGCTTACCGCGCCGGGTTCCTGCATGACTTCGTCAGCTGGGGCCCTTGCTGGCTGGAAAACACTGAATCCCTGGAACAACTACGGGCCTTGTGGCACGGCGTGCGTATCCACGTGGCTGACGCTTTGATCGCGCCACCGACCGGCGTCGATACCGCTGAAGACCTGGAGCGGGTTCGTCGCCTGCTGGAGGCCTGATGCGGGTTCTGTTCGTCTGCCTGGGCAACATCTGCCGCTCGCCGACCGCCGAAGGCGTGCTGCGCCATAAACTGCGCGAGGCCGGGCTGTCGGGGCAAGTCGAGGTCGCCTCCGCCGGTACGGGCGATTGGCACGTCGGCAAGGCCCCGGATAAACGCAGCCAGGCCGCCGCCCGCCTGCGCGGTTACGATTTGTCTGCCCAGCGCGCGCAGCAAGTCAGTCGTGCCGATTTCTCAATGTATGACCTGATCCTGGCGATGGATAACAGCAACCTGCGCAATCTCAAGGCATTGCAGCCTGCGAAGGGCAAGGCGGAGCTTGACCTGTTCCTGCGCCGCTATCAGTCGGAACTCGATGAAGTTCCAGACCCGTACTACGACGGTGACCAGGGCTTCGAGCAGGTACTGGACCTGATCGAGCGCGCCAGTGACCTGCTGGTGATCGAATTGAAGGGGCGGTTATGAGTCTGCAGGTGCAAGCCCGGGTATCGCTCAAACCGTACAACAGCTTTGGCGTGGATGTGCAGGCCCGCCTGTTTGCCCAGGCCCACAGTGACGACGACGTGCGCGACGCCTTGGCGTATGCCACGCAGCACGAGGTGCCATTGCTGGTAATCGGTGGGGGCAGCAATTTGCTGCTCACCGCCGATATCCAGGCGCTGGTGCTGCGCATGGCCACCCGCGGGATTCGCCTGCTCAGCGACAACGGCCAGCAGGTGGTGATCGAAGCCGAAGCCGGCGAGCCTTGGCATCCGTTTGTGCAACACACCCTGGCCCAGGGTTTGTCTGGCCTGGAAAACCTCAGCCTGATCCCCGGTACGGTTGGCGCGGCACCGATGCAGAACATCGGCGCTTATGGCGTGGAGATCAAGGACGTGTTTGCCGGCCTGACCGCGCTTGATCGCCAGACTGGCGAACTGCGCGACTTCAGCCTGGACGAGTGCAAGTTCGCCTACCGCGACAGCCTGTTCAAGCAGGAGCCGGGGCGCTGGTTGATCTTGCGGGTGCGCTTCAACCTGAACCGCACTGAACACCTGCATCTGGAATACGGCCCGGTGCGTCAGCGCCTGACCGAGCAGGGTATCGACCGTCCGACCGCCAGCGACGTCAGCCAGGCGATCTGCAGCATTCGCAGCGAAAAACTGCCTGACCCTGCGGTGCTGGGCAATGCTGGCAGTTTCTTCAAGAACCCTCTGGTACCGGCGGCGCTGGTGACCCGGCTCAAGGCTGAATTCCCGGATCTGGTGGCCTACGCGCAACCCGACGGGCAGATGAAGCTGGCGGCTGGATGGCTGATCGAGCGCGCAGGCTGGAAGGGCTTTCGCGAAGCCGACGCCGGTGTGCACAAGTTGCAGGCGCTGGTGCTGGTCAACTATGGCGCTGCCACGGGCCTGCAATTGCTGGACCTGGCGCAACGGATCCAGAAAGACATTTGGCAACGATTCCAGGTCGAGCTGGAAATGGAGCCCAACAGATATTGAGGCTACGCTTTCAGCACTGCCCTGGAGGCCCTGCACATTCGTCGATGTGCAGGGCTTTTTTGTTAATCCTGGGTTAACTTAGCCGCCTAACGATACAAGCCATTTTGCTGCACCAAAGGCCCGATGCAGACGTCGCCGTCGGCATGAGAGAGCCTCCTTAGCCTGAGTCGATCTGCGTGATTCCAACCGCCAGCCTCTGGCGGCAGATTGCTCGACCCCATAACCGTCTTTAGATATGCGGGCGTGCCCATGATTACCCTGAAACTCAACGGTCAAGACCATCAACTCGATGTCACCGAGGACATGCCCCTGCTCTGGGCAATTCGCGACGTGGCCGGTTACAACGGCACCAAGTTTGGCTGCGGCATGGGCCTGTGTGGTGCCTGCACCATTCACATCGACGGCTCCCCGGCACGCAGTTGCATCACGCCGATCGGGTCGGTGATCGGCCAGGACGTCAGCACCATCGACAATTTGCACAGTGACCCGGTTGGGCAAGTCGTCCAGCAAGCCTGGCTCGACACAGCAGTGGCTCAGTGCGGGTTCTGCCAGGGCGGGCAGATCATGTCGGCGACGGCATTGCTCAAGGTCAACCCCAACCCCAGCGACGAGCAAATCGAAGAAGCGATGGTGGGCAACATTTGCCGTTGCGGCACCTACAACCGTATCAAGACCGCCATACGCCAAGCCTCCACCCACCTGAAGGAGGCCAAGGCATGAGCGGGCTACCGAATGATTTTGCGCTGAGCAATCTCAGCCGCCGTGGTTTCCTCAAGGGCGTAGGCGCTACCAGCGCGCTGGTGCTCGCCGCCAGTTGGGGTTGGCAGGACGCACTTGCCGCCGACAAAAAGCAGAAATTCGGCGCAGACGGTATGCCCAATGGCTGGATCGACGATCCAAAAGTGTATGTCAGCATTGCCGCCGATGGCACCGTGACCGTGGTGTGCAACCGCTCGGAAATGGGCCAGGGCGTGCGCACCAGCCTGAGCATGGTGGTGGCGGACGAGCTGGATGCCGACTGGGCGATGGTCAAGGTGCAGCAGGCGCCCGGTGATGAAGTTCGCTATGGCAACCAGGACACCGACGGCTCGCGCAGCATGCGCCATTGGTACGAGCCGATGCGTCGTTGTGGCGCCGCTGCGCGCACGATGCTTGAGCAAGCGGCTGCCGAGCAGTGGAAAGTGCCGGTAGGCGAGTGTCGGGCACAGTTGCACAAAGTCATTCACCAGCCCACCAAGCGTGAACTGGGTTACGGCGCCCTGGCGGCTGCCGCTGCTGCACTGGCAGTGCCGGCCCGCGACAGCCTGCGGCTCAAGGAGCCTGCGCAGTTTCGATACATCGGCAAGGAAGGCATCAAGGCGATTGATGGTGCCGACATCGTCAATGGTCGTGCAGTCTACGGCGCCGATGTGCACATTGAGGGCATGCTCTACGCAACCATTGCGCGCCCGGCGGTTTACGGCGGCAAGGTCAAATCCGTTGACTCGAGTGCGGCGCTGAAAGTGCCTGGCGTGCTCAAGGTCATCAATATCGAAGGGCGGCCAATGCCGTCGGAGTTCCAGCCCCTGGGTGGCGTGGCAGTGATCGCCAGCAATACCTGGGCGGCGATCAAAGGGCGCGAAGCGCTGAAGATCGAGTGGGACGATGGCCCGAATGCCAGCTATGACTCGATCGCCTACCGCAAGGAGCTCGAAGCCGCATCGCTCAAGCCCGGCAAGGTCGTGCGCAACACCGGCAACATCGACGAGGCCATGGGCAACGCCGAAACCACGCTGGAAGCGTCTTACTATCTGCCGCACCTGGCACAGTCCCCTATGGAACCGATGGTTGCCATTGCGCGCTTCAAGGACGGCGTCTGCGAGGCCTGGGCACCGAGCCAGGCACCCCAGGTGACGCGAGAGCGAATTGCCGAACGCCTCGGCGTCCCGTTCGATAACGTCACGGTCAACGTGACCCTGCTCGGCGGCGGCTTCGGGCGCAAGTCCAAGCCGGATTTTGTCATCGAAGCGGCGATCCTCGCCAAGGAATTTCCCGGCAAGGCAGTGCGGGTGCAATGGACGCGTGAAGACGATATCCATTGTTCGTACTTTCATACCGTGTCGGCCGAGTACCTCAAAGCCAGCCTGAACAAGGACGGCCTGCCGTCCGGCTGGCTGCACCGCACAGTCGCGCCCAGTATCACTGCGCTGTTCGCACCGGGCATGAACCATGAAGCGGCTTTCGAGCTGGGCATGGGCTTCACCAACATGGCCTATGCGATCCCCAACGTGCGCCTGGAAAACCCCGAGGCCAAGGTGCATACCCGGGTGGGTTGGTACCGTTCGGTGTCGAACATCCCCCACGGCTTTGCGATCCAGAGTTTCGTCGATGAGTTGGCCCACAAGGCCGGCCGCGATCCGCTGGAGTACCAGATCAAACTGCTCGGTCCGGACCGCCAGATCGATCCGCGCACCTTGAGCGAAGAGTGGAACTATGGCGAGTCACCGGAACGCTATCCGATTGATACCGGCCGTATGCGCAAGGTCCTGGAAACTGCGGCGAAGGCGGCGGGGTGGGGTCGTGACTTGCCCAAGGGGCGTGGCCTGGGCCTGGCGGTGCACTACAGTTTTGTCACCTATGTCGCGGCGGTGATCGAGGTTGAGGTCAAGGATGACGGCACGTTGATCGTGCATAAGGCGGATATCGCAGTGGACTGCGGTCCGCAGATCAACCCCGAGCGCATCCGCTCGCAATTTGAAGGTGCCTGTGTGATGGGCCTGGGTAATGCGGTGCTCGGCGAAATCAGCTTCAAGGACGGCAAGGTCCAACAGGATAACTTCCACATGTACGAAGTAGCACGCATGTCCCTGGCGCCGAAGGAGGTGGCGGTGCACATGGTCACTCCGCCGGGAGACGTGCCGCTTGGGGGCGTCGGCGAACCTGGCGTTCCACCGATTGCGCCGGCGCTATGTAATGCGATTTTTGCTGCCACGGGCCAGCGTATTCGCAACCTGCCGGTGCGCTTCCAGTTACAGGGTTGGCAGAAGGCGCAAGCCTGATGGACAGCGTCGATCTGAATGTCCTGCGCAGCGTGCTGGAATGGCGCAATGCGGGCCAGCGGGTGGTGCTGTACAGCGTGGTCCAGACATGGGGCACTGCGCCCCGGGCACCTGGCGCCATGCTGGCGTTGCGTGAAGATGGCGTGGTGATAGGGTCTGTTTCCGGCGGCTGTGTCGAGGATGATCTGATTGCCCGCCTGCACGATGGGCGCATCCCGGTTGACGGACCGCCCGTGCAGTTGATCACCTACGGCGTGACTCGCGAGGAGGCGGCGCGCTTTGGCTTGCCTTGTGGCGGCACCTTGCGCCTGACTGAGGAGCGCGTCGGCGATCCGGCCTGGGTGGCACAATTGCTGGCGCGTTGCGAGGCGCACGAGATTGTGGCGCGCTCGCTGTCGATTGAAACCGGTGAGGTGTTGCTGGAGCCCGCAGACAAGTTGCAAACGCTGACCTTTGACGGCAGGACGCTGCGGGCCATTTATGGTCCGCGCTGGCGTCTGCTGCTGATCGGCGCAGGTCAACTGTCGCGATATGTCGCCGAGATGGCGCGGCTGCTGGATTTCGAGGTGCTGATCTGCGATCCGCGCAGCGAATTTGTCCATGGCTGGGAAGAGCAGCATGGACGCTTCGTCCCGGGCATGCCCGACGAAGCGGTACTGACTATCCAGACCGACGAGCGCACCGCCATTGTTGCGCTCACCCATGACCCGCGCCTGGATGACATGGCGCTGCTGACGGCGCTGGACTCCGATGCATTCTACGTGGGTGCGCTGGGGTCTCGGGTCAACAGCCTGAAGCGCCGGGACAATCTGGCTCAGCTAGGCTTGTCGGCCGCGGCCATTGAACGGCTGCACGGCCCGATCGGCTTGCACATTGGTAGCCATTCGCCAGCGGAAATCGCTTTGTCGCTGATGGCTGAAATTGTCGCAATCAAGAACGGTGTCGAACTCAAACAGAAGAAGCCCTTGCAGGAGGCGCCATGAGCGAACCCATCGCCGTCATCGTGCTGGCAGCGGGGCAGGGCGAGCGCTTTCGCCAGGTGGCGGGCGCCGACAAGGACAAGTTGCTGGCGGACTGTACCGGGCGCGACGGTGCCGTGCGGTCGGTCATCGAGCATGTCCTCGTGAACCTGCCGGCTAAGGCGGGCAAACGGGTTGTGGTTACCACTGCAGATCGTCCCCAGGTGATTCGCATGGCCCAGGCCTATGGGTTCGAGGTGGTCCTGATCGAGTCCACGGGCATGGGGGACAGCATTGCTGCCGGCGTGGCGTCGTGTCCGCAGCCCGGTGGTTGGTTGATTGTGCTGGGGGATATGCCGTTCATCCTGCCTTCGAGCATTGAGCGGGTGATAGCAGGGAGGGCGGCTGACACTATCAGTGTGCCAGTGCATGACGGCGAGTATGGGCACCCGGTGGCGTTCGCGGATTCTTTCGGACCGGCGTTGATCGCGCTCTCGGGGGACGGCGGGGCCAGGCCGCTGTTTGCTACGGCCAGGGTGGTTGAAGTAGAGGTGGATGATCCTGGGGTGTTGTGGGATGTGGATGTGCCCGGCGCCCTGGTGTTTGTGTAAAAGATCTTTTGATCTTCAAGGTATAAAAAAGCCCCGCTCTGGATCACCAGGCGGGGCTTTTTGTCAGCCGTCGGAATCAGACGAGGGGTTTAGGCTCGTGCTCTTTTTCCTGGGCTTTTTCGTGTTGCTCTACCGCGTCCTGAACGGAGCGTGGTGCTTCATCAATCACTGACGCTACAGGCTCAGCGGCAACTTCAACAGGGGCTTCAGCGACCACCGGTGCAGCCTCGACCACGGCTGGAGCAGCAGCGGCAGCCAATTCAGCTTCCTTCTGCAGACGCTCGGCTTCACGCTTGCGACGACGCACTTCACGCGGGTCGTTTGGCGCGCGGCCATTTTCAGTCAGGGCGCTTGCCGGCGCGGCTTCGACCACAGGTGCAGCCACTTCGGCTTCAACCGGCGCTTCAACCGGCGCTTCAACCACTGGAGCAGGCTCTGCAGCCGCAACTACTGGCTCTGGCTCGTAAGCCGGAGTTTCAGCTGCCGGGGCGGGTGTTTCTGCAACAGCTGGCTCGGCAACCCAGTTGAAAGCGGTTTGCTCTTCGCGAACTTCACGAATCGATTCGGTCACGGTTTCGCTGACTGTCTCGGCAGCAGGCTCTGCAATGACTGCTGGAGCTTCGACGACTGCCGCAGGTTGCGGTGCCGCTTCTACTTCAGGCTGCGCTTCACGAACCGGCGCCACTTCGATTTCCGGCGAAGCGGTGGCTTCGACAGGCGAGGTCGCTTCAACCACTGGCGCTTCGACTGGAGCAGTGTCCAGGGTAGCAGCAGTAGCGCGCTCGGCTTGCTCGTTGGCCTGTGCTTCAGCTGGAGCGCTGATCACCGAGCTGGCAACGGCTGCGGTAACAGCCAGGCCAGCGGCCAGGTCGTTAGCGCTTGGTGCGTCGGCAGTGGCCGCCACTTCGCCTTCAGCGGAGTCAGACTCTTCCGAACCTTCGATCACATTGCCGTTGGCATCACGCTGACGCTCGCGACGGTTGCTGCGACGACGCTGGCCGCGGGAGCGACGACGTGGACGATCGCCTTCGGCGCCTTCCTGTCCGTCTTCCTGCAGTTGCTCTTCGTTGGACAGCAGTTCTTCTTCGGCTACTGGAGCTGCTGCTTGCTCGGCACGTGGCTGACGTTCTTCACGCGGTGGGCGTGGAGCACGTTCTTCGCGTGGCTGGCGAGCCGGACGCTCTTCAGTGGTAGCGACAGCGGCAGCGGCTGGAGCAACAGCGTCCAGGGGTTCGCGCAATTCGCGTACACGTTCTTCACGCTCGCCACGTGGCTTGCGGTCTTCACGTGGAGCTCGCGGTGCACGTTCCTCACGCGGTGCGCGTGGTGCACGCTCTTCACGTGGCGCGCGTTCTTCGCGGGCTACTGCCGGCGTTTCTTCACGAGCTTCGCGTGGTTCACGAGCTTCCCGTGGAGCGCGTTCTTCACGCGGTGCACGTTCTTCGCGAGGCTTGCGCTCTTCGTCGCGGCGACCGTTACGGTTGCGGCTCTGCTGACGACCGTTGCGACGCTCTTCGTTACGAGCCGGACGCTCGGTGGTCGCAGGTTTTTCAACCACAACCGGTGCGGCGGGCTCTTCCTTGGTTGCAAACAGGCTGACCAGCGACTTCACCAGGCCCTTGAACAGGCTTGGCTCTGGCACGGCGGCCGGTGCAGCCACAGGCGCGGCAGCAACCACTTCGGCAGGAACCGGCGCATTGGCGCGGGCAGGGGCCGTCTTGACTGCAGCTTCCTGGCGGACCAGGGTGCGGGTCGCAGCGGCTGGCTGGACTTCTTCCACTTCGGCAGCGGCAGCAGCGATTTCGTAGCTGGACTGGTTGATGTGGGCTTCCGGGCTGTCATCGCGCAGACGCTGAACTTCGAAGTGCGGCGTTTCGAGATGATCGTTCGGCAGAATGACGATGCGGGCTCGGGTGCGCAGTTCGATCTTGGTGATCGAGTTGCGTTTTTCGTTGAGCAGGAACGCGGCCACCGGGATCGGCACTTGTGCACGAACTTCGGCGGTACGGTCTTTCAGGGCTTCTTCTTCGATCAGGCGCAGGATCGCCAGCGACAGCGATTCAACGTCACGGATGATGCCGGTGCCGTTGCAACGTGGGCAAACGATGCCGCTGCTTTCGCCCAACGATGGACGCAGGCGCTGACGGGACATTTCCAGCAAGCCGAAGCGCGAGATGCGACCGACTTGCACGCGAGCGCGGTCGGCTTCCAGGCATTCGCGGACTTTCTCTTCCACGGCGCGCTGGTTCTTGGCAGGGGTCATGTCGATGAAGTCGATGACGATCAGGCCGCCGATGTCGCGCAAGCGCAACTGACGGGCGATTTCTTCAGCAGCTTCAAGGTTGGTCTGCAGCGCGGTTTCTTCGATGTCGCTGCCTTTGGTGGCGCGCGCCGAGTTGATGTCGATGGACACCAGGGCTTCGGTCGGATCGATGACGATGGAACCGCCGGAAGGCAGTTCAACGACCCGCTGGAAAGCGGTCTCGATCTGGCTTTCGATCTGGAAACGGTTGAACAGCGGAACGCTGTCTTCGTACAGCTTGATCTTGCTGGCGTACTGCGGCATCACCTGGCGGATGAAGGTCAGGGCTTCGTCCTGGGCTTCAACGCTGTCGATCAGCACTTCGCCGATGTCCTGGCGCAGGTAATCGCGGATGGCGCGGATGATCACGTTGCTTTCCTGGTAGATCAGGAACGGCGCGGAGCGATCGAGCGAGGCTTCTTTGATGGCGGTCCAGAGTTGCAGCAGGTAATCGAGGTCCCACTGCATTTCTTCACTGCTGCGACCAAGGCCGGCAGTGCGCACGATCAGACCCATGTCAGCCGGGGCAACCAGGCCGTTCAGGGCTTCACGCAGTTCGTTGCGCTCTTCGCCTTCGATGCGACGGGAGATGCCGCCAGCACGCGGGTTGTTCGGCATCAGTACCAGGTAACGACCGGCCAGGCTGATGAAGGTGGTCAGGGCGGCGCCCTTGTTGCCACGTTCTTCTTTTTCGACCTGGACAATGACTTCCTGGCCTTCGCTCAGGACGTCCTTGATGTTGACGCGGCCTTCCGGGGCTTTCTTGAAGTATTCGCGGGAGATTTCTTTGAGGGGCAGGAAGCCGTGGCGCTCAGAGCCGAAATCGACAAAGGCAGCCTCAAGGCTTGGTTCGATGCGAGTAATCCGGCCTTTATAGATGTTGGCCTTCTTCTGCTCGCGTGCACCGGATTCGATGTCCAGGTCGTAGAGGCGCTGGCCATCTACCAGTGCAACACGCAACTCTTCGGGTTGAGTTGCGTTAATCAGCATTCTTTTCATGTAGTACCGTCGGTTTCCGGGCTGCCGGAAACGGCGTTCGGCACACACGACTTCTCATGGTCGGTGTCAGGTGCGTCGGGAGTGGTTGGCCATTCCCGTGTCCAGCGATGTCCGGCCAATGTGGGCCTTCGTCGCGACGTACGCGTCCTGCTTGCTGTGGCTACTTAAGCACTCAGTCAGGAGGAGGAATCAACCAGTGGCTGTGGACGAGATGAAGCGTCTTGAAAAAGCCTATTGCTACACAGTCCAGCGGTTGTGCATCTCCACCCTACACGTATCCCTGATAATTCGGGTGCTGCCGCGCGCAGAATCCGCAGCGGGTTGGCATTTACCGTGAGCTCCAAAAGGGGAGGTCACGCATCATGGCTAATTTAGGCGTTGTTTCCGAAACCTTCGCTCGGGGTCATTCGCAACTGACTGCACTTTGTGAACTGGCCATGAATATTGGCTCGCAAAGCGAGTGAAAACTCTGCCCTGCGGCTTGATTCAGGCCTCATGTCACCTGCGCTCGTTACAGCTGCAAACTCCACCGTTAAGTAGCGAAAGCCCCGTAGGACGGCCTCGCGTCCTGGTGAATTGCATTGGTCAGGGCCGGTTTTAGACCGTTGGTCCGCTGTCCAGGCCGCTTTTGGCGGCGTTCGCGACTATAGCAGCAATGATTAAGTGCTTCAATTCCATAAAAAATTGATATCATCTGCGCCATGACGACTACTGCCCCCTCGACCCCAAGCGTACAACTGCTTGAGGTCTCGCCGGAATATGCCGGCCAACGTATTGATAACTTCCTTCTCGCTCGGCTCAAAGGCGTGCCCAAGACCTTGATCTATCGCATTTTGCGTAAAGGCGAAGTGCGAGTGAACAAAGGTCGGATCAAGCCCGAATACAAGCTGCAGGCGGGCGATATCGTGCGCGTGCCGCCTGTGCGCGTGCCCGAGCGCGACGAGCCGGTGCCCCTGGCACAAGGCCTGCTGCAGCGCCTCGAAGCCTCGATTATCTTCGAGGACAAGGCCCTGATCGTGATCAACAAGCCTTGTGGCATTGCGGTTCACGGCGGTAGCGGTCTGACCTACGGCGTGATCGAAGCCTTCCGTCAGTTGCGCCCCGATTGCAAGGAGCTCGAGCTCGTCCACCGACTGGACCGAGACACCTCTGGCCTGCTGATGATTGCCAAGAAACGCAGCATGCTGCGTCACTTGCACACGGCGTTGCGCGGTGATGGCGTGGACAAGCGCTACATGGCGCTGGTTCGTGGCAACTGGGCCGCCTCGATCAAGCAAGTCCGTGCCTCGCTGGGCAAGAGCAACCTGCGTTCCGGCGAGCGCATGGTCGAGGTCGACGAGGAGGAGGGCAAGGAGTCTGTGACCGTGTTCAAGGTGCTACGGCGCTTCGGAGACTTTGCGACCATGGTCGAAGCCAGGCCAATCACTGGCCGCACCCACCAGATCCGTGTGCACACCCTGCATGCCGGGCACTGCATCGCTGGCGACCCGAAATACGGGGATGAGGGTTTCAGCAAGGAAATCCGCGACCTGGGTGGCAAGCGACTGTTCCTGCACGCTTATCTGCTGACCGTGCCGCTGCCTGATGGTGGCGAGCTGAAGTTGCAGGCGCCGGTGGATGAAATGTGGGCCAAGACTGTGGAGCGCCTGAGTGCACCCCTCTGATTGCAAACTGCTGATATTTGACTGGGACGGGACCCTCGCGGACTCCATCGGGCGGATTGTCGAGGCCATGCATGTGGCCTCAGAGCGCTCCGGATTCGAGCTGCGCGATGATTTTGCCGTCAAGGGCATCATCGGTCTCGGCTTGCCGGAAGCGATTCGTACCCTGTACCCGGACATAAGTGAAGGGCAGCTTATCGCCTTTCGCGGGTATTACGCCGATCACTATATCGCCGCCGAAGCCGTGCCTTCGCCGTTGTTCGAGGGTGTGCTCGAGTCAATGGAGGCCTTTCGCGCCGAGGGTTATCATTTGGCCGTTGCGACCGGCAAGGCTCGTCGCGGGCTCGACCGGGTATTGAAGGCCCACGGCTGGGAAAAGTATTTCGATATCACCCGTGCGGCGGATGAAACTGCCAGCAAGCCTCATCCTCTTATGCTGGAGCAGATCCTCGCGTACTGCGAGGTTCGCCCGGAGCAGGCGCTGATGGTTGGCGACTCCTCTTTCGATCTGCAGATGGCCCGCAACGCCGGTATGGCGTCGGTTGCCGTCAGTTACGGCGCGCAATCGATCGAGGCGCTGAAGCTGTTCGAGCCGCGACTGGCGATTGATCGTTTTTCAGAATTGCATGCCTGGCTGAATCAGCAGGCTTAACAGGTTTTTTGGGGTAGATGGCATGACCGACGAATGGAAGGCGCCCGCCAAGGCGGATGCGCAGAGCGGTGACGAGAAAAGCTGGAAATTGCTGGAAAAGACCCTGTTGGCCAGCGTGCAGGAGCAACGCCGGTCCCGTCGCTGGGGGATTTTCTTCAAGCTGCTGACCTTTGTGTATCTGTTTGGCGCCTTGATGCTGTTCACGCCGCTGATGGACATGGAAAAAGCCGCCACTCGCGGTGCCAACTACACCGCGCTGATCGAGGTCACTGGTGTGATCGCCGACAAGGAACAGGCCAGCGCCGATAACATCGTTGGCAGCCTGCGAGCGGCCTTCGAGGATGACAAGGTCAAGGGCGTGGTCCTGCGGATCAACAGTCCGGGCGGCAGCCCGGTGCAATCAGGCTATGTGTACGACGAGATTGTTCGCCTGCGCGCGCTGCATCCTGATACCAAGGTGTATGCAGTCATCTCCGACCTGGGGGCGTCCGGCGCTTACTACATTGCCAGTGCGGCCGATCAGATCTACGCGGACAAGGCCAGCCTGGTGGGGTCCATCGGGGTGACTGCGGCCGGTTATGGTTTTGTCGGCACCATGGAGAAACTGGGCGTGGAGCGTCGGACCTATACGTCTGGCGAGCACAAGTCCTTCCTCGATCCGTTCCAGCCGCAGAAGCCTGATGAGACTCGGTTCTGGCAGGGCGTGCTCGATACCACCCATCAGCAATTCATCAATAGTGTGAAGAAGGGTCGTGGCGATCGCCTGAAAGACAAGGAGCACCCGGAGCTGTTCTCTGGCTTGGTCTGGTCGGGTGAGCAGGCGCTGCCGCTGGGGTTGATCGATGGTCTGGGCAGTGCCAGCTCGGTAGCCCGCGATGTCATTGGCGAGAAAGAACTGGTGGATTTTACCGTTCAGGAGTCGACGTTCGACCGCTTCTCGAAGAAGCTCGGCGCCAGCGTGGCTGAGCAATTGGCGATGTGGATGGGTTTCAACGGCCCGTCGTTGCGTTAAGCCGTTTAAAAGATCTTTTGCTTTCAAGGGACTTGCACGCCCTCGACCAGCAGCATATCGATCAGCCGAATCAGCGGCAGGCCGATCAGGCTGGTGGCGTCAGGGCCTTCGGTGCGTTGAAACAGGCTCACCCCCAATCCTTCGGCCTTGAAGCTTCCTGCGCAGTCGTAGGGCTGCTCTGCATGCAGGTAACGCTCGATGCTTGCCTGGTCGAGGGTGCGCATGTGCACCGTGAACGGCACGCAATCCACCTGGCAATGCCCGGTCTGGCTGTTGAGCAGGGCCAGGCCCGTGAGGAAGGTCACGCTGGCGCCGCTGGCGGCGAGTAACTGATCCCGCGCCTTCTCGAACGTGTGCGGTTTGCCGATGATGCGCTCGCCGAGCACCGCGACCTGGTCGGAACCAATGATCAGGTGGTCGGGAAAAATGCCAGCCAGCGCCTGGGCTTTTTCCCTGGCCAGGCGCTTGACCAGTTCAATGGCCGGCTCTTGTGGGCGATGACTTTCATCGATGTCTGGCGAGCTGCAGACGAACGGCAACCGCAGGCGGGCCAGCAATTCCCGGCGGTAAACCGAGCTTGAAGCGAGTAATAAAGGCAGCATGCGCAACTCCAGAAGTCAGTTGCGAATTCTAGCGAGGCTTCCAAGTGACGCACAGGGCTGAATTTCCTTTGACATGGCTGGGTGCATCCCTATAATGCTGCGCCTATGTTGAATGACCCGATTCCACCTCACGTTGACCCGCGCAAATTGGCTGACCGTGGCACCACCCTTCAAGGTGAACTGCTGCTGGCCGATTTGGAGAGACTCTGCGACCCGCTTTCCGACACTGTCGGTACGGTGCAGGCGAAATTCGTTTTTGAACGAGATGAACGTAAGTCTGTGGTAATCCACAGCTTTATCGACACCGAAGTCAAAATGGTTTGCCAGCGTTGTCTTGAGCTGGTCACCCTGCCGATCCATAGCGAATGCAGTTATGCTGTGGTGAAGGAGGGTGCGAATACCCAGTCGTTGCCGAAAGGTTATGACGTGCTGGAACTGGGCGAAGATCCATTGGATCTGCAGTCACTGATCGAGGAGGAGCTTCTGCTCGCCTTGCCCATTGTGCCTGCTCATCATCCGGAAGAATGCCAGCAGCCGGCGGGTCTCGATGAGCCCGAACCGAGCGAGGACGAGGTAACGCGGTCCAACCCGTTCAGTGTATTGGCGCAGTTAAAGCGTGACCCAAACGTTTAGGAGTTAATCAATTATGGCTGTTCAGCAGAACAAAAAATCCCGCTCTGCCCGTGACATGCGTCGTTCGCACGACGCCCTGACGGCAAGCACTCTGTCTGTAGAAAAAACCACCGGTGAAATTCACCTGCGTCACCACGTATCGCCAGAAGGCGTATACCGTGGCCGTAAAGTGATCGACAAGGGCGCTGACGAGTAATCACTTGTCTGCTCAAGTCATCGCGATTGACGCAATGGGCGGGGACTTCGGTCCCCGCAGCATTGTTCAGGCCAGCCTCGCTTGTCTGAATGCTACACCCTCGCTGCACCTGACCCTCGTTGGTCAACCCTCTCTCCTTGAAGAATTGCTTGCAGGCCAATCGGCTGCGGATCGCGCGCGCCTGTCTATCGTGCCCGCCAGCGAAGTCATTACCATGGACGAGAAACCGGCCCAGGCATTGCGTGGCAAGCCGGATTCGTCGATGCGCGTTGCGCTGGAGCTGTTGCGCGATGGCAAGGTCCAGGCCTGTGTCAGTGCCGGCAATACCGGGGCGTTGATGGCGTTGTCACGATTCGTGCTCAAGACCTTGCCGGGCATTGATCGGCCGGCGATGGTGGCGGCGATTCCGACGCAGACGGGCTATTGCCAGCTGCTCGACCTCGGGGCCAACGTCGATTGCAGCGCCGAACACCTGCTGCAGTTTGCGGTCATGGGCTCGGTGGCGGCCGAGACGCTGGGTATCGTCCGCCCGCGAGTCGCTTTGTTGAACATCGGCACCGAACACATCAAGGGTAATCAGCAGGTCAAGCTGGCCGCCACCTTGTTGCAGGAGGCGCGGGGCATCAACTACATCGGTTTTGTCGAGGGCGATGGCCTGTATCGCGGTGAAGCGGATGTGGTGGTCTGTGACGGCTTCGTCGGCAATATCCTGCTCAAGTCCAGCGAGGGCTTGGCCACCATGATTGCCGGGCGTATTGAAGCGTTGTTCAAGAAGAATCTCGCTTCGCGCATGGTGGGTGCCCTGGCGTTGCCGTTGATGAAGCGCCTGCAGGCCGATCTGGCCCCTGCGCGACACAATGGTGCGAGCTTTCTCGGCCTGCAGGGCATTGTGGTGAAGAGCCACGGCTCGGCCGGGGTGCAGGGATTTCAGAGTGCTATATCCCGCGCGTTGATCGAGATCCAGGAAAACCTGCCGGAACGCATCCGCGGTCGTCTGGAGGATTTGTTGCTTTAGGCGTTTTCGTCGGACAATGCTTAAATGTGACCGCTCAGTTCAATTTGCCATCCAACTGTCAGTTTCTTGCGTCCCCCTGGCGGGACGTCAATTCTCCGACGACAAGATCATTAGGGGCTTGTTACATGTCTGCTTCCCTCGCATTCGTCTTTCCAGGACAGGGTTCGCAGTCCCTCGGCATGCTGGCCGAGTTGGGCGCGCAACATCCGGTTGTCCTTGAAACGTTCAAAGAAGCTTCCGATGCCCTCGGTTACGACCTGTGGGCGCTGACCCAGCAAGGGCCGGAAGAGCAACTCAATCAAACCGACAAGACCCAGCCGGCCATCCTGACCGCCTCGATCGCCCTGTGGCGTCTGTGGCTGGCAGAAGGCGGCGCGCGTCCGGCCTACGTGGCCGGTCACAGCCTGGGTGAGTACAGCGCTCTGGTTGCTGCCGGCAGCCTGAGCCTGGCTGACGCGGTCAAGCTCGTCGAGCGCCGTGGCCAGTTGATGCAGGAAGCGGTTCCGGCCGGGCAGGGCGGCATGGCCGCCATACTCGGTCTCGACGATGCTGACGTGCTGGCAGCCTGCGCTGAAGCAGCGCAAGGTGAAGTGGTCAGTGCCGTCAACTTCAATTCCCCGGGCCAGGTCGTCATCGCCGGTGCCAAGGCGGCGGTTGAGCGCGCCATTGAAGGTTGCAAGGCTCGTGGTGCCAAGCGCGCCATGCCATTGCCGGTGAGCGTGCCGTCCCATTGCGAGCTGATGCGCCCGGCGGCCGAGCGTTTCGCTGAATCGATCGCTGCGATCGACTGGCAGGCCCCGCAGATTCCAGTTGTGCAGAACGTCAGCGCAGCAGTGCCGGCTGATCTGGAAACCCTCAAACGCGATTTGCTCGAGCAGCTCTACAAGCCTGTGCGCTGGGTCGAGTCTGTGCAGGCGCTGGCGGCCAAGGGTGCGACCCAGCTGGTCGAATGCGGTCCTGGCAAAGTGCTGGCCGGTCTGAACAAGCGTTGCGCCGAAGGCGTAGCAACCTCCAACCTCAATACCCCAGACGCTTACGCTGCCGCCCGTGCAGCGTTGGCCTGAATCAGGAGAAACTTGCATGAGTCTGCAAGGTAAAGTTGCACTGGTCACCGGTGCAAGCCGCGGTATCGGCCAGGCCATCGCCCTGGAACTGGGTCGTCAGGGTGCCATCGTCGTGGGTACTGCGACTTCCGCATCCGGCGCCGAGCGCATTGCCGCGACCCTGAAGGAAAACGGTATCCAGGGCACTGGCCTGGAACTTAATGTGACCAGTGACGAGTCCGTCGCCGCCGTGTTGGCGAGCATCGCCGAGCAGTTCGGTGCGCCGGCGATCCTGGTCAACAATGCCGGTATCACCCGCGATAACCTGATGATGCGGATGAAAGATGACGAATGGCATGACGTCGTCGATACCAACCTGAACAGTCTGTTCCGCCTGTCCAAGGGCGTTTTGCGTGGCATGACCAAGGCGCGTTGGGGACGAATTATCAGTATTGGTTCGGTTGTGGGTGCCATGGGCAACGCAGGCCAAGTAAACTACGCTGCCGCCAAGGCCGGTCTGGAAGGTTTCAGCCGTGCGCTGGCGCGTGAAGTCGGATCGCGTTCGATTACGGTAAACTCGGTGGCCCCAGGGTTCATCGACACCGATATGACTCGTGAACTGCCCGAAGCGCAGCGTCAAAACCTGGTTACACAAATTCCGCTGGGTCGTCTGGGGCAAGCGCAAGAGATCGCGTCTGTGGTCGCTTTTCTTGCATCCGACGGTGCGGCTTACGTTACTGGGGCTACAATCCCGGTGAACGGCGGGATGTACATGAGTTAAATGTGACGGACTGCTTCAAAAAAATGTCATACGAGCTGTCTAAAATCCGTTATAAAGCTGCAATCTATTTATAGGCATCGGGCTGCAGGGTTAGAGGAGTGAAGCTTTCAGTTGAAAAACTGAAAAGTCTTTCTATACACTTACCCACTGGCCAGCTGCCTGAATTTGTCCATTAGGAGTGAAAACAAGGTATGAGCACCATCGAAGAGCGCGTCAAGAAAATCGTTGCCGAGCAACTGGGCGTTAAGGAAGAAGAAGTGACTAACAGCGCTTCCTTCGTTGAAGACCTGGGTGCTGACTCCCTTGACACCGTTGAGCTGGTGATGGCTCTGGAAGAGGAATTCGAGACCGAAATCCCTGACGAAGAAGCTGAGAAGATCACTACTGTACAAGCTGCAATCGACTACGTTACCAGCCACCAGGCGTAATAGTTTGTAGTCGTTGTTTGCTGTCATGGAAAAACCGCACTGCCTCCTGGCGTGCGGTTTTTTCTTTAGGCCTGATGCAAAGTCGTCATTTGAAAAAGGAGAGTGCTGTGTCGCGTAGACGCGTCGTAGTCACCGGTATGGGTATGTTGTCGCCACTGGGCACGGATGTGCCAAGCAGCTGGCAGGGCATTCTGGCCGGCCGCAGTGGCATTGGTCTGATCGAACACACCGACCTTTCTGCCTATTCCACCCGTTTTGGCGGCTCGGTAAAGGGCTTCAATGTCGAGGAATACCTGTCGGTCAAGGAAGCGCGCAAGCTCGACCTGTTCATTCAATACGGTCTGGCCGCAGGGTTTCAGGCAGTAAAAAATGCAGGCCTGGAAGTGACCGATGCCAACCGTGAACGCATCGGCGTCGCCATGGGCTCAGGCATTGGCGGCCTGACCAACATCGAAGAAACCAGCCGTACCCTGCATGATTCCGGCCCACGACGGATTTCGCCGTTTTTCGTGCCCGGCTCGATCATCAATATGATTTCCGGATTCCTGTCCATCCACCTTGGAGCACAGGGGCCCAACTACGCCATCGCCACGGCCTGTACCACGGGTACGCATTGTATTGGCATGGCGGCACGCAACATCATGTACGACGAAGCCGACGTGATGATCGCCGGTGGCGCCGAGATGGCCGCTTGTGGCCTGGGCATGGGCGGCTTCGGTGCCTCCCGGGCGCTGTCGACCCGCAACGACGAGCCTGCCCGTGCCAGTCGTCCATGGGACAAGGGGCGTGACGGCTTTGTACTGTCCGACGGTGCTGGCGCGCTGGTACTTGAAGAACTGGAGCACGCCAAGGCTCGCGGTGCGACCATTTACGCCGAGTTGATCGGTTTTGGCACCAGTGGCGATGCGTTCCACATGACTTCGCCACCTGCCGATGGTGCGGGTGCTGCACGCTGCATCACCAATGCCTTGCGCGATGCGAAGATCAACAGTGACCAGGTCCAGTACATCAACGCCCACGGCACTTCGACTTCGGCCGGTGATCTTGCCGAAGCCTGTGCGATCAGGTCGGTGTTTGGTGATCACGCCTACAAGCTGGCCGTCAGTTCGACCAAGTCCATGACCGGTCACCTCCTGGGTGCCGCGGGTGCGGTTGAAGCGATCTTCAGTGTGCTGGCAATCAACAGCCAGGTGGCGCCACCGACCATCAACCTTGACGAGCCGGACGAAGGCTGTGACCTCGACTTCGTGCCGCACACTGCGCGCAACATGGATATCGACGTGGTGCTGTCCAACTCCTTCGGGTTTGGCGGTACCAACGGCTCCCTGGTGTTCCGCCGGTTCGCTGGCTGATGGACTGCTGGGTCGACGGTCAGCCGGCGCACGCTGTGTCGCTGAAGGATCGCGGCCTGGCCTACGGCGATGGTCTGTTCGAGACCATCGCCGTGCGCAATGGCACACCGGTATTGCTGGATCGTCACCTGGTGCGGTTGCTTGAGGGTTGCCAGCGCCTGGCAATCAACCTTGATGGCGCGGTGGTGCGCACCGAGCTGCTGGCCTATGCCCTCGCGCTCGGTGAAGGCGTACTCAAGCTGATCGTCACCCGGGGCGAAAGTGCTCGCGGCTATGCCCCGGACCCTGTCGTTGCGGCGCGCCGCATCATGCAGGGCAATCCTCCTGCGATTTACCCGCCAGCCCATGCGGAGCAGGGCGTGCGCCTGTTCCCTTGCGTCACCCGGCTGTCCTTGCAACCCTTGTTGGCTGGTCTCAAGCACCTCAATCGCCTGGAGCAGGTCATCGCCCGTTCCGAGTGGCAAGACGCTGAGCACGCCGAAGGCCTGATGCTGGACCAGGCCGGTCGTGTGGTCGAGGGCGTGTTCAGTAATCTGTTCCTGGTGCGTGATGGTGTGTTGATCACCGCCGATCTCGGTCGCTGCGGCGTCGCCGGGGTAATGCGCGCTGAATTATTGTTTCAAGCTGAGTCTTCAGCGATCCCTGTACAAATCATCGATATCACCCTGGAACAGCTGCAATGGGCCGATGAAGTCTTTGTCTGTAATAGTGTTTATGGCATTTGGCCGGTGCGTGCGTATGCTGCACTGAGCTGGCCGGTTGGGCCACTCACCCGTAAACTCCAAACCATTGCCCGTGCGCTATTGGATGCTTGATTCGTGAGACGTAAATTCTTGCTGCTGCTGGAAACCGGATTGGTTCTGGCAGGGCTGTTATTCGGTTTTTCCGCCTGGAAAATTCATTCGGCGCTGGATCAGTCGCTGAACATCACCCAGGAGGAAATGCTCGAAGTACCCAAGGGTACGACACCCACCCGCACTTTCTACCGACTCGAAGCCGATGGCGTCATCAAGGACGCGTTCTGGCTTCGCGTGTACTGGCGCTTCAACCTCGCCGGACAACCCTTGCACAGCGGCGAATACCGCATGCAGCCCGGCATGACCGTCGAAGGCCTGATCGATTCGTGGAAACGCGGGGATGTGGTGCAGTACAGCGTGACGCTGGTCGAAGGCTGGAATTTCCATCAGGTCCGTGCGGCCCTCGCCAGGGACGAAAAACTCCAGCAGACCCTCGCAGGTTTGAGCGACTCCCAGGTGATGGAAAAGCTCGGCCACCCGGGGATTTTTCCGGAGGGGCGTTTTTTCCCCGATACCTATAGTTTCGTTCGCGGCATGAGCGACATCGAATTGCTCAAGACTGCTTACGAGCGCCTCGACGAAGTGCTGGCCAGGGAATGGAACCAGCGAGCGGCTGATCTGCCCTACGCCGATCCGTACCAGGCGCTGATCATGGCCTCCCTGGTGGAGAAGGAAACCGGTGTGCCACAGGAGCGCGGGCAGATTGCCGGCGTGTTCGTGCGACGCATGGCGTTGGGCATGCTCCTGCAGACTGATCCAACCGTGATCTACGGCCTGGGCGATCGCTACAGCGGCAAATTGACTCGCGCCCACCTCAAGGAAGCGACGCCGTATAACACCTACATGATTTCCGGCCTGCCACCGACGCCCATCGCCATGGTCGGGCGCGAAGCGATTCACGCGGCATTAAATCCGGTGGCCGGCAGCAGTCTGTATTTCGTTGCCCGTGGCGACGGCAGTCATGTTTTTTCCGATGACCTGGATGCGCACAACAACGCAGTGCGCGAGTACCAGCTCAAGCGTCGCGCCGATTACCGTTCCAGCCCGGCACCGGCGACTGCACCTGAGGCAACAGCGCCGCAAACACCTGACACCAACAGCCCGGCCCACGAAGCGCCGATTCCTGCCGCGTCGCCCAACCCCGATCCCGAGGCTTTGCCCCAGGTCGCACCGCAGGAGCCGCCAGCGGCGCCTGCAGCCGAACCGGACGCCACCACGCCGCAAAGCCCGCAATGACCCTGACTAAGGACTGCCTGTGACTGGCTTGTTTATTACCCTGGAAGGCCCTGAGGGCGCTGGCAAGAGCACCAATCGCGAATACCTGGCCGAGCGCCTGCGCGCCGCCGGTATCGAAGTGGTGTTGACCCGTGAGCCGGGTGGCACCGCGCTGGCCGAGCGAATTCGTGAGGTGCTGCTGGCGCCGGTCGAAGAAGCCATGAACCCGGACACCGAGCTGCTGCTGGTATTCGCCGCTCGCGCCCAGCACCTGGCCGAAGTCATCCGCCCGGCATTGGCCCGGGGGGCGGTGGTGCTGTGCGACCGGTTCACCGATTCCACTTATGCCTACCAAGGTGGTGGCCGTGGCCTGTCGCTGGAGCGTATTGCCACCCTGGAAACCTTCGTCCAGGGAGATCTGCGCCCGGACCTGACGCTGATTTTCGACCTGCCGGTGGAAGTCGGTCTGGCGCGTGCCAGTGCCCGTGGTCGCCTCGACCGCTTCGAGCTGGAAGGCAGGGCCTTCTTCGACGCGGTGCGCAGCGCCTTCCTCAAGCGCGCTGAAGCCGATCCTGCGCGCTATGTGCTGGTCGATGCCGCACAACCGCTGGCGCAGGTCCAGCAGTCCCTGGACGCGTTGCTCCCGCGTCTGCTGGAGCTGGCCCGTGGCTGAAGCCTATCCCTGGCAGGACTCGCTCTGGCAGCAACTGGCCGGTCGCAAGCAGCATGCCCACGCCTACCTGTTGCATGGCCCGGCCGGGATTGGCAAGCGCGCATTGGCCGAGCGCTTGATGGCCAGCCTGTTGTGCCAGCGCCCGACTGCCCAGGATGCCTGCGGCGAGTGTAAATCCTGCCTGCTGCTCAAGGCCGGCAGCCACCCGGACAACTACGTCCTCGAACCGGAAGAGGCGGACAAGGCGATCAAGGTCGATCAGGTTCGCGAACTGGTCAGCTTCGTGGTGCAGACCGCGCAGATGGGCGGGCGCAAAGTCGTGCTGATCGAGCCTGTCGAAGCGATGAACATCAACGCCGCCAACGCTTTGCTCAAAAGCCTTGAAGAACCTTCCGGCGATACCGTATTGCTGCTGGTCAGCCACCAGACCAGCCGTCTGTTGCCGACCATCAAGAGTCGTTGCGTGCAGCAGGCCTGCCCATTGCCTGGCGAGGCCATGAGCCTGGCCTGGCTGGCGCAGACCTTGCCAGATTGCTCCGAGGAGGAGCGCGTGGAACTGTTGACCCTGGCGGCCGGCTCGCCGCTGGCGGCGGTCAAGCTGCAGGCCCAGGGCGTGCGTGAGCAAAGGGCGCTGGTGGTCGAAGGGGTCAAGAAGCTGCTCAAGCAGCAGCAGTCGCCGACACAATTGGCAGAAGGCTGGAACGCGATTCCTCTGTTGCTGCTGTTCGACTGGTTCTGCGACTGGTCGAGCCTTATCCTGCGTTATCAGTTGACCCAGGATGAAGAAGGGCTGGGGCTGGCGGACATGCGCAAAGTGATTCAATACCTGGCGCAGAAGTCGGCCCAGGACAAGGTCCTCGATATCCAGGACTGGATTCTCGCCCAGCGCCAGAAAGTCATGAGCAAAGCCAACCTCAATCGGGTATTACTGCTCGAGGCCTTGTTGGTGCAGTGGGCGTCTTTGCCCGGCCAGAAGTGACTAGACTCTGAACATCAGCCGAGGAGGCCAGCATGAATGAACCCGTCAACTCCGGGCCGCGCAACGGCATCCTGTCCCTGACCATCAAGGACAAGTCGGTGCTTTACGCGGCGTACATGCCCTTCATCAAGAACGGTGGCCTGTTTATTCCGACCAACAAGAGTTACCGGTTGGGTGATGAAGTCTTCATGCTGCTCAACCTGATGGATGAAGCCGAAAAGATTCCGGTCGCCGGCAAGGTCACCTGGATCACGCCCAAAGGCGCCCAGGGCAATCGCGCCGCCGGGGTCGGCGTGCAGTTCAATGACGGCGACAACACGGCCCGCAGTCGAATCGAAACCCATCTGGCCGGAGCCCTTAAGTCCGACCGTCCCACTCATACGATGTAAGTTGCAGCCCTCTTTATGCTCGTAGATTCCCATTGTCACCTTGATCGACTCGACCTTGCCGCGCACAACGGCTCACTGGATGCCGCGCTGGACGCGGCCCGCCAACGGGGCGTCGGTCACTTCCTGTGCATTGGCGTCAGCGTCGACAATGCCGCCGACGTCAAGGCCCTCGCCGAGCGTTACGACGACGTCGACTGCTCGGTGGGCGTGCATCCGCTGGACGTACAGCCCGGTGCTGCGCCAGCACTGGACTGGCTGCTGCAGGAGCTCAACCATCCGCGCGTGGTAGCCATTGGTGAGACGGGCCTGGACTATCACTACGAGCCGGAAGCGGCCGAGTTGCAGCAGGCGTCCTTTCGTCTGCATCTGCAGGCGGCGCAGCAGACCGGCAAACCGGTGATCATTCACACCCGCGGAGCCCGCGCCGATACGCTGGACCTGCTGCGCGAAGCCGCGCTGCCTCAGGCCGGGGTGCTGCATTGCTTCACCGAAGACTGGGACATGGCCAAAGCGGCGCTGGACATGGGTTATTACATTTCCTTATCCGGGATTGTCACTTTCCGCAATGCCGACGCCCTGCGCGACGTTGCCAGCAAGGTCCCGGCCGATCGATTGCTGGTGGAAACCGACTCGCCGTACCTGGCCCCCATTCCTCATCGCGGCAAGCCGAACCTGCCGCAGTATGTGCGCGAGGTAGCGGAATTTCTGGCAATGTTGCGCGGGGAGTCCTACGAGCAATTTGCAGCCCAGACCACTGAGAACTTCAAACGGCTGTTTCCATTGGCCCACGTCAGGGCGTCGGCGTAACGCAGGTACAAGAGATCGCAGCCTTCGGCAGCTACTACGGGGCTTTGGCCCCTGAATCGCAGGCAAAAAAAACCCGGGTTCTGGGGGGTGAATCCGGGTTAAGACCATTAGGAGTAAAACAAAGATACGCGGTCCGTTGGTACCTTTATCGTCGAGACACTTGGGGGAGATGTCCCGTCGACAGTTGAAGTATTGATCAGTATTGCGCCGAGTCCAGTTTAGCCGGTCAGGTTTTTAAACAATTTTGGAATACGCGCGCTTCGGAAGAGTTCTCATCAACCGGCCAGCGTGCATGAAAACCTCATGAAACACAGATATGGTCGGATGATCCGTGCATTTTGGCGCAAGTTAGGCATAATACGCGGCTTCGAATTTTGACCCCTACAGACCTTTTCTTATGCATAAAGAACCTCGTAAGGTCCGTGAGTTTCGTCGCCGCGAGCAGGAAATTCTCGATACCGCGCTAAAGCTGTTCCTCGACCAAGGTGAAGACAGTGTCACCGTCGAGATGATTGCTGATGCCGTCGGTATCGGCAAAGGCACGATCTACAAGCACTTCAAGTCCAAGGCCGAGATCTACCTGCGCCTGATGCTCGACTACGAGCGTGACCTGAACGAGCTGTTGCATTCCGCCGACGTCGACAAGGACAAGGAAGCGCTGTCGCGCGCCTACTTCGAATTCCGCATGCGCGATCCGCAACGCTACCGGTTGTTCGATCGCCTGGAAGAGAAGGTGGTCAAGGGCAACCAGGTGCCGGAGATGGTCGAGGAACTGCACAAGATCCGCGCCTCGAACTTCGAGCGGCTGACCCTGCTGATCAAGGGGCGTATCAGCGAAGGCAAGCTCGAAGATGTCCCGCCTTACTTCCACTACTGCGCATCCTGGGCGTTGGTGCACGGTGCCGTGGCGCTGTATCACTCGCCGTTCTGGAGCAATGTGCTGGAAGACCAGGAAGGCTTCTTCCAGTTCCTGATGGACATCGGCGTGCGCATGGGCAACAAGCGCAAGCGCGACACCGACACCCCAAGCAGCTGAGCCATTCAGCAGCCTGATTGCGCCATGATATTCACCCCATGGTGCATACCGCAGGAATATACTCAGGCATGGGACTTGCTAAAACTTGATTTGTGAGTCAAGTTTTAGCAGTTCCATTTCCTTTCGCCGGAGTGCTCCATGATCGTTGACCGTCAAGGCAGGCGTTTTCGCAATTTGCGGATCAGCCTGACTTCAGCCTGCAATTACGCCTGTAACTACTGCGTGCCTGATGGCAAGCGGCTGGTGGCTGCGCAGGATGAACTGTCGGCCGATGCCATGGCACGTGGCGTGGCCTATCTCATCGAAGCGGCCGGCATCGAGCGTTTGCGCATCACCGGTGGCGAGCCACTGGTCAGCCCGAAACTCGAAGCCTTCATGACCGCCGTCGGTAAGATGGGCCTTCAAGACATCAGCCTGACCACTAATGGCCAGTTGCTGGCGAAGAAGCTGCCGCTGCTGGTCGGTGCCGGCATTCGGCGCATCAACGTGTCCCTCGATACCCTGGATGCCGGCGCTTTCCGTAGTATCGCGCGTGGCGGCGACCTGGCGACCGTGCTCGATGGCATGGACCAGGCCAGCGCGGCAGGCATGAAGATCAAGGTGAACATGGTGCCGTTGCGCGGGCAGAACCTCGATCAGGTGATGCCGCTGCTCGATTATTGCCTGGAGCGCGGCTATGAGCTGCGCTTCATCGAATTGATGCGCATGGGGCATCTGGCCAGTGACTCCAATGCCTTCCTGCAGCAATTCGTCAGCCTCCAGCAATTGCTCGACCTGATCGGCGAGCGCTACGAGTACTTGCAGGCCGATGCGCCCGTCGATGCCACGGCGGTGCGTTACGAAATTCCGGGAATGGGCCACTTCGGGGTCATTGCCAACGAAAGCGTGCCGTTCTGCCGCACCTGCTCGCGGCTGCGGCTGTCGTCCACCGGCTGGCTGCATGGCTGCCTGTCTTCGAGCAACCGCCACTATGTCGGCGATCTGCTGGATAAACCGCGCCACCAGGCGTTGCCAGCCTTGCAACGGCTTCTGGTCAAAGCGCTGGGAGACAAGCAGGAAGTGGCGTTCTCCGGCGGCGCGACCATCATGAAGATCATCGGCGGCTGAAAATCTGCCTTCGCGAGCACGCCCGCTCCCACAGTCGACCTGCATTCACAGGTGCAATGCATTTCCCTGTGGCAGGAGCTTGAGCTTGAGCTGGCGCGGAAGCTGCATCCAATGCCCATTCGCCGGTTTTCCGTCACCGGCCTCTGGAGGACAGGATGCGTAACCCGGTTTTGCTGCTGGCCATTTTGGCGCTTGGTGGCTGCATGAACGTCAGTGACATGGCCGAAGGCACCCGTTATCACATGAGCGATGCCGGCCTGCTCGACCACAGCGACAGTCGTCGGGTCAGTAACCTGCGAATCCAGCCGGACTCCTTCATCTACATCGCCCAAGGCGCATTCGCGCCGCGTGGCGGCACTGCTTATCCGCGCCCCAACGTTATCGCCGAAGTCGCCTTCGATGGATTCATCGAGTATTTCCCCATGGTGCGCCGCGCTCGCGCGCCTGAGGGGCTTGACGAGGCGATGGGGGAGGCCCGCGCCGTGGGCGCTCATTACCTGCTATACACGCGCTTTGCCAAGGCGGATGACCGTATCGGCAACTCCGATGAGTGGCTGGACCAGGAGGCTGTGGACCGGCTGGGCGTCGATACCGGTGTGATTCAGATCATGTTGATCGAGACCAGCACCCAGTATTTGATCGATACTGCACGCATCAAGAGTCGCGGCGGTTTGCTGACGTTCCACGACTCCCGGCCCGAAGACCTGATGGGTCCGCCGCTTGAACAGTACGCGCGCAGCCTGCTGGGCATCAGTGATCAATAATTTTCCAGGAGAACACCATGAGCGGACCGCAAAAAGCCAACGACCTGCTGGGGCAAATCCCCAAGACCAAAGGCCTGCCGCCGGTCCACCTGTGGAACCCCGAGTTCTGTGGTGACATTGATATGCGCATTGCCCGGGACGGTACCTGGTATTACCTGGGCACGCCGATCGGACGCAAGCCGATGGTCAAGCTGTTCTCCACCATCATCCGCCGCGACGCAGATGATTACTTTCTGATCACCCCGGTCGAGAAGGTCGGCATCAAGGTTGATGACGCACCGTTCGTGGCCATTGCCGTGGAAGTGGAGGGCGAGGGTGAGGCCCAGTTGCTGCGGTTTACCACCAACGTTGAGGAGACTGCCGAGGCGGGGGGCGAACACCCCATCCGCGTGGTGATCGACCCGGTCACCCAGGAGCCGGCGCCCTACGTGCACGTGCGAACCAATCTCGAGGCGCTGATTCATCGCAATGTGTTCTATCAGTTGGTGGAGCTGGCGGTCACCCGGGAGATCGACGGGCAGCACTGGCTTGGCGTGTGGAGTGGTGGTGAGTTCTTCCCCATCGGTCTTGAGCCCTGAGTGGTTATTTCTGACGCCATCGCGGGCAAGCCTTGCTCCCACAGGGTTTGCAGGTAACTTGCTGGACTCCCTTCCCTGATGGGGGGCGCACACCACCTGTGGGAGCAAGGCATTGTGGGAGCAACGCTTGCCCGCGATTGACCGCGAAGCGGTCACCTTCCATCTGTCACCTCACTGAAATATTCCTTGCCCGCTCCAGCCCGTTTCGGGTATCTCTTTGTACATGATTAGACAGGTACGATTTGACAAGAAGAAACGTGTGGTCGACGAGCTTATCCGACGCATCGAAAGCGGCCTCATGGAGGACGGTTTCCTGTTGCCTGGCGAGCATCAGTTGGCTCAGGAATTCAAAGTCAGCCGAGGCACGCTGCGTGAAGCCCTGGCCGAGTTGAAACGGCGCCATTACATCGCCACGCAAACGGGGGTCGGTTCCATCGTCACATTTGACGGGGTGGTGCTCGACCAGCGCAGCGGTTGGGCCCAGGCCCTGGCCGACAGCGGGGCGCTGGTCAATACCGAAGTGCTGCGCCTGGAGGCAGTGGATCGACCCGATTTGCTGTCGCGCTTTGGCACTGAAAAATTCATCACCCTGGACCGCCGCCGGCGCTCCAACGATGGCACCCTGGTGTCTCTTGAGCGCTCTTTGATGCCCGCCAACGGCGGCCTGGAAAGCCTGCCCCGGGTCGGCCTGATCGACAACTCCCTGACCATCACCCTGGCGGCCTATGGTTTTATCGGCGAGCGCGGCGATCAATGGATCGGCGCCGAGCCGCTGAATGCCGAAGACGCACAACTGCTCGGACGTCCGGTGGGCACGGTCTTTCTCAAGGCTATGCGTACCACCTACGACCGGCGAAACCGCTTCATGGAACAGGTCGAAAGCCTGCTTGATCCCGTGCACTTTCGCCTGCACCTGCAATTTGGAACCTCGCAATGACCCCGCTCAATCGTGCCCTCGGCGCGTTCTACGGACTGGCCCTGGGCGATGCATTGGGCATGCCGACGCAATCGCTCAGCCGCGCTGATATCAAGGCGCGTTTCGGTCAGATCAACGACCTGCAAGACGCCGGCCCCGATCAGCCGATCGCGGCCAATATGCCCGCCGGTTCGATCACCGATGACACCGAACAGGCGATTCTGGTCGGTCAGTTACTGATCGAGGGCCAGGGCCGGATCGAGCCTTCGGTGCTCGCCCAGCGCCTGATCGAATGGGAAGCCGAGATGCAGGCCAAGGGCTCGCAGGATCTGCTGGGGCCCTCGACCAAACGAGCAATCGAAATGATCCTTGCCGGGCATTCGCCGGCAGAGGCCGGGCGCTACGGCACCACCAACGGTGCGGCCATGCGCATTACGCCGGTGGGCATCGCGGCGGACATCGCCGACCCCGAACGTTTCATTCAGTCCGTCGTGCAGGCCTGCCAGGTCACCCACAACACCACCTTGGGCATTTCCAGCGCGGCAGCGGTGGCGGCGGTGGTCTCCGCCGGCATCAACGGCATGGACCTGGGCGCTGCGCTCAACCTGGGTCAACACATCGCCCAGCAAGCCGAGAGCCATGGACATTGGGTCGCCGGTGGCCGCATCGCTTCGCGCATCAGTTGGGCCCGGACCATCAGTGTCGACAGCGACAAAGCGTTGCTCGCCGACCTGCTATACGACGTGATCGGCACCTCGGTGGCATCCCAGGAATCGGTAGTGGTGTCCTTTGCCCTGGCGCAACAGGTGGCCATTGGCGAAATGAACGCGTTCGAGGCGCTGTGCATGGCCGCGAGCCTGGGTGGCGACACCGACACCATCGCGGCGATCCTCGGTGCCATGCTCGGTGCCTGCCTTGGACTGGAGAGCTGGCCTGTGGCGATGATCGACAGGGTCAAGACGGTTAACGGTCTGGCGCTGGAACCGTTGGTGCAGGGCCTTTTGGCTTTGCGCTGAAGGCGACAACGCCACACCCTGCAGGCGCGTCGTAATTTCATTGCCGACAATCACAAAAATGGCAACAGGAGCATTTTCATGAGTTCTTCAAATAGCGGGCAGGCCGCCGGGCAACTGGAGACCCGTGGCATCGAACCGGTGCCGGAAGCGGAGTGCAACGGTCATCCGCTGCAACTGTTCTGGGTCTGGTTCGCCGCCAACATTTCCATCCTTGGCCTGCCGCTGGGGGCCACGCTAGTGGCGTTTCGCGGGCTCGCGATCTGGCAGGCGATCATCGTGGCGGTCCTCGGGGCTGCCGGTTCCTTCGCGGTGGTGGGCATCATCTCCATCGCCGGACGACGGGGGCGGGCGCCGAGCCTGACCTTGTCCCGCGCCATCTTCGGTGTGCGCGGCAACATTGGGCCGACGCTTGTTTCGCTGATGTCGCGCCTGGGTTGGGAGACGGTCAACACCACCACCGCCGCGTTCGTGTTGCTGTCGCTGTGCTCGATCCTGTTCGGTTCGCCGGTGGAAGCCAAGAGCGCGCCGGTGCTGACGCTGATCTTCATCGCGATTTTTGTGCTGCTGACGTTGTCGGTCTCCGGCCTCGGCCACGCTACGTTGTTGGTCATCCAAAAATGGGCGACTTACGTATTTGGCGCGCTGAACATTCTGGTAGGCGGTTTTCTCTGCGCCACCATCGACTGGAGCGCCGTGTTTAATGCGACACCGGCGCCGCTGAGCGCAATGATCATCGGGGTCGGCACCATGGCGGCGGGGACCGGAATCGGCTGGGCGAATGCTGGCGCCGACATGTCGCGCTACCAGCATCGCAGCGTCAAGGCCGTGCGCCTGGTTGCCTCAGCGGCCTTTGGCGCGGGTATTCCGCTGGTGTTGCTGATTACCCTGGGCGGCCTGCTATCGGTGGGCAACGATGACCTGGCCTCGGCCACCGACCCGATCGTCGCGATCCGCGACATGCTGCCCACGTGGATGGCGGTGCCCTACCTGATCACGGCATTCGGTGGTCTGCTGCTGTCGAACAACCTGTCGGTGTACTCCGCAGGCCTCACCACATTGACCCTCGGCCTCAAGGTCAAGCGGGTGTATGCCGTGGTGGTCGACATCGTCGCGATCTTCGCCGGGTCGATCTACTTCATGTTGATTGCCGACAGCTTCTACGGTCCCTTCATTACCTTTATTTCGCTGCTGGCAGTGCCAATCACGGCCTGGGTGGGGATTTTTGTGGTGGACCTGATTCACCGTCACTACTACAGCCCCCGAGACCTGCTGGACGTCAGCCCGAGCAGTGCGTACTGGTATCGCGGCGGCGTTGAGTGGCGCGCATTCGGCGCCTGGGCGCTGGCAATCGTTTTGGGTTACAGCTTCACCACCATTGGTACCACCGAGCAGACGCTGTGGTTCCGCGGGTTCCTGTCCGATTCCTGGTTGGGGCATAACGGCCTCGGCTGGATCGTTACCTTCCTCGTGGCGGGCGGTGTTTACGGGCTACTGGGCGGCGCCAGGGATCGTCGCCCGGGACTGATCGAGAATACTCATGCCTAGATTGCTGCACACCGGCCAGGTCATCATCGACCTGGTCATGGCCGTGGCCAAACTGCCTCAATCGGGTGGCGACGTATTGGCGCAGTCGGCCAGTTTCGAGGCCGGGGGTGGCTTCAATGTCATGGCCGCCGCCCAGCGCAATGGTTTACCCGTGGTGTACCTGGGGCGGCACGGCACCGGTCGTTTCGGTGATCTGGCCCGGGAGGCGATGGCGGCCGAGGGCATTCACATCGGCATCGCCCACAGCGCCGGGCAAGATACCGGTTTGTGCGTAGCCGTGACCGAGGCATCGGCCGAGCGGACGTTCATTTCCTATATTGGTGCCGAAGGCGAACTGACTGCCCAGGACCTCGCCGGCGTGAAAGTCGAGGCGGGGGACTATGTCTACGTCAGTGGCTACAGCCTGCTGCATGTCGGCAAGGCCCAGGCGCTGGTGGATTGGGTGCTGGCGCTACCCGGTAGGATCAAGGTGGTGTTTGATCCGGGCCCGCTGGTGGACTCGCCGGATGCGCCGCTGATGCAGGCGCTGTTGCCGCGCATAGACCTGTGGACCAGCAATGGCGTCGAGGCGCTGCACTTTACCGGTGCGACGGATATTGCCCAGGCTCTGGTGACGCTGGCTGATCACCTGCCGGACAAAGTCCTGCTGGTGGTTCGCGATGGGCCGCAAGGCTGCTGGGTCAGCCAGGGTGGTAAACCTCAGCACGTGCCGGGTTTCAAGGTAGAAGCGGTGGACAGCAATGGCGCCGGTGATGCGCATGCCGGAGTATTCATCGCCGGTTTGGCTCAGGGTCTGACGGTGATCGAGGCCGCGCGGCGGGCCAATGCAGCGGCGGCTTTGGCGGTGACTCGCTGGGGGCCGGCGACTTCGCCTGGCTCGAGTGAGGTTGATGCTTTGATCAGCAGGACTGCGGGTGCCTGAGTGGCCGTCATCGAGAGCAGACTCGCGCCCACAGGGGGCATGGTGGGTGGCGGGACCGATATGAGACTGCCCGCGATGGCGGTATTGGCAACAAGGCGAGGCCAGCGACACCAGCCTCGCGTCAAACGGCTTTACACTTCCAGCTTGCGCGCCGCTTCGACCCCGGCAGCACTGAGCTTGATCGGCAAATTCAGCGAATGCTCGCCGGCCTCGTTACAGGTCACATGCCCATGCTGGATCAGGCCGCGATCCTGCAACGTGGCGAGGGTGCTGGCCACGACTTTCTCCCCGCGATAATTATCCAGGACCTCCTTGCCCAAACCACTCGGGTGGGCGTGCAACAGGCGGGTCAGGACTTCTTTCTCAAGGTTTTCATCGACGTTCATGCTTACCTCTTCATGGCGATAGAAGGACGCTCGCGTGGGCGAGCTATTTGCTGGCACCACCTTCGGAACCCGAACCACCCGTAGTGGTTTTCGAGCCGGTGCCGGTTTCTGCGTTATCGGGAGTCTGGGTGTCCGGCGCGTTCATCCCACCCTGACGGCCCATATCGCTGCCTTGGGTCCGTGGGTCGGTACCGGTGGACGGCGGTAAACTGCTGTCGACACCCGTACCATTGGTGTTAATGCCTGGAGCGCTCTGGATGGCGGGAGCTTTGGGCGCTTCGACAGGATTGGTCGGACCGGTGCCGGTGGCTACGGTCGCCGCGAAAGCGCTAGCGGACAGCAAGGTGGCGAGGGACAGGGCAGTCAATCTGGACAGGATCATTTTGTCGTCTCCATTTATTTAAAGTCCTTACCGAATATTGGTCCGCCCCTGTTTTGAATTGGTGCCTGAAGGTCGACGAACGGTTCAGGCGCTTTGCGTCGCCCTGGTGGCAAAGATTCGCCGCCAGAGCAGGCGGCCTGCGGTGATCAGCCAGTTCAGCAGACTGATCATCAGAACTGTGTGCAAAAGTGTCGTCATTCCATATTCGACGATGATCTTGCCGGCCACGAACGGAAAGCCAAACACGCCGATGAAGTACGCCAGGCTGAATAACAGCAGCGCCTGCGAGAGAGTGCCAGCGGGTGCTTCGTTGGCCGCCAGGCCATTGATCACCGAATAGGTCAGGCCGTAGCCGATGCCCAGCATCACTGCAGCCATCAGGTAACTGACGCTGTCGTTCACCCCGTAGCCGAACATCAGGATCGAGCCCAGGGTCAGCCCGGACAGCAGACAGGACGCGCGAAGCGGGTCGCGCTTGACCACCCACCCGGCAATCACCATTCGCCCGGCGATCGCAGCACCCATGAAACCCAGGAAAAACAGCGAGTAGTCGACTGAGCGAGCGGCAGCGTAGCTGGTTTGAAAGCTCGACAAACCGCCAAATATGCTGCCGCCAAGGCCGACCATGATGATCGGGAACACCGCTTTGGATGACAGCACCCGAGCCGTCGCCCGCCAGGATATGCGAGCGCCTGCAATTGACGCTGAAGGCACTTGCCGCAGGTGCACATCGAGCCGCCAGAACAACAGCACGCCGATCAGGCTGGCCAGTGCGGCCAGGTAAAACGCCGCCGTCACGGGATACCCCAGCGCACTGGCCAGGCGCCCCAGCAGGGGCCCGCTGCCAATCCCTGTGAGCATGCTGCCCGACAGCAAGGCGAAATAGCGGGCTCGTTGCGCGGGCGTCACCAGACTTGCCACAATGATCGGCCCCAAGGTGTAGAAGACGCCCCAGCCCAGGCCCAGCAGCAAACCGAACAACAGCAGCAGGTCGCCAAACCCTGGTGCCATGGCAAATCCCAGACTCGCAGCAGCCAGCAAAATGCCGAACAGGGCGATCGAGCGGGCGGCACCGAGCGCATCCGACAAGTGCCCGGACACAATCACTGCCGCAAAGGTGCTGAGCATCGCTGCGGAGATCACGCTGCCGGCATCGTGCTCATTGCCCCCTCGCGAACTGATCAACAGCGACAGCAGGAAGGTCGAACCGTAGGACAACGACAGCAGGTAGCTGGCGAAGCAGAACAAACCGAACAGGCGGTTCGAAACGGCGGGTATTGCGGTGGGCATGAGGCGGGTCCTTGTCCTGATAAAAAATGCACAGGCTGTCTATCTAACACGGGGGACGCCGGCGTTAGGTGCGAGGTTCGCGATTTCAGGGTTAGTGCTGGCCGGAGTGATTGCGCAACGGCAGCGAGCGGAAAAACCGATTTCCCATGTGACGAGCGTCGCGTGGCGTCTTAGTATGTTTTTTTCAATTTTGATGAAGGCCCGTCCATGACGATCGACATCCGCCCGGCGACCCCCAGCGATGCGCCGCAAATCCTCGCGTTCATCACTGAGCTGGCCGACTACGAACGGGCCCGGCACGAAGTCATCGCCAGCGTGGCCGACATCGAGCGCAGCCTGTTCAGCGAAGGCGCCACCGCCCACGGCCTGATCTGCCTGCGCGATGGCCTGCCGATCGGCTTCGCGGTGTTCTTCTTCAGTTACTCCACCTGGCTGGGCAGCAATTGCCTGTACCTCGAAGACCTGTACATCACCCCCGAACAGCGCGGCGGCGGGGCGGGCAAGACCCTGCTGCGGCACCTGGCGAAGATTGCCTGCGCCAATGATTGCGGGCGCTTCGAGTGGAGCGTGCTGGACTGGAACAAGCCGGCGATCGAGTTCTATCAATCCCTGGGTGCGCAGCCGCAGGAAGAGTGGGTGCGCTATCGGATGGATGGGGCTGTGTTGCGGGACTTCGCCGCGGGTAATTGATTACCTCTTGAAAGATCGCAGCCTTCGGCAGCTCCTACAGTTTTGTAATCCCTGTAGTAGCTGCCGAAGGCTGCGATTTTTTCTACTTTGTTTCAATATGTGGGATTGATATTTATATATTGAGATTTATCCCCTCCCGGGTTTATAGTCCAGCGCACTCACTGCCCAACAAACAGAACAGGTGAAGCGATGCTGGCGCAATTGATCGCGCTCGATTGGGGGACAACCTCATTACGTGCTTACAAACTCGCCGAAGGTGGTCAAGTGCTGGAGCAGCGGTCGCTGTCGACCGGCATCATGCAGCTGCCCCGCACCCCCCGAGTGATCGCCGGCCAGCCGTGCGCTGACGGTTTTGAACTGGCCTTTGATGAAGCCTGCGGTGACTGGCTCGATGCACAGCCAGGCTTGCCGGTCATTGCCTGTGGCATGGTCGGCAGCGCCCAGGGCTGGCGCGAAGCGGCCTACCGGGAGACCCCGGCCAACGTCGCCGATCTCGGGAACTCCCTGCAGGCTGTGCGCAGCATTCGCGGAGTCGACGTGCACATCGTGCCCGGCGTCATCCAGCGCTCGCGCCTGCCCAATGTGATGCGCGGCGAAGAAACCCAGGTGCTGGGCGTTCTGCACAATCTTGAAGGCAACAGTGGCGATGATCTGCTGATCGGCTTGCCCGGCAGTCATTCGAAATGGGTGGAAGTGGCCGAAGGCTGCATCGTGCATTTCGATACCTTCATGACCGGTGAAATTTTCGCGGTGCTCAGCGAGCACAGCATTCTCGGCCGTACGCAGCAACGTGGCGGATCCTTTGACGGCGATGCGTTCGACCGTGGCGTACAAGTGGCGCTATCGTCCGATGGCGAGATCGGCCCGCTGTCCACGCTGTTCAGTGCCCGCAGCCTCGGCCTGACCGGCGAACTGAGTGCCAGCGCCCAGCCGGACTACCTGTCCGGGCTGTTGATCGGCCACGAAGTTTGCGCGTTGGCACATGCCCAGCGTCATCGACGCAACAGCGTGCATCTGCCCTCAATCATCCTCATTGGCAATTCCCAACTCTGCAGTCGCTACTGCAGGGCCCTGGACGCCTGTGGATTTGCCCGGGTGTCCCTGGCCGAGCAGGCCACCGAGCGCGGGTTGTGGCAACTGGCGCTTGCCGCCGGCCTCATCCCGCCAACCCTTTCCCGTTAACCCCCCCACTGGAGGTCTGACATGCTCAAGCAAGCCCTGGCGCAAAACGGTCTCATCGCGATCCTGCGTGGCCTGCGTCCGCAAGAAGCGGCCGCCATTGGCGAAGTCCTGTATGCCGCCGGATTTCGCGTCATCGAAGTGCCGCTCAATTCCCCCGAGCCGTACGACAGCATTCGCATCCTGCGCAGCACCTTGCCGGCCGATTGCCTGATCGGCGCAGGCACAGTGCTCACGCCGGAACAGGTCGAACAGGTGAAAGTCGCAGGCGGCCAGGTGATCGTCATGCCCCACAGCGATCCCAAGGTGCTGCGTGCGGCCAAAGCGGCCGGCCTGTTCCTGTCGCCCGGTGTCGCCACTCCGACCGAAGCGTTCGCCGCGCTGGCCGAAGGCGCAGACGTACTCAAGATGTTCCCCGCCGAGCAAATGGGCCCCTCCGTGGTGAAAGCCTGGCTCGCCGTGCTGCCGGCAGGGACTGTCCTGGCGCCGGTTGGCGGGATCACGCCCGACAACATGCAGGTGTTTATCGACGCCGGCGCCAAAGGTTTCGGCCTGGGTTCCGGGCTGTTCAAGCCGGGCATGACGCCAGAGCAGGTGGCGAACAACGCCAAGGCCTATGTGGCTGCCTGGAAAGCCCTTCGCTAAGACTTCTTGGCGCTGCTAGCGCTGCATCCAATAAGAGAGAGATACAGATGAAAATCACCAAACTCACCACCTTCATCGTGCCGCCGCGCTGGTGCTTCCTCAAGATCGAAACTGACGAGGGCGTGATCGGTTGGGGCGAACCCGTGGTCGAAGGCCGCGCCCACACCGTCGCCGCAGCCGTCGAAGAACTGTCCGACTACCTGATCGGCAAAGACCCACGCAACATCGAGGACATCTGGACTGTGCTCTATCGCGGCGGCTTCTACCGTGGCGGTGCCATCCACATGAGCGCACTGGCGGGTATCGACCAGGCGCTGTGGGACATCAAGGGCAAGGCGTTGGGCGTGTCTGTCAGCGATCTGCTGGGTGGTCAGGTTCGCGACAAGATTCGAGTGTATTCCTGGATCGGTGGTGACCGCCCGGCGGACACTGCCCGTGCGGCCAAAGAAGCGGTGGGACGTGGTTTCACTGCGGTGAAAATGAACGGCACCGAAGAATTGCAGTTCCTCGACTCCTTCGAGAAAGTCGACCTGGCATTGGCCAACGTTGCTGCCGTGCGTGACGCGGTGGGGCCTAACGTCGGCATCGGGGTGGACTTCCATGGCCGGGTGCACAAGCCCATGGCCAAGGTGTTGATGAAGGAGCTGGATCCGTACAAATTGATGTTCATCGAAGAACCGGTGCTCAGTGAGAACTACGAAGCGCTCAAAGAGCTGGCGCCGCTGACCAGCACCCCGATTGCCCTCGGCGAGCGGCTGTTTTCGCGCTGGGATTTCAAACGCGTGCTCAGCGAAGGTTATGTCGACATCATCCAGCCGGATGCGTCCCATGCCGGCGGTATCACCGAGACCCGCAAGATCGCCAACATGGCTGAAGCCTACGATGTCGCCCTGGCGCTGCATTGCCCGCTGGGCCCGATCGCACTGGCCGCCTGCCTGCAGCTGGATGCGGTTTGCTACAACGCGTTCATCCAGGAGCAGAGCCTGGGCATCCACTACAACGAGAGCAACGACCTGCTGGATTACGTCAAGGATCCGCGGGTGTTCGACTATGACAAAGGCTTCGTGAAAATCCCCAACGGCCCGGGCCTGGGGATCGAGATCAACGAGGAGTACGTGATCGAGCGCGCAGCCGTCGGCCATCGCTGGCGCAACCCGATCTGGCGCCACGCCGATGGCAGTTTTGCCGAGTGGTGAGTGCTCTCTGATCCCCCGCAAATCCCTGTGGGAGCCAGCCTGCTGGCGATTTGGTCGGCACCCCCGGTATTTTTGGTGACTGACTCACCACTATCGCCAGCAGGCTGGCTCCCACAGTTTGATCTCCATGGACAGAGAGATTTGCGGCAAACCCCGATTTCACATCGACCTCAATAAACATAAAAAGAGGCATCCCCCATGCAACCGCAAACCCTCACCGGGCAGGCGTCGTTGGTGGCACCCAGCCGTAAGCGTTTTTTCATCATGGTGCTGCTGTTCATCACCGTGGTCATCAACTACCTGGACCGCAGCAACCTGTCGATCGCCGCCCCGGCGCTGACGAGCGAGCTGGGCATCGACCCCATTCACGTAGGACTGATTTTCTCCGCCTTCGGCTGGACCTACGCTGCCATGCAGATCCCCGGCGGCTGGCTGGTGGATCGCGTGCCGCCGCGCATTCTCTACAGCGTTGCCCTGTTGTTGTGGTCGATTGCCACTGTGATGCTCGGCTTCGCCGCCAGCTTCATCGCGCTGTTCGTCCTGCGCATGGCCGTTGGTGCGCTTGAGGCGCCGGCCTATCCCATTAACAGCCGCGTGGTTACCACCTGGTTTCCTGAGCGCGAGCGTGCCACGGCCATCGGCTTCTACACCTCTGGACAGTTCGTTGGCCTGGCCTTCCTGACACCGGTACTGGCGTGGTTGCAACACCAGTATGGCTGGCACATGGTGTTCGTCAGCACGGGTGCAGTCGGCATTCTGTGGGCGGTGATCTGGTACGCGGTGTATCGCGAACCACGGGACTTCAAGGGTGCCAACGCCGCCGAGATCGAGCTGATCCGCGAAGGTGGCGGGCTGGTGGATATCCAGGCCGAGCAGGCCAGGGTCAAGGCGAAATTCAGCTGGACTGACCTGGGCATCGTTCTGACCAAACGCAAATTGTGGGGCATCTACCTCGGTCAGTTCTGCCTCAACTCTACCCTGTGGTTTTTCCTGACGTGGTTCCCGACCTACCTGGTGAAATATCGCGGAATGGACTTCATCAAGTCCGGCCTGCTGGCGTCGCTGCCGTTTCTTGCCGCGTTCGTCGGCGTGTTGTGTTCGGGGTTCTTCTCGGACTTGCTGATCCGGCGCGGCTACACCGTCGGGTTCGCGCGCAAGTTGCCGATCATTGGCGGCCTGCTGATTTCCACCTCGATCATTGGCGCCAACTTCGTCGAGTCTACGCCGCTGGTTATCGCCTTCCTCGCGCTGGCATTTTTCGGAAACGGGCTGGCGTCGATCACCTGGTCCCTGGTCTCGACCCTGGCCCCGGCGCGGTTGCTCGGCTTGACCGGTGGCGTGTTCAATTTCATCGGCAACCTGTCGGCGATTACCACGCCGATCGTCATCGGTTTCCTGGCTACCGGAGATTCCTTTGCTCCAGCGATCACCTATATCTCGGTCCTGGCGCTGATCGGCGCACTGTCCTATGTGCTGCTGGTAGGCAAGGTCGAGCGCATCAAGTTGTAGTGACCACCATCGGGCGACCATAATGCCGCCCGTCACTCGCTCAACGGTAAAGGCTGGATATGCAGGAAGACTCCGCAAAAATCGCCAAGGACGCCGCACCGACCGGCACCCAGACGTTGCTTCGCGGCCTGGGTGTGGTCCAGGCCGTGGCCAGTGGCGCCCGGGACCTCAAGGAAATTGCCCGGCTGATCGGGACCACGCGCAGCACGACTCATCGCCTGGCCAGCTGCCTGGTGGACGAGCGTTATCTGCGCGTGGTGCCGCAAGTCGGCTATCTGTTGGGGCCCAAGCTGATCGAGCTGGGTTTCCAGGCGCGTGAAGAGCTGCCGTTGGTGACCCTGGCCGGACCTTATCTGGACGAGTTGTCGGCGTTGACTGGCGACACCATTCACCTGGCGATTCGCGAAGGCGACGAAGTGCTGTACCTGCACAAGAATCCGGGCCGCAATGGTCCGGAAATGCGTTCGCGGGTGGGCCATCGCATGCCGTTGGCGCGCACCGGCATCGGCAAGGCGCTGATGCTCGATGACAGCCAGGAAGAATGGCAACGGCTGTACGAAGTCAGCTTGCCGGTGGGTGGGAAAAATCTGTTCTGGCCGCAGCACCCTGAGCAATCCTGGGAGCAGTTTCAGCAGCGCATGATGGAATACGTGGCAGGCGGTTATGCCTTCGATCTGGAGGACAACGAGCCATCGATCCGCTGTGTCGCGGCGCCGATTCGTGATGCCAGCAAGCGTATCGTTGCCGGCATCAGCATCGCCAGCACCGTGCCGTACATGCCGCTGGAAAAAATGGCCGAGCTGATTCCCCTGATCAAAGGGGTCACAGCCCGGCTGTCGGCCGAGCTGGGTGCCAAGGTCTGATTACACCTTCAGGGTGGCCATGTCGATCACGAAGCGGTACTTCACGTCACCGGCAATCATGCGGGTGTAAGCCTCATTGATCTGGCGGATGTCGAGCATTTCGATGTCGCAGGTGATGTCATGTTCGGCGCAGAAATCCAGCACTTCCTGGGTTTCGGCGATGCCACCAATCAGCGAGCCGGCCAGCACCCGACGACTCATCACCAGCTTGCCGGCGTGGACCGGCGGTTCCACTGGTTCGATCAGGCCCACCAGAATGTGCACGCCGTCGAATCTCAGGGTGTCGAGGTAGGGATTGAGGTCGTGCTGCACCGGAATGGTGTCCAGCAGGAAGTCGAAATGCCCTGCGGCCGCCTTCATCTGTTCGGCATCTGTGGACACGATCACGTGGTCGGCACCCTGGCGACGACCTTCTTCGGCCTTGCTCGCCGAACGGGTGAACAGCGTGACTTCGGCGCCCATGGCCTTGGCGAACTTGATGCCCATATGGCCCAGGCCGCCCATGCCCAGAATCCCGACTTTGTCGCCGGCCTTCACCCCGTAGTGTTTGAGCGGTGAATACGTGGTGATGCCGGCGCAGAGGATCGGCGCAGCGCTGGCAAGGTCGAGTTTTTGCGGGATGCGCACCACAAAGTGCTCGCTGACTACAATACTGTCGGAATAGCCGCCCATGGTATTGCTGCCATCGACCCGGTCAGGGGTGGCGTAGGTCATGGTCGGACCTTCCAGGCAATACTGCTCCAGATTCGCCCGGCAGGCTTCGCAGCTACGGCAGGAATCGACCATGCAGCCAACGCCGACCAGATCGCCGACTTTATGCCGGGTGACGTTCGCACCGATGGCGGTAACCTTGCCGACAATCTCGTGGCCGGGCATCAACGGGTAAACGGCGATGCCCCATTCGTTGCGGGCCTGATGAATATCGGAGTGGCAGACGCCACAGTAGAGAATGTCGATGGCCACGTCGTCGGGGCGCGGGCTGCGACGTTCGAATTTCATCGGGGCGAGGGGAGTGGAGGCCGACTGGGCGGCATATCCGATAGCGGTGTACATGAGGAACCTCGCAAAGCAGTGACAAGTGAGGCGACGCATTTTGGCCGCCCAACCTGTCACCGGCCATGGCGATTCCTCCGTGTGTCATGCCTATTCCTCCGATATCAATGGTCGTGTGATCAATTGGCCAACCAGACCTGCGATGATGGTTTCATACCTTTTTTCGCGACATTTTTGGTGAAGAATCCCCATGCTGTTAACCCGTCATCTCGATGCCAATGCCACGCTGGTTTCGCTGATTGAGCCCCTGACCACTCGCGATGGTTTCGCCCCTACGCCGTTGCCGGGCGTCCAGGTTCTAAGGGCCAGTTGTGACGTCGCGCGCGGTCCGCAGATCTACGAGCCCAGCCTGGTGATCATCGCCCAAGGCAGCAAACTGGCGTACCTGGGGCCGCGTACGCTGGAATACGGTGCCGGGCATTATCTGATCCAGGCATTGCCGGTGCCGTTTGAGTGCGAAACATTTTCGGCGCCGAATGGGCCTATGCTGGGGGTTTCCATCGCCATTGACCGGGTGCTGCTCGGTGAGCTGGTGCTGGCCATGGGGTTGGCGTCGGGGCGGCATATTCCGGCACAGACACCAGAGTCCATGACCTCTGCGGTGCTCGACGATGCCATGCGCGGTTGCGTGGAGCGGCTGTTGCGCTGCCTGCACGATCCGCTGGAATGCCAGATCATGGGCCAGGCGCGGTTGCGTGAGTTGTTGTACGTGGCATTGCGCGGGCCTCAGGCCGATGTGCTGCGGGCGCTGGTTGAACAACAGGGGCAATTCGCGCGAATTGCCGCCTCGCTCAGTCATCTGCATGCGCACTACACCGAACCGCTGAACGTCGAGACCCTGGCCAGTTGCGCGAACATGAGTGCGTCGACCTTCCACGAGCATTTCAAGCGCAGCACGCTGTTGTCCCCGGTGCAGTATCTCAAGCGCTTGCGCTTGCTCAAGGCCCAGGCCTTGCTGATGGCCGAAGGGTTGGGCGTGGCGCAAGTGGCGCATCGCGTGGGTTACCAGAGCACTTCGCAGTTCAGCCGCGAGTACAAGCGCTACTTCGAGCGCAATCCCGGCGAAGAACGCGCCGCCTGACCCCCATAGATCCCCCTACAGGTTGTTGTTGAAAATCGCAGGCAACAAAAAGGCCCCCATTCCGGGAGCCTTGATGTTCAGGCGCGTGACTTACATGTTCGGGTAAGTCGGGCCACCGGCACCTTCCGGTGCCACCCAGGTGATGTTCTGCGCAGGGTCCTTGATGTCGCAGGTCTTGCAGTGCACACAGTTCTGGGCGTTGATCTGGAAGCGCTTCTCGCCGTCTTCCCTGGTCACCACTTCATACACGCCGGCGGGGCAGTAGCGCTGGGCTGGTTCGTCGTACAGGGGCAGGTTCTTGCCGATCGGGATGCTCGGGTCGGTCAGCTTCAGGTGGCAAGGCTGCTCTTCTTCGTGGTTGGTACCGGAGATGAACACCGAGCTGAGCTTGTCGAAGCTGATCTTGCCGTCTGGCTTGGGATAATCGATCTTCTTGCAGTCAGCCGCGAGCTTGAGGCACGCATAGTCCGGCTTGGTGTCGTGCAAGGTGAACGGCAGTTTGCCGCCGAAGATGTTCTGGTCCAGCCAGTTGAAACCACCACCCACGATGGCGCCGAACTTGTGAATCGCCGGACCGAAGTTGCGGCTGGCGAACAGTTCTTCGTGCAGCCAGCTCTGCTTGAAGGCATCGACGTAGCTGGTCAGCTCCTCAGTGCCGTCTTTTTCGGCAAACAGCGCTTCAGCCACGGATTCAGCGGCGAGCATGCCGGACTTCATCGCGGTGTGGCTGCCCTTGATCTTGGCGAAGTTCAGGGTGCCGAGGTCGCAGCCGATCAGCGCGCCGCCCTTGAAGACCATCTTCGGCAGCGAATTCAGGCCGCCTTTGCAAATGGCGCGAGCGCCGTAGCTGATGCGCTTGCCGCCTTCCAGGTACTGCTTCAGCACAGGGTGATGCTTGAGGCGCTGGAACTCGTCGAACGGCGACAGATAGGTGTTGCTGTAGGAGAGATCGACGATCAGGCCGACAACCACCTGGTTGTTTTCCAGGTGATACAGGAACGAGCCACCAGTGTTTTCAGTGCCCATGATGTCCAGCGGCCAACCGGCAGTATGGACCACCAGGCCTGGTTGATGCTTGGCCGGGTCGATTTCCCAGATTTCTTTCAAGCCGATGCCGTAGTGCTGGGCGTCTGCCTCGCTGTCGAGGTTGAAGCGCTTGATCAGTTGCTTGCCGATGTGGCCACGGCAACCTTCGGCGAACAGCGTGTATTTGCCACGCAGCTCCATGCCCGGGGTGTACAGGCCTTCTTTCGGATGACCTTCGCGGTCAACGCCCAGGTCACCAGTGATGATCCCACGAACCACGCCGTTTTCGTCGAACAGCGCTTCCTGTGCGGCGAAGCCCGGGTAGATTTCCACGCCAAGGTTCTCGGCCTGCTGGGCCAGCCAGCGGCACAGATTACCCAGGGAGATGATGTAGTTGCCTTCGTTGTGCATGGTCTTGGGCACAAAGAAGTCAGGAATTTTCTGCGCGTTGTCGGCGTTCTTCAGGACAAAAATGTCGTCGCGCGTGACAGGCGTGTTAAGTGGCGCACCCAGTTCTTTCCAGTCCGGGAACAATTCGTTCAGGGCGCGGGGTTCGAAAATCGCGCCAGAGAGAATGTGTGCACCGACCTCGGAGCCTTTTTCGACCACGCAGACGCTGATTTCCTTACCGGCTTCAGCGGCTTTCTGCTTCAACCGGCAGGCGGCGGAAAGACCAGCGGGGCCGGCACCGACGATGACGACGTCGAATTCCATGTATTCGCGTTCCACAGGTTATCTCCTACTCAAGGCTCAACAGTTTTTTTTCTAATTGGAGGTTTGGTGTCGCATCCATGAATTTCTGCGCAATGCGCCGAACAGGACAATCGATTGACCACCTTTCTCTCTGGGTGGCGCATTATATCTACACCACTCTCAGCGTCCAATACAAACGTTTGTTTGAATTGCCTCAAGCCCAGAGAAATCAAAGTCACGCGGCTTATGAACGGCCATTTTGCCGTATTGACCGGAATAGGTGTTCCGGTCAAGATACGGTCGGTTTTGCGCTCGCCGTAGGCTGGCTGTTGGTTTCAAGAGCACCTCTAAAGACAGGGCGATGGCAGTAGAAGGTGATGCGCAGCGCGGGTTTGGCGCGCAGTTTACACGCCGCGATAATGAATGACTCGTCGGTCACCCCTGACCAACGGTCATCAACATTATGAGCGATGGTCACTTGACACTTATGCCGGCGTTTTTAGAGGTGCCCTTGCGCCCGATGAGTATCAACCGCCAGGTTCGCCTAGGCGGCTTTCTTTTCACCGGAGAGTAACGAGGAATCCATGAAGGTTCTTGTAGCTGTCAAACGCGTTGTTGATTACAACGTCAAGGTTCGCGTCAAGGCGGACAATTCCGGCGTTGACCTCGCCAACGTCAAGATGTCGATGAACCCATTCTGCGAAATCGCAGTGGAAGAAGCCGTACGCCTGAAAGAAAAGGGTGTTGCGACTGAAATCGTCGTCGTCTCCGTCGGCCCGTCCACCGCTCAGGAGCAACTGCGCACTGCGCTGGCCCTGGGTGCCGACCGCGCCATCCTCGTCGAATCCGCTGAAGATCTGACTTCCCTGGCCGTTGCCAAACTGCTCAAGGCTGTTGTCGACAAGGAACAGCCACAGCTGGTGATCCTTGGCAAACAAGCGATCGACAGCGACAACAACCAGACTGGCCAGATGCTCGCGGCATTGAGCGGTTATGGCCAGGGCACGTTCGCGTCGAAAGTGGAAATCAGCGGCGACAGCGTTGCCGTGACCCGCGAAATCGACGGCGGCGCGCAGACGGTTTCCCTGAAGCTGCCGGCCATCGTCACCACTGACCTGCGTTTGAACGAGCCGCGTTATGCGTCCCTGCCAAACATCATGAAAGCCAAGAAGAAGCCTCTCGAAGTGCTGACTCCGGATGCTTTGGGCGTTTCCACCGCCTCCACCAACAAGACCGTGAAAGTCGAAGCGCCTGCTGCACGCAGCGCGGGTATCAAGGTCAAGTCGGTGGCTGAACTGGTCGAGAAACTGAAAAACGAAGCGAAGGTAATCTAATTATGACTATCTTGGTAATCGCTGAACACGACAACAAGGTAGTGGCTCCGGCCACCCTGAATACCGTAGCTGCCGCTGCCAAAATCGGTGGCGACATCCACGTTCTGGTTGCCGGCCTTGGCGCTGGCGCCGTGGCTGAAGCCGCTGCGAAAATTGCTGGCGTGGCTAAAGTGCTGGTGGCCGACAACGCCGCCTATGCGCATCAGTTGCCGGAAAACGTTTCGCCTCTGATCGCAGAGCTTGGCAAGAGCTACAGCCACATCCTGGCTGCCGCCACTTCCAACGGCAAAAACATCCTGCCGCGCGTTGCCGCTGCACTGGACGTTGACCAGATCTCCGAGATCATCTCGGTAGAAAGCGCCGACACCTTCAAGCGCCCGATCTACGCCGGTAATGCCATCGCTACCGTTCAATCGAACGCTGCGGTCAAAGTGATCACTGTTCGTGCCACCGGTTTCGACCCGGTAGCTGCGACCGGTGGTTCGGCTGCCGTTGAAGCCGTTGCTGCTGCTCACGATGCTGGCCTTTCCAGCTTCGTTGGCGAAGAACTGGCCAAATCGGATCGTCCGGAACTGACCGCTGCCAAGATCGTCGTTTCCGGCGGCCGCGGCATGCAGAACGGCGACAACTTCAAACACCTGTACGCCCTGGCCGACAAGCTGGGCGCTGCCGTGGGTGCTTCCCGCGCCGCGGTCGACGCAGGTTTTGTTCCGAACGACATGCAGGTCGGTCAAACCGGCAAGATCGTTGCGCCACAGCTGTACATCGCCGTCGGTATCTCCGGCGCGATCCAGCACCTGGCTGGCATGAAAGACTCCAAAGTGATCGTTGCGATCAACAAGGACGAAGAAGCACCGATCTTCCAGGTGGCCGATTACGGCCTGGTGGCGGACTTGTTCGAAGCCATCCCTGAGCTGGAGAAGCTGGTCTAATCCAGCGGCTTCACTTATAAAGAGCCCGGCCTTATGGCCGGGTTTTTTTTTGCGTCCACTGTAGGAGCGAGCTGGCTCGCGATGGAATTCAACGATGACGCTGGGAGCCTGTCACCCTGCGGCATCCTGGGTTTTTTCGCGAGCAAGCTCGCTCCTGCAGGTGGTATTCGTTGGAATGGGAGGGTGTCGTGCATCGAGTTTTCGGTTGTGTATTGCTGGGTTTGACGGTGCTGTCTGGACTGGCCAATGCCGCAGGCAAGTGCGAGCGCCTGGTGGTCACCGGCAGCCCGGATGCACCCCCCTATCTTTGGCAAGACCCGCAGGATCCCAAGCACCTGATCGGCGCCAGTGCCGATCTGTTGCAGCAGGTGGCGGGGCAGTTGGGCATCAAGGTCGAACTGCTCTATGCCGGCAAACGGTCCCAGGCGCTGGACGAAGTGCGCAGCGGGCGCATAGACCTGCTCGCCGATGCGCCGCTGACGTTCGGCGAGCTCGACTCGCTGGATTACATTCATCCGCCCTTGCTGGAGAACGACTACCTCGTCTGGACCCGCAAGGATTCGCCGCTGGTCTACAACCAGGCACAAGACCTTCATGGGCATACCGGTGCGATCTCGGAAAAGGCGCGGTTGACGCCGCAGTTCGGTACGTACGCCGAGCAGCAATTGGACCTGATCCGCACGCCCAACCTGACGCAGGCATTGCAGAAACTGCTGTTGGGTGAAGTGGAGTTTGTGCTGGCGGGCCGATATTCAGGCATCGCCGCCGCGCAGTCGCTGAGCATGGCCAATGACCTTGTCGCCGGTGCTGAACCGGTCGACAAACCCGGGCTGTATCTGGCTGTTTCCCACAACTCGGCGTGCAACGATCCGTGGTTGCGCGGACAGCTGGCGAAAAAGATGACAGAATTGCCCGCGTCCGGTCTGGCGGAAGCTGCGTTGCAGCGCAATATCGAGCGCTGGAAATTGCAGCAGCAACAACCCGTCAGTGCCCCAAAACAGTAGGGATTTTTAGTGAGTATTCGACCTCTTTTCGCTGCCCTGGCCGTTCTGGCTCTGGCGGGTTGTGCAGCCGATCCGGCGCCGAATGAACAAATGCGCCTGACCGAGCAGGCTCTCGAACAGGCCCGGGCCGTGGGGGCTACCGCTGCCGACGTACCGGAAATGAAACTGGCCGAAGACAAGTTCAACCGCGCCCAAGGCAGCATGAACGACCAGTCCTTCAAGAATGCGCGCATGCGCGCCGAACAGGCCGAACTGGATGCGCGCCTGGCCGAAGCCCGGGTGCTGACCCTCAAGAGCGAAGAGCAGTTGAACGTACTGAATACCCGCATCACCCGCTTGCGCAAGCAATTGGGAGATGCCCAATGAATAGTGCGTCCAGAGCTTTTGGAGGGTTGATCCTGGTGGGTTGTGCAAGCCTTTATGGCTGTGCCGGCCAGCACAGTGAAACCGCGTTGCAGGAAGCCGGTATTGACTTCCAGAAGGTCAAGGAAGACTCCAACGTGCTGCGTATTGCGCCCAAGGACGTGATCCGGGCCGGTGAATCCCTGGCTCGCGCCGACCGTCTGTCCAGCTACTGGGGCAGTGGCTCGGACGTGCTGCATTACGCCTACCTGAGCCAGCGCTACAGTGAAATCGCCCGGGAACACACCAACCAGGTGCTTAACGAAGAGCGCGCGGCCAAGCTCGAACTGGAACGCCAGCGCCTGCAACTGGCCCTGCGCGAATCCAAGTTGCTCAGCGTGCAACAGCAGGGCAAGTGGCTGGAAGAGCAGATTGTCGCACTCGCCACCACCCAGACCGATCGCGGGTTGGTCATGACCCTGGGTGACGTGTTGTTCGACACCGGCGAAGCCGAGTTGAAAAGCTCCGCTAACCGCGTGGTGCTGAAGATCGTGCAATTCCTGCAGCTCAATCCCAAACGCGTAGTCCGGATCGAGGGTTACACCGACAGTACCGGTGGCAAGCAGGAAAACCTCAAATTGTCCCGTGACCGCGCGCAATCCGTGGCCAATGTACTGATGGACCTTGGCATTGATGACAAGCGCATCAAGGTCGAAGGTTACGGCGATGAGTATCCAGTCGACGTGAACGCCTCGGAACGGGGTCGGGCACAGAACCGTCGGGTAGAGATCGTGTTCTCCGACGAAAAGGGCCAGCTCGGCGCCGCCCGTTAACGGCGGCTGAACTGCATACAACCTGGCAATGCCGTGTTGCTATTCATGGCAGGAGCGAGCTTGCTCGCGAAAAACTCATCGACACTGCGTTATCCAGACTTCACGCGTTATCGTTGCCGTTTATCGCGAGCAAGCTCGCTCCTACAGAGGTAAGCCAGTACAGTTTTTGCTGACACTGCACTGTACGGTCAACTATTCTGGCAACTGTCCCCGTACACTTCTAAACTGTTCCGGTACTGTGTCACATAAGAATAAAATGCCCGTGAAATCGAGTGCTGCGTCATGACCAATCTCTTGCTGTACCAACGTATTGCTCAACAACTGGCAGAAGACATCCGCCGCGGTGTCTATCAACCGGGGGAGCGCGTGCCTTCGGTGCGCAAGATGAGTTCGCAGCTTAACGTCAGCCACGCCACGGTGTTGCAGGCTTACGCCAATCTTGAGGATCAGGGATTGATTCGTGCCCGGCCTCAGTCGGGCTATTACGTACACCAAACCCCGGCCCTTACCGCGCCGACGCCGGACATCGCCAGGGTCGAACGGCCCAGCCTGGTTACGCGCAGCAGCATCATTCAACAGGTGTTGGTCGAGTCCCGCCGCGAAGGGGTGTTTCCTCTTGGCGCTGCAGTACCGAGCGTCGATTACCTGCCGGTGCGGGCCCTGCATCAGCAGTTGGCCAAGGTCACGCGGTTCCATAGCCCGCGGGCCTTCAGCTACATGTTCAGCCCAGGCTTTGAACCGCTGCGGCGCCAGGTGGCGATTCGCATGCGTGATGCCGGAGTGGTGGTCGATCCCTCGGAAGTGGTGATCACCCACGGTTGCGTCGACGCCCTGCAGATGTCCTTGCGCGTGCTGACCCGGCCGGGTGACCTCATAGCCGCCGAGTCGCCGACTTACTATGGGTTGTTGCAACTGGCCGACCTGCTGGGCCTGAAGGTCATCGAGATTCCCAGCGACCCCGCCACCGGCATGAGCCTGGAAGCCCTGCAACTGGCCGCCAATCAATGGTCGATCAAGGCGCTGGTTCTGACCACACGTCTCAGTAATCCCCTGGGCGGCACCATGCCAGAGGAACGCCAGAAGCAACTGCTGCGCCTGGCGTCGGACTTCGATATCCAGATCGTTGAAGACGATATCTATGGCGAACTGATGTTCGAGCAGGGCCGTACCAAGGCGCTCAAGGCCTATGACCGGCTGGATCGGGTGATCTATTGCTCAAGTTTTTCCAAGACCCTGTCGCCCGGGGTGCGCATTGGCTGGATGATTGCCGGAAAGTACCAGCAGGAAATCCAGCGCCTGCAGACCTTCAGCACCCATTCGGCCTGCAGCGTCACCCAGATGGGCATTGCTGCTTATCTGGAAAACGGCGGGTACGATCGGCATTTGCGCTACATCCGCCAGGAATACCGCAAGAACCTCAGCGCCTTTCAACTGGCCGTCCAGCAGTACTTTCCCGAAGGCACGCAAATGACCCGGCCCACCGGCGGTTTCATTCTTTGGGTAAGCCTGCCGGGGCGAGTGAACACCCAGGAACTGCATGTGCGGGCGTTGCAACAGGGGATCAGCATCGCCCCGGGGCTGATATTCAGTAACACCGAGCAATTCAACCACTGTATCCGGCTCAATTGTGGCATCCCCTGGAACCGTGAAGCAGAGCGCGCCTTGATGACTTTGGGCATGCTCGCCACCCAGCTGTGCCAGGAAACGGCGGCCGGTTTTTGACGGAACGGGCAGGTTATTGCGGTGCATACTTGTCTTGTGCCGGCTAACAGGCGAGCATAAGGCCCTCCGCCATTAGTGTTGCCGGGTCCATGAAATCGATTTTCCCCGCCGTGTGGTTATCCTTATGCTTGCTGATGTCTTTTCAGGCACAAGGCCTCATGGCGGCTCCGGCCCAGCAAACTCCTTCGGCAAGCACGCCTGCAAGTCAGTCTACCCCGGCAAAAAAGACCGCCACTGGCAAAAAGGCGGCTCCCGCTAAAAAGAACAGCAAACCGGTGAAAAAACGCGCACCGATTGCTTCCAAGTCCAAATCCGCCAGTGAAATAGCGAAAACTCCGCTACCATCGGCCAAACTCGACCTGAGCCTGCCCAAGGACATGGTTGAAGAGCTGGACCCGGTCGGCACGGTGCCGTTGCCCAAACACGATGCGATATTGCCGCAAATGTTTGGCGACAAGACGGGCAGCAGTCCTTTTCAGCTCAACGGGCGCCTGCTCAGCAACGAAATGCAGCTGCAGTTGCGCAATGAAGAACGGCGCGACGTTGAAGGTGCCGCGCTGGAATTCGAATTCAAGCAGTGATGTGCTCTCTCTTGTGACCCCAGGCCAGGACGCTTTGTCGGAGACTGGTCGGTCACGCCCATTTGATCGAAAAACCTCGGCCGGTTTAATTTAAAACAACTGTTTTAGCGGTTACTCTGTGCCCCGTCTTTACACATCGCCCGTCGCGAGGAGCTTGTCGTCATGAAATGCCGTGAGGGTTGTGGCGCCTGTTGCATTGCCCCTTCCATCAGTTCACCGATCCCCGGAATGCCCCACGGCAAACTGGCGGGAGAACGTTGCGTGCAACTGTCTGTCGAAAACCTGTGCAACATTTTCGGTAAGCCGGAGCGCCCGGCTGTTTGTTCGTCATTCGCGGCCGACCCCGATGTTTGCGGCAACAGCAGCGAAGAAGCGATCAAGCTGATTGGCTGGTGGGAGCAAATGACGGCGGCGTGATGTGTTCAACGGTCTGAACTTCAACAATAAGGAATAACACTATGGGTTCGCTGCATCGTTTGGCTGTGCTGTGTGGTTTCAGCGTTTTGCTGGCGACTTCGGTCCAGGCCGAAGAATGGAAAGTTGCCAAGAACGAGGACGGTATCAAGGTCTCCTTGAGTGAAGTGGCCGGTTCTGATTACAAGGCTTACCAGGGCGTCGCCCTGATGAAAACCTCCATGGCCAAACTGCGCGCCTTGCAGGAGGATGTGCCGGGTGCCTGTGCCTGGATTCACGAATGCAAGCTGCAGAAACTGCTCAAGCATGAAGGCGACCAGAGCTGGACCTACACCCAATTCAATACGCCATGGCCGGTGACTCCGCGAGATTCGGTGCTGCACATCACCACCGTCGAAGGCGCCGATGGCAGCCTGACCCGCAAGCTCGAAGGCGTGCCCACGTACATGCCCGAGGAAAAGGGTTTTGTGCGGGTGGTCAAGGTCGAGGGTTTCTGGAAGTTCGTGCCCAAGGGTGACCAGGTCGAAGTCACCTACCAGGTGCACACCGAGCCGGGCGGCAGCGTGCCTTCGATGGTGGCCAACAAGTTTGTGGTTGATGCGCCGTTCAATACGTTGAAGGCGTTGAAGGAGCGGGCGGAGAAGTAATTTCGCTTTTTTGCACATCCGTCTGAAAGCTGTGCAGGAGCTGCTTCGTTTCGCTCGACAGCCCCTGCACCTGGCCCACCGAGGCCAACAGATCGAGCCACCCAAGCCTATATTTTGTATCCGAATATTCACTGCACGAAATTTTCACAACCCGTCCAAGACAATCTCGCCCGCGCCAACCCAAACAGTAATCAATGGCAATGCTGCGGGTGATCGTGCAACATTTGCGCACCGCGCAAGCCCCGGGGTCAGGTATCGACCAACAGAGGGCTAAGCGCCGCTGTATTTTGCAACTTCAACTTCCAATGGGTCCTAAAACGACATGGCAAACCCGGACGCCCTGAAACAGCAGCGAGCTTCAAGTCGCCTGCTGCAACCAACCGTCAAATCGCACCTGGCCTACACCTTGTTGTGCGCCCTGGTCATGATGGTCATGTTCAGCCTGCTGCGCGTTGCGCTGCTGGTCTACAACAGCGAGATGATTCTTGATACACCGGCCTCGACCTTCGCCGAAGCGTTCTTCAACGGTCTGCGATTCGACCTGCGCCTGGTGGTCTACCTCAGCATCCCGCTGGTACTGGCGCTGTTCAGCGTCCGCGCAATGGCGGCCCGTGGTTTCTTCCGCCTGTGGCTGACCGTGGCTTCGAGCATCGCGCTGTTCCTCGGCCTGATGGAGATGGACTTCTACCGCGAATTCCACCAACGTCTCAACGGCCTGGTCTTCCAGTATGTGAAGGAAGACCCGAAAACCGTCATGAGCATGCTCTGGTACGGTTTTCCCGTGGTTCGTTACGTGCTGGCATGGGTCGGCGGCACTGTCATCCTCGCGCTGGCGTTCAAGGGTGCAGACCGCGCCACCCGACCACGCGGCCCGTTCAGCGGCGGTACCATCAGTACTCGCCAGGTGGCTCCATGGTACGCGCGCACTGCCGTGTTCGTGGTTTGCCTGCTGATCTGCGTCGTCGCGGCTCGCGGCACCTTGCGTCAAGGTCCGCCTTTGCGCTGGGGGGACGTCTACACCACCGATTCCAATTTCGCCAATCAGTTGGGCCTCAATGGCACGCTGTCGCTGATCGCTGCTGCCAAGAGCCGCATGTCTGAAGATCGCGACAATATCTGGAAGGCTACCTTGCCGCAGCCAGAAGCCCAGCAAATCGTGCGCGACATGCTGGTCATGCCTGACGACAAGCTGGTCGATCCGGACACGGCAGCCGTGCGCCGTGACTACACGCCACCGGCCGACAAGACCCTGCCGATCAAGAACGTCGTCGTGATCCTGATGGAAAGCATGGCCGGTCACTCGGTAGGCGCGTTGGGTGCCTCGGGTAACATCACGCCGTACCTCGACAAACTGTCGAAAGAGGGCCTGCTGTTCGATCGCTTCTTCTCCAACGGTACTCACACCCACCAGGGCATGTTCGCCACCATGGCGTGCTTCCCGAACCTGCCGGGTTTCGAATACCTGATGCAGACCCCGGAAGGCAGCCATAAGCTGTCCGGTTTACCGCAACTGCTCAGTGTCCGCGATTACGATGATGTGTATGTCTACAATGGCGACTTCGCCTGGGATAACCAGTCGGGCTTCTTCAGTAGCCAGGGCATGACCAACTTCATTGGTCGCAATGATTACGTGAACCCGGTGTTCTCCGATCCGACCTGGGGCGTTTCCGACCAGGATATGTTCGATCGCGGCCTGATCGAGCTCAAGGCGCGGGAAAACGGCAAGCCGTTTTATGCGCTGCTGCAAACCTTGTCGAACCACACTCCATACGCCTTGCCGTCGCCATTGCCGGTCGAGCGCGTGACGGATCGCGGCAGCCTCAACGAACATTTGACGGCCATGCGCTACGCCGATTGGGCCTTGGGCCAGTTCTTCGAGAAGGCCCGCAAGGAGCCTTACTTCAAGGAGACCCTGTTCGTGATCGTTGGTGACCACGGTTTCGGCAACGAGCGCCAGATCACCGAAATGGACCTGGGTCGCTTCAACGTGCCGATGCTGCTGATCGCACCGGGCATCCAGGAGAAATTCGGCGAGCGTGACCACACCGTTGGCACCCAGATCGATATCGTGCCGACCATCATGGGTCGCATCGGTGGCGAAGTGCGCCATCAATGCTGGGGTCGTGACCTGCTGAACCTGCCGGAAGGCGACACCGGTTTTGGCGTGATCAAGCCTTCGGGCAGCGAGCAGACCACCGCGATCATCACCGCGGACCAGATCCTGGTACTGCCCAAGGAAAAAGAAATGGCGCCGAAGGTGTACCAGTATCAGTTGGGCGCTACACCCAAGGCCGAGGTCATCCCTGATGCACCGCGTACCGCCGAGCTCAAGCAGAAACTTGAAGCTTTCCTGCAAACGGCGACCAAGAGCCTGATCGATAACACTGCCGGTGTGGTTGACGGCAAGCCGGACTGAAAGTCCAGGCAATAAAAAAGAGGCCCTTTTCAGGGCCTCTTTTTTTTCTGCTAACGCTTTATATCTTGCCAAGCAAGAGCAGGATCAACAGCACCACCAGTACTACACCGATGATACCCGACGGGCCATAACCCCAACTTCTGGAGTGGGGGAAGACCGGCAAGCCGCCTACCAGAAGAAGGATCAGAATAACGATTAGAATTGTGCCCATGTCTATTTCCTTGTTGAAAGTGTTCCGGAATGACCTAGCTATAACTATCAGCAGGAATGTATTAAATCCTAGCTGCTTAAACGATCCGACTGCGCTGATCGCGAGAAAATTCCAAGTTTTTTTAATGTATTTCGAAGAAAGCGTTATTTCGTTTTTATTGGCTAAGTTAATTCTTCCGTGGCTGGGGTTTGAGCAGCCTATTCAGCAATCTGATGCAGCGTGGCTCCCGCTATCTCCTTCGCTACACTCGGCACATCTTCCCCGGAACAACAAGGCTGTCTGCTATGCAAAATCGCATGATGATCACTGGCGCAGGCTCGGGCCTGGGTCGCGAAATCGCGCTCCGTTGGGCGCGCGAGGGCTGGCAACTGGCCTTGTCCGATGTCAGCGATCCCGGCCTGCAGGAAACCCTCAAGCTGGTGCGCGAGGCGGGTGGCGACGGGTTTATCCAGCGCTGTGACGTGCGCGACTACAGTCAGCTGACGGCGTTTGCCCAGGCCTGCGAGGAGAAGCTGGGCGGCATTGACATCATCGTCAACAACGCCGGAGTGGCCTCCGGCGGGTTCTTCAGCGAGCTGTCCCTGGAGGACTGGGATTGGCAGATTGCGATCAACCTGATGGGCGTGGTCAAGGGCTGCAAGGCGTTCCTGCCGCTGCTGGAAAAGAGCAAGGGCAAGATCATCAACATCGCGTCCATGGCCGCGTTGATGCAAGGCCCTGCCATGAGCAACTACAACGTGGCCAAGGCCGGCGTGGTCGCATTGTCCGAAAGCCTGCTGATCGAACTGGCGCAGCAGGAAGTCGGGGTGCATGTGGTATGCCCATCGTTCTTCCAGACCAACCTGTTGGACTCTTTCCGAGGCCCGACGCCTGCAATGAAAGCGCAAGTCGGCAAATTGCTTGAAAGTTCGCCGATCACCGCTGCCGACATTGCCGACTACATCTATCAGCAGATCGGTGCCGGTGAATTCATGATCCTGCCGCACGAGCAGGGCCGCATGGCCTGGGCGATCAAGCAGAAGAACCCGCAACTGCTGTACAACGAAATGACGGTCATGGCCGATAAAATGCGCGCAAAGGCCAAACAGACCGCAGGCTGAGCTTGCCCGATGGTCCCGCCGTCGCTAGGGTGGCCGCCATCGGCCATTTTAGCGAGACCCCTGCATGCTCAATTACCTGTGGTTCTTTCTTGCCGCCCTGTTTGAAATCGCCGGGTGTTTTGCATTCTGGATGTGGTTGCGCCAGGGCAAGAGTGCCCTGTGGATTGTGCCGGCACTGTTCAGCCTGACGCTGTTCGCACTCCTGCTGACGCGCGTGGAAGCGACCTATGCAGGTCGCGCCTATGCCGCCTATGGAGGCATCTACATCGTGGCGTCAATTGGCTGGTTGGCGGTGGTGGAGCGGATTCGTCCCTTGAGCTCGGACTGGATCGGTGTGGCGCTGTGCGTCATTGGCGCGACGGTGATTCTCTTCGGCCCACGACTGTCGGCTTCCTGAAGGAAAGATCCGACATTCTGCGGTTTTGTCGGATAAATCCTACGGAGTGCTTCCCTCAGGTTTGTAGGGAAAAACTGATTTGCCTACAACATATTGAATGAGCGTTTTCTGCCGGGCATCTTCAAGGTCCTGTCACCCAGTAGGACCTATCCCATGCTAGTTCTCAGCCGTGTAGCCCAAGAGTTGATCTCCATTGGCGACACCATTTCCGTGCGTATCCTGGCCGTCAGTGGCGACAGTGTGCGCATCGGAGTTGAAGCACCGCGCAGCTTTACCGTCCATCGCAGCGAGATCTACGAGCGCATTCAGGACGAAAAAAAGACCGGGAAACACAAGTAACAGACGTTTCAGTCGAACAAATGCTTGGGCACATCGTGCTTGAGCATCAGTTGACATTGCTCGCTCTCCGGATCGAAAACGATCAGTGCCTGTCCCTTGGTCAGGGCCTGGCGAACCCGCAAGACCCGGGTTTCCAGCGGGGTGTCGTCGCCGTTGTCCGTGCCGTCGCGGGTCACGAAATCTTCGATCAAGCGGGTCAAGGTATCGACTTCAAGTTGGTCGTGGGGAATCAGCATAGGCACCTCGGTTGAACAATGGCGCGATGCTACGGCGATTGGCAGATGGCGGCTACCGTCGGTTAAGCGCAGGCTGCTACATCGTCATCGCGAGCAGGCTTGCCCTCACACCAAAACCGTTTCCTGCACGGGGAAAATTCTGTGGGAGCGAGCCTGCTCGCGATCGGTCGTGCCGGCGCCGCAGATATCGGCTTAGCTATCGTTGCGCTGTCCCACCAGGCTATCCACCGATGGCACCCGGGTATCACTTTCCATCTGCGTGTCATGCTCGATCTGGTGACTGAACCGGTCCAGCGAACCCTTCGCTGGCTGCGCATCGCTGGCAAACACCGGCGGGCTGAGGATGTAGGCGCCGAGCAGGCGACTCAACGCGGCCAGGCTGTCGATGTGGGTACGCTCGTAGCCGTGAGTTGCATCGCAGCCGAAAGCGAGCAGGGCGGTGCGGATGTCATGCCCGGCGGTCACCGCCGAATGCGCATCGCTGAAGTAATAACGGAACAGATCGCGACGCACCGGTAATTCATTATCGCTGGCCAGGCGCAGCAAGTGCCGGGACAGGTGATAGTCATACGGCCCACCGGAATCCTGCATGGCCACGCTCACGGCATGTTCGCTGGAATGCTGGCCAGGAGCCACGGGGGCGATATCAATGCCGACGAACTCACTGACGTCCCACGGCAACGCCGCGGCCGCGCCACTGCCGGTTTCCTCGGTGATGGTGAACAGCGGATGACAATCGATCATCAGCTCTTCGCCACTGTCGACAATGGCTTTCATGGCTGCCAGCAGCGCCGCCACGCCGGCCTTGTCATCCAGGTGGCGGGCACTGATATGGCCGCTTTCGGTAAATTCGGGCAAAGGATCGAAGGCCACGAAATCGCCGACGCTGATCCCCAGTGAGTCGCAGTCTGCACGGGTGGCGCAGTAGGCATCCAGACGCAATTCGACGTGATCCCAGCTGATCGGCATCTCGTCCACGGCCGTGTTGAAGGCGTGCCCGGAAGCCATCAGGGGCAATACGCTGCCGCGAATCACGCCATTATCGGTGAACAGGCTGACCCGGCTGCCCTCGGCAAAACGGCTGGACCAGCAGCCCACCGGTGCCAGGGTCAGTCGACCGTTGTCCTTGACCGCGCGAACTGCCGCGCCGATGGTGTCCAGATGGGCCGAGACCGCGCGGTCCGGGCTGTTTTTCTTGCCCTTTAGAGTTGCGCGGATGGTCCCGCGCCGGGTCATTTCGAAGGGAATGCCCAGCTCTTCAAGACGCTCGGCGACGTAGCGCACGATGGTGTCGGTGAATCCTGTGGGGCTTGGAATGGCGAGCATCTCCAACAGGACTTTTTGCAGGTAGTTGAGATCCGGTTCCGGGATTCTACTGGTCATGGAAACTCCTGATGAGTTGAGTGCATCGATGGTTTCGATGAGGTTAAGAATGGGAGGCGGTCAGGCCGTCATCGCGGGCAGGCTTTGCTCTCACAGCAGCCTGGCTCCCAGAGCCGGGCCTCATACAATCCCTGTGGGAGCAGGCTTGCCCGCGATGACGTCAGTCCAGGCAACATCTATCTATTGGGCCGCCGGCTGACTATGGGGAAACAGCAGATCCACAAAGCGTTCCGCCGTCGGTTGCGGTTCATGATTGGCCAGTCCGGCGCGTTCATTGGCCTCGATAAATACGTATTCCGGCTGATCCGCCGCCGGCACCAGCAGGTCGAGCCCGACCATGGGAATGTCCAGCGCCCGCGCTGCCCGCACCGCAGCGTCGACCAGGGTCGGATGCAGGATGGACGTGACATCCTCAAGGATGCCGCCGGTATGCAGATTCGCCGTGCGCCGCACGAACAGGTGCTCGCCGGCCGGTAAAACACTGCTGTAGTCGTAACCGGCAGCCGCCAGGGTACGCTCGGTTTCGTGGTCGAGGGGGATCTTGCTCTCGCCGCCGGTGGCAGCCTGGCGCCGACGACTCTGAGCCTCGATCAGCGCGCCCACACTGTGCTGGCCATCACCGATCACTTCGGCCGGTCGGCGGATGGCCGCAGCCACCACTTCAAAACCGATTACCAGAATCCGCAGGTCCAAACCTTCGTGAAAACTCTCCAGCAGCACCCGGGTGTCAAACTGGCGAGCTGACTCAATGGCTTGCTGGACCTCTTCGATCGTCTGCAGGTCCACCGCCACCCCTCGGCCCTGTTCGCCGTCCAGCGGCTTGACCACTACGCGCTCATGCTCGTCGAGGAATGCCAGGTTGTCATCGGCGTTGCCGGCAAGTTGCTGGGACGGCAATTTCAGCCCCGCCGCCTTCAGTACCTTGTGCGTCAGGCTTTTGTCCTGGCACAGACTCATGCTGATGGCGCTGGTCAGGTCGCTCAGGGACTCGCGACAACGTACCCGACGCCCGCCATGGCTGAGGGTGAACATCCCGGCTTCGGCGTCATCGACCAGTACATCAATACCTCGACGATGGGCCTCCTCGACAATGATCCGCGCGTAAGGGTTGAAGTTAGCCTCCGGCCCAGGCCCCAGGAACAGCGGCTGATTGATGCCATTCTTGCGTTTGATGGCAAAGGTCGAAAGGTTGCGAAAACCCAGCTTGGCGTAGAGGTTTTTGGCCTGGCGATTATCATGCAATACCGACAGGTCGAGGTAACTGAGCCCGCGACTCATGAAGTGTTCGATCAGGTGCCGGACCAGCACTTCCCCCACCCCCGGTCGGGAACAAAGGGGGTCGACGGCCAGGCACCACAGGCTGCTGCCGTTCTCTGGATCGTTGTAGGCCTTGTGATGGTTGAGCCCCATCACACTGCCGATGACCGCACCGCTGTCTTCATCCTCGGCCAGCCAGTACACCGGACCCCCGAGGTGACGCGGGGTCAGCAAACTGGCATCGATGGGCAGCATGTTGCGGGCCTGGTACAGCGTGTTGATCGCCTGCCAGTCCGCCTCACTTTGCGCCCGACGAATCCGGAAGCCGCGAAATACTCGCGTGGAGGGGCGATAGTCCGTGAACCACAGGCGCAAGGTGTCCGAAGGGTCGAGGAACAATTGCGCCGGCTCAAGCCCCAACACCTGTTGGGGCGCGGCCACGTACAGCGCGATATCCCGCTCGCCGGGTTTTTCGTTGAGCAGTTCCTGGGCAAGACTGGCAGGGTCAGCGAAGGTGTGGCCGATCAGTAATCGACCCCAACCGCAATGCAGCGCAATCGGGGCCGCGTTCGGTTCACTGCCATCCTCAGCCAAGCGTGCCTGCAAGCGTTCGTAGGTAGGCGCCTGACCGCGCAACAAGCGTTGGCTGTAAGCCGTGGCGTGGGGTTTCATCGATCAGATTCCTTGTTCGCTGAGCCACAGGTTCAAGGCCGCCAGTTGCCACAGCTTGGAGCCACGCAAGGGCGTCAGTTGACCTTGTGGATCAGTCAGCAGGCGGTCAAGCATGGCCGGGTTGAACAGGCCACGATCCTGGCTCGGATCCAGCAGCAGTTCGCGCACCCAATTGAGCGTATCGCCCTGTAGATGCTTGAGGCCGGGGACCGGAAAGTAACCTTTCTTGCGGTCGATCACTTCACTTGGAATGACCAGTCGCGCGGCTTCCTTGAGCACCTGCTTGCCGCCATCGGGCAGCTTGAATTTGCCCGGTACGCGTGCCGACAATTCCACCAGGCGGTAGTCCAGGAACGGCGTGCGGGCTTCCAGGCCCCATGCCATGGTCATGTTGTCGACGCGCTTGACCGGGTCGTCCACCAGCATCACCGTGCTGTCCAGGCGCAAGGCTTTGTCCACAGCGGCATCGGCGCCAGGCTGGGCAAAATGTTCTTTCACGAAATCGCCAGCGGCGTCATTCGCCGTCAACCATTTGGGCTGCACGGTGGCGGCGTAATCTTCATAGCTGCGGTCGAAAAACGCTTCGCGGTAGGCAGCGTAAGGGTCGGCGGCGCCATCGACTTGCGGATACCAGTGGTAACCGGCGAACAGTTCGTCTGCACCCTGGCCGCTCTGTACCACCTTGCAGTGGTTGGCCACTTCACGGGACAGCAGGTAGAACGCAATGCAGTCATGGCTGACCATCGGCTCGCTCATGGCGCGGAACGCCGCCGGCAATTGCTCAATGATCTCTTTTTCGTCGATGCGTAACTGATGGTGCTGGGTGCCGTAGTGCCTGGCGATCAGGTCCGAGTACTGGAACTCGTCGCCGCGTTCGCCGCCGGCATCCTGGAAGCCGATGGAAAAGGTCGACAGGTTCTCCACCCCGACTTCGCGCAACAGTCCCACGAGCATGCTCGAATCCACTCCGCCGGAGAGCAATACGCCGACGTCGACAGCGGCTCGTTGACGAATGGCCACCGCTTCACGAGTGCTGTCCAGCACGCGGTCGCGCCAGTCTTCCAGTGTCAGGTTCATTTCATCGGCACGCGGACCGTAGGGCAGGGTCCACCAGGTTTTCTGCTCGGTGCTGCCATCAGCTTCGACGCGCATCCAGGTCGCTGGCGGCAGTTTCTCGATGCCTGCCAGCAAGGTGCGCGGAGCTGGAACCACCGCATGAAAATTCAGATAGTGATTGAGAGCCACCGGATCAAGGATCGGGTTGATGTCACCGCCCTTGAGCAGAGCCGGCAAAGCCGAGGCAAAGCGCAGGCGCTGGCCGGTACGCGACAGGTAGAGCGGCTTCACGCCCAGACGGTCACGGGCGATGAACAGGCGCTTGGCGTCGCGTTCCCAGATGGCGAACGCAAACATGCCGTTGAGCTTGGGTAGCAGTGCTTCGCCCCAGGCGTGATAGCCCTTGAGCAGCACTTCGGTGTCACCGCCGGAGTAGAACGCATAACCGAGGCTTTCAAGCTCGGTGCGCAGCTCTGGGAAGTTGTAGATCGCGCCATTGAACGCCAGGGACAGGCCCAACTGGTTGTCGACCATCGGCTGCGCCGAGCCGTCCGACAGGTCCATGATTTTCAGGCGGCGATGGCCCAGGGCAATCGGCCCTTGGCTGTGGAAGCCCCACGCGTCAGGTCCGCGGGGTGCCAGGTGATGGGTGATTCGTTCAACGGCTGCAAGGTCCGCAGGTTGATTGTCAAAGCGTAACTCGCCAGCTAATCCGCACATAAAGTCCTTACCGGTTTTTCCGTTGGGGAGGTTCAATCGATACCCGGCTAAAACAGCGGGCACTCAGAAACTGACCCGCTGCGATCCTGGGAGTTTTAGATCGATAAGGAATAAGCCGCTCGCCGCGGCTGCGGTTGTGCCACGGACCTCCGACCAGCGACTGAAGGCGCTGGTAGAACACACCGCCGACCTGGACAAGGCCCGAGTACTGCAGGCGGCCTTGCCGCATTGGCTGGCGGGTGCGGGTCGGGATGGGGTGCAAGTGCTGAAAGAAGCGTTGCGGCAGTCTTTAGTCTTTCAAGCCTTTGCGCGGATCAGGCGCCGCAAGACGAATCGATTGGGATGGCACGCCTCGGCGACGGCCCGGGGCAACGGCAGCGGTTCGTTGTCGAGCCAGGCCGCCAGCAGCTCAGCTGACAATGGTGCGGTGATCAAGCCCCGGGAACCGTGACCGCTGTTGACGTACACACCGTCCAGCCATGGGCAAGGGATGTCCGGCGTTTGCCGGGCATCTTTGCTCAGGACGCCATAGGCGTTGGCAAAGGCCTGGGTAGCGGCCAGCGGACCGACGATCGGCAGGTAATCCGGGCTGGTACAGCGAAACGCGGCGCGACCTGCCAGGGCCTCTGGTTGTAAGGTGTCGGCACCCAGGCGGGCGACCAGATCGGCGGATATTTCCTCGAGCATCTGCAAGTTGCCGGCATGCTCGGCTGCCGTGGGTGTCAGGTCGTCGTTGTTGAAATCGAAACTGGCGCCCAGGGTGTGTTCGCCCAGCCGCGCCGGTGCAACGTAGCCTTCGGCGCACACCACGGTGCTCAGGCTTTGGCTGTCAGCAGTTTGAGGCAGGCGGGTAATCTGGCCCCGGATACGCTTGAGCGGCAAGTCGCTGCTGAAGTCAAAACGCCTGACGTCGGCAGCGCCTGCCAGCACCACCACTGGCGCTTGGGCCAGCAATCTTTCCCCAGCCCACGCCTGCCATTGCCCTTTATCACGGCGCAGTTGCACCACCTCGTGATGAGTCAGGACGCTGATATTGGGATGAGCCGCTTGCCAGGCACACAGGGCTGGCGGATGCACCCAGCCGCCTTCTGGATAAAACAGGCCGCCGGATGGCAGCGCGATACCCGCGCGCTGCTCGGCGTGTTCGCGATCGAGCTCATGCAGCAGATCGTCGGGAAACGCTGCGGCCAATTGTGCCTGCCGGTCGGCTTCCTTGGCATTGAACGCCAGTTGCAGAACACCGCAATCATCCCAGTCGACTCCCCGTTGCAGATGTTCGAGCAACCGCCGGGTGTGGCCAAATCCACTGACAATCAGCTGTGACAACGCCGTGCCATGGGCCGAAAGCTTGAGGTACAAAACGCCCTGGGGATTGCCCGATGCTTCCTGCGCCAGAGCCGCGTGACGCTCCAGCAGGCTCACGCACCAACCCCTTGCCGCTAGGCTGGCCGCCGTGGCGCAACCGGCCAGACCGGCGCCAATCACCATGGCATGCCGCTCGCCAGTCAGTGGCAGCGGACGCGCGAACCACGGTTTGGTTACCGCCGGCGGCGCTGCCTCTTGCGGCCATCCGAGAAATACGCCCCGCAGGATTTCCCATTTGTGCCCGATGCCGGGCGTACGCTTCATCTTGAAGCCCGCCGCATTCAGCAGACGGCGCACCCAGCCGGTACTGGTAAACGTACTGATGGTAGAGCCGCGCGCTGCCAGGCGGGCCAGTTCGGCAAACAGCTCGGCGGTCCACATGTCGGGATTTTTTGCCGGGGCGAAGCCGTCGAGAAACCAGGCGTCAACTTGGGCGTCCAGTTGCGGCAACTGTTCCAGGGCGTCGCCAATCAGCAACGTCAGGGTGACGCGGCCGTTGTCCAGCACCAGTCGCTGGAAGCCTTGATGGATGGCCACGTATTGCGCCAGCAGTTGATCGGCGAACGGCTTGAGCTCGGGCCACAACGCCAGTGCTCGCTGCAGGTCCGGCAGGGTCAGCGGGTATTTTTCAACGCTGACAAAATGCAACCGCGCGCCAGGCACCGCCTGTGCCTCGAACAACTGCCAGGCACAGAGGAAGTTCAGGCCGGTGCCGAATCCGGTCTCGCCAATGACCAGTCGCTCACCGGCCTGCAGCGCGGCAAAGCGCTCACTCAAAGCATTTTGCTGGAGGAACACGTAACGGGTCTCATCCAGGCCAGACAGATCGGAAAAATACACGTCGTCGAACATCCGCGAACGCGGGAGTCCCTGGTCGTCCCAGTCGAGCTGGGCGTGGGGTAATACGGGTTTCATGGCAGGCTCGGCAGCGGCAAGGTGGCCATTCTAGCTGATCATCGTGGCAATGCCTGATCCATGGCATCGGCAGCGGCCCATCTAACGATGAAAATGGATTTCTACTACGTGGGGGAGGTCAATCCGCTAGTCTTGCTCAATCCGGGAAGGGAGCCATCCATGTTCGAATCTGCTGAAATCGGTCATTTCATCGATAAAGAAACCTACGAGGCGGAAGTGCCGGCGCTGCGCGAAGCGTTGCTTGACGCGCAATTTGAACTCCAGCAGCAGAAACGTTTTCCGGTCATCGTGCTGATCAACGGCATCGAAGGGGCCGGCAAGGGTGAGACGGTCAAGCTGCTCAATGAGTGGATGGACCCGCGACTGATCGAAGTGCGTACCTTTGATCAGCAAACCGATGAGGAGCTGGCCCGTCCGCCGGCCTGGCGCTACTGGCGAATGCTGCCGGCCAAGGGCCGCACGGGTATTTTCTTTGGCAATTGGTACAGCCAGATGCTTCAGGGGCGAGTCCATGGCGAGTTCAAGAACCCACGGCTCGATCAGGGCATCAATGCCGCCGAGCGTCTGGAAAAGATGCTGTGCGACGAAGGCGCGCTGATCTTCAAGTTCTGGTTCCACCTGTCCAAGAAACAGATGAAGGCCCGCCTCAAGGCGCTGGCGGACGACCCCTTGCACAGCTGGCGCATCAGCCCGCTGGACTGGCAGCAATCGCAGACCTACGACAAGTTCGTCAAATACGGCGAGCGCGTCATGCGCCGCACCAGCCGTGACTATGCGCCCTGGCATGTGATCGAAGGCGTCGACCCGAACTATCGCAGCCTGGCGGTCGGGCGGATTCTGCTCGCCGGCCTGCAAGGTGCTCTCCAACGAGCATCCCTGCACCCGGAAAAAGTCAACGCCGCACCACTGCCCACCAGCGTCGATCAGTTGAACCTGCTCGACAGCCTGGACTTGACCCTGCGCCTGGACAAGGACGATTACGAAGAACAGCTGATCACCGAACAGGCACGTTTTTCTGGCCTGATGCGGGATAAACGCATGCGCCGCCACGCGTTGGTCGCCGTCTTCGAAGGCAATGATGCGGCGGGCAAGGGCGGGGCGATTCGCCGGGTGGCGGCGGCCCTGGATCCGCGTCAGTACAGCATCGTACCGATTGCCGCGCCGACCGAAGAAGAGCGTGCGCAGCCGTACTTGTGGCGGTTTTGGCGGCACATCCCGGCCAAGGGCAAGTTCACGGTGTTTGATCGTTCGTGGTACGGGCGGGTGCTGGTGGAGCGCATCGAAGGCTTCTGCCCGCCGTCGGACTGGTTGCGCGCTTACAGCGAGATCAATGATTTCGAAGAGCAGATCGTTGATTCCGGCGTGATCGTGGTCAAGTTCTGGCTGGCCATCGACAAGCAGACTCAGCTGGAGCGCTTCCAGGCCCGTGAGGAGATTCCCTTCAAGCGTTTCAAGATCACCGAAGACGACTGGCGCAACCGCGACAAGTGGGACGCCTATCGTGCTGCGGTAGGCGATATGGTGGATCGTACCAGCACCGATATCTCGCAATGGACGCTGGTGGAAGCCAATGACAAGCGCTGGGCGCGGGTCAAAGTGCTGCGCACGATTAACAGTGCGCTGGAAGAGGCGTTCGAAAAGTCCGACCGCAAGGACAAGAAACACAGGAAGTGAACCGATGGTTGCGCATACGCGAGGTGAATGATTGTCGCAGCCGGTTATGTGGTGGACTTATGCTCGGTCTACTCTCAACCGACAAAAACAATGAGGTATGCCATGCGTGAAGTGGTGATCGTCGACAGCGTACGGACCGGCCTGGCCAAATCCTTTCGCGGTAAGTTCAACCAGACCCGTCCTGACGACATGGCGGCGCATTGCGTCGACGCCTTGTTGGCGCGCTCGGGCATCGACCCGGCGAGCGTGGAGGACTGCATCGTCGGCGCAGGCTCCAACGAAGGTGCCCAAGGCTACAACATCGGCCGTAATGTGGCGGTGTTGTCGCGCCTGGGTACTGGCACTGCCGGCATGACCCTCAACCGCTTCTGCTCGTCGGGTTTACAGGCGATCGCCATCGCTGCCAACCAGATCGCTTCGGGCTGCAGTGACATCATTGTGGCTGGCGGTGTCGAGTCGATCAGCCTGACGATGAAGAGCGTCAATACTGACAATCTGATCAACCCGCTGCTCAAGGAGCAGGTCCCGGGCATCTACTTCCCCATGGGCCAGACTGCCGAGATCGTGGCGCGTCGCTATAACGTCAGCCGCGCAGAACAGGACCTGTATGCGCTGCAGAGCCAGCAGCGTACGGCGCAGGCCCAGGCCACCGGCTTGTTCAATGACGAAATCGTGCCGATGGCGGTGAAATACCGGGTCGAGGACAAGAACAGCGGCGAGGTGCAGATCCTCGACGGCATTGTCGATCGCGACGATTGCAACCGCCCGGACACCACGCTGGAAAGCCTGGCGGGCTTGAAACCGGTATTTGCCGAAGACGGCTCGGTGACTGCCGGCAACTCTTCGCAGTTGTCCGACGGTGCGTCGATGACGCTGGTGATGAGCCTGGAAAAAGCCCTGGAGCTGGGATTGAAGCCCAAGGCGTTCTTCCGCGGATTTACCGTGGCAGGTTGCGAACCGGATGAGATGGGGATCGGCCCAGTGTTTTCGGTGCCCAAACTGCTCAAGGCCAAAGGGTTGCAGGTGGCCGACATTGACCTGTGGGAACTCAACGAGGCGTTCGCTTCGCAATGCCTTTACAGCCGTAACCGCCTGCAAATCGATAACGAAAAATACAACGTCAACGGCGGCTCGATTTCCATTGGCCACCCGTTCGGCATGACCGGTTCGCGGCAAGTGGGGCATCTGGTGCGCGAGTTGCAGCGGCGTAATCTGCGCTATGGCGTGGTGACCATGTGCGTGGGCGGGGGCATGGGGGCTACCGGGCTGTTTGAAGCGGTGCGGTGATGACCTGTATTGGTGTGGAAACTGTGAAGTAGCCTTCGCGAGCAAGTCCAATAACCGCGCCGCCGCTCACGCCGCTCACGCAGCTCTTGCGGCGGTGCGAGGATTCGACTTGCTGGCGAATACTCGCGCCTGGGTCTAGCGCCGGTCACTCATCTTCTGCATCCGCTCGATGTATTCCCGAATACCCCGCTCCGCCACCTGCGGATTTTCAAACGGCCCCTCCAGCGTGTTTTCCCGGGTACTGAAATACAACTCCCCGTTCACCCGGCATAGACGGTCACTGCGAAAGTGCGTAGCGGGGGCGTTGTCCTGGGCGCGCATGCCGTACATGAAGGTTCTCCTGAAGGTGATGTCCTATGGGTGGATCGACTCAGCTTATGTCTGAACCATTTGACCTGCCCAACCAACCGATCGACGGCATGCGACCTGCACAGTTGCATGCGCGGCAAGTGGGCAACTGTGCCTGTGTACCAACAGTGCATGGGCCTAGAATGACCAGTTCTTGCCGTCTGGCCTTGTTGAGGTACGCATGCACATTTCATCCGGTCGCTGGGTCTATGGCCTGTTCCTGGCCTTGCTGACCGCGCTGTTGTGGGGAATCCTGCCGATCAAGCTCAAGCAGGTGCTGCAGGTGATGGACCCGGTGACGGTGACCTGGTTTCGCCTGATGGTGTCCGGCAGTTGCCTGTTCATCTACCTGGCGGCCACCAGGCGCCTGCCCAGTCGCAAGGTCCTCGGCCCGCGCGGTGGCTGGCTGGTGGTGATGGCGGTGCTGGGGCTGGTCGGCAACTACGTGTTGTACCTGATGGGCCTGAACCTGCTGAGCCCCGGTACGGCACAACTGGTGGTACAGATGGGGCCGATCATGTTGCTGATCGCCAGTCTGTTTGTGTTCAAGGAGCGTTTCAGCGTAGGGCAGGGGATTGGGCTGCTGGTGCTGCTGATCGGCTTCGTGTTGTTCTTCAACCAGCGCCTGAGTGAGTTGCTGACTTCCCTGAGCGACTACACCGCCGGCGTGTTGCTGGTCCTGCTGGCTTCCACGGTCTGGACCTTCTATGCCTTGGGGCAGAAGCAACTGCTGACGGTATGGAATTCGCTGCAAGTGATGATGGTGATCTACCTGTTTTGCGGGTTGCTGCTGACCCCCTGGGTGCATCCGCTGGAGGTGCTGCAACTGAGCCCGCTGCAGGGCTGGCTGCTGCTGGCGTGCTGCATGAACACTTTGATTGCCTACGGTGCATTCGCCGAGGCGCTGGCCCATTGGGAGGCTTCGCGGGTGAGTGCGACGCTGGCGATCACACCTTTGGTGACTTTCGCTGCGGTGGCTGTCGCCGCATGGCTCTGGCCGGCGTACGTGCATGCCGAGACAATCAATGGCCTGGGCTATGGCGGGGCCGTGCTGGTGGTGTTGGGCTCGGCGCTGGTGGCGCTGGGGCCTTCATTGATTGCCGGACTGAGGGCGCGGCGGGCGCGGTTGGCGGCCAGTTAGACCGCGTCATCGTTCATCGCGGGCAAGGCTTGCCCGCGATGAAGGACTACTGGCCCCTGCGTTACTTAACCTTTGGCCCCAGCCTCCAGCATATTCTCCGGCCGTACCCAGGCATCGAACTCTTCACTGGTCAGGTAGCCCAACTGTAACGCCGCCTCGCGCAATGTCAGCCCTTCGCCATAGGCTTTCTTGGCTATCTCCGCGGACTTGTCATAACCGATATGCGGATTCAACGCCGTCACCAGCATCAACCCACGCTCCAGATGTTCAGCCATTTTCTGAGCATCCGGTTCCAGGCCGGCAATGCAATGCTGCTGGAAGTTGCTGCAGCCATCGCCCAGCAGACGGATCGATTGCAGCAGGTTGTGAATGATCACCGGCTTGAATACGTTCAGCTGCAGGTGTCCCTGGCTTGCCGCAAAACCGATAGCCACGTCGTTGCCCATGACCTGGCAGGCCAGCATCGACAAGGCTTCGCACTGAGTTGGGTTGACCTTGCCCGGCATGATCGAACTGCCCGGCTCGTTGGCGGGCAGTTTCACTTCGGCGAAACCGGCACGCGGCCCGGAGCCCAGCAGGCGCAGGTCGTTGGCGATTTTCATCAGGGTGACGGCAAGGGTCTTCAACGCACCCGACAAGGTGGTCAAAGGTTCATGCCCTGCCAGCGCGGCAAATTTATTCGGTGCCGTGACAAACGGCAGGCCGGAAAGGGCTGCCAGTTCGGCGGCAATCGCTTCGCCAAAACCGTGGGGCGAATTTAACCCGGTGCCGACTGCGGTGCCGCCCTGTGCGAGTTCACAGACGGCGGGCAACGCGCTGCGGATCGCTCGTTCGGCGTAATCCAGCTGTGCGATGAATGCCGACAGTTCCTGGCCGAAGGTGATCGGCGTGGCATCCATCATGTGGGTGCGCCCGGTCTTGACCAGCTTCATGTGCCGGGCGGAGAGCTCCGCCAACCCGCCGGACAGTTCGCTGATCGCCGGCAGCAGCTGCTGTTGCACCGCCTGGGCGGTTGCGATGTGCATGGCGGTGGGGAAGCAGTCGTTGGAACTCTGGGAGCGGTTGACGTGATCGTTGGGATGAACCGGCGATTTGCCGCCCCGCGGGTTACCGGCCAATTCGTTGGCGCGACCGGCGATCACCTCATTGACGTTCATGTTGCTCTGGGTACCGCTGCCCGTTTGCCAGACCACCAGCGGGAATTGATCATCGTGGCTGCCGTCCAGCACTTCGTCGGCCGCCTGTTCGATCAGGCGGGCAATGTCGGCCGGCACGTCACCGTTGCGGTCATTGACCCGTGCGGCGGCTTTCTTGATCAAGGCCAGCGCATGCAGCACCGCCAGTGGCATGCGTTCGTTGCCAATCGCGAAATTGACCAGCGAGCGTTGCGTCTGAGCGCCCCAGTACGCCTCATCCGGGACTTCCACCTCGCCAAGGCTGTCGGTTTCGATACGGCTCATCGTGCACACTCCTGTAGGTCAGTTAGCGCAGTTTAGGCCGTGATCGTCCGTGGTGGTTCCATCGGTGTCGAAATTGTCTGCTGGACCCCTCTAAATTAGGCCCCACAAGGCTTGGGGTTGAGTGACACACTTTTTTAGGCGCAGAATGGACGCCCTTGGGGTTTTACCTCGCCTGCTAGAAAAGGAAACTCGATGACTCGTCTTCGTGCCATCTGTACCGCGGTTGCACTGGTTTGCGCCAGCGGCCCTGTTTTTGCCGATACCGCCAGCCACAACGCCAGTGCCGAGGCTTTCCTGACCCTGGCGCACGCTGACAAACTGGGCACTCCGGTGTACATGCAAGTGCAGCAAATGTTCGCTCAGCGCTTTGAACAGACCAAAGCTCCCGAGTCGAAAAAAGCCCTGCTGGAAACCTACCAGGCCAAGGCCAACGCAGCGCTGGACCAGGCCATTGGCTGGAACAAGCTGAAGCCGGACATGGTCAAGCTCTACACCACCAACTTCAGTGAATCGGAGCTCAAGGACCTGGTCGCTTTCTACCGGTCGCCACTGGGCAAGAAGGTCCTGGAAAAAATGCCGCAACTGACCCAGCAATCGGCGCAGATGACTCAGGCCAAGCTGGAAAGCGCGGTCCCTGTGGTCAACAAACTGTTGGCTGACATGACCGCGGAGCTCGAGCCCAAGGGCGCAGCTCCTGCCAAGAAAAAGCCTTAAGCGGAGTCGGGCATGACCATGCAACAACGCATTGAATCGACGCTGGGCCTGTTACAGCCCGAGCACCTGCAAGTGCTGGATGAGAGCCACATGCACAGTCGTGGGTTGCAGACTCACTACAAGGCTGTGATCGTCAGCCAGCAGTTTGCAGGGCTCAACCGCGTCAAGCGTCACCAGAAAGTCTACGGCACGCTTGGCGAGATGATGGGCGAGTTTCATGCGTTGGCGCTGCATACCTACACACCTGAGGAATGGGCACAGATGGACGCGGCTCCGGCCTCGCCGACCTGTGCTGGCGGCAGCAAGCACTGAGATCACCTGCTGCAGGTGCACGGCTTGTGTGGGATCAAGGCTTGCCCGCGATAGCGTGCTCGAGATTGCCATCGCGGGCGAGCCTTGCTCCTACAGAAACCACATTTTTTTTGCTAGAATCCGCAACGCGCCGCTAACCCGGCGCGTTTTTTTTTGAATCCGGTTCACCCCTTACGAGGGTAGCCACCTGGAGAAACACCCGATGACACAACAGATTGTTGTGGCGGCACTGTACAAGTTCGTCACCCTGGAAGATTACGTCACCCTGCGCGAGCCCTTGCTGCAGGCGATGGTCGACAACGGCATCAAAGGCACGCTGCTGATCGCCGAAGAAGGCATCAATGGCACCGTATCCGGCAGCCGTGAAGGCATCGATGGGCTCATGGCCTGGCTCAAGAACGACCCGCGCATGGACGATATCGATCACAAGGAATCGTACTGCGACGAGCAGCCGTTCTACCGCACCAAGGTCAAGCTCAAGAAAGAAATCGTCACCCTGGGCGTCGAAGGCGTGGATCCGAACAAAAAAGTCGGTACCTACGTTGATCCAGAGAACTGGAACGCGCTGATCAGCGACCCTGAAGTGCTGTTGATTGATACCCGCAACGACTACGAAGTGGCCATCGGCACCTTCGAAGGCGCCATTGATCCGAAGACCACCAGCTTTCGCGAATTTCCAGACTACATCAAGGAACACTTCGACCCGGCCGTGCACAAGAAGGTCGCGATGTTCTGCACCGGCGGCATTCGTTGCGAAAAGGCTTCGAGCTACATGCTCAGCCAGGGCTTCGATGAGGTCTATCACCTCAAGGGTGGCATCCTGAAGTACCTTGAAGAGGTGCCGCAGGAAGAAACCAAATGGCAGGGCGACTGTTTTGTCTTCGATAACCGGGTCACGGTGCGCCACGACCTCAGCGAAGGCGACTACGATCAATGTCATGCCTGCCGCACCCCGGTGAGCGTGCAAGACCGTGCATCCGAGCACTACGTGCCAGGCATCAGTTGCCCGCATTGCTGGGATAAGCTGAGCGAGAAGACTCGCCGTAGCGCCATCGACCGGCAGAAGCAGATCGAACTGGCGAAAGCGCGCAACATGCCGCATCCGATTGGCTACAACTACAAGCAAACTCCTTCCGAGGCTTGATCCCATGTCTGCGCGCCGCCTGCTCTATGTGATGGACCCGATGTGCTCCTGGTGCTGGGGTTTTGCTCCGGTGGCCCAAGCCCTGGTCGAGCAGGCGCGCGCAGCCGGGGTTGAGGTGCATCTGGTAGTGGGCGGCTTGCGCACCGGTAGTGGTTCGGCGCTGGAACCGACCACCCGACGTTATATTCTCGAACACTGGCAGGCGGTGACTGATGCCACCGGCCAGCCGTTCAAGCTTGAGGGCGCATTGCCCGACGGCTTTGTCTACGACACCGAACCCGCGTGCCGGGCGCTCGTGACCGCGCGTGGCCTGGCAGCCGACTGTGCGTGGACATTGCTCGGTTTGATTCAGCATGCGTTCTACGCCGAGGGGCGCGACGTCACCCAGGCCAGTGTCCTGGTCGAGTTGGCGGAGCAGGCCGGGGTCCCTCGCATCGAGTTCGCCGCGGCATTTGACCGTGCCGACCAGCACGCCGCGACTGCCGCCGATTTCACCTGGGTCCAGGATCTTGGCATTGCCGGCTTCCCCACATTGCTGGCCGAGCGGGACGGGCAATTGGCGCTGCTGACTAATGGTTATCAACCGCTCAGCGAGCTGTCGCCATTGCTTGGCCGCTGGCTGGAGCGCGCCGCCTGTGCATGACCTGCCTGACGATGAACCCTCTCCCAAGCGCATGGATCGACTGAGCTGGGCCGAAATACGTCGCCTGGCCCTGCAGCATAAAAAAGCCTTGTGGATCGCCAACGGCGTAGCGGTCCTGGCTACTTTGTGCAGCGTGCCGATTCCCTTGCTGCTGCCACTGCTGGTGGATGAGGTGCTGCTGGGGCATGGCGATTCAGCGCTGAAGATCATGAACCACGCACTGCCGGAGCACTGGCAGAAAGCAGCGGGCTACATAGGCCTGATGCTGCTGGTCACCCTGAGCCTGCGGTGCGCCGCCCTGTTGTTCAACGTGGTGCAGGCGCGCCTGTTTGCAGCGCTGGCCAAGGACATCGTCTACCGCATTCGCTTGCGCCTGATCGAGCGGCTCAAGCGAATTTCCCTGGGGGAGTACGAAAGCCTTGGCAGCGGTACGGTCACCACGCATCTGGTGACCGATCTCGACACCCTCGACAAATTCGTTGGCGAGACCCTCAGCCGTTTCCTGGTGGCCATGCTGACCCTGGTCGGCACGGCGAGTATTTTGATGTGGATGCACTGGAAGCTGGCGCTGCTGATCATGCTGTTCAACCCGCTGGTGATCTACGCCACGGTGTTGCTCGGCAAACGGGTCAAGCACTTGAAGAAACTGGAGAACGACAGCACCTCGCGCTTCACCCAGGCACTCACCGAAACCCTCGACTCCATTCAGGAAGTCCGTGCCGGCAACCGCCAGGGCTTTTTCCTCGGTCGACTCGGGCAGCGCGCCCGGGAAGTGCGGGATTACGCAGTCACCTCGCAGTGGAAAACCGATGCGTCGAACCGCGCCAGCGGCCTGCTGTTCCAGTTCGGTATCGACATCTTTCGCGCCGCAGCGATGCTCACCGTGCTGTTTTCCGACCTGTCCATCGGCCAGATGCTCGCGGTCTTCAGCTACCTGTGGTTCATGATCGGCCCGGTGGAGCAACTGTTGAACCTGCAATACGCCTTTTATGCAGCCGGCGGCGCCCTGTCGCGGATCAACGAGCTGCTCGCCCGAGCCGACGAACCGCAATACGAGGGGGGCGTCGATCCGTTCCAGGGTCGCGAAACCGTGGGCATCGAAGTCCAGGGCCTGAGCTTCAGCTATGGCGATGAACTGGTGCTGAACAAGATGAACCTGTCGATAGCGCCGGGGGAAAAGGTCGCGATCGTTGGTGCCAGTGGCGGTGGCAAGAGCACACTGGTGCAGCTGCTGCTCGGCCTGTACACACCCCTGGCCGGTACCATTCGTTTCGGCGGATCTACCCAGGAAGAAATCGGCCTAGAGACCGTGCGCGAGAATGTTGCCGTGGTCCTGCAGCATCCCGCGCTGTTCAACGACACCGTGCGTGCCAACCTCACCATGGGCCGCGAACGCAGCGACGAAGCCTGCTGGCAGGCCCTGGAAATTGCCCAACTGGATAACACGGTACGGGAATTACCCAATGGCCTGGACAGCATCGTCGGTCGATCCGGCGTGCGTTTGTCCGGCGGCCAACGCCAGCGCCTGGCGATTGCCCGCATGGTGCTGGCCGAGCCCAAGGTAGTGATCCTCGACGAGGCTACGTCGGCGCTGGACGCCGCCACCGAATACAACCTGCACCAGGCGTTGACGCGCTTCCTCAGTCATCGCACCACCCTGATCATCGCCCACCGGCTGTCCGCCGTGAAACAGGCTGACCGGGTGCTGGTGTTCGACGGGGGGCAGATCGCCGAGGACGGCGATCACCAGCAGCTGATTGCAGACGGCGGTCTGTACGCCAAGCTTTACGGGCATTTGCAGCAGCACTAGCCTCGTCAGCAGGGCTCTGACTTGCCGGGAGCGAGAACGCCCCCTAGTCTGGGGGTAGCGATCACGTCGGGATGATGATCTGGCAGTGCTAATGCAAGGGACCTCATGAATCAAACGCGGACTCTCGGAACTCCACGGTTGCTGGGCATCGTATGGCCTTTCATCGCCGTCGTGTTATTTCAGGCGCTGCTGGGTGGCTTCAGTCTATATGTGTTGTCTGCGGTTCGCGGCTACGTGGCCGGTGAAAGCCTGTGGTCCAAAGGCCAGAAAGACGCCATCTATTACCTGAACCTATACGCGGAAAATCGCGACGAGGCGATTTTCCTCAAGTATCAGAACGCCATCGCCGTGCCCCATGGCGGCCATGAGCTGCGCCTGGCCCTCGATCACCAGCCGCCCAACCTCGAGGCCGCCCGGCTGGCGATCCTCAAAGGGGGCAATCACCCCGACGATGTGTCCAGCCTGATCTGGCTCTACCTTAATTTTCGCAATTTCAGCTATCTGGAAAAAGCCATCGACCTGTGGACAGTCGGTGACGACTATCTGGTTCAGCTCGATGAAGTCGCCAGCGAAATGCAGCAGCGCATGACCGACGGCCAGGCGTCGGATGCCGACGTCACTCGCTGGAAAGACCGGATTTTTGCGATCAATGACGGTGTCACACCTGCGGCCAAGGCCTTTAGTGATGCGTTGGGCGAGGGCTCGCGAATGATCCTGCGCCTGCTGCTGGTGATCAACCTTGCCACCGCGCTGGGCCTGATTGCGCTGGCGTTGATGCGCACCCACAAACTGCTCAAGCAGCGCCACGCCTTTGCCGACGCCTTGCAGCTGGAAAAGGATCGGGCGCAGATCACCCTGCAATCGATCGGCGATGCCGTCATCACGACCGACGTCGACGGCGCAATTGCCTACATGAACCCGGCGGCCGAGGCGCTGACCCACTGGAAAGCCGAACAGGCCGCAGGTTTGCCGTTGGCGGCGCTGTTCAACTTGCTGGATGAAAATGCCCAGGCGGAAGGTTTCACCCTGATCGAACATATCCTCAGTGGTCAGCTCAGAGGCGGCAGCGAGCACTCCAAGCTGATCCAGCGCCTGGATGGCAGCACCGTTTCGGTGACATTGGTGGGCGCGCCGATCCGTAACGCCGGCAAGGTCAGTGGCACCGTGTTGGTACTGCACGACATGACCCAGGAGCGCCAGTACATTGCCAATCTTTCGTGGCAGGCCACGCACGACGCCCTGACCGGGCTCGCCAACCGCCGCGAGTTCGAGTTCCGCCTGGAGCAGGCCCTGCACAATCTGACGCGTCAGGCCGGGCGTCACTCGCTGATGTTTCTCGACCTGGACCAGTTCAAGCTGGTCAACGATACCTGCGGCCACGCGGCCGGTGATGAGTTGCTGCGGCACATTTGTGCCCTGTTGCAGTCAGGTTTGCGTGAGGGAGACACCCTGGCCAGGCTGGGGGGCGACGAATTCGGCATTCTGCTGGAAAACTGCGCGCCCGACGCTGCCGAGAAGATCGCCGACAGCCTGCGTCAGACGGTTCAGAACCTGCACTTCGTATGGAAAGGCCGCCCATTCGTGACCACTGTCAGCATCGGCCTGGTACATGTCACTCAGCATCCAACGACCCTGGAAGCCTCTCTGCGTGCCGCCGACATGGCTTGCTACATGGCCAAGGAGAAGGGGCGCAACCGCATTCAGGTCTACCACGCCGATGATTCGGAGCTGTCCCTGCGCTTTGGCGAGATGGCTTGGGTACAACGCCTGCATATGGCCCTGGAAGACAACCGGTTCTGCCTCTATGCCCAACAGATCGCGCCGCTCGGGCATGTAGAGGAGGGCGGTGGACATATTGAAATCCTGTTGCGTCTGCATGATGAAGCCGGGCGAATGATACTACCGGACAGTTTCATACCGGCGGCGGAACGTTATGGGCTAATGACTTCCCTTGATCGCTGGGTAGTGGAGAACGTATTCAAGATCATTGCGCAATGCATACAGGAAAATCACAAAGGTCCTTTGGCCATGTGTGCGATTAATCTGTCAGGCACTACTATAGGAGATGACGCATTTCTGAACTTCCTGCGTAAACAGTTTGTTGTTTACTCAATCCCTCCTGAAATGATTTGTTTTGAAATTACTGAAACCAGTGCGATATCAAATTTGGGCAGTGCGATTAGGTTTATCAATGAACTCAAAGGTTTAGGTTGCCATTTTTCACTTGATGATTTTTGTGCCGGAATGTCTTCATTCGCCTACTTGAAACATTTACCTGTAGACTTCCTGAAGATCGACGGGAGTTTCGTAAAGGATATGCTGGACGACCCGATTAACCTCGCCATGGTCGAAGTGATTAATCACATCGGTCATGTAATGGGTAAACGCACGATTGCCGAGTTTGTCGAAACACCACAGATCGAGCAGGCACTGCTTGAGATTGGGGTCGATTATGCTCAAGGGTATGTGATTGAACGCCCGCACCTGTTTACCTGTGAAAGTTTGCAGCGTCGTCCGGCGAGGCCTCAGCCTTTGTTATTCAAGGCGCCGGGCACCTTTCGCTGAAACATCTTGCCGATCCTTCAAATCACAATCAAAAGGAGCTCGACAGTGATCGACACATTCATCAGAACCGGACCTCTCATGGAAGCTGCAAGTTATCCGAACTGGGCACAACGCCTGATTCAGGACTGCAGCGAGAACAAACGCCGGGTGGTTGAACATGAACTCTATCAACGGCTGCGTGACAACAAACTCAGTGCGAAGACCATGCGCCACTACCTCATTGGTGGCTGGCCGGTCGTCGAACAGTTTGCCTTGTATATGGCGCAGAACCTGACCAAGACCCGCTTTGCCCGACACCCTGGCGAAGACATGGCGCGGCGCTGGTTGATGCGCAATATTCGAGTGGAGCTTAATCATGCCGACTACTGGGTGCACTGGAGCCGGGCGCATGGCGTAACACTGGAAGAGTTGCAGGCACAAACTGTTGCCCCTGAACTTCATGCATTGAGTCACTGGTGCTGGCACACCAGTTCGTCCGATTCGCTGATCGTGGCCATCGCCGCGACCAACTACGCCATTGAAGGGGCGACGGGGGAGTGGTCAGCGGTGGTCTGTTCCAATGGCGTGTATGCCGCCTCCTTCCCCGAAGAGGAACGCAAGCGCGCCATGAAGTGGCTGAAGATGCACGCCCAGTACGACGACGCCCACCCGTGGGAGGCGCTGGAAATCATCTGCACCCTGGCGGGCCTGAATCCGAGCCAGGCATTGCAGGCTGAGTTACGCCAGGCGATTCGCAAAAGCTATGACTACATGTACTTGTTCCTGGAACGGTGCATGCAGCTTGAGCACGCGGAACGGGCGCCGGTCACCCGTGAGCGCATGGCGCTGGCGGAAAGTTGATCGACTGATACCTGCTGCAAAAAAATAGCCCGCCCCTGCTGTCCGATCGACAGTGGGAGCGGGCTTTTTCATCGCCGCCACGCTGGTTCAGGCGCTGATCTTGAGTCCGACCAGACCTGCGATGATCAGGGCGACACTGGCCAGCCTGAACAGCGCCATGGACTCGCCAAAAAGGATGATCCCGGCGATCACGGTGCCGACAGCGCCGACGCCCGTCCAGATGGCATAAGCGGTGCCCAGCGGCAGCTCCTTCATGGCAAGGCCCAGCAAGCCAAGGCTGATGGCCATGGCTGCAATGGTCAGGGCCGTGGGAAGCGGACGACTGAAGCCGTCGGTGTACTTCAGGCCCACGGCCCAGCCTACTTCGAAAAGGCCGGCGAAAAACAGAATGATCCAGGACATGTAAGACCTCCATCGATTGACGGGGTCGTCCCCAGGTAAATGACTCGATCGAGCCGCAAGGTCGTCCTCGCGATGCGCAGTATAGTGCCCATTATTAACCTGGGGATCAAGTTTCCGGCTCAGTCAGTGACTTGTCGCATGGCGGTCTCACGGTCCTGCTTTTCACTCATCCGCCGGAACCAGGTCGAGAGCAGCGCCCCTGAAATGTTGTGCCAAACACTGAACAAGGCGCTGGGCACCGCTGCCAGTGGCGAGAAGTGTGCGCTGGCCAGCGCGGCACCCAGCCCAGAGTTCTGCATGCCCACCTCCAGCGCCAGGGATTTACGCTGGGCCAGTGGCAGCTTGAACAAACGGCCGGTGAAATAGCCCAGCAGATAACCGAAGCTGTTGTGCAGCATCACTACGGCCATGATCAACAGACCCGATTCGGCAATCTTCGCCTGGCTGGCAGCCACCACGGCGGCGACGATGATCACGATGCTGACCACCGAAATCAGCGGCAGTACTTCCACTGCGTGACGAACCCGCTCGCCGAGCACGCGCTGAGCCAGTACGCCGAGCACGATCGGCAGCAGCACTACTTGCAGGATCGACCAGAACAGCTCCATGAAAGACACCGGCAGCCAGGCCGAAGCCAGCAACCAGATTAACGCCGGGGTCAGCAGCGGGGCGAGAAGGGTGGTCACTGCCGCGATAGCCACCGACAGCGCCAGGTCACCGCGGGCCAGCCAGGTCATGACATTGGACGACGTGCCACTCGGGCAGCAGCCGACCAGAATGACGCCGACGGCAATTTCCGCCGGCAACTGGAACACCTGGCACAGTAACCACGCCATGCCGGGCATGATCAAGAAATGCGCGACGACGCCCAGCGCCACGCGCCACGGGTGGCGGGCCACTTCAGCGAAGTCTTCGAGCTTGAGGGTCAGGCCCATGCCGAACATCACCAGCCCCAGCAGCGGCACAATGGCCACCTTGAGACCGACGAACCAAGCGGGCTGGAGGAACGCTAACACGGCGAAAATCAGTACCCAGTAGGCGAAGGTGTTGCCGACAAAGCGACTCAATGCAGCCAGTGCGCGCATGGCCTGATCCTTATTGTATGAAAGCGTTAGGGAGCTAAGCATACGCTGCTTGCAAAAAAAGATCGCAGCCTGCGGCAGCGCCTACACGGGAAACGCATTCCAATGCAGGAGCTGCCGAAGGCAGCGATCTCTTTACAGGCGCTGCCGCTCTGAATGATCAGATTCCCTGAGGCGTCTCTTCTCCGCCCAATGCTTCCACCAATGCTGGCAGGAAGTCGCCGAAGGTGAGCATCATCAGGGTGAAACTGGCATCCAGCTGGCCGAGGGCTTCTTCGCCTCCGTCCTGTTCCGCCTGATCCTGCAGCAGGTCTTCGAACTTCAGGCGCTTGACCACCATCTTGTCGTCGAGGACGAAGGACAGCTTGTCCTGCCAGGCCAGCGACAGCTGGGTAACCACCTTGCCGGTGCTCAGGTGCAGCTGGATTTCTTCGCTGGTCAGGTCCTGGCGCTTGCAGCGCACGATGCCGCCATCTTCATGGGTGTCACGCAGCTCGCACTCGTCCAGCACAAAGAAGTCGTCCGCCGCTTTCTGGGTGGTGACCCATTCGGTCATCGTGGCGGTCGGCGACATCTTCACGGTCAGCGGACGCACTGGCAGTGTGCCAATAACTTCGCGCAAGGTGGAGAGCAGGTCTTCGGCGCGTTTCGGGCTGGCGGAGTTGACCAGGATCAGCCCCTGTTTTGGCGCGATGGCAGCAAAGGTGGACGAACGACGGATAAATGCGCGCGGCAGGAAGGCCTGGATGATTTCATCCTTGATCTGGTCGCGTTCCTTTTTATAGACCTTGCGCATTTGTTCGGCCTCGATCTCTTCGACCTTTTCCTTGACCGCGTCACGTACGACGCTGCCTGGCAGAATGCGCTCTTCCTTGCGGGCCGAGATCAGCAGGAAATCGCCGCTGACATGGACCAGGGGCGCATCTTCGCCCTTGCCGAACGGCGCAACGAAGCCATAGGTGGTCAACTCCTGGCTTGCACATGGACGCGCCTGTTTGGTGGCCAGTGCAGTTTCCAACGCCTCGGCATCAAAAGGCAGATCTTGGGTCAGGCGATAGATAAGCAGGTTTTTGAACCACATGGGGTGAGTCTCTCCTTATATGCAAAGGGGGGCATTATTCTCTTCGCGGTGCCATAGGCCAACCCTTCTCTAAGCCTTTGGAAGGGCTCGGAAAATTATTTTAAAAAGTGCTTGCCAGAGAGGGGGGTGCTCCGTAGAATGCGCGCCACACCGAACGTGAAGGGTGATTAGCTCAGCTGGGAGAGCGTCTGCCTTACAAGCAGAATGTCGGCGGTTCGATCCCGTCATCACCCACCATTCGCATTCAGTGTTACGCGCAGCGGTAGTTCAGTCGGTTAGAATACCGGCCTGTCACGCCGGGGGTCGCGGGTTCGAGTCCCGTCCGCTGCGCCATATTCGGTAATCTGGAATGCTGAACGCCAGGTCACCACGGAAAAGCCCGCTTAGGCGGGTTTTTTTCTGCCTCAAGTTTGTACGTTGTTCCTGCAGAGCGTGTCGTTTCACCAGTTTTCTGATTTATTTGAAAAATATTCAATTAAATCAACACATTGCGAAAACTTGTGGCATAATGCGTCCCGTAACGAAGCGAAGGGTGATTAGCTCAGCTGGGAGAGCGTCTGCCTTACAAGCAGAATGTCGGCGGTTCGATCCCGTCATCACCCACCATTCGTTTCAAGCGTTTCGCGCAGCGGTAGTTCAGTCGGTTAGAATACCGGCCTGTCACGCCGGGGGTCGCGGGTTCGAGTCCCGTCCGCTGCGCCATATTCGGTAATCTGGAACGCTGAACGCCAGGTCACCACGGAAAAGCCCGCCTAGTGCGGGCTTTTTTTCGTCTGCGATTTGGCTTTTGCCTTGTCAGCGTCATTGCACCAGCGCAAGACATTCGCCGCCGTGGGAAGTAGATGACAGAAGCTTCACCCGCCGAATGCCGAAATGCGTTACAACACCTGAACTTATCAGACGTTTCCTGCTCTCATGCCGGTAGCCATTGGTCGTGGCCGCCTGATAAGCTCGCGGCTTTATTCGATTGCCCTTTAGGCGCATGAACAAGGAAATAGCATGAAACAGCATCGGTTGGCGGCGGCGGTGGCCCTGGTTAGCCTGGTACTTGCGGGTTGTGATTCGCAGACCAGCGTAGAGCTGAAAACCCCGGCGCAAAAAGCTTCCTACGGGATTGGCCTGAACATGGGCAAAAGCCTGGCTCAGGAAGGCATGGATGATCTGGACTCCAAAGCCGTTGCCCAGGGCATCGAAGATGCCGTTGGCAAGAAAGAACAGAAACTGAAAGATGAAGAGCTGGTCGAAGCCTTCGCCGCGCTGCAGAAGCGTGCTGAAGAGCGCATGGCTAAAATGAGCGAAGAGTCGGCATCCGCTGGCAAGAAATTCCTCGAAGACAATGCCAAGAAAGCGGGTGTTACCACCACTGCTTCGGGCCTGCAGTACGAAGTCGTCAAAAAGGCCGACGGCGCCCAGCCCAAGCCGACCGACGTAGTGACTGTGCACTACACCGGTACCCTGACCAACGGCACCGTGTTCGACAGCTCCGTTGAACGTGGCAGCCCGATTGACCTGCCGGTCAGCGGTGTGATCCCGGGTTGGGTCGAAGGCCTGCAACTGATGCACGTAGGCGAGAAGTACAAACTCTACATTCCTAGCGAACTGGCTTACGGCGCGCAAAGCCCAAGCCCGGCAATCCCGGCCAACTCGGTGCTGGTATTCGACCTGGAACTGCTGGCGATCAAGGATCCGGCAAAACAGGAAGACGCAGCCAAGTAATTTGCGTCTGTTGTGAACCAACGCCTCGCTCATGCGGGGCGTTGTTGCATTCGGGATTTAACGAGCTCAAACAAAACGAACGGACGTGGCAGGATGCAGTCATAGCCATTGAAGGCGCCTGCGCTAGCTGCGCTGGGGCGCCAAGTCAATGAAATGTTTGGTTTTTTTATGTGAGTAAAAAACGCCCGATCTGAGCTCAGCCCTTATGAAACGGGGGCTTCAGCGACAAAATGCAGCTCTGTTCACAAGGTTATCCACAATTTGTGTGGATAACATTTCAGCGGGAGGAAATATGAAAGCACCCTGGAACTTTGCCCGTTTCCTGCCACTGGCCGGCCGGCTGCTTGCTCGGGGCCGTCTACCGACTTTGCTGTTCGCTGTCGCCAGCAAAGGTGCCAGTCAGGGCAACCGCCTGGGCAAGCTCAAGGAAGACCTGCGCCTGCTGCAGGCATTGTGCCTGGCCTATTGGCGAGGAGAGTACCGCGCGATCAGCCCCAAGGCGCTGATTTCGGTAGTGGCCGGCTTGATGTATTTCCTCAGTCCCGTGGACGCGATCCCCGACTTCATTCCCATGTTCGGGATGCTTGACGATATCGCCGTGCTGGCCTGGCTCATGAAAGTACTGGATGACGAGTTGTCTGCCTTTCGTGCCTGGCGCAAGCGCCAATTGCCGGAGAAGCTGGCAGTGGTGGAGCGGCTGCCTGACACACCGGAGCAACTTCAGCTGCAAAACCCGAAAAAACCATGATCTGATAGAAAATCGTCCCTGTATTCATGCACCTCGTGACCGTGGTCCGCGACCGTGGTCGCTGTTAGGATTACACTTCAAGGGAAAAGTGCCGACTCGCAAAGTGTCGTTGTCCTACGGGGAAGTCATGGATATTCAGATAATCACACGCGAAGGCGAGCCCGAGTATGCGGTTCTGCCGTGGGCTCAGTACCAGGCTTTATTGAAAGCAGCAGGCATTGACCAGCCATCGCCGCGGGTCGCACCACAACCTCCCGTGGCAAACCCGGACCAGATTCTTCCAGGTCTGGATCAATTACGCAGTTTGCGCGAAGCGAAGGGCATCGCCATTGAGGCGCTCGCCCGCACGGTAGGCATCAGCCCGTCTTATCTGGCCCTGATTGAAAGTGGCGAGCGTCTACCCGACGCTGCGATTCGCCGCAGCCTGGCCTGGGAACTGACGGTGCCAGGGTGGAGGGACGAATCGTGACGGTACGCATCAGTCGTCAACATTGGGACGGGTTGCTGGGCGAGCTGGATCAGGCGCGACGGCAGCGACATTTACTGACGTACCGCGCATTGCTGGAGCGATTGCAGCTGCCGACACCTGCCATGCAGACCCTGACTGCGGCACTTGAGCACCTGGCCGCACTGGACGCCAAGGCGGAACAGCCATTGCGCAGCTCGCTGGTGATCAGCCAGGGTGCCAGCCGCCTGCCACGTACCGGTTTTTTCGAATGTGTTGAACGCCTTGGGCGTTTTTCCGGGCCGTCGGATGGTGTGGCCGCCGCGTCTTGGCACGCTTCGGAGGTGGTTCGGGTGTTTGAGTACGAATACCCCGAATCGGCAGAGGCCTGAGTGTTCCTCAAGCTCAAGGCTCGGGCCGGTTACTGGCTGGCCCGCCGGCTGTTTCACTGGTCGTGGTTCGTGCGTCAGCCCCGGGGGTGGAGCTGGCTCGAAGGTCAGTTCGCACGCATGGCCAACCTGGGCGATGCAGGGGCGCAAAGCTTCTATGGGCACATCCTGGCCTTTCGTGGTGTCGGCCTGGGCGCTCGTGAGGAAGGCGTGCGATTGTTGCGTCTGGCGGCGTTGGCGGGGGATGGCAAGGCAGCGTATCAGGTAGGCGTGTTCAGTTTGGCCGGGACGGCGAGCAAGGCGCCGGATCCGGTTGAAGCGACGCGGTTCTGGAAGATTGCGGCGAAGGCCGGGCATCCCTTGGCTGAGATCAAGCTGCAGGAGTTGGCGTCTCGCGGTCCTTTGGATAATTAGTGTCTGGTCTGACGCCTTCGGGGCGAGCCCGCACAGATTTATGTGTCGCTTGCAAAATCCTTTACCAACACAGATCCCTGTGGGAGAGGGCTTGCCCGCGAAGGCGCCCGCCCGGACACCACCAGACTGTCAATCAGATACACGCTATACCCGGGTACATTCTTCGCATGATGCTTGGCCTGGGAAGCCATCTCCGCCAATTGACTCGCATCGAGTTGCGCGCATGCCTGAGGATGCAGGTGCACCACGCCAATCGACAATGACAGCAATGCAAACTCCTGGCGCACACCCTGCCGGTTTGGGGCGATAAAGCAGCCGGCCTCCAGGTGCTCGCTGCGGTAGAACCGCCGGCATTGGCTCTGGAAATCATCCACCAGCTGGTTCAAGCGTTTGCGCCAGTCTTCGGGACCCAGTACCAGCAAAAAATCATCGCCGCCGATATGGCCGACGAAGTCGCGGGAGGGGTCCACGCGGTCATTCAGGCATTGCGCCAGGCACAGCAGCACTTCATCCCCACGACCGTAGCCATAGATGTCGTTGAAGGGCTTGAAGCTGTCGATGTCCACGTAACAGATCACCGACTCACGTTGCTGCTGGAGCAAGCGAGTGAGGCACTGCTGGATCGGCACGTTGCCAGGTAGCAAGGTCAGCGGATTGGCGTAGCGGGCCTGCTGAATTTTCAGTTCGGTGATCAGCTTCAGCACGTCGATTACCCGGCCCAGTCCCAGGTAGCCGCCATCGAGAGTAATGATGAAATCCTCTTCGATGCGCTGCCGCGCCCTGCTGGTGATCAGCCGGCTGACCTGCTGCAGCGATTGGGTCATCTCCACGGCTAGAAAGTCATCGCTCATCAGGCGGCTGATCGGCTTGCGGGCAAACAGGTCTGTGGCGAAGGGCTTGAGCAATGCGTCCGAGAGGGAATGCCTGTGGACGATGCCACAGGGGTGGCCCTGGGCGTCCAGTACCGCCAGCGAGTTCAGGTTGGCCTGGCGGCGAAAGGCTTCCAGTACCGTGGCTGTCGGCGTCTCGCGGGCCACTGCCGGTTGTTCGTTGAGCAAGGCGCTGAGGTCGCAACCTTCATCGTTCAGCGCCACGGCGCTACTGTCGTGTTTGGGCAGCATTTTGCGCGCATCCCTCGGCGGTTGCTCCTGAGGGCGGCACAGCAGATAGCCCTGGACCAGGTCGACCCCCATCTCCGTCAGCACTGCAAGTTCTTCCGCCAGCTCGATGCCTTCGGCGATCACCTGCGCACGGGAGGCCTTGGCGATTTGCAGGATCGAGCCGACGAATTCGCGTTTGAGCGCGTCCTGATGGATACCGTCAATGAAGTGCCGATCGATCTTCACGTAGTCCGGGCGCAGTTCCGACCATAGCCGCAAGCTGGAATACCCTGCGCCCAGGTCATCCAGTGCGATGGAAAAACCCATGGCCCGATAATGATGCAACGCGGTTTGTAACAGCTGGAAGTCATCAGTCGGGGTTTGTTCGGTCAGCTCGATCACCACCTGGCTGGGCGGAATCCCGAAATCCTGCAGTAACTGCAACGTGCGTCCGGGTTGATGCGCCGCTTCCAGCAGCGATTCCGGCGAGACGTTCAGGAACAGCTTGCCGGGGAGTTGCTGGTCATTGAAGCGTCGGCAGGCACTCTGGCGACAAGCGATCTCCAGCTCGCTCAGACGGCCTGCCTGGCGGGCCACGGCGAACAGTGCGAGCGGGGAGTGCAGCGGGCTGTTGGAGGGGCCGCGACTGAGGGCTTCGTAGCCGATCACGCGCTTTTCCGAGAGGCACACAATTGGCTGGAACAGGCTGTGCAATCCACCCTGAGTCAATATTGAACCCAGTGCGCTCAGCTGTTCGGTTGTGGTCATGGCAATCTCTGGCAAAAAAAAAGGACCGGACGAGCGCTTGGTCAAGCGCGCGTCCGGTCCCGTATTTCACGACAGATTGATGACTATTTGATGACGCTCCGCAGAGCGTCGCCTTTATATCGCCATTGTCCTAGTGCTTGGCCACCGCAGTATTGAGCTTCAGGTAGTCCAGCAGGATGCGACCGGTCTCGCTCAGATAAGCGTCGTCTTCCGGTTTGGTCTTGTCCGGCTCCGCCGCGAGGGCGTCTTCGTCTTCCTTCTTCAGCTCCTTGAGCGGCTCTTCGCCCTTGGCCTTGCGGCGGATGTTCTCCATCACCAGCTGCTTGTTTTCAATATCGGCGTGCTGGGCGCGGCGCTCGGCTTCATTAAGGCTGACGGTTTTTTCTTCCATCAGCTTCTGGGCCAGTGCCAGCTTGTCACGAATGAACACGAACTCGGCGTCCTTGCCCGAACGCAGGTCGTGCTCGGATTTGAGCTGCGCCAGGTAGGGCTTGAACGGGTCGGCTGCCGGCTTGATGGCGGCCTTGATGGTGTCCCACGGCATGGCCTCGGGCAGCGCGCTCTCACCGATTTCCTTGGTGTCGATGATCGACGGGTAGTCGATGTCCGGCAGAACGCCCTGATGCTGGGTGCTCTGGCCGGATACCCGGTAGAACTTCGCCAGGGTCAGTTTCAGTTCGCCATGGTTCAGCGGCTGAATGGTTTGCACGGTGCCTTTGCCGAAGGTCTGGCCGCCGATGATCAGTGCACGGTGGTAGTCCTGCATGGCGCCGGCGAAGATCTCCGAAGCCGAGGCCGACAAGCGGTTGACCAGCAACGCCATCGGGCCCTTGTAGAACGCGCCCGGGTTCTCGTCTTCCAGGACATCGACACGGCCATCGGCATTGCGCACCAGTACGGTCGGGCCTTTGTCGATGAACAGGCTGGTCAGCTCGGTAGCTTCCTGCAGGGAGCCGCCGCCGTTGTTGCGCAAGTCGATGACCACGCCATCCACTTTCTCTTTCTGCAACTCGGTCAGCAGCTTCTTGACGTCGCGAGTGGTGCTCTTGTAGTCCGGATCACCTGCACGGAAGGCCTTGAAGTCCAGGTAGAACGCTGGAATCTCGATCACTCCCAGCTTGTAGTCCTTGCCATCCTGCTTGAGGTTGAGGACCGACTTCTTCACCGCCTGGTCTTCAAGCTTCACCGCTTCGCGGGTAATCGGCACGATTCGGGTGGTCTGATCGTTCGGCGCATTGCTGGCCGGAATCACTTCCAGGCGCACCACGGTGCCCTTTGGACCACGGATCAGCTTGACCACTTCGTCCAGGCGCCAGCCCACCACGTCGACCATTTCCTTGTTGCCCTGGGCAACGCCGATGATCTTGTCGGCGGGTGCCACCAGCTTGGTCTTGTCGGCCGGGCCAGCGGGCACCAGGCGCACGACTTTCACCTGGTCGTTGTCGCTTTGCAACACGGCGCCGATGCCCTCGAGGGACAGGCTCATGTTGATGTCGAAGTTCTCCGCGTTATCCGGTGACAGATAATTGGTGTGCGGGTCGTAGGACATGGCAAAGGTATTGATGTAGGCCTGGAAGATATCTTCCGCGCGGGTCTGGTCCAGACGCGCCAGTTGATTCTTGTAGCGCTTGGTCAGGGTTTCCTGGATTTGCTTGGAGTCCTTGCCCGCGATCTTCTGGCGCAGCACTTCGTCCTTGACGCGTTTGCGCCACAGGTCGTCGAGCTCGGCAGTGGACTTGAGCCAAGGTGCGTCCTTGCGATCGATCAGCAAGGTTTCCTTGGTCGTGAAGTCGATCTTGTCGACGCCCTTGTTCAACTCGGCAAGGGCAAAGTCCAGACGCGCCTTGACGCGGTCCAGGTAGCGCTTGTAGATGGTGAACCCGGCGTTGAGGTCGCCGCTTTTGAGGAAGTCGTCGAACTGGGTCTTCCACTTGTTGAATTCGTTGATGTCGCTGGCCATGAAATAGCTGCGCGACGGATCCAGCAGCTTCAGGTAGCTGTCGTAGATGATCACCGAGCGCGCGTCGTCAAGCGGCGGCTTGCTGTAGTGATGGCGCTTGAGCAACTCGACGACGTTCAGGCTGGCGATCACTTCGTCACGATCAGGCTGAAGCTTGTCCCAGCTGTTGGCTGCAAACGAATTGGTCGACATCGGCAGCAGGCCGATACCAATGACTAGAGCTAGGGCGGTGCTGGGGAAAAAATGCTTCATGCTGATTCGACGCGGGGACAATTGATCACGCATATTAGGCCGTCTTTGAAGTCGCCGGTTCCACGAGGGCCGGTCGCATAATGCAAGAAAGCCCGACGCTACAGCTACGGGCTCAGTCCAGACTCACTATGGAGGCACTGTGAAAGCATTGCAAGGCGTGGAAGGTCAAGTGGTATGGGCGCAAGTGCCCAGTCCTACCTGTGATGTAGGGCAAGTTCGCATTCAAGTGTCCGCTGCGGGACTCAATCGGGCGGATTTGCTACAGAAAGCGGGACTGTATCCACCCCCTCCCGGGGCCAGTCATGTGCTGGGGCTGGAGTGTTCCGGGATCATCAGCGAGGTCGGCGCGGGGTCTTCATGGCAGGTGGGTGATCGCGTCTGCGCGTTGTTGGCAGGGGGTGGGATGGCCGAAGAGGTGGTTGTCGACGGGCGGCATGTGCTGCCGGTCCCGGACGGATTGTACCTGACCGAAGCGGCAGCGCTGCCTGAGGTTTACGCCACTGTCTGGCTGAATCTGTTTCAACTTGCGGCGCTCAAACCCGGTGAGAAAGTTCTGCTGCATGCCGGAGCAAGTGGAATCGGTTCAGCTGCCATTCAGCTGTGCAAGGCATTTGGCAACCCGTGCTGGGTCAGCGTCGGGTCGAAAGAGCGTTTGGCCTACTGCGAGGCTCTGGGAGCCCAGGGTGGGGTGATCCGTGGCGATGACCTGGACAGCCTGAGCGACCTGGGGCCGTTCGATGTCATCCTCGATCCGGTTGGGGGCAATTACGCAGCGCTGAATCTCAAACTGCTGGCCAGTGATGGCCGCTGGGTCCTGATCGGCCTGATGGGCGGTCGGGAGGCCAAGCTGGACCTGGCCCAGGTGCTGGCCAAGCGCGTGCAACTGTTGGGTTCGACGCTGCGCGCCAGAGATGACCAGTTCAAGGCCGACCTGCTCAGCGACCTGAGTCAGCACGTCTGGCCGCTGTTTGCCGAAGGACGGTTGAGTCCGCAGCTGGCGAAGACTTTTGCGATCAAGGATGCCGAAGCGGCGTTTGCCGAGTTGGCGAGTAATACCGTGGCGGGGAAGGTGGTGCTGTTGATCGACGAGAGCCTCGCCTGACAACCCGCGACCTTTGGGAGCAAGGTTGACCTTGCTCCTGCAGGGTTTTGCGTTATTTCCAGAAATGGATCGGCCAGCCGGCTTTTTCGGCGTGCTCAAGCAACATCGGGTCCGGGTTCACCACGTGCGGGAAATCCACCTTGAGCAACAGCGGCAGGTCGTTACGTGAGTCCGAATAAAAACTCGCGCCTTCCAGATTCTCTTCTTCGGCATCCAGCCATTCCAGCAATCGGGTGATCTTGCCTTCGCGGTAGGTCAGGGTGCCGACGGTGTGGCCGCTGTACACGCCATGTGCGACTTCCAGTTCAATCCCGAGAATCTCGTCGATGCCCAGGCGATCGGCAATCGGCCTGACCAGATGGGTGCCCGAGGCGGAAATCACCAGGATCCGGTCGCCTGCCTTGCGGTGGGCGGCGATGGCCTTGGTGGCGTCGCTGAAGATGATCGGCTCGATAAAGTCCTCCACCCACGGTCCCACCAGATGATCGACCTCTTCGGGGGTGCGACCGATCATGGGTTCCAGGCTGAAGGTCATGTAATCTTCCATCCGCAGTTTGCCGTGGCTGTAAGCGTCCATCAGTTCGTTGTTCTGGCGCATGAACGACTCGGGATCGACCCAGCCCAGCCTGCCCATCTGTTCGCTCCAGAGGGTGGCGCAGTCGCCGTGAATCAAGGTTTCGTCCAGATCAAAAATTGCCAGGGCCATCAGTACGGTTCTCTCTTCAACATCAGCAAGGCCATCAGGCTACCTCACACAGGGCTGTCGGATCGATGGAAAGTGCCAGGCGCTGACCATCGGGGTGCAGATCTGCGGCTGAGCGGTTGAGCACATCCACCACCAGTTCCACGCCGCGGGCTTCGATCCGGTACCGAATCACGTTGCCCAGCAGGCTGTGGCTGCGCACCTGGGCATCCAGCGCGCCATTGAGGCTGAGCTCGATGGCTTCCGGACGAATGGCGATGCGTCCGGTGACCGGTCTTTGCAGCAGTTTCGAGGCACTGTCGGCATCCAGCAGGTTGTAGTTGCCGATGAAGCCGGCCGCAAATGCATCGACTGGCGCGGTGTACAGGGTTTCCGCGTCGCCGCTTTGTACGATCTTTCCCTGATTCATCAGGAATATTCTGTCAGACATTGTCAGGGCTTCTTCCTGGTCATGTGTGACAAAGATAGTGGTCAGTCCCAGTTCACGCTGGATCTGACGGATCTGTTCGCGCAAATGCTTGCGAATTCGCGCATCCAGCGCCGACAGCGGTTCATCCAGCAGTAACAACCGCGGACGCGTCACCAGGGAGCGAGCGAGGGCGACTCGCTGGCATTGGCCGCCGGACAGCTGGTGGGGATAGCGGGCGGCGAAATCGTTCAACTCCACCAGCCCCAGCACTTCGGCGACGCGTTTGTGGCTGTCGTCGGCATTGACCTTCTGCATGCGCAGGCCGAATGCCACGTTTTGCTCCACGGTCATGTTCGGGAACAGCGCGTAGCTCTGGAACACCATGCCGATCCCGCGTTTTTGCGGGCTCATGGGCACCAGGTCGACACCGTCCAGCAAAATCTGCCCGCCATCTACCGGTGTCAGCCCGGCGATACAGCGCAACAGGGTCGATTTGCCGCAGCCCGAAGGCCCAAGCAAGGTGACAAACTCGCCTTTGTGGATTTCGCAGTTGATGTCGCTGAACACCGTGGTGCCTGCGTAATTTTTCTCCAGATGTTGGACGCTGACGTAGCTCATTCGCTTTTGTCCTTGTTCAAGATAGTGGCCACCCAGGTCAGAACCAGCACAAAAAAGAAGTAGGAAATAACCAGCGCACTGGTGAAGTGGCCGCTGCTGTTTCGCATATTGTTGAGATAGACCTGCAGGGTTTCGTAACGGGTGCCTACCAGGATGTTGGCGAACACGAACTCACCGAACAGGAACGAGAACGACAGCAGCAGTGCCACCATCAGGCCTTTGCGCAGGTTCGGCAGCACGACCAGGAATGCCGCTTGCCAGGTGCTGGCGCCGAGCAATTGGGCGGCGTCCATCAGGTCGCGCAGGTTGATCGCCTGCAGATTGTTGGTGATTGCCCGGTACATGAAGGGCAGCGCCACGGTGAAGTAGCAGCCAATCAGGATCCACGGCGTACCGACCATCGCGAACGGGCCGGAGCCATACAGCTGCAACAGCCCCACCGACGACACCACTGGCGGCACGGCGAAGGGCAGCAGGATCAGGATGTTCATCAGCGCGTCGAGTTTCGGGAAGTGGTAATGCACCACGAACAATAGCGGCAAGATCAGCACCACTGACAGGACCAGTGCACCGACGCATACCAGCAGCGACTGGCCGAATGCGTGGAGGAAGCGCGGATCACTCCACAACTGCACATACCATTTGAACGTGAAGCCGCTCGGCAGGATGGTCGCCGACCAACTGCTGGCGATCGAATAGATCAGGGTGCCAGCCAGGGGCAGCAACAGAATGGCAAACAGCAGGTACACCACAATCCGGTGGTAGATGCCGGCGGGACCCCGTTCAGCGCGAGACATGGTAGCTCCTCTTCAACAGCAACTGATGCACGATGGTCACCAGGGTCATCAACGCCACGAGTACCACGGCCAGGGCGCTGGCGAGGTTAGGGTCCAGGGAAATGTCGCCGGAAACCATGGCGGCGATACGGATCGGCAGTACGTTGAAGTTGCCGGTGGTCAGGGCGTAAACCGTGGCGTAGGCACCCAGCGCGTTGGCCAGCAGGATCACGAAGGTGCCCAGCAGCGCGGGTGTCAGCACTGGCAGGCCGATGTGGCGCCAGAATTGCCAGCCGCTGGCGCCGAGCAGCGCCGCAGACTCGCGCCAGTCTTCACGCAGCGCATCAAATGCCGGATACAGCAGCAGCACGCCAAGGGGAATCTGGAAGTAGGTGTAGAGAATGATCAGCCCGGTTTTCGAGTACAGGTTGAAATCCTGAATGATCCCGGCCTGCTTGAGCAGGATGGTGAAACTGCCATTGAAGCCGAGCAGGATGATGAACGCAAACGCCAGGGGCACGCCGGCAAAGTTGCTGGTCATGTTGGCGAAGGCGTTGACGAAGTTACGCAGCCTGGAATCGACCCGGCGCAGGGAATAGGCGCCGAGCACTGCGATGATGATGCCGAATACGCTCGACCAGAAACTGATCTCGAGGCTGTACTGGATCGCCTGCAGATAGAACTTTGAATTGAAGATTTTCGTAAAGTTGGCAAGGCCCCAGCCAGACTCCTGTGACTCCAGGCTGTTGATCATGACCCACAGCAGCGGGGCAATCTGGAACACGATAAAGAACAGTGCAAAAGGCACCAGGCACAGGGCTGTCAACCATTTGCCGCGAGTCATGGTGTTCATTTGAGCAGCTCCCGGCACACAGGTTTATCGTGGGCCACGCCCAGCAGCTCGCAGACCGTACCGCAGATCTCGATCTGTTTCGGCGCAGCACTGGCATCGAGGCTGAAGGCATCGCCGAGCACGAACAGCGGTACTTCGCGTTCTTCGGCCAACAGGCCGTTGTGCGATCGGTCATTGTTCATGCCGTGATCGGCGGTCACCAAAACCTGGTAGCCCGCATCGAGCCAGCCTTGCAGGTAGTCGGCGAGAACGATGTCGGCGGAGCGGGCGCTGTTGCGGTATTGCGCGGAGTCGAGGCCGTGCCTGTGCCCGGCGTCGTCGATGTTCATCGGGTGGACCAGCAGGAAGTTTGGCGAGTGGCGCAGGCGCAGATGTTCGGCGTCGGCAAACAGGTGTGAATCGGGGTAGTGGTCATTCCAGTAGAAATGCGCGTGCTGGATCGGCAGGTCAGGGTCGTCGGTGTGACGGTCCCGCGCGGCCACGAACGGTGATCGGTTGTACAGTTCACTGACCCAGTGATAGGCCGCCGCCGCAGTCTTGAGCCCGGCGTCGCGTGCGTAGTGATAGATGCTGCGCTGACTGGAAAGGCGCGAGACATTGTTATGAACGATGCCGCTGTCAATTGGCGTGACGCCGGTCAGGATGCATTCGTAAAGCGGACGGGATAACGCCGGCAATTCGCACTCCAGCTTGTAGAGCGCCGCGCGTCCTGCGCCGACATACGCCTGCAGGTGCCCCATGGCGTGGCGAGCGACCTCGTGGTTGAGGCCGTCGAGCACGACAAGGATGACGTTGTGGTTCATAGGGGCGATGACTCCAGAATCATTGCTGAACGGTGCAAGAGCTGCCGCGGGTTGCGATCTTTGATGGTGCTTGAAAAAACCAAGATCGCAGCCTGCGGCAGCTCCTACGGATGCAGCATTACTGCATGTTGATAATCACTTCTTCCTGCCACTTCTGCGGCAGCGACTTGGAGGTCTTTTCCCACGCGTCTGCGTCCTTGATCGGCGTCACGCCTTTGTACTGTTCGTTCGGCAACAGCTTGGCCTTGACGTCATCCGGCAGCTTCACGTGTTCGGCGCGGATCGGGCGGGCGTTGCCGCGTGCCAGGTTGGTCTGGCCGGCGTCGCTGAAGATGTATTCGCGGGTCAGTTTGGCCGCATTAGGGTTTTTCGCGTATTTGTTGATGATGGTGGTGTAGCCGGAAATGACCGAGCCATCGGAAGGGATCAGCACGGTGTAATCATCCGGGTTCGCCATCTTGGCCTTGTAGCTCAGGCCGTTGAAATCCCAGACCACGCCGACTTCGATCTCGCCCTTTTCCATGGTGGCAATGGTCGGGTTGGCCATCGACAGGCGGCCTTGCTTGGCAATATCGGCAAACATCAGCAGGGCTGGCTGGATGTTCTTCTCGTCACCCCCGTTGGCCAGTGCGGCAGCCAGGACACCGTTGGCCGCCTGGGCCGCAGTGCTGACATCGCCAATGGAGACCTTGTACTTGCCGTTCTTGAGATCGGCCCACTTGGTCGGTGCTTCGGAACCGTGCAGCAGCTTCTTGTTGATGATGAAGGCGATAGTTCCGGTGTAGGCCAGTGCCCAGTTGCCATCCTTGTCCTTGGCCCAGTCCGGCACCTGGTCCCAGGTCGTTGGTTTATACGGTTGCACCACGCCTTGCTTGACTGCGATCGGCCCGAAAGCTGCACCGACGTCACCGATGTCCGCGCTAGCGTTATCTTTTTCGGCGGCGAATTTGGCGATTTCCTGCGCGGAGCTCATGTCGGTATCAATGTGTTTCAGGCCGTAGGTCTTGGCCAGGTCATCCCATGTGCCTTTCCAATTAGCCCAGTCATCGGGCATGCCGACGCTGTTGACCGCGCCTTCCGCTTTCGCTGCGGCCTCAAGGGTTTTCAAATCATCAGCCGCCATGGCGGCGGTGCACATGGCAATGGTCGAGCCTAACAGTGATGCCAGGAAAAGCTGTTTCATCCGAAGCTCCTTTGGGCGTTTTCAACGCTGCGATTGCGGTTATGTTGGTCTAGGTCAGCAATACCTGAGCCAATCTAGGCGGTCTGGATGACATTTTGATGTCGATGAGTGGCCCGCCCGGATTTCCCGTAGGGGAACCCTCAGGCTGCGAAGTAAGCGTAGACCATGGCTAAGAGGCTGATATGAAAGGACATGGCCGTGATATTGCAGGCAACGTTCAACACCGTTCGGCACGTTTGTCATCCACCAGTCACATGTAGGGCCTAGGCTGCTTGGAGGGTAAAACCAATGCAGGTTTCGCCCCGAAACAGTGCTGGTCTAGTCCAGATAGGTAACGTTGATGCGCATCGAGACCACCAAAGCGGTGACAGCCATCGGGCAGGTGCTACAGGAACAGCTCGATCACGGGCTGTTGGCGCCCGGAAGCAAACTGCCAGCGGAGCGCAAGCTCAGTGAGTTGTTCGGTACCACCCGAATTACCGTGCGTGAAGCGTTGTTGCAGCTGGAGGCACAGGGGCAGATCTATCGCGAGGAACGCCGGGGCTGGTTCGTCTCGCCCCCGCGCCTGGCCTATAACCTGATGCAACGCAGTCACTTTCACGCAATGGTCAGCGCCCAGGGCCGGGTGCCGTCCACCGAGGTGATTAGCGCTCGCCTGCAACCGGCGTCAGCGGCGGTCTGCGCCTGGCTGCAGTTACCCGCACTGTCCAGCGTGATCCAGATCTGCCGGGCGCGGCGCATTGACGAGCGGCTGGTGCTGTACGTCGAGCACTATCTGAACCCACGGTTTTTCCCGGGAATACTCGATTTCGACCTGAATCAGTCCATTACCGAACTGTACGCCCGGCATTACGACCTGCACTACGGCAGGGTACGTTTCGAAATCGTGCCGACGGCGCTCTCCGTGGACGCTTCGGCAGCGTTGCGAGTGTCGGTGGGTAGCCCGGGATTGCGCATTGCCCGGGTCAACTACGACCAGCACGAGCGACTGATCGATTGCGACCTGGAATTCTGGCGACACGATGCCATTCACGTGGGCGTCGATGTCACCTGAGCCAGGTAGCCGGCGGTTGCAACAGCTGTTAGCCGAATCGATAGATGTCCATGCCCAGGGCGCCCATGGTGAAGCCCTTGTGGCTGACGCTGAACGGACCCCCGGCAGCGCGAGCGAAGTACAACGGCAGCAGGTGTTCATCGCTGGGATGGTTACGCACGGCATTTGGCGCCTGGCGGCGGTAATCATGCAGCGCGGCCTCATCGTTGGCAGAGAGTTTCTCGATCATCCATTCACGGAACGCTTCGGCCCAGGGTTCCACGCTTTCCGGGCCAGCGTGCCAGTCCAGTTCTCCGAGGTTATGGGTGATGCTGCCTGATCCTATCAGCAGCACCCCTTGTTCACGCAGGCTGGAGAGGGCGTGTCCGACCTGAGTCTGCAACGCGGGGCCGCCCCGTGTGGGCAGAGAGACCTGTACCACCGGAATGTCGGCCTGCGGGTACATCAGCGAAAGCGGTACCCAGACACCGTGGTCAAATGGCCTTTTGGCATCGATGCGAGCAGGCAGGTCGGCGGCTTTGAGCAGGTCGACTACCTCCACCGCCAGTTGCGGATCACCGGGGGCGGGGTATTGCACTTCGAACAGCGCCTTGGGGAAACCGCCGAAGTCGTGCCAGGTGTCCGGATGCGGATTAGCGCTGACCAGCAGTTCATCGCTTTCCCAATGCGCCGAGACAATCACGATCGCCCTGGGTCGCGGCAATTGGGCCGCAAGCCTTGCCAGTGCGGGGCCGCTGGCGCCCGGTTGCAGCGCCAGCATGGGGGAGCCGTGGGATATATACAGGCTGGGGAACATGTAGGAGCTCCTGAGAGTTAAGATGGGCTCATCTTCAGTCAGATCATTGATCTAAATCTAATATAAGTTTTAGGGTGTTTTGATCGAATTTTCGGGGTTATTTATGCAGCCGGAGTTTTGGCACAAGCGTTGGCAGTCAGATCAGATCGGCTTCCATCTGCGGGAAGTGAATCCTTATCTGCAACGGTTCTGGCCACAATTGGACCTGGAAGAGGGCGCTCGCGTGTTGGTGCCGTTGTGTGGAAAAAGTCTGGATTTGCTGTGGCTTGCTCATCAGGGCCATGAAGTACTGGGGATTGAACTGTCGGAGAAGGCCGTTGAGGACTTCTTCAGCGAGCATCAGTTTGATCCTGATGTCAGCGAACAGGGGCCGTTCAAGGTTTATCGCGCCGGTTCGATCGAACTGTGGTGCGGGGACTTCTTCGAGTTGACTGCAGGGGATGTGGCCGACTGCGCCGGTCTGTACGACCGTGCTGCGCTGATTGCGCTGCCACCCGCCATGCGCGAGCAGTACGCGGCGCACCTGAACCGGATACTGCCGAAGGACGCGATGGGGTTGCTGATAACCCTCGATTACGATCAGACGCAAAAGGACGGACCGCCGTTTGCTGTGCTTGATGATGAGGTACGGCACTTGTTCGGCAACTTCTGGGCGCTGAAGATCCTGGAAGATCAGGATGTGCTGGGGGAGAGCTGGAAATTTATCGAGAGTGGCGTGACGCGCCTTGAAGAGCGGGTTTATCGGGTTTCTGCCCGGTAAGAAAGCTGCCTGCGCTGGCGATTCGTGAGCAGGCTCACTTTTACATAAGGTCAGCAGCACAAATCAAGACAGACAAAAAAGGCCCGCATCTGTGCGGGCCTTTCTGTTTTAGCGCAACCTGTCAGCCGCGACGACGCAGTGCGTCGATACGCTCTTCCAGCGGCGGGTGGCTCATGAACATGCGAGCGAACCCTTGCTTGATGCCGCCGTTGATACCGAATGCATTCAGCGTGTCCGGCATGTGTACGGGCAACCCCTGTTCAGCCCGCAGGCGTTGCAAGGCACCGATCATCGCGCTGGTACCCGCCAGGCGGGCACCGGCTTCGTCTGCACGGAATTCGCGTTTACGCGAGAACCACATGACGATCGAGCTGGCCAGGATGCCCAGCACCAGCTCGGCAAAGATGGTCGCGATGTAATACGCGATACCCTGGCCTTCTTCGTTCTTGAAAATCACTTTGTCGACAAAGTTACCGATGATTCGCGCAAAGAACATCACGAAGGTGTTCACCACACCCTGAATCAGCGCCAGGGTGACCATGTCGCCGTTGGCAACGTGACCAATTTCGTGGGCCAGAACGGCTTTGACCTCATCCGGCGAAAAGCGCTCCAACAGGCCTTGGCTGACCGCAACCAGTGCATCGTTCTTGTTCCACCCGGTGGCGAAGGCGTTGGCCTCATAGGCCGGGAAAATACCGACCTCCGGCATCTTGATCCCGGCTTCCCGGGACAGTTGCTCCACCGTTTGCAGCAGCCATTGCTCGTGACGTGTGCGCGGCTGGGTAATGATCTGGGTGCTGGTGCTCATCTTCGCCATCCACTTGGAGATGAACAGCGAGAACAGGGAACCGGCAAAACCAAAGACCGCACAGAAGATCAGCAGCTGATTGAGGTTGAGATCAACCCCGTTGGCCGCCATGAACCCGTTGAAGCCGAAAAGGCTCAAGGTGATGCTGGCAATCAGCACGACCGCCAGGTTAGTGGCCAAAAACAGCAGGATGCGCATCATGGTTGTAGAAATCTCCTCAAGCTAAAGATGTAGCGTACTGCGGGGTATATAAGGTGCTGCAACGGGCTATTCAACCGGGTGACTATTTCAAACTGTGTCCTACGGCAAAAGACTAGCTGTTTGAAGGACGCTTGCGACTCGCTCCGTTGAAATTCCTGTAGGGCATTTCCGAGGTCCGGGCCCCGTCGTTGTTAGACCGCGGCCTGAAAACGGGTCCAGGTCTGTGAGCGCCTTAGCGTTGCAGGGTAGGAGGGGAATATGTATTGCTGAATTAGTCATCGTGCGACGGGAATGAGGGTCGCACGGTGACTGGCGGTGTTACTGGCGGTAGGACTTGAGGAAATTGCCGATGCGGCCTATGGCCATATCCAGGTCATCCACTCGTGGCAATGTCACCACCCGGAAGTGATCGGGCCATGGCCAGTTGAACGCCGTGCCTTGCACGACCAGCAGCTTTTCCGACAGCAGCAGGTCGAGCACGAATTTCTCGTCGTTGTGGATCGGGCAGACTTTCGGATCGATCCGTGGGAAGGCATACAGGGCACCCATCGGTTTAACGCAGCTTACGCCGGGAATGTCGTTGAGCAGCTCCCACGTACGGTTGCGCTGTTCCAGCAGTCGGCCCTGGGGCAGCACCAGGTCATTGATGCTCTGGTAGCCACCGAGAGCGGTCTGTATCGCGTGCTGGCTTGGCACGTTGGCGCACAGGCGCATATTGGCCAGCATGTCGATGCCTTCAATGTAGCTCTGGGCGTGGTGTTTCGGGCCGGAGATGGCAATCCAGCCGGAACGGAAACCCGCCACGCGGTAGGACTTGGACAGGCCGTTGAACGTCAGGCACAGCAGGTCCGGCGCCAGGGATGCGGTGCAGATGTGCACGGCATCGTCGTACAGGATCTTGTCGTAGATCTCGTCGGAGAAAACCACCAGGTTGTGCTGGCGGGCCAGTTCCAGCATGCCCAGCAGGACTTCTTTCGAATACACCGCACCGGTCGGGTTATTCGGGTTGATGATCACCAGGGCCTTGGTGTTCGGCGTGATCTTGGCCTTGATGTCGGCCAGATCCGGCCACCAGTTGGCCTGCTCGTCGCACAGGTAATGCACCGGGTTGCCGCCCGAGAGGCTGACAGCTGCGGTCCACAATGGGTAGTCCGGGGCCGGCACCAGCACTTCGTCGCCATTGTTGAGCAGGGCCTGCATCGACATCACGATCAGCTCGGAAACGCCGTTGCCCAGGTAGATGTCTTCAATGCCGACGCCTTCCACCTGCTTTTGCTGGTAGTACTGCATGACGGCCTTGCGTGCGCTGAACAGCCCTTTGGAGTCGCTGTAGCCCTGGGCTGTAGGCAGGTTGCGGATCACGTCCTGGAGGATTTCGTCCGGCGCTTCGAAACCAAAGGGCGCAGGATTGCCGATGTTCAGCTTGAGGATGCGATGGCCTTCCTCTTCCAGGCGTTTGGCGTGCTTGAGCACTGGGCCGCGAATGTCGTAGCAGACGTTGGCGAGCTTGTTCGATTTGCTGACCTGCATGGCGATGTGTTCCTGAAAATGAACGATCCAGGCGGCATATGAACTACCGTACTGGGAATCCTGCGTATTCACACAGGCCTGGCGCCTTGAAAGGCAGCACCCGTAAATCCGTTTGAATGCGCGTGGTCTGGCTGCCAGACTGGCGTTTGACGAGGCGCAATCATACGTGCCGCCCGATCCGTGGAAAAGGTACAGATCGGGCTTTTTCAGCTGCTGAGGTGTGACGATGGAAAAGTTGGAAAAAACCCTTGAAGAATGGAAGGCCATGCTCGATCCGGAGCAGTACAACGTTTGCCGTCTCAAGGGCACCGAACGTCCGTTTTCCGGCAAATACAATGGCACCAAAACTGATGGTGTCTATCACTGTATCTGTTGCAGCGAGCCGCTTTTTGATTCGAAGACCAAATTTGACTCAGGCTGCGGCTGGCCGAGCTTTTATGCGCCGATAGGTGACAGTGCGATGGTTGAGATTCGTGATGTGAGTCACGGGATGATTCGTACTGAAGTGGTGTGTGCCAAGTGCGATGCGCATTTGGGGCATGTGTTTCCGGATGGGCCGCCGCCGACCGGATTGCGGTATTGCATCAATTCGGTGTGTCTGGAGCTTGTGCCTCGGGAATGACCAGGGTTTACCCGGGTTGGTCGTGTGTATATCCATTTCTGGGGTAATGGCTTCTATTGGTTCCGCCCTTACGGCGGGTCACTTTTGCGCTCTATCAAAAGTGACCCGCCGTAAGGGCGGAACCCTAAGCAGCCCTGACCAAAAAAACGGATCTGCCCCCGTCCCAAAGAAACCAACCAACCCAAAATTGAATTGCACACAATTCAATTGCTAACTATCTTAAAGACACCACCCCAAAAAACCCAGAGCCTAACGATGACCGACGACCCCCTGCTGACCATCCCCTGCACCACCATCACCGGCGAACAGAAAACCCTGGCCGACTACGCCGGCAAAGCCGTACTGGTCGTCAACACCGCCAGCAAATGCGGCTTCACCCCACAATACAAGGGACTCGAAGCGCTCTGGCAGACCTACAAGGATCAGGGCCTGGTAGTCCTGGGTTTCCCCTGCAACCAATTCGGCAAACAGGAACCCGGTAACGAAGGCGCGATCTCCGAATTCTGCGAACTGAATTTCGGCGTCAGCTTCCCGCTGTTCAAAAAAATCGAAGTCAACGGCGCCGGCGCCCATCCACTGTTCGTCCAGCTGAAAAAACGCGCCCCCGGGTTACTGGGTTCCCAAGGCATCAAGTGGAACTTCACCAAATTCCTGATCGGCAAAGACGGTCAACTGGTCAGGCGCTTCGCACCGGCGACCAAACCGCAGGACCTGAGCCGCGAGATTGAAGCCCTGCTCAAATGAATCCGCCGTTCGACTCCCTGCAACTCGACAGCCAGCTGTGCTTCAAGCTGTACGCCGCGTCCCGTGCGGTGATCCGGGCCTACAAACCAATGCTGGACCAGCTCGGGCTGACCTACCCGCAGTACCTGGCGATGCTGGTGCTGTGGGAATGGCAGGAAAAGGCCCCACAGCAGCCAACAGTCAAGGCCCTGGGTGAACGCCTGGCGCTTGATTCCGGGACCCTGACGCCGTTACTCAAACGACTCGAACAGCTGCAACTGGTGCAGCGCCAGCGTTCATCCCGCGATGAACGCGAAGTGCACCTGAGCCTTACAATTGCGGGCCAGGCGTTGCGTGATCGGGTCGCGCCGCTCAAGGCCCGGCTACTGTGCGACAGCGGCGTGGATCTGGATCGGCTGCATGATTTGCGTGAAGGGCTCGATCATTTGCTGGGGCAGATCAAGGCGTTGTCGTAGCCGGCATCCATGAATCCAGCAGGGCCGCCAGCTCTTCGCGGCGGAAGGGTTTGGCCAGGTAATCGCTCATGCCCGCGGCACGGCAGCGTTCGCGTTCCTCGGACATGGCATTGGCGGTCAAGGCCACAATAGGCAATTGTGGCCAGCGTCCGCTGCGACGGATTTGCCGACTGGCTTCATAGCCATCCATCACCGGCATGTTGCAGTCCATCAGCACCAGGTCGAACTCGTCGTGCTCAAGCAGATCCAGGGCCTCGGCACCATGCGCGGCGACGATGACCTCGCAACCGAGCTTGCCCAGCATGCCCTTGGCTACCAGCTGATTGACCGGATTGTCCTCCACCAGCAGTACCCGCCCGCGGCGCTGGGGTGACAGCGTTTGCAGTCGCGCATCGTTGATCGTATTGATCTCAGGTTGCAGTACCCGTCGCAATGTCTGGAACAGTGCGTTTCGCGCCAGCGGCCGCGCCTGCTGTTGCAAAGGGGCGAGGGCGCTGGCCTGTTCGCTGGGCATGAAGCTGCCGTAGGCAGTCACCAGCAGGATCGGCGCAGTGCAGGCGGGGCGCAGGACAAACAGGCATTCGGGGCAATCGGTGATGACCACGTCGGGGTCCAGGCCGATCATCGAATCATCGATCGAGCGCTGTTGATACTCGAGCCCCCACACCGGCAACACGGTCTTGAGCAGCTCTGCCAGGCCGCTGCTGGCTGCCGTGATGGCAATGACCTTCCCCTGCAAGGGCGCAGGTGCCAGGGCGCGGGTGTGGCAGGGCAGCGGCAGGTCGGCACAGAACTGGCTGCCAAACCCGGCTTCCGAACTGATGGACAGTCGTCCCTTCATGGCTTCGCACAGGTTGTAGGTCAAGGCCAGGCCCAGGCCGGTGCCGCCAAATTGTCGGGTAATGCCGGCACCCGCCTGGGTAAACGGCTGGAAAATCTTCACTTGGGCGTCCTGGGGGATACCGATGCCAGTGTCGCAGACTTCGATTCTGACGCCGTCCTTGAAGGTGCCGAGGCGCACATCGACGCGGCCGAAACGAGTGAACTTGAGTGCGTTGGACAGCAGGTTGCTGACGATTTGCCGAACCCGAGTCGGATCACCCAACACCAGTGCCGGAAACTGCGGATCAATCAGACAGGTCAGTTCGACACTGGGCGCGGCGTTCTGGGACAGCAGGTTGGCAGTGTCCTCGACCAGCGCACCGAGGTCGAATGGAATGTGCTCGAGTTCGAGCTGGCCAGCGTCGAATTTCGACAGGTCGAGAATGTCGTTGAGCAGTTCCACCAAGACCTTGCCGGAGTCATGGGCGATGGACAGTTGTTGCTGCTGCTCAGCATTGAGCGGACCGTCCAGGGACAATGCGATCATCCCCAGCAGGCCATTGAGCGGGGTGCGGATTTCGTGGCTCATGTTGGCCAGAAACACCGAGCGCGCTTCTGCCATATCCAGGGCGGTGCTGCGGGCAATTTCCAGTTCCTGGTTGGACTGGCTGAGCCGACTGTTGATCGCCTTGAGCTCCGCAGTCCGGGCGGAGACGATGTTCTCCAGTTGCGCGAGGTAGTCAGTCAGGCGGTTTTCGGCATTGCGCCTTTGCTGGATTTCCGTGGCGATGTTCTCGAATTGCTGGTTGGCGACCTTGACCAGCACGCCGATTTCATCGTTCTGATGCCCCGCCGGGTACTCCAGCCAGGTCGGTTCGACGCTGCGTGGATCGCGGCCACTCAGTTCGCGGATAACGCGCACCAGCGGTTTGGTCAGCATCACATAGAACAGTGCGAGCAGGATGCCAGTCAGCAACAGGCTGCGGGCAAAACCATTGAGCAGCGTCACTTCGGCCCGGCGCAGAAAGCGGCTGCCGAAGGCGTAGGTGTCGACGTCCAGGCGCAGGGTGCCGAGGGACTCGGCGGGCAAGTGATCCAGGTACAGGCGGTCTTCAAACTGACGTTCGGCGCCAAACATGAAGTCGCTGATCATCCGGTAATTGCTTTGCTGCCCGGGTCGCTTGACGTTGGCCAGTACCGTGCCGTTGTTGTCGATCAATCGCGCACCGATGATGGCGGGCGAACGCAAGAGGCCCAAGGTCAGCTCCTGGGCGAGTTCTGCATCGATGTTATAGGCGATGCGCGAGGCCGGGTTATGGCTGATTTCCAGCAAAGACTGGATTTCCCGGTTGATGGAGGCATCTTCACTGGCATAATCGATGCCAATCTGCAGCAGGCTGAGCAGCGTGCCGAGAATGAAACCCACGAGCACGGTCAGCCGGGCTTGTTTGTAAGACAGCCGGTTGGTGAATTTGATATCCATAGGGTGTTGAACCACTTCCGTTTCCCTTCGCTGCTCAAGCATAGTCGATGATGCATGGATACCGCTGTTGTCGCGAGCCCTCAAACATGGGTTGGGACAGGCACCTGGTCGTTGTGGATTATCGCTGTTGCGCAATCATTAATGTGAATGTGCCCAAGGAGAAGACGTGGATTCCCGATTGAATGCTTTCCTGGAGCGCGCCGATGCCGTTCTGGCCCGTATCGAACCGCTGCTGCCCGCACCCCGGCAGGCCATTGACTGGACCACTTGCCTGGCTGCGCGCTGGCAGCGAGAGGGGCGCAGCGGATTCCTGATGCCCCTGGAAGTCAGCCTCGACATGCGCTTGAGCGACCTGATCGGCGTCGATCGGCAGTTGGAGCAGTTGGGTCGCAACACTCAACAATTCCTCGATGGCATGCCTGCCAACCATGCGCTGCTGTGGGGCTCCCGGGGGACCGGCAAGTCCTCGCTGGTCCGGGCGCTGCTGGCCGAACATGCCCAGGCAGGCTTGCGCCTGATCGAGATCGAGCGCGATCACCTGGCGGACCTGCCACGCGTGGTTGAACAGATCGCCAAGCTGCCCCAGCGGTTCGTGCTGTTTTGCGACGACCTGTCGTTCGAATCCGGCGAGGGCGATTACCGGGTGCTCAAGAGCGTACTCGACGGCTCCCTCGAGCAGGCCCCGGACAACGTATTGCTGTACGCCACTTCCAACCGCCGGCACCTGGTGCCGGAAAAAGAAAGTGACAACGAAAACTGGAAACGCGTCGACGGTGAACTGCACCCCAGCGAAGCGGTGGAAGACAAGATCGCACTGTCGGACCGCTTCGGCTTGTGGTTGTCTTTCTATCCGTTCACTCAGGAGCACTTCCTGAACGTGGTCGAACACTGGATCGGGCAACTGGCTGGCAAGGCAGGCCTCAAATGGCAGCGTGACGAAGCGCTGGATATCCTCGCCGTGCGCTGGGCCACCGGACGCGGTAACCGCAACGGCCGTTGCGCCTATCAATTTGCCCGTTATTGGGTCGGGTTAAAGCTGTTGGAGCACAAGGCATGATCGATTTACAACAGAGCGGCCAAGGCCTCGAAGGCTACGGCATGTTGCAGGCGCAATTGGAGTCGCTGCTGGCGGACGAGCGCGATTTCATTGCCAACGCAGCGCAATTTTCCGCGTTCCTGTTCAACCAGCTCGATGATTTGAACTGGGCCGGCTTCTATCTCAACCGTAACCAGGAGTTGGTGCTGGGGCCGTTCCAGGGGCAGATCGCCTGCGTGCGCATTCCTTTCGGACGGGGTGTGTGCGGGGCTGCGGCGGCAACTTTACAGACTCAGCGGGTCGAGGATGTTCATGCGTTTGCCGGGCATATCGCCTGCGACAGCGCCTCCAACAGCGAGTTGGTGGTGCCTCTGGTCAAGGACGGTCAGCTGATTGGCGTGCTCGATCTCGACAGTCCGAAACTGGCGAGATTTACCGCGCAGGACCAGGCGGGCATCGAGCAGTTGGCCGCGATTTTCCTGCGCCTGACCGATTGCTGATCACCCCTGCAAGCCTGCCTTGACCAGCAGGCTTGCAGTGTCTACCGCATCAATCTGCTGTGGATCGAGAAATTGCTCGGCGTATTGCCGGTAGATTCCGGCATTGATGAACAATCCGAACAACTCGGGATCGATGTGCGCGTCCCGGCACATCGTCGCCATGATGCCCAGTGCTTCGCTCAAGGACTTGGCCTTCTTGTAGGGACGATCGGCGGCGGTCAGCGCTTCAAAGATATCGGCAATGGCCATCATCCGCGCCGGCAGGCTCATTTCTTCTCGCTTCAACTGCTTGGGGTAGCCGGTGCCGTCCATTTTTTCGTGATGGCCGCCGGCGATTTCCGCGACGTTGTCAAGGTGGCCGGGAAAGGGCAGGTGGCTGAGCATCATTATCGTCTGCACCATATGGTGATTGATGATGTAGCGCTCCTCACGAGTCAGCGTGCCACGGGCAATGCTCAGGTTGTACAACTCACCCCGGTTGTACTTGTAGCGGGGCACGTCGAGCTTGAAGCCCCAGGGATTTTCCGCCGGAATAAGCTCACTCTCTGCCCGCTCGAACAGATGCTCGGGTTTGTCCGCCAGCAGGGGTTCATTGACCGGCAGGATCGGCGCCGGGGTGCGCGCCTGACGGCGGTTCTCTTCCCAGGAAACCCCCAGGCGATCGTCCAGGGTACGACTCCAGGTGCGTTGCGCGAGGCTGCGCAGGCGCTGCAGATCCTCTTCAGCCATGGCTTCGCTGCCCAGGTTGCAGCGGGCGATGAAGGCGAAGTCTTCATCCAGCGCCGCAAGGCTAGCCTCTCGCAAGTCAGCCAGCGGCTGCTCGTCTACGCCCTGAGCCACGCCTTGCCAGTAATCGATCCAGGCGTCGCGCTTGAGCACTTCGAAACGGGTGCGGATTTCGTGGATACGGTCATTCAGGGTTTCAAGCTTGGTGGCTTTATCGACCACGTATTCCGGGGTCGTGACCTTGCCGCAGTCGTGCAGCCAGGCCGCGATGTGCAAGGCTTCCCACTCGTCTTCGGTCGGCTGGTAGCCTTTGAAAGCCGGCGCCTGGCTGGCGGCAGCGGCTTGGGCGAGCATCAGGGTCAGCGCCGGTACCCGCTGGCAGTGGCCGCCGGTATAGGGACTTTTTGCGTCGATTGCACCGGCCAGCAGTTGAATGAACGAGTCCAGCAATTGTTTCTGTTTGGTTTGCAGGCGCTGGCTTTCGATGCTCACCGCCGCCGCTCCGGAAACCGCCTGCAGAAAGGCGATGCGATCCGGGCGCAGTTTTTTCAGGTCGCTCGGGTGGCCGCTGTCGGCCAGCAGCAGTACCAGCAGGCCCACCGTCTCGTTATGCCGGTTGCGCAGGCGAATGCCGATCAGGTGGACCCGCGGGCACTCCAACGCCAGCAGCACCTTGCGCCAATCCCCGGCCTCTTCGAACCCCAGACTGGTCACCATGTTGTCGACTTCCACCAGTTGCCCAAGCCAGGCAGGACTCTGCGCAGACTTCGGCTCGTGCGCCTGAACGTCGAATGCGGGCAAATCCTGGGACGCGCCGTCGATCACCAGGCCGAGGGGAACGAAGCGGTCACCGTCATTTTCCCGTAAGTAGATCAGGCCGGCCTGGGCCTGGCCGATATTTACCGTTTCAAACAGTACGCGCTCCAGCAGCGGGCCAAAGCGGGTCTCGGCGCTGAGGCTGTCGGTGATCTGGAAGAAACTGGCCAAGGTGTCTTTCATGCGCGCCATCGACACGCCCAACTGGTCCACTTCAAGTACCGGTGAACGCCTGATGGGGGGGGAGTTGAAGTCGAAACTGCGAATAGCGTCAGCTTCCTGAACCAGCGCGCGCAGGGGCCGGACCAGTATTCGGGAGGTCAGCCATCCCAGCGGCAGGCACAACAGCAACGTCGCCAAGGTCACCAGCGCACCTTGCCAGCGCAGGCGGTACGCATCGACGAGCAGTTCATCCTCGGGAACGAGCAAAGCCAGGTGCAATCCCTGGGGACCACCTTCCTGGATGCTGCTTTGGGCCACAATCCAGCGTCGACCACCGGCCTCCAGCCGATTGCCCACCGCCTGGTTGTTCAGCAGCGCGCCGAGGCCCGGGCTTAAATCGGCCGCCTTGATCAAGCGGGCGCTCTGGTCGTCAACAATGAGCCTGCTGCTGTCGGGATAGGCAATGGCATTGCCCTGGGCGTCGAACAGCACGATTTCGGTTGCCGGGGTCACGACGTGTTTGGCCAGGGTGGCTGACAGTTCGGCCAACGTCAGGTCGGCGCCCATGACTGCCTGTTCGCCACTGCGTCGGGCCAGTGTGGTGCCCACATTGTGGGTGGAGAAGAACACGTAAGGCTCTGTGGTGATCTGTTCCTGCTCGCTGCGAGCGCTGGAAAACCAGGCGCGAGTCCGCGGATCGTAGTCTTCGTCGGGGTGGTCGAGACGGCCAAGGAGCATCAGGTCGCGGTCAAAAAACAGTGATTGGGACCTGACCTGGCCATCGCTGCGGTCGCGCTCGATACTCCAGACCTGGAATGCGGCGGCATCCGGCGCCTGGGTGCGCGCTTTCAGGTCCGAGGTGCGCAAGGGCCGCACCATGAAGAAATCACCGTTGCCATAACCCAGATACAGCGATGCCAGGTCTGGATTGTCCGTAAGCGCCTGGCTCAAAGGCTTGAGCAAAGCCAGCCGCTGCTCGAGGTCTGTGGCCTGGGTGGCCGGGTAGTCCGCCAGCAGGCTCAACAGATGACGAATGGGTTGGTAGGTGGCGTGCAGGTCAAGCCGCACGTCCTGCTCGATCCGTTCGAAGAGCTTTTCACTGCTCGACAATATGATCTGGGTGGTCTGTCGATAGTTGAAGATCCCCAGCACTACGCCGGTCAGCAGCAACAGCAAGGTGAACATGACGCTGATATGGATGTGCAACGGCAAACGCCGCCGATCCGGGCGCAGTGGGCTGGGCATTGCAGTGTTCTCCATGGGATTTAACTCACTGCTTAGCGCCCAAGCATAGTTAAGGCTCCCCCGTTGTGCTGCGCTCGTGCTCGCATATTTGCTGCAAAAGAGCCAGTTCCAGTTGCACCATGTCGCGTGCCATCGCCTGGGTGCAGTCGGATATGGCCTGCGCGTCCAACCCACCCTGGCAGGCTGCCTCCAGTGATTCGCAGCTGTCGATGAGGCTCGAGGCCTGGATGATCCGCGCTGCGCCCTTGATTTTGTGGGCAATATCCAAAAAAGCCTGTGGCTCAGCGTTGCTGGGCACCGCCAATAACTCCTGGCGGTCCAGACGATTGCTTTTAAGCAGTTCGTTGAGTAATCGCAGGTCCAGCGCCGGGTTTCCTCCCGTCAGTTGCTGCAGCCCCGCAAGGTTGAATGCCGGGGACTGCGCCTCGGGATTGAGGCTTTCAATCCAGTGGCTCAATGCGTTCAGGGGGAGCGGCTTGAACAGGCAGTCATCCATGCCGGCTTCTTTGCAGCGGGCGATCTCTTCCGGCTGGGCATTGGCAGTGAAACCCAAAACGACAGTGGGCGGGCGCTGCAGGCGTTGCTCCTCGCCGCGAATGGCGCCAACCAGTTCATACCCGTTCATGACCGGCATGTTGCAGTCGGCGATTACCAGGTCGAACGCCTCGGTCTGCCAAAGTCTGAACGCCGCCGCGCCATCCTCCGCAACCCGGGACACATGACCAAGAAACTCCAGTTGCTGGCACATGAGTAGCCGGTTGGCAGGGTGGTCATCGACCACCAGGACTTTCAGCACTGTCCTGGGCGGCTGGGGTAGCTGTTCAATGGTCAATGCCGCCTGTTGCTGCGCCAGAGCTGGCAGGTGCAGTGAGACCTGCACTTGAGTTCCGATACCTGGGTGACTGCTCAGTTGCAGGCTGCCTCCCATCAACTTGCACAGGCTGCGACTGATCATCAGCCCCAGGCCTGCTCCGCCACGGCCCGCTTTGGCACCGTTGTCTGCCTGGACGAAAGGGGCGAACAGCCGACTCTGATCGTCTTCACTGATACCGATGCCGCTGTCCTCAACGCTCAGATGCATCTGCACTGCGTCCGGCCCGGTGGGGCTCAGGTCGACGGCGATCCGGACATGGCCCTGGGGGGTGAACTTGATGGCGTTACTGATCAGGTTGGACAGCACCTGCTTGAACCGCACAGGGTCCAGCAGCACGTCAATGGCGGGGTCGTCGCATTGAAACTCCAGCAGTAGCTCGAGTTTTTTCTGCCGCGCGAGGCCCTCGAAGATATTGACCACCGACGCGACGACTTCATGGAGATTGACCCGTTCCGGGTTCAATTCCAGGCGGCCGGATTCGACCCGCGCAATGTCCAGAATGTCACCGATGAGCTCCAGCAGGTCCCGCGCCGAGGTATAGGCAACGTCGATCGCGGGCCGATCCGGGTGATTCTGCTCGATTCGCTTGAGCGTCAACTCGAGCATGCCAATGACGGCGTTCATCGGGGTGCGGATTTCATGGCTCATGGTCGCCAGGAAATTGCTTTTGGCCCGGTTGGCTTCATCGGCGCGTTCCTTGGCACGCCGCAGTTCTTCGAACAATTGGCGCCGGTCACTGATGTCGATCCAGCCGCCGATGATGCCCTGGACCATGCCGCGCGAATCACGATAGGGCAGTACCCAGTGATAAATGGTCAGCCTGCGTCCGCCGATGTGCAAATCCCGGTCGAGCACCAGCGGGATGCCTTCTGCCACTACGCGCTGATAGTCGGCCTGATATTCCCGGGCCTCGAATGCGTTGCTCATGTTGCCCGGCATCACGCTTTTACCGATGACGTCCTCGCGTTTGGCGTTGAATGTTTCGAGATAGCTGTCGTTACAGCTTTGCAGCAACCCCTGGCGGTCGCGGACATACATGGGATGCGGCGTGCCATTGACCAGCGATCGCATGAATTCGTATTGATCACTCAGCGCACGCTCTGCGGCCTGGCGCTGTTTGATCTCCCGGCGCAGGTAAGCGTTCCAGGTGAATGAAATCAGCAGCAGGATGCCGGCAGTGATAACGATCTGGTAAAAAATGCGACGGTAGTCCTGCCATGAGTCCTGCGCTGAAGCCGAGTAGCCGCGCCAGCGACTGTTGATTACCCCCAGTTCGTCCGGTGCGATGCTCAGCAACGCCTTGTCGAGAATCGAGTTCAGTTCCCTGGAGTCCCGGGCGGTCGCCAGAGAAAACGCGGCCTGCTGAGTGCCGATTGTGGTGCCGATCTGCAGATCACGGCCGAAAATCCGCGCGGACATGAAATAGTTGGCGATGACCAGTGAGTTGACCGCAGCGTCGGCGCGCCCATCGGACAGCATTTCCACGGCGCTGAAGGTATCGGGTGTTTCGATCAGTTTGATTTGCGGGAATTCGCGACGCAGATAATCCACCATCGGATTGCCCTGTGCGATGGTCAGGCGCTTGCCCTGCATCTGTTCGAGATTGGTCGGGCTACCGGCCAGTTTTCGCGTGAGCAAGACAAACGAGTTCTGCAGGTAGGGCCGTGTGAAATTAAGGGTAGATTCACGTTGGGTACTGGGGAGCAGGGCGGTGATCATGTCAGCCTGCTTGTCAGCGACGCGTTCGATCATCTCGCCATCATTGCGGCTGCGCTGAATATCGAAGCGCAAGCCGGTGCGCAGCCTGATCAATTCCAGCAGGTCGGCCGTGACGCCACGAAAGTTGCCGTCGCGGTCGAAAAACGTCAGCGGTGCATAGGCTTCGTTCACAATTACGCGAACCACCGGATGGGCTGCCATCCAGCGCTTTTCGCGATCGGTGAACTGCAGGTTGTGATCGCTGATCAGGATGTCACCGCCGGCGCCCCAGCGTTTGCCGATGTTGTCTTTTTCACTGGTTGGGAGGGCGGCCAGCATCGAATTGATGATGCCCAGCAATTGCGGATTGTCTTTGTGCACCGCAAAACTGAAGCCATGCGCTTCATGTTTGCCGAAGCTCGCCATGCGGATGTTGTTCAGGTAGCCCTTGTTTATCATGTAGTGAGTTGAAATCGCGTCGCCGAGAAAAACATCGGCCTGATCGAAGGCCACTGCATTGATCGCATTCTGGTAGGAGGGGTAGGGCGTGATAACCGCATTGGGGTATAGCCTCTTTACTTCCCCCAGCGGCAGATAGTGATAGACCATGCTCATTCGCAAACCCCTCAGCCCATCGGTCAGGGATCGGGTTTCTTCCTCGCGCGTGACCAGCACCGGTTGATCAACGGCATAGGGTTCGGACAGCAGGATGTCCGGATGTTCGGCTTCGAAGCCGTTGGACGTCCCCAGAAAATCGACTTCGCCATTCTCCAGCGCCTCGATGGCATCATCCCGGGTGGAGAACCGCCTGACCTTGATCGGTAAACCGGTGGTCGCGCCGAGAAGACCTGCATAGTCGGCGGTCAGCCCTTCGTAATCCTGGCTGCTGTCGATGGTCATGTCGAAGGGCGGATAATCGGGGGCTGAGGTGCCCAGGACCAGCTCGGACCTGTTCAGTATCCAGAGTCGTTGCGGTCGATCCAATGGCACCTCATGTTGTGCGGCCGTGGCCCGACTGAGCAAGGAGTAGCTTTGACTTTCGATCGGCGCGGCCTGTACCGGACTGCTCGGGAAAAGAGCTACGGTCATCAGCATCAGGTATTCCTTGGCGCGACTGGGCATGCTGTTTCTCACACGAGTGCGTTGCGTTTTGCCAGTTCAATGAGTTCGACCAGCGATCTGGCCTTCAGCTTGTGCATGAGTCTTTTTTTGTAAGTGCTGACGGTCTTGTTGCTCAGCAGCATGGCCTTGGCAATTTCCTTGTTACTGCGGCCCTGGGAAAAAAGTTGTAGCACCATCAATTCTCGATCATTGACTGATTTGAACAGTTCGATCTCGGCGTGGCGAATGTGGTCGCCACGAATGGGATTGAGCGCCGCACTTGGAAAGTAGTTGTATCCTGATAATACAGCCTTGATGGCGCTGACCAGTTCACTCAGGCCTTCCTGCTTGCACACATATCCGGACGCGCCCGACTGCATACAACGTATGCCAAACAGTGTCGGGCATTGCGCCGTCAATACCAAAGTCTTGATGCGGGGATTCATGGCGTTGAGTCGGGTGAGAATTTCCAGCCCGTCAAGTTTGGGAATGCTGATGTCGAGAATCACCAGGTCAGGCATGCATTCACGAATCATCTGCATCGCGTCTACGCCGTTATCCGTTTCACCGACGACTTTGAATTTTTCATGCTCCAGCAACATTCTTACGGCAAGGCGGATAACTGGGTGGTCGTCGACGATAAAAACGGAGTTCATAATCAAATCCCATGCGAATGTAGATAAAGCGCGCACCTTAGCTCAGAAGGTTCCGCTATCGCATGAACAGGCCTACCTCTATCCTTAATATCAGATGATTCCTACAGCAGAGCAGGAAAAGTACTACGTTATAATCAGTGATTGTATTGGATATTTAAAAGTTTCAAGGTTTCAAGCGGGTGCTGATAAGTTTAAAAAAACAAGCTCCAGAGCGATTTACTGAGTTTAAGTTTGCGAGATTTTGGCGTTAATTACTTGGCTGAAGTCAATAGCGTTATAAGTTCCAGATGTTTCAGAGGCTTTATCAGAAAACCTGACAGCGGTAATCCCAGTCTGATCGCCGACTGTGCAAGTTCGTCCAGTTCTACTGATGTCAGGCTACTGAGCAGTATCGCGCGCTTGATCATTCCCATGTGCGTTGCCGCTTCGATCAGTTGCAAGCCGCGCAAGTCGGGCAAACATTGATCACACAACAGGACGTCGTAGGGTGTAGGCGTCTCGCGCATCCTATGCAGGGCGACCTCGGCACTGCCGGCCGTGGTGATGTGTTCGAAGCCGTAGCTTTGGAGCAGGATTTGAGTTGCTCGAAGTTGGAAGTCGTGATCTTCAACCAGAAGGATGCGCAAGTCTGCTTCTTTCATCGGGATACTCACACTGAGCCGTCGAGCTGACGGAGGGTGATTATTTCGCGACAGGTGGGAGCAATCGATCAGTCGGCGCGACATGCGCTGTAGGACGATTCGTCAGGCCTTGAGTGTTTCAGGGCTACTGAGGGCTGATCGGCCACACGCAGGGCGTAATGGGCGATCAGCAGGTGTCGGTCAGTGACTGGAACGACCGGTCATTTCAAGGGCCATTTCGCTGGCGTAGCTGTCGGTCATGCCGGCGATGAAGTCGATCATGCGCAAGAATGACGTATGCAACGGGCCGCGAGGGTCGGGTGCATTGTTGCCAAGCAAATCCAGGATGCGCCGGCTCTTGAAGGACGGCGTTCGACCGTCATGCTGTTCCAGCGCCGCACCGCAGAAGGCATTCAGCAGGATCTCCAGGGTCGTGTAGGCTCCGATCTCATGCAGGGTCTTGCGTTTGTCCTGGAAGATCTTTTTACGCGCCATGTCCTTGGCATTCAGCACGCAGCGTTTTGCCGGACCGTGCATGTGCTCCACCAGATCGCCGGGCAGCACGCCGGCCAGAAGTGCGTCCTGCTGCTCGACAAACGCCCGCGCGGCGGCGTTGGTCAGGTGTTCGATGGCTTTGCCGCGCAGGATCGCCAATTTGCGCCGCCGCGAATCCGACGGGCCTAGCTGGCGATAGGTTTCAGGCAGATCGTCACCCACCAGGTCCAGCAACAGCGCCTCGACTTCCGCGTACTCGAGCAGCTCCATTTCCAGGCCGTCTTCCAGATCGATCAGCGCGTAGCAGATGTCATCGGCAGCCTCCATCAGGTAGACCAGCGGATGGCGCGCCCAGCGCTGATCTTCAAGTTGCGGCAGGCCGAGTTTGTGGGCGATCTGTTCCAGTAACGGCAACTCGCTCTGGTAGCAGCCGAACTTGTGCTTCTTGTAGCCCAGGGAGTCGGCATGCTTTGCCGTCCATGGGTACTTGAGGTAAGTCCCCAGAGTGGCATAGGTCAAACGGGTGCCGCCATCGAACTGGTGGTATTCAAGTTGCGTCAGCACCCGGAAGCCTTGGGCGTTACCTTCGAAATTGAGAAAATCATTGCGCTCGACCTCGCTCATCGCATCCAGCCAGCCGCGCCCGGCGGCCTGCTGAAACCAATGGCGGATGGCGTCTTCGCCGGAATGGCCGAACGGCGGATTACCAATATCGTGCGCCAGGCAAGCCGATTGCACCACCATGCCCAGGTCGCTGGGCTCACACCAGTCGGGCAGGGCGTTGCGGATGGTCTCGCCAACGCGCATGCCCAGGGACCGCCCGACGCAACTGACTTCCAGCGAGTGCGTCAGGCGAGTGTGGATGTGGTCGTTGCTGGTGACCGGGTGAACCTGGGTCTTGCGCCCCAGGCGACGGAACGCTCCGGAGAAGATGATGCGGTCGTGGTCCTTGTGAAAGGGGCTGCGTCCGAGCTCTTCCGGACTGTGCAGGGGCTTTCCGAGGCGTTCGCGAGTGAGCAGGGTTTGCCAATCCAAGGCTGATTCTCTCCGTCAGGTGACTGATGGCCTAAGCTTCCGGGTTCAGGTCGGGACGTGCAAGCGGAACTAAAGGCCGGCGGCGTCGATGTCGATGAGCAACAGCCTTTCTCCATGGGCGAAAAACTGTCCGGCGGTCAGGCAATACTGGTTGGTGGTGGCATCTCGGTAAGTATTGGAGAGCGTCAGGCGGCGCTCGTCCCAGCCTTCGGCCAGCAGGTGATAGAAATATGGGCGCCATGACCAGTTATGGCCCAGATAGCGATTGTCGGCTTTCCAGCCATTCTGGCTCCATTCCAGGTTCGGCGTCAGTTGTGTGCCGTGTCGATCACATTGGTAAAACCGCAGCAACCAGGGGAAGGCATCGAGCCGGGGCAGGGCGCTGAGCGGCGCGCTAGCCTGGGCCCAGTCCTGCAGAATGCCCATCAGTTCGCTCAGCTGCTGGCGCATGACCATCAGGCGGCCACGCTCAAGCAGTTTTTGCTGGACGTAGCGGTGGCGCAGCTGGGCGAAATGGTCGACGAACGCATCGGTGTGGAAGAAGTCTTCCTCGGCCCGGGCGAACAGAAAGCCCTGGACGTAGCGCGAACCGCACTCCAGGGCAAAATTGAGCTGGGCATCGGTTTCCACCCCTTCGGCGATGATCCAGCAACCGGTCTTTTCGGCCATTTGCGCCAGGGCCTTGACCACGTCGCTGCTCGGCCCACCCAACGCTGCAGCCTGAAACAGGCGCATGTCGAGTTTGAGAATATCCGGTTGCAGGGCCAGTACCCGATCGAGCTGGGAATACCCGGCACCAAAATCATCAATGGCAATCCTGGCGCCTGCCCGGCGATATCGCGCGACCACGTCGGCGAGGCGCTGGATGTCGCCACCGACCTCGGTGATTTCGTAGACGATGCGTTGCGGGTCGACGTCATGCCTGGTCATCTGCTTGAGGCTTGGCAGGTCCTGCTCTGGACGCAGGCGATTGACCCATCGTGGTGACATGTTCAGGCTCAGGAACCAGTCTGCGGGGGCTGCATGCAGGCGGCTCAAGGCGTGGTCGCGGATCTGCCGGTCGAGGCGACGCAAGGCGGCCGCAGGGATTCTGGGATCGGCAAACAATGGGCCGACCGACGTCAACTGGCCGTCCGCCTGACGCAGTCTTCCCAAGGCCTCGACGCCTGCGATGCGACCGGTGGCGGTATCAATGAACGGTTGGAAACAGGCGAGCGGTTGCCCGTCGATCACGAGGCCTCCTTGCTAAATTCTTGTTCTGGGATTATCCGGGTACCTGTCAGGCACGCAGCAGTAGGCACGCGGGGTTGAACCTCTTGTCCAAGAGATCCAACCCCGCATGATGTTGCAAGAATACAGCCAGCTTGCTTAGTGTTTGCGCGATGAGCCCTGCATGACCAGTTTGATCAACGGGCCCAGGGTCGTAGTCAGGCGAATCAGCCGGGTAACGCCACCGGCGCCGCCGGTCTTGGCGCCTTTGCCGGTCAGGAAGCCCAGCAGTGTCACTGCGGCGACGCCCCAGAGCGGTGCATGCTTGATGCCAAACCCGCCTTGAATGCTTTGCGTCATCCCGCGCACGCGGTGCAAAGGCTGCAGCAATTGCGCGGATTCGTGGCGAATTTCCTGGCGATGCATTTCCATGCGCAGGCGGATCAGCGCCTTGCGCATTTCAGTGCGTGAGGTGTTGTGCGGCAGTTCGGGCAGACTCATGGCAACAGGCGCTCCCGGTCATTGGCCAGTTCTTCCAGCGTACCGTGGAATGGCGAGGACTCATCGAAAATCGCTGCCTTCAGGCGCACAGCGCAGAAGATGGCCGCCAGCGTGTAGAACACACAGAGGCCGATGATGGCTGCCAGGCGGTAGGTGTCCCAGAACAGGATCATGACCAGGGTCGACAGGCCCACCAGCAACAGCAGGGCAAACACCAGCGCCAGGCCCGCAAACAACAACAGGCTTACGGTGCGGGCTTTCTGTTCCTGCAACTCGATGCCGAAGAGCTCGACATGACTGTGCAGCAACCCGAGAAAAGCGGCACCCAAGCGCCGCGGTGAGGAGCTTTGGCCCGTCGCGGACGAGCTGGATTCGCCGATCGCCATATCAGCGCCGGGTGGCCAGAAGGCCGATCAGGAAACCTACGCCGGCGGCAATCCCGACCGATTGCCACGGGTTGGCCTGGACGTAATCTTCGGTCGCAGTGACCGCAGCCTGACCGCGCTCGCGCAGGGAGTCTTCGGTCAGTTTGAGGGTTTCCCGGGCGCGCAGGAGGCTGTCGTGAATCTGGTCGCGCAATTCATCAGCCTGATCACCAGCGATGGTTTTGGTGTGTTCCAGCAACCGTTCAGTGTCGCTGACCAATGTTTGAAAATCATTCATCAGTATTTCTTGAGCAGTCTTTGCCTTGATGCTGGCCATTGGTGATCTCCGTAAGTGGCGTCTGTTGCGTTCGAGTATGAGCGGTAAGTGAAGGTTCAGTCCAAATGACTGGTACAGCTTTTGCTTTGCCATGGTGCGCCAGCCCGCGCCGTTGCGCTGTTGCTGGGCATGGTTTGAGCAAAACCATAACTCAAATAATTGAAACCCGCGCATAGGTCATGACCTTGCGCACCAAAACGGCTCCCCAGGCTTCCCTTGAGAACCTTGTTGAGGTGCAACTTGGTGCATAAATCTTCTGCGCGAACTGCTTTGGTGCTTTTTTAGCCTTAAGGTCTGCCGATCCCATGGAAAATCTGCAAAGCGCTGTCAACACTCTGGTTCACAGCTCCAATACGTTGTTCATTCTGATCGGCGCCGTCATGGTGTTGGCCATGCATGCCGGTTTCGCCTTTCTCGAGGTCGGCACGGTTCGCCAGAAAAATCAGGTCAACGCGCTGTCGAAAATCCTCAGTGACTTCGCCATTTCGACCCTTGCCTATTTCTTTATAGGCTACTGGATTTCCTATGGGGTCACCTTCATGCAACCGGCGGCGATACTGAACGCCGATCATGGTTATGGACTGGTGAAGTTTTTTTTCCTGCTGACCTTCGCCGCTGCAATCCCGGCCATCATCTCCGGGGGCATCGCCGAGCGCGCAAGGTTTGTACCACAGCTGTGCGCGACAGCCTTGATCGTGGCGTTCATCTACCCGTTTTTCGAAGGCATGATGTGGAATGGCAACTACGGCCTGCAAGCCTGGCTGCTGGCGCGTTTTGGCGCCAGCTTCCATGACTTTGCCGGGTCGGTGGTAGTCCATGCCATGGGCGGCTGGCTGGCGCTGGCGGCCGTGTTGCTGCTGGGACCACGACAGGGCCGATATCGCGACGGCCGGCTGGTCGCGTTCGCGCCGTCGAGTATTCCGTTCCTGGCGTTGGGGTCGTGGATTCTGATCGTTGGCTGGTTCGGGTTCAACGTCATGAGCGCGCAGACCCTGGGTAACGTCAGCGGACTGGTGGCAGTGAACTCGCTGATGGCCATGGTGGGCGGTACTGTGGCGGCACTGATCGTCGGGCGCAACGACCCCGGCTTTCTGCATAACGGGCCGTTGGCCGGACTGGTTGCGATCTGCGCCGGTTCCGATTTGATGCACCCGGTGGGCGCTCTCGTTACCGGTGCGATTGCCGGGGCGCTGTTTGTCTGGTGTTTTACTGCCGCGCAAGTCAAATGGCGCATTGACGATGTGCTGGGCGTGTGGCCGCTGCATGGCCTGTGCGGGGTTTGGGGGGGGATCGCCTGCGGGATATTCGGCCAGGTCGCACTGGGCGGCTTGGGCGGCGTCAGCCTGATCAGCCAGTTGATCGGTACGGCGCTGGGCGTAATCGTGGCGCTGCTCGGCGGCCTGGCGATTTATGGCGGCATCAAGGCGCTGCATGGCCTGCGCCTGAGCCAGGAAGATGAGTATCACGGTGCGGACCTGGCGATCCACAAGATCGGCGCGGTCAGCCAGGACTGATTCAACGTTCATCGTCGTCCGAACCTGGATAGAAGTCGTGCAACAGGCGATAGCGATCGATGCGGACCTGGTCTACGCGGTCCTTAACCTGTTGTGCGGGCAGGCCGAGCATGATCAGCGCGTGGGAGGCGAGCATCAGGCTCGATTCCAGCAGCTCCGGCACGACCTCGCTGGCCCCTGCTGCATTCAATTCGGCGAGCTGGCTGTCATCGCGAGTGCGCACCAGGATCGGTACGCTCGAGTTGTGCACGCGCGCCTGCTTGAGGATGAGCATGGCAATGTCGGCCCGGTCCACGGCAATCACCAGCAGCCGGGCGCGGTCCAGTCCCACTGCGAGCAGCAGTTCGCCGCGGCGGGAGTCGCCGTAGTGCACGCAACGTTCGCTGACAGCGGCCTCCTGTACTCGCACCGGGTCGTTGTCCAGCGCAATGTAGGCTTGATGTTCATGGCGCAGGAAGCGGCCGATGGACTGGCCAACCCGGCCGTATCCGCAGATGACTACGTGACCGTCCAGGCCGGCATTGAGTGCGCTGATCTGTTCCAGCTGCGCTTCTTCATTGGGTTTGCGATGCAAGCGCGCGGCTATGCGCGGCGCCGCGCGCAGGAGCAAGGGCGTCACCAGCATCGAGCAAAAGGTGGCGGCAAGCAGCAGTGCGGCGAAGTCGCCCGGAAGCATTTTGCTCGTTTGCATTTGCGCCATCAGCGCAAAGCAGAACTCCCCGCCCTGGGCCAGCGCGAGGCCGCTACGCCAGGCGGTTTCGGTGTCACTGCCACGCCATTTGACCAGCAGCGCGACAACGCTGCCCTTGATCAGCAGCAACGCCAGCGTCAACCCCAGGATCAGCAGGCCATGGCTGGCAAATAGCTGCAAGTCGATCAACATGCCGATGCTGACGAAAAACAATCCAAGGAGGATGTCGCGGAAGGGGCGGATGTCAGCCTCGATCTGATGGCGGTAGTGGCTCTCGCCCAGCAACATGCCGGCGAGAAACGCCCCCAGTGCAGGCGACAGGCCGAGCAGGTGGGTCAGCCATGCGGTGAGCAGGACAATCACCAGCGCCAGCAGCACAAACAGCTCTGCGGAGCGAGCCGCCGCCACCTCATGGAATAACCGCGGCAAAAGCCAGCGGCTGGCCATCAGCAAGCCGACAAACAACACCAGGGTTTTGCCCAGCGTCATGGGCAGCGCCCAGTACCAGGGTTGCTCGCTACTGCCTGCAAACACGGGCACCAGGGTCAGCAGCAGAACGGCGACCACGTCCTGGAACAACAGCACGGCGATGGCGTTCTGGCCGTGGCTGCTGAATATTTCACCAAGGCTGCCAAGCTCCTTGCTGACGATGGCGGTCGATGACAGGGCCAGCCCCGCACCCAGTAACAGCGCAGGTATACCCGGCATGCCGAACAGCATCAGCAGGCTCCCCAGCAATACCGCACATATCAGCACTTGCAGGCTGCCAAGGCCGAACACCACCTGTCGCAGTGCCAGCATTTTCGACAGGGAAAATTCCAGCCCCAGGGAAAATAGCAGGAACACCACGCCCAGCTCGGCGAGATCCGGCAGCTCTTCGCTTTCATTGACCCAATTGAACGCAGTGGGGCCGATCATCAGCCCCACGCACAGGTAGCCCAGGACCGGTGGCAAGCGCAGTCGCTGGAACAGCGCAATCACCACCAGGGAGGAGGCTAGGATGATCAGCAGATTGGCGAACACGAACTCTCCGAATTTGAAGTTGGCTAATGAAGCGTAGAGGCAAAAAAAGACCGAGCATCACTCATATGGCATTTGCCGGGAATGATTTGAGTCAGGGGATTGCCAGATCCTCGAACCGCCATTGCCCAGGCGCTGCAGGCTTCGTCTCGACTGACTTGGATCGTGGGCCTAGAATGAACCCCTACTTTGCCTGGGCCCCTCGCCATGCCTCCTGAATGTCAGCTGTTCGGCACCCTTGGTTGCCATCTGTGTGAACTTGCCGAAGAAGAGTTGATGCCCCTGGTCGAGCACGGTTTGCTGGTCGAGCTGATCGACATTGCCGAGAACGAAGACTGGGTCGAGGACTACGGGTTGCGAATTCCGGTGCTGCGCCGCGTGGATACGGGAGCGGAGCTGGACTGGCCATTCGATGCCGAGCAGATAGTGGCTTTTTTGCGTTGAACAGCGCTCCACTTATCGCTCTGCCCGATTGATCCGTTGGCGAAAGCTCGCTGATTCGGTTACTGTATGTGTATACAGTTATTCGGATGGCCTGTCTTGCGGGCGATCCTGCGAGTCAGAGGATGAGTCATGGTCAATGTCGAACAGTTGAAGAACAGCGTGAACCGCATGTCGGCGGACGTGGTGCGAGAGGCCGTTCTCGAACTGCGCCTGGACGGCCTGGTGACCGAAGGGAAGACCCCCTTCAACAAGCTGCATTTCAACACCTGTTTCGCCGAAATCGAAGCCTTGTTCCAGCGCGCAGGGTATCACCGGCAGCTGGATGTGGTCGGTTACCAGGGCTTGCTGTACGCATTGTATGACCCTGGCCGCTGGGAGGCGGTCGACGTGTTGCGCTGGCTCAAGGAGTTCACCGAGGCCGCCGCCCGCGACCGGATACCGGCGTGAGTAATCTCTTCTAGGATCGTTCTGGCCGCTGCAGGATAATGCTGACCTGCATTAGGGGTCAGAGCGTTCTTATGTCCACTTCATCGTTTTCTGCTGCGCGCACTCAAGCCAGTACTCTGTATCTGCCCCCGGGTGCGTGGCAGACCGTGCTCGACTGCCTATGCGAGCACTTCAGTGCCATCGGCCGCGAGCAATGGCTCGACCGCATCGCCCGCGGTCGTGTACTGGATGGCTTTGGGCAACCTATCCCCCTCGACCTGCCGTACAAGGAAGGTTTGCGCATTCATTATTTCCGGGAAGTCGCGGATGAAAAACCGATTCCGGTGGTCGAGTCGATCCTGTACGCAGATGAGCATCTGGTGGTGGCGGACAAGCCGCACTTCCTGCCAGTAACGCCTGCCGGTGAATACGTCGAGCAAACCCTGCTACGCAGGTTGATCCATCGCCTGGATAATCCGCATCTGGTGCCCCTGCATCGCATTGATCGCCACACAGCGGGCCTCGTGCTGTTTTCAGCCCATCCTGACAGCCGCTCGGCCTACCAGTCCCTGTTCCCGACCCGGCAGATCGAAAAACGCTACGAAGCTATTGCTCCTGCGTTGCCCGGGCTGTGTTTCCCGCGGGTGCACAAAAGTAGGCTGGTGGAGGGCGAACCTTTTTTCCGCATGCAGGAAGGTCCCGGCGCGACCAATACCGAGACAGCGGTGGACGTTAAGGAAAAGAACGGCGACTTCTGGCGTTATGCGCTGTACCCGGTCACGGGCAAGAAACATCAGCTGCGCGTGCACATGGCCGCCCTGGGCGCGGGCATCTGTAATGATCCGTTCTATCCCCAGGTGCTCAAGGACGTCGTCGATGACTATGCCAACCCCTTGAAGCTGCTGGCCCAGGGATTGCGCTTCGTCGACCCGATCACCGGGCAGGAGCGTTGTTTTGAAAGCTCGCTGTTTCTGGACTGGTGATGACGGTATTGCAGGCATGAAAAAGCCCGCCGAAGCGGGCTTTTCTGTATCGGGCTATGCCGTAAAGATTACAGCTCTTTAACGGTACGAACCTGATCCTTGTTGATGCGGGTTTCTTTACCGTCGAGTTGCTGGAACTCGTAGAAACCGGAATCTTCATCATACTGTGGCGCGTCGACAGCCTGGATTTCGCGACCGTCATTCAAGGTGATCACGGTAGGCGAAGAGCAACCGGCTAGGGTCGCAAGGCCCAGTGCGAGCATGAAAGTGGCGAGGGTCCGTTGAGTCATGAGTGTGTCTCCGATATGAATTCTTTGGTTACTGAGCTTGTAGACGTGTACAACGCGCGCAAGTTCCTTGGCTAGTGTCAGTCTGACACAGTGCCGTGGCTGCTTAACAGCTCCGGAGTATTCAGGTTGGCCAGCCGCGGGTCGTTTTCGGGGCATTGCAGGGCGATCGCACCCAGTTTGCGCATGATCCGGCCGGGACTGCGTTCCCCCTCACTCCAAGCCTCGTCGAATGCCTGGCAGAGTTCCACGGGGATGACGCATAACAGCGGTTCCCAATGCTCGCCATGGCGCAGCATCAATGGTTTGTCCGGATGCCGGCTGGCGGTTTCGCGCATGGCCTGCAGCAGCGCGGCGTCAATGCGCGGCACATCACAGGGCAAGACCATCATGAAACGGTGCCGTGCGGCCTGCAGGCCTGCGCGAATCCCCGCCAGGGGCCCCGGGAAATCCCCTTCAACGTCATGCACCATGCGGTCGGCATAGGGTGCGTATTTGTCCAGATTGCGATTGCAGGAAATAATCAGGTCATCGCTCAGTGGCCGGGTCTTGCGGTGCAGATGCGCAATCAGCGGCTCGCCGTGCCAGTCCAGCAACCCTTTGTCCTGCCCCCCCATGCGTTGGCCGCGCCCGCCGGCCAGGAGCAGAATGGAGCAGGGCGGCAGTTGGGTTTCGAGGGTCATGGCGAGCCTCCATGGGGGCGGCGAAAAAAGTGAGGGCTGTGATATAACACCGGCCTGTTTTTCCTACAACTGGACGAGCCTATGAAAGCCAAGGCTGATGTACCTTTCGCGCCGCTGAACATTGCGGTGCTCACGGTCAGCGACACCCGTACCCTGGAAACCGACACTTCTGGCCAGGTCTTCGTCGACCGCCTGAGCGCTGCCGGGCATCGCCTGGCCGAGCGGGTACTGCTCAAAGATGATCTGTACAAAATTCGAGCGCAAGTCGCCCACTGGATTGCCGAAGATGTCGTGCAGGTCGTACTGATCACTGGCGGCACCGGTTTCACCGGCCGCGACAGCACGCCGGAAGCGGTGAGCTGCCTGCTGGACAAGCAGGTTGACGGATTTGGCGAGCTGTTTCGGCAAATTTCCGTAGCCGACATCGGCACTTCCACTGTGCAATCCCGTGCGCTGGCCGGCCTGGCCAATGGCACGCTGGTCTGCTGCCTGCCGGGTTCGACGAATGCAGTACGTACCGGGTGGGATGGCATCCTCGCCGAGCAGTTGGACTCGCGGCACCGCCCGTGCAACTTCGTGACTCACCTGAAACAGGCGGCACCCTGTGAATCCCGCGGGTAAGCCTGGCAAGACCGGCGCTTTGATGCCGGTCGAAGCCGCACTGGCACGCCTGCTGGAAGTGGCTGGCGCCACGCCTATTCTGCAGCGTGAACGCTTGCCCCTGGCCCAAGTGCAGGGCCGCGTTCTGGCCGAGGACTTGATTTCAACCCTGGATTTGCCGCCCTGGCCGAACAGCGCCATGGACGGCTATGCGTTGCGCTTGGGCGACTGGACCGGCGAACCGCTGGTGGTTAGCCAGAAGATTTTCGCCGGTAACGCGCCGCAGCCCCTGCAGCCCGGTACGTGTGCGCGAATTTTTACCGGTGCTCCAGTGCCGGCGGGTGCCGACTGCGTCGAGATGCAGGAAAACGCCGAGGTCCAGCCGGACGGGCGAGTAGCGTTCACCCAAAGTCTGAAAGTGGGGCAAAACATCCGTCCTCAGGGCCAGGAAACCACTGCCGGAGAACAGGTGCTGGTGGCCGGGACTCGCTTGGGCCCGATCGAACAGGGCCTGGCTGCATCACTGGGCTGCGCGGAGCTGGAAGTCATTCGCAAGGTTCGCGTTGCGGTGCTTTCCACCGGTGATGAACTGATCGAGCCTGGTCAGCGCCTCGGCCCGGGGCAAATCTACAACAGCAACCGGGTGCTGCTGTGCAGCTGGTTGCAGCGCCTGGGTTGCGAGGTGATCGACGCCGGTATTCTCCCCGACGACCTGCCCACTACCCGCGCTCGCCTCGGCGAACTCAACGACGTTGACCTGATCCTTTCCACCGGAGGCGTCTCGGTGGGTGAGGCTGACTTTCTTGGAATTGCCTTGCGCGAGGAGGGTGAGCTGACGCTATGGAAACTCGCCATCAAGCCTGGAAAGCCGCTGACCTTCGGGCACTTTCGCGGGGTGCCGGTGATCGGTCTGCCAGGTAATCCGGCCTCGACCCTGGTGACCTTTGCCTTGTTGACCCGACCTTATCTCTTGCGCCGTCAAGGCGTGCAGGACGTAGAGCCCCTGAAGTTCCAGGTGCCGGCGGGTTTCGACTGGCCGATGGCAGGCAATCGTCGAGAGTACCTGCGAGGGCGTCTGGAAAACGGCCAAGCGATCATCTACAAGAACCAGAGCTCCGGTGTGTTACGCAGTGCAGCGTGGGCCGAGGGACTGGTTGAGGTACGGGAGGATCGCACGCTGGTCGCAGGTGAGTTTGTCGGGTTCATTCCACTGAGTGAAGTCCTGGGCTGACACCTGTGGCCGGCAACTGACGGGTGCGTGTTGCACCCGGTCACCGGGCCAGCATGGTCACCGCTGTAGGACTCGCCTCTGGCCTCGCTTAAATATTTGGTTTTTTTACGGCTTTTTTGGCGGTGGGCGAGGTCAACAGCTGCCATACGGAATCCAATCCTGGGAGTGACTGCCATGAGCGAACGCAAAGCGCTGTTAATTCTGCACGGCAAGCAAGCGCTCAACGAAGCGGTGCGTACCGCAGTTGAAGAGAAACGGCAGCAGGGCTGGGACCTGGCTGTACGGGTGACCTGGGAGGCTGGCGATGCCCAGCGGCTGGTCGATGAGGCACTGGATGCCGGTTATGTGCAGATTATCGCCGGGGGCGGAGATGGCACCCTGCGCGATATCGCCGAAGCAATCGCCAACCACTCGGCAGATGCCAGCCTGGTGCTGATGCCCTTGGGCACCGCGAATGATTTTGCTCGCGCCGCCGGGGTACCGCTGGAACCTGGGCCCGCATTGGAGCTACTGGATGCCCCGGCCAGTGCCATTGACCTGGGCGAAGCCGGCTCGCAAGTTTTCCTGAACATGGCCACGGGTGGTTTCGGTAGCCAGGTCACCGCCAACACGTCGGAAGACCTGAAAAAAGTGCTCGGTGGAGCTGCCTATCTGTTTACCGGATTGTCGCGTTTCAGCGAGTTGCACGCCGCCTACGGCGAGTTGCAGGGGCCTGATTTCCAATGGAAAGGCGAGCTCCTGGCACTGGGCATCGGCAATGGTCGACAGGCCGGTGGCGGCCACGTCCTGTGCCCCGAAGCACTGGCTGACGATGGTTTGCTTGATATCAGCATTCTGCCTGCACCCCAGGAAGTGGTCGGCACCCTGAAGAACCTGCTGGCCGATGGCTTCGGTCTGGACAACATGTTCGTGCGTGCCCGCTTGCCCTGGGTTGAAATCAAGGTTTCGGAAGGGCTCTACATCAACCTTGATGGCGAGCCACTGGAAGGCGACAACCTGCGCTTCGCGGCGCGTCCGGCAGCCCTTCGAGTGCATCTGCCAGCGAACTCACCCTTATTGAGCGGTTCGACGATCGTTAATCATCCAGACTGATGATCCGCTCACGCACGGCAAACAGAACCAGCCCGGCCACGTCGTAGATCTGCAAGCGCTTCATGATCTGCGAGCGATGGGTTTCCACGGTCTTGATGCTCAGCCCAAGGCCGCTGGCGATTTCCCGGGTGGATTTGCCGCGAACGATCAGGCGCAGGATTTCCAGCTGGCGCGCCGTCAGGTTGTGGGTATCGCCTGTTTGCGCCTGGTTCGTGCGATTGCGCAACAGCGCCTGGTTGATCACGGTGTGGGCGATAGCCGGGCTCAGGTAGCGCTCGTTGTTGCGCAGGGCTTCCAGTGCCTGTTCGAGCTCGGTGGCGGTGGTGTCCTTGAGCAGGTAGCCGTGGGCACCTGACTCCAGCGCCTGCATGATCAGGGCAGGGTCGGTGTGCATCGACAAGATCAATACCTTGCATTGCGGACGCACGCGCTTGAGTCGTTGCAGCGCCTCCATGCCACCGGTTTGCTTCATGGAAAGATCCAGCAGGACGATGTCGGGCACCAGGCGCTCGACCGTCTCGACCAGCTGCGAGCCGTCGTTCGCTTCTCCCACGACCGAGTAACCGGGAATATCCAGTACCAGGGCGCGCACGCCAGCCCTGATCAGCGAGTGGTCATCCACCAGAAGCAAGTTACAAGTCAATGCAGAACCTTATTCGTGCTGGCCCGTTCAAGCGCACGGGGCGCCCAGGGGAAAAGTACTTCGATGCGCGTGCCTTTGCCCGGCTCGCTGATGATCGACAATGTGCCGCCCAGTTGCTGGACCCGCTCGGCCATGCCGGCCATGCCTCGCTGCCCCTCAAGCCCCGGATCTGTCGCGGGAGAGAATCCCCGGCCATCATCACTGATCGACAGTGACAGGCCCTGGGGCAGGCGCTGCAGACGAACCAGGAGGTTTTTCGCCCTGGCATGGCGCAACACGTTCGTCACCGCTTCCTGCGTGAGTCGAAATGCCGCCACGGCTGTTTCTTCGGGAATCCCGATCAGTCGCTGCTGGCACTCCAGGCTCCAGTGCAAGGCGGTATTGGCCAAAGCCTTGAGCAGATGCGCGCGCAAGCTGGCTTCCAGGCCAAGACTGGCCAGTTGCCGCGGATTGAGAATGGCCGACACATCGCGAACCTTCGCCAGCGTTTCTTCCAGCGTATCGCAGAGCGTCGCGCACTGGCTTTGCAGGTCTTCGGGCATGCGGCGCTTGAGCCATTCACTTTGCAGTTTGGCCGCCGTGAGCAATTGGCCGATATCGTCGTGCAACTCGCGACTGAGGCGATGACGTTCATTTTCCTGGACCTGCAGCAGCCGATCAGCCAGTTCCTGGGGCTGAAACTTGATCATCGTGCTGGAAAGGCGATGTTGCAGCCACAGGGCCAACAGCGTCGCGAAATTCAGCGCCAGCAGGCCAGGTGGAAACTGCAGGGCCATGCAATAGACCAGCAGGTTGCCCAGCACCGAGCTGGTGCACAGCAACAGCGTCAGCCGTCGCGCCTTCACGGGGGTGGGGGGCCACGGGATGATTGACTTCAGGCTGGCGTACATAGCGGATGGAGCCAATGAATGTTCGCTGCGAAAGGACAGCCAAATGCAGTGGCGTATCCGGGTGTGGAATCAATGCGCCATTAATTGACGTCAATTATTGGTCGGCATGATAACACCGAAGATACCGTTGGTCGCGCCAGCTCCAGAGGGCTGAAGCGTCAGCCCCTACGTCTATACGGTTCTTCCTTCAAACATGTTCGCCACGGATCAGGCATGAACCGCCGCGAAGCCCACGACAGTAAAAGGTTTGGCGGTCACGGGTGGCTGGAACGGCCGGTGGCCGACCTGAAACGCAAAGGCTTCAATCAGTTCGGTCTGCTCGCTGTCGTCCAGGCAGAGCTCACCGGTTTTCTGATCAATCAGCTCAAGTTGCCAGGCCATTAACGTCAGGCAGTCTTTCAGCGCGCCAAGCGCTTCGTCGTGCAGTGGCAGGTGATGGTGGGCATGGTTAAGCACGCTGTGAATGTGCAGCGAAAAGCCTGACACCGCGGCAAGGGCCAGTGATTCAGCCTTGCTTGCGAGCTTGAGCAGGGTGCTGAGTATGCAGTCGATCGCATCGTTGTCGTCGCTGATCAGTTGCAAGTGACTCAGGCATTCCTCCGTTTTGGCCAAAAGCAGTTCCGCCTCGACTTGAAACTCGGTGAACCGCTGAGCCCACCCTTTATGGTCGATTCGCATGCTGACTCCACACCATCATGTCAAATGAGCAATTGTCGTGTGTGGCGATGTGAGCGGCTGCGCTCCTGTTGTTGCGGACGGCGCCCGCGTATTCGGTCGGGCACAGGACCACTTGCCTTCGATCGCACACAAAAGCCGACTCCGTTCATACAATGAGAATGGCATCACATTAATGGCTATCGGAAAGGACGAATATCAGGTCGGGCCTGATCGCGTGTAGGGGGAACCCTTAGGCGAGGGAACCTGGCGAGCAAAAGACTGTCTCGCGCGGTGGGTGCAGGGCTGGAGATCGCTGCCAGTAAAGCATGATGCTAATGTGACATCAATGCCTCGGCATGGCATCTTCACCAGGGGGTCAAGGTCTGCCGTGCGCAGCCGATAAACCTTCTTAATGAATTCACCCGTACAAGCCCAGGAGTCATAATGGCCGGCATTCTCGACACGGTAGATAAACGCACGCAACTGGTGGGTGAGAATCGCCTCGAAATCCTCATGTTCCGCCTGGCGGGCCGGCAACTGTTTGCGATCAACGTGTTCAAGGTCCAGGAAGTGTTGCAGTTGCCAAAGCTGACCCTGATGCCCCAGCGCCATCCATTCGTCTGCGGCGTGGTCAATTTGCGGGGTCAGACCCTGCCAGTGATCGACTTGTCCCAGGCCATCGGCATGCGGCCATTGGTCCCGGGGCCGACCAGCACGATCATCGTCACCGAATACAACCGCTCGGTGCAGGCATTCCTGGTCAGTGGCGTAGATCGGATCGTGAACATGAACTGGGAAGCCATCCTGCCTCCACCGACCAGCGCCGGCCGCCAGCACTACCTGACTGCGATCAGCAAGGTTGATGACCAGTTGGTGGAAATCATCGATGTCGAGAAAGTCCTGGCGGAAATCGTCCCGTACAACGCCAAAGTGTCTCGCGAGAAACTCGAGGATCCGGTGCTTGAGCGCGCAAGGGGCCGTGAAGTGTTGCTGGTGGATGACTCAAATGTGGCCTTGGCGCAATTGCGCGACACCCTGGGCCAGTTGGGCGTAAAGATGCATATCGCCAGCGATGGTCTCAAGGCCTTGAGGATGCTCAAGGCCTGGGCCGACACAGGGGAGAACATGACCGACAAGCTGCTGATGGTATTCACCGACGCCGAGATGCCGGAAATGGACGGCTACCGCCTGACCACCGAAATTCGCAACGATCCGCGCTTGCGCGGGCTTTACGTGGTGCTGCATACGTCGTTGTCCGGCAGTTTCAACGAGTCGATGGTGAAGAAGGTGGGTTGTGACAATTTCCTGTCCAAATTCCAGCCGGACAAACTGGTTGATGTGGTGCGCCAGCGATTGTTGCTGGATGACGTACCGGTTTGATCGACGCCAGACACGCGTTCTTTGATTCAGGCCCCAAGCTCGTATAGGGTGACGTTTTCCCCTCAGGAACCTGGCCATGCTGCATCTGAGCGCACTCTACCGTTACCCCCTGAAATCCGGCAAAGGCGAGGCCCTGCAACAGGTCAGCCTGGACAAACTGGGCGTGGACGGTGATCGACGCTGGATGCTGGTGGACGAAGCCACCGGCCGCTTCCTCACCCAGCGTGCGGTGGCAACGATGAGCCAGTTGTCCGCCTTGTGGAATGCCCAGGGCGGCCTGACGCTTAGCGCTCCGGGGCATTCGACCATTGATATACCCCTGCCTGGCGGCGATGCCGAACTGCGCGGAGTGACCATCTTTCGCGACAGCCTGCGCGTACCCGATGCCGGAGACGAGGCGGGTGCCTGGGTCAGCGAGTTCATAGGCAAACCTACTCGACTGGTACAAATCCCTCTCGATCGTGCCCGTACGACCCAGTCCGGCTATGGCAAGGACGATGATCAAGTGGCTTTCGCCGACGGCTTTCCGCTGTTGCTGATCGGCCAGGCGTCCCTGCAAGACCTGTCGCAACGGGTCGGGCGCCCGCTGGAAATGCAGCGCTTTCGACCCAACCTGGTCATCGAAGGCAGTGACGCATTTGCCGAAGACGGCTGGAAGCGCATTCGCATCGGTGATGTCGAGTTCCGGGTGGTCAAGCCCTGTTCGCGCTGCATCCTGACTACGATCGATCCACAGACCGGTCAACGCAGCGAAGACCGTGAACCCTTGGCCACCTTGCAGAAATACCGGGCCCAGGCTGACGGCGCGATGTTCGGCCAGAACCTGGTGAACGACGGCAATGGCCGGCTGGAAGTCGGCATGCCAGTGTCGGTGCTCGAATAACGGCGCTGGAAATAAAAATGCCCGGGTCGGCCCGGGCAATTTTTTCGCTATGAAAACCCGCGGTTTTAGCCGCGGTATTCGCACAGGTAAGCGGTATCGACAGCCACTTTCAGCTGGAACTTGCTGTTAGCTGGCACATTGAACTGGCTGCCTGCTGCGAAGGTTTCCCAGTCGGTGCTGTCTGGCAGCTTGACGGTCAGTGCGCCGCTCACGACATGCATGATTTCACGCTGGCTGGTGCCGAATTCATACTCGCCCGGTGCCATGACGCCGATAGTCGCCGGACCTTCTGCGGTGCCGAAGGCGATGGACTTGACGGTGCCGTCAAAGTACTCGTTGACTTTAAACATGGGCGATTCCTCAAAAAGGGCTTAAAAGGGCCGGCCAGTATGCACAAGCCCCTGGGCGCCGTCACCACTCTAGGCGGGGAGAATCAGCGGCAACAGGCGCGCTGTATTGCGTGCGTCCTCGAGGGCCCGATGTTGTTGTCCGGTGAACTGCATGCCCGCCAGTTGCAGGGCGCCGTTGAGGCCCAGCGGGCGCTCCAGCCTGCGCACCTTGGCGAAGCGCTGCTTGAGGTTCATGTGGGGCACCCGACCGAGCAGGCTGTCGAGTTGCAGCCGTTGCCACTCCTGTACCAGCTGCTGGCGATCGTAGTCGCCCCAGCTGGCCCAGCCCTCCAGGCGTGATTCATGCTTGCCGAGCCAACGCTCGAAGGCAGCCCAGACTTCGTCCAGGGGCTGCGCGGCGTCGATGTTGGCCTGGGTGATGTGCGTCAGTTCGCGGCAGAACGGCGTCAGCAAGGGACGGCGTAGCGGCCGGACGAAACGCTGGAAATGATCGAGCTCGCGACCTTGGCGATCCACCAGGGTGGCACCGATTTCGATGATTTCCATTTCCGTTACTGGCCAACCACCCTCATCGGTGGTGGCTTCAAGATCAATGACCAGCCAATGGGGCATCGCAGGTTTCCTGGTATCCGCGTCCTGATAGGCTTTGAGCGTAGCCAAACCCTGCGGTTCCGCCTAGCGGCTTATTCGACCTCGAGCAAAATCTGCCGATTTTTCACCTGGTCGCCGACACTGACCTGCAGGCGCTTGAGCACGCCGTCGATGCCGGACTTCAGCGGGTGCTCCATTTTCATGGCCTCCAGCACCACCAGCAGCTGGCCTTTGTGCACGGGGCTGCCCTCGCTGACCAGTACATCGACGATGGCGCCATCCATCGGTGCCTTGAGGGTGCCGGAGCTGATACTGGCCTGCGCGCTGACCGGTGCTTGCGTGCGGTCTTCCAGGCACAGGCTGCCGGGACGGGTGAACAGCCACAGGCGGTCGGCTTCGAGACGGTAGGCATGGCGCTGGCGAATGCCGTCGATGTCCAGGATGGCCCAACAGCCGTCGCATTCGATCACGTTCAGGGTCAGGGCCTGGCCGGCGATGTGTACCCGGTAGGGTTGTCCTGCAAGCCCATTCAACTCCACGGCCCAGTCCTGTTCCGCCAGGCCCAGGCGATAGAGCAGGGGTACGCTGGCATTGCTGCGCCAGCCGGCCAGCGGCCCGGCATGCACCCGGGCCGAATGGTGATGGAACAGTGCGGCCGCGATCGCCAGTTGCGCAGCGCTCGGCACCCGCGGGCGCAGACAGTCGTGATCGGCGAAATGGGTAGCGATGAACCCGGTGTTGAATTCACCGCTGACGAACTGTGGATGTTCCAACAGGCGCGCCAGTAGCGCCTGATTGGTCTGCACGCCCAGCAGCACGCTGTCCTGCACGGCGCGCACCAGCTTGCGCCGGGCTTCCTCGCGGGTGGCGCCGTGGGCGATGATTTTGCCGAGCATCGGGTCGTAGAACGGGCTGATATTCTGGCCCGCAATCAAGCCGTGGTCGATCCGCACAGTGCTTTGCAAGACGGGCTCCCATACCCCGACACGTCCGGTTTGCGGTAAAAAGCCCTGGGTTGGGTCTTCGGCGTACAAGCGCACTTCCATGGCATGACCGGTGAGCTGCACTTGGTCCTGGCGCAACGGCAGCGGCAGTCCTTGCGCGACCAGCAACTGCCACGCCACCAAATCGAGGCCGGTGATCATTTCGGTCACCGGGTGCTCGACTTGCAGACGGGTGTTCATTTCCAGGAAGTAAAACCGCCCTTGCCGGTCCAGCAGGAACTCCACCGTCCCGGCGCCGACGTAATTCACCGCGCGGCCGGCCTTGAGCGCCGCTTCTCCCATGGCCTGGCGCAAGGCTTCGGTCATCACCGGGCAGGGCGCTTCCTCGATGACTTTCTGATGGCGGCGTTGAATCGAACAATCGCGCTCCCCGAGATAAATCAGATTGCCGTGCTGGTCGCCAAACAGTTGCACCTCGACATGCCGAGGATCGATCAGCGCCTGTTCCAGGATCAGTTCATCGCTGCCAAAACCGTTCAACGCTTCGGACCGTGCGGTGTGAATCTGCGCCAGCAGGTCACTGGCATTCTGTACCAGGCGCATGCCGCGACCGCCGCCTCCGGCACTGGCCTTGATCATCAGTGGATAACCCAGTCGCGCGGCTTCACGACCAAGGCTCGCGTCGTCCTGTTCAGCGCCCTGATAGCCATCGATACAGGGCACTCCTGCGGCAAGCATGGCGATTTTCGACAGCCGCTTGCTGCCCATCAGTTCGATGGCTTCGGGGCTCGGGCCAATAAAGGTCAGTTCGGCCTCCCGGCAGGCGAGGGCAAATTTGGGGTTTTCCGAGAGGAAACCATAGCCTGGGTGAATGGCGTCAGCACCGGTGCGGCGCGCGGCGTCGATGATCGCCGCAATGCTCAGGTAAGACTGTTGCGCCGGGGCCGGGCCGATGTTCACGGCCTCATCGGCCATGCGCACGTGCAGTGCGTCGGCGTCGGCGTCACTGAAGACGGCGACGGTACGATAGCCGAGGGCTTGGGCGGTGCGCTGGATGCGACAGGCGATTTCACCGCGGTTGGCGACCAGGATCTTGTTGAAGGAGGGCATGGAGTCTTCGCTCTGGTTACACGGTGGATTTACGGGCCTCTACGCGAGCAAGCCCGCTCCCATAGGGGATCTGTGGCGTTGACGAACCCTGTGGGGGCTGGTTTGCCTGCGATGCTTTCACAGAGCCCACCCTGGTTTACGTTTTTGCACGAAAGCCATAGTCCCCTCGACTCCCTCAGGCCCGGTCACTGCGTCGCTGAACCATTGCGCCGCTTCATCCAGCAAGGCATCGGTCGGCTGTCCGGCACTGGCCAGCAACAGACGCTTGGTCAGTGCATTCGCTCCCGGCGCGCAACGCAGCACATGGGCCAGCACTTCATCGAGCCGCTCGGCCAGGGCCTGGGCGTCATGCTCGACGAAGTGCACCAGGCCGATCTGTCGCGCCTGGGTGCCATCAAATCGCGCGGCCGTCAGTGCCAGGCGCCGTGCTTGCGTCAAGCCAATGCGCTGGACCACGAACGGGGCGATCTGCGCTGGCAGTACTCCGAGGCTGGTTTCCGGCAAACCGAACTGCGCCTGGTGGTCCGCCAGCGCGACATCGCTCACGCACGCCAGCCCCAGGCCACCGCCCAGTACTGCGCCCTGCAGCACCGTGATCACCACTTGCGGCGCGTGCTGCACTTCCTGCAGCAGCGCACCAAACGCCCGATTCAGCTCGCGAAACCCCTCCGGGCCTTGAGTTCGGGCGTTGGCCATATCCTTGATGTCGCCGCCGGCGCAAAAATGCCCCCCGGCGCCGCCGATCACCAATGCCCGAATGGCCTGGTCCTCGCGCACGTTCGCCAACAAGCCCCGCAGTTCGGCAACCATTTGCAAGCTCATGGCGTTGCGACTTTCCGGGCGATTGAGCGTGACGTGCAGCACGCCGTTATGCAATTCGAGGAGCAACGTCTGGCATACCGGCAAGCGGTTCATTTCTTCTTCCCTGGCAGGATACCCATGAGTTTGCAGATGATCCCCAACATGATTTCGTCGGCGCCCCCGCCGATCGACACCAGGCGCACATCCCGATAGGCCCGTGCCACGGGGTTGTCCCACATGAAGCCCATGCCGCCCCAGTATTGCAGGCAGCTGTCGCTGACTTCACGCCCCAGGCGCCCGGCCTTGAGCTTGGCCATCGACGCCAGGCGGGTGACGTCCTGGCCCTTGATGTATTGCTCGGTGGCCTGATAGACCAGCGCCCGCAGGCACTCGATTTCGGTTTGCAGTTCGGCCAGGCGAAAGTGAATCACCTGGTTGTCGATCAGGGCATTGCCAAAAGTCTTGCGCTCCTTGCAGTACTCGATCGTGCTGTCGACGCAGTGCTCCAGGCCCTTGAGCATGTTGGCCGCACCGAACAGGCGTTCTTCCTGGAACTGCAGCATCTGCATCATGAAGCCCGCCCCTTCGTGGCCAATGCGGTTGCGCTGCGGTATACGCACATTGTCAAAAAAAACCTGGGCGGTTTCCGAACTGCGCATGCCGAGCTTGTCCAGGTGCGAGCTGAGGCTGATGCCCGCAGTATTCATGGGCACCATGATCAGCGACTTGTTGATGTGCGGCTTGTCGTCCGAAGTGTTGGCCAGCAAACAGATGAAATCGGCGCTCGGTGAGTTGGTGATCCACATTTTGCTGCCGTTGATCACGTAATCGTCGCCATCCTTGCGTGCGCTGGTTTTGAGCCCGGCGACGTCAGAACCGGCTCCGACCTCCGACACTCCGATGCAACCGACCTGCTCGCCAGTGATCGCCGGGCGCAGAAATTCTTCCCGCAGTTCGTCGCTACCAAAACGCGCCAACGCCGGCGTGCACATGTCGGTCTGTACGCCGATGGACATCGGAATACCGCCGCAGTGAATGGTGCCGAACTCCTCGGCCGCGACGATCGAGTAGCTGTAGTCCAGCCCCATGCCGCCAAACTTCTCCGGCTTGGAAATCCCCAGCAAGCCCAGTTCGCCGGCCTTGCGAAAGAGCTGGTGAATGGGAAAACGCCCGGCTTTTTCCCATTCGTCGACGTGGGGATTGATCTCGTTGTCGACGAATTGGCGGACCGTGCGGCGCAGTGCTTCGTGTTCCTGGGTGAAGATCATTTTTATTGTTCTCCTGATCGCCCTTTAGAAGCGGGCTACACCAAAACTGTTGGCGTGCAATGGCCGCACTTCGGCCTCGTGGCAGATGTCCAGCAGGTAGCCGAGCAAGGTCCGGGTGTCGCGCGGGTCGATCAGGCCGTCGTCCCACAAGTTGGCGCTGCCATACAGGGCAGTGGACTGGCCGTCGAGTTTCTGCGCGGTGACCTGCTCCAGCATGTCGAGCATTTTCGGATCGGGCACCAGGCCATCCTTGAGTTGTTTGGCCTCGGTGACAATGCGCAGTACCTTGCCCGCCTGGGCGCCACCCATGACCGCCGTGCGGCTGTTGGGCCAGGCGAAGATGAAGCGCGGATCGAGGCCGCGACCGCACATGGCATAGTTGCCGGCGCCGTAGGATCCGCCGACGACGATGGTCAATTTGGGCACGCGGGCGTTGGCGACTGCCTGGATCATCTTCGCACCGTGTTTGATCACGCCTTGCTGTTCCGACTCGGTGCCGACCATGAACCCGGTGGTGTTGTGAAAGAACAGCAGCGGCGTCTGGCTCTGGTCACACAGCTGAATGAATTGCGCCGCCTTGCTCGCCCCCCTGGGCGTGATCGGGCCGTTGTTGCCGATGAAGCCGCAGGCACGACCCTGGATCTGCAAATGCCCGCAGATCGTCTGCTGATCGTACTCGCCTTTGAACTCGAGGAAATTCGACCCGTCGGCGATCCGCGCAATGATTTCCCGCGCGTCGTAGGGTTTTTTCGCGTCGTCGGGAATCAGCCCGAGCAATTCGTCGATGGGGTATAGAGGTTCTTCGAACGATGGCCGAGGGGGCATGGCCAGGCGCGTGTTCCATGGCAGCAGGCGCAGAATCTCACGCACCTGGCGCACGCCGTCTGCATCGTTTTCCGCCAGGTACTCCGCCGTACCTGCCACTTGTGCGTGCATCTCGGCACCGCCAAGCTCCTCATCGGTGGCGATCTCGCCCGTGGCAGCCTTGAGCAGTGGCGGCCCGGCCAGAAACAGCTTGGCCTTGCCGCGCACCACCACCACGTAATCCGAGAGGCCGGGCTGATAAGCACCGCCCGCTGTGGCCGAGCCGTGCACCACGGTAATCTGCGGCAAGCCCATAGCCGACATCCGGGCCTGATTGGCAAAGCTGCGTGCGCCTTCGACAAAAATTTCCGCCGCATAATTGAGGTTGGCACCACCGCTTTCGGCCAGGGTAATGACCGGCAGTTTGTTCTCCATGGCGATCTGCTGCAGGCGCAGGGATTTTTTCAGACCACTTGGGGAAATGGTCCCGCCTTTGATCGCGCTGTTGTTCGCCACCACCAGCACGCGCACACCGGACACGTAACCGATGCCGGCGATCAGGCCGCCACCTGCCGAATGGCCATCCTTGTCATCGTGCAGCTTGTAACCGGCCAGACTCGCCAGTTCGAGAAAAGGCGCGCCGGGATCCAGCAGCAGGTTGAGACGTTCCCGGGGCAGCAATTGCCCGCGCTGGTCGAACCTGGATTTTGCCTCGGCAGCCTTGTTCAGAAGATTCTGTTCGAGCTGACGCATCTGCTCGATACCCGTCAGCATTGCGGCATGGTTCTGCGCGAAATGTTGGCTGAAGGGGTCGACCTGGGACTGTATGACCGGCATGGCTTAGTCCTTGTCCTGAAGTACTTCGGGCAGGTACGCTCGGTGAAAGCCGTTGTACGATTCGCTGTTGTGCGCCTTGTGCATGGGCCACGCCCGCCCGCCAAGACTCGCCGCGCCATCGATGCGCACGGTGCTGCCGCTAATGAATGTCGCCGCCGGGCTGAGCAGGAAAACAATCGCCGCGCTGACTTCCGATTCGGTGCCGATGCGCTTGAGCGGTACATGCTCGCGCAGGGTAGGAATCACTGCCTTGAACGCACCCTCGTAAGTGTCCATGCCACTTGAGGCGATCCAGCCGGGCGCCACCGCGTTGACCCGCACACCGGCGTACCCCCACTCGAATGCCGCCGTTTTTGTCAGGTTGTCCATACCCGAGCGCGAGGCGCCGGAATGGCCCATGCCCGGCATGCCGCCCCACATGTCGGCGAGCATGTTGACGATCGAGCCGCCGTGCTTGCTCATGGATTGATTGAACACTTCCCTGGCCATCAGGAAACCGCCCACCAGGTTGGTGCGCATCACGGTCTCGAAACCCTTCTGGTTGATTGAGGCCAGCGCCGAGGGGAACTGCCCACCGGCATTGTTGACCAGGCCATGGATGGGGCCATGCTCGCGGATCAATTCGCTGACAATATGCCGCACCGTTTCTTCCTCCCGGATATCGCACACGACCCAGTCGGCCTGGCCGCCATCTGCGGTTATCTCGCCAGCGACGTTCTCCAGCTTGGCCGCGTTGCGCCCCACCAGCATTACATGGGCACCCAATGCCGCCAGTTCATGGGCGGTGCAACGGCCGATACCGCTGCCGCCACCGGTCACGATGATGTTTTGCCCGGTAAACAAGCCGGCTTTGAAAATCGAATCGTAGGCCACGGTGACAGTCCTCTAGTTGACCTGGTCGGCGATGCTCTGCGGCACCGGTATCTGGATTTCCAGCAGTTGCTGGGCGAACGCCTTGCCTTGCGGGTCGATGCGCAGACTGGCCACGCCACCGCCGCCGAGGGCGTTCTCCAGCAGGAAGTTCAGGCTGTGGGTGGCCGGCAGGTACCAGCGCTCGACTCGCCCGTATACCGGGTCGAGAACATGGCTCATCCAGTCGACCAGCACCTCCGGGGTCAAGGCTTCGGCGATCCACGGCAGGTATTCTGCTTCCCGGGCCATGACCCCGATATTGCTGTGGTTGCCCTTGTCCCCGGAGCGCGCAACCGCCAGCTTGACCAGCTCGACGCTGGCGTCGGCCAGGCCGACCGGTTTGGGCGGATCGAGCGGCACCGGCAAGTCCTGGGTGTCGAGCATCGCGATGGCGGGCAGGGCACAGGGATGACGTTGACCGTCGAAGTGAATACCCAGGGTGCACGCGGATTTATCGACCAGGAATGAGAACAGGCGGATCAGCGGGTACACCGTCGGTCGCCCGCCGACTATCCCGGTCAACCCTGGCGCCATGCCGGTCGCGGCCTGGGCTATTTCCCGGGAGAAAAGGATCAACGCCTGTTTGTCCGGATGCCGCACGGCCAGCTTGATCACCACCTCGCGGGTGTCCTGGCGCTGACCGTGAGAACCGTAGGTGGCTTCGCTGCCGAGCAGTTCGACATTGACCTCGCTGTAGGGCAACCAGCCGCGCTGGCTGAAGATGTCCGAGGTTTTATTGATAATCGCGGCGCTGACGCGCCGGGCCTTGTCGACCGCATCGATCCCGGCGATCAGACAACTGGCAGTGCAGCGAAAACCGTCGAGGAAGGTGGCGCTGACCTTGTACTGGTCAGTGGGCGGCAGGCCCTTGGCGCCGTGCACCTGAACCCGGTTTTTACCCTGTTGCACGAGCCTGACCTGGGTGAAATCACACACCACATCAGGCAGCAGGTAGGCGTGCGGGTCACCGATTTCATAGAGCATCTGTTCGCCCACGGTCAGCGGCGTCACCAGGCCGCCGGAGCCTTCGGGTTTGCTGACGATAAACTGGCTGTCGCGGCTGACTTCGACGATGGGGAAACCGATGTGTTCGTAGTCTGGCACCTCACGCCAGTCGGTGAAGTTGCCCCCGGTGCATTGGGCTCCGCATTCGATGATGTGGCCGGCGAGGGCGGCCTGGGCGAGTTTGTCGTAGTCCTGCCACGACCAGCCGAACTCATGCACCAGGGCGGCGCTGACCACGGCACTGTCTACCACCCGCCCGGTGATGATGATATCCGCCCCCAGGCGCAAGGCTTCGACGATGCCAGGTGCGCCGAGGTAAGCGTTGGTGGAGACGCACATCGCCGGCAACGGCGCGCCACTGAACATCTCCTGGATGCCGAGGGTCCTGAGCTGCTTGAGCTGCGGTTGCAGGTCGTCGCCCAGCAACACGGCAATTTTCAACCCCGCCCCGGCCTTGTCGCAAGCAGCTTGCAGGGCCGCAGCGCAGGCTTGTGGATTGATCCCGCCGGCGTTGCTGATCACCCGAATGCCTTGCTCGGCGAGTTGCGTGAGCAGCGGACTGAGGACTTCGACGAAATCGCTGGCATAACCGGCCTGGGGATCTTTCATCCGCGCTCCGGCCATGATCGACAGGGTGATTTCTGCCAGGTAGTCGAACACCAGATAGTCCAGGCGTCCCCCTTCCACCAGCTGCGCCGCGGCCGTCGAAGTGTCGCCCCAGAACGCGCTGGCGCACCCGATGCGAATGGTTTCCGGCACAGTTGGCTTCATGCTCACCTCCGTCGACAGTGTTGGGAGACTACCGCTGCGTGACTGCTGATTTACGATTCGAGACTACCAAGCAAGCGCTTGGTTTGTAAATGCCTTGAAATATCTTCTTCCCGAGCGCTTGCTTGGTTGCCGGCGCCAGCTTAAATTGCCCGCGCAAGCCCGCAGTTTCAGCGGCGAGCGGCGCATCTGGATTGATCGACTGTAGGAGAGAATGGGTGGACGAGCAAAAAGCCCTGGGCGTCATGCGCGAACTGGTCGACAGCGGCCAGTTGACCGACCCGGACAGCGCCCGCGGCAAACTGCTGCAAGTGGCCGCCCACCTGTTTCGCAACAAAGGCTACGAGCGCACCACCGTGCGCGACCTGGCCGGCGCCGTGGGTATACAGTCGGGCAGTATTTTTCATCACTTTAAAAGCAAGGACGACATCCTGCGCGCAGTGATGGAGGAAACCATCCGCTACAACACGGCGCTCATGCGTGCCGCCCTCGGTGACGCCGCAAGCGTGCGTGAGCGGGTGCTGGCGCTGATTCGTTGCGAACTGCAATCGATCATGGGGGGCAGCGGCGAGGCCATGGCCGTGCTGGTCTACGAATGGCGGTCGTTATCCGAGGAGGGCCAGGCGCAGGTGCTGGCCCTGCGCGATATCTACGAAGAGCTATGGTTGCAGGTGCTGGGAGAGGCCAGGGACGCCGGGTTGATTGGCGGCGATGTGTTTATCACGCGTCGTTTCCTGACGGGGGCGCTGTCCTGGACCACCACCTGGTTTCGTGCCGGCGGCAGCCTGAGCCTGGATCAACTGGCGGACGAAGCCCTGATCATGGTATTGAAAGAGCCACGATAGTGGTGATTTGCCAGTAGCCACTGGCTAATCGGGCGAAACCGCCTGGCTTGAACCCATAGAGTGTAATTTTCGGGAGTAGGTTGTTTTGATGTCCTCGCCAACACGGACGGCCTTCCGGTTTTTACTGGCGGCGCTTCCCGCATTATGGGTACTGCCTTCTCAGGCGGCACAGCTGGTTCGAGTCGGAGCGGCGCATTTCCCTCCCTACACTGTGCGTCCGGAAATGGGGGCCGACACTGGCTTGCTGCAACAGCTGGTCGAAGCATTGAATGTTGCCCAGCATGACTACCAGTTTGTCCTGGTGCCGACTTCGATTCCCCGCCGCTTTGGTGATTTCAAGCAAGGCCGGGTGGACATGGCGATCTTCGAGAATCCTGATTGGGGCTGGAAGGACATTCCACATGTTACGGTCGACATGGGCCTGGAAGATGCCGAGATTTTCGTCGCGCAACAGCGGCCGGACCGCCAGCAAGACTATTTTGCCGAACTTGCCGGCAAACGTCTGGCACTGTTCAGTGGGTATCACTACGAGTTCGCCAACTTTGACGCCGACCCCAAAAAACTTGCGCAACGCTACAACGCCTCGCTGACCTATTCCCATGACAGCAATTTGCTCATGGTGCTGCGCGGCCGGGCGGACATCGCGTTGGTCACGCGTTCGTACCTGAGCGATTACCTGCTGCGCAACGCAAAAGTCGCCGATCAGCTGCTGGTGTCACAACGGGTGGACCAGGTCTATCACCATTACGCGATCCTTCGTCCTGCAGCACCCATCAGCGGTGAAGCCTTTGGCAAGTTGCTGAAAGAGTTGCGGGAGAGCGGCCAGATGATGAAAATTTTTGCGCCGTACCAAATCGCCGTGGTCCCTGTTCCTGGGGACTGATGGGGATCGCACGTCGGGTATTTTCTGTCTTCGGTTAAATTTCCCTGATCGGCTCACGTCACCTCGTTTAACAGTGGACGACTAACGTGAGCCTGACCCATGCCTGATCTGAACGCTCTGACTGCCCTGGCTCTGCCCGATGGCCGGTGCCTTGTGGCGGATGAAACCACCGACCGCTTGAGCCTCGGCTGCGACGGGCAGCCGTTGCTCAGCTTGCGAGTGAACCGCGAGCCTGCGCTGCACGTGGCCATCGAGCAACGTTTCGAACACCCGGACAGCGAAGTCTTGTACCTGGCCTGTTATTGGTTGTTCGCCCGCGATTCGGCCTGTCAGCACTTGACCTGGCACCTCGATGAACTGCCCACCGAGGCACTGCTCAGCGGCTTGCTGGTCACCGGTGAAATCAGTGGCCAATACCGTTGCGAGCGCGCGCTGTTCTGGCAGTTGCCCCGGCCCTGGTTGAGCCAGGCCAGTGTAAACAGCTACCCACAGCATCCAGTGATCAGCGACGGCAAACGCCACCCCTTGCGGCCGCTCAAACCTCGGGGCGAGGTGTACCGACGGTTCGATGCGCGGTTGGGGGCATGGATATCCCTGCGCACGGTCGAAATCGAACATGACCTGGCGCGCTTCAATCGCTGGCAGAACAGCGCACGGGTTGCGAGTTTCTGGCAGGAGGAGGGCAGCCTCGATCAGCACCGGGAGTATCTGGCCAAGTTGCTGGCCGACCCGCACACGCTGACGCTGATCGGCTGTTTCGATGACCAGCCGTTTGCCTACTTCGAGGCCTACTGGGCCAAGGAGGATCGCCTCGCGCCGTTCTACGAGGCGGGCGATTACGACCGTGGAATCCATATGCTCGTCGGTGAAGAGCAGCACCGCGGCCCGCACAAAGTGGCGAGTTGGTTATCGGCGCTGACGCACTACCTGTTTCTCGATGACCCGCGCACCCAGCGAGTAGTCGCCGAGCCGCGCGCGGACAACGCGAAGATGATCGGGTACATGCAGGGGCAGCGATTTCACTGCGAGAAGGAGTTCGACTTTCCGCACAAGCGGGCGGCGTTGATGGTGTTGGGGCGGGAGCGGTTTTTCGAACGGTGTGTGCTGGCTTGAGTTCCAGGGATCAAGGTCTTCATTGATCTTGATTCATCCTTCGCGAGCACGCCGGCTCCCACAGGGGATATGCGCGTGGCATGGGTCCAGGGTGGGAGATCCCGTGTGGGAGTGAGCCTGCTCGTGATTGAGCGCACCGCAATTGCGAGATCTCAACGCCGTGCAAACGTATCCGCGCGACTTCCCGACACCTTGCGGCAATGCACCAGTGCATCGCGGATCATGAAGTTCACCAGGGTGGGCGACACGCCCAGTTCCTTGGCGATGTCTTTTTGCGGTACGCCATGCAGGCGGTACATCTCGAACGCATATCGGGTGCGGCTGGGCAGTTGCGTCAGGGCGTCAGCGATGTTTTCCAGGGTCGAGAAATTGATGTGCGAGGTTTCCGGCGACGCGCCCTGGATCACCACATTCAGGCCTTCCTCTTCCGGGCCGGAATACTTCTGTTCCAATGCCTGCTTGCGATAGTGATCGATCGCCAGGTTACGCACGATCTGGAACAGGTAGCTGAGTTGTGCCTTGAAGGAGGAGGTGATCTGCGGCGCCGACTGCAGGCGGAAGAACGCATCCTGTACCACGTCTTCAGCGCGCGACCGGCACCCGGTAATGCGTGCTGCAATCTTGACCAGTATCAGTCGATTGTCGACGAATGCCTGAAGTAGCGGTGAATCGCACCTGCTTGTGGATACTTGTTCCGTCATGGAAAACACCCTGCTGCAAATAGGTTAGTGGAGCGGCCAGAGAGCCGGCTGCCCTACACATCGAGCGACAAATTAGGTTGAATGATAATGATTGTCAATTGGGAAAGAGAATTAATGCTCCTTGACGGTGCGTTTTGCGAACTGCGACACGCTGACGCACGCCAGCCCTGTTGGCGATCGACGCCGACGACTAATTCTTGCCTGACCCCATCCGTTCTCCTTGGTGAATGGCACCGCATACATACAGCCCAAATTTTTCGCAGGAAACCCCATGACCGACGCGTTCGAACTTCCAAGCAATCTGGTCCAAGCCCTCCAGCGCCGCGCGGCCCTGACGCCGGATCGGGTGGCCTTGAGGTTTCTTGCCGAATCCCGGGATGAAGCGCTGGTGCTCAGCTATCGCGAGCTTGATGAGCGGGCGCGGACCATCGCCGGGGCGTTGCAGCAGGAAACGCAACGGGGTGATCGCGCGGTGCTGCTGTTTCCCAGCGGCCCGGATTATGTCGCGGCCTTTTTTGGCTGCCTGTATGCGGGCGTGATCGCGGTGCCGGCCTATCCGCCGGAATCAAGCCGGCGTCATCATCAGGAACGCCTGCTGTCGATCATCAGCGATGCCGAGCCACGCCTGCTGCTGACCAGCGCCGGCCTGCGCGACGCCCTGGGGCAAATCGAAGGAGCGCCGCCGCTGCTGTGCGTCGACACCCTCGACCGCATGCTCGCCGGGCAATGGGTCGAACCCTCGGTGCAGGACGAGCATATCGCGTTCCTGCAGTACACCTCCGGCTCCACGGCGCAGCCTAAAGGTGTGCAGGTCAGCCACGGCAATCTGGTGGCAAACGAGGCGCTGATCCGCCAAGGCTTTGGTATCGATCTGAACCCCGATGACGTGATCGTCAGCTGGCTGCCGCTGTACCACGACATGGGACTGATCGGTGGCCTGCTGCAGCCGATCTTCAGTGGCGTACCTTGTGTATTGATGTCGCCGGCATACTTCCTTGCGCGCCCGTTGCGTTGGCTCGAAGCGATCAGCGAGTACGGCGGCACCATCAGCGGCGGACCGGATTTTGCTTACCGGCTGTGCAGCGAGCGGGTCAGCGAGTCGGCCCTGGCGCAGCTCGACCTCAGTGGCTGGCGGGTGGCGTATTCCGGCTCCGAACCGATTCGCCTCGACACGCTGGAATGTTTCGCCAGGAAATTCGCCACGTGCGGTTTTACACCGGATGCCTTCATGGCGTCCTACGGACTGGCGGAGGCCACATTGTTCGTTGCCGGCAGTCCGCGAGGCCAAGGCATTGGCAGCCTGCGAGTCGACGACCTGGCATTGGCCGCCAATCGTGCCGAGGCGGGTGCAGGCAGCGCGATCATGAGTTGCGGCATCAGCCAGCCGGGCCATGGGCTGCGAGTGGTCGATCCGTTGGCTCGGACCGAACTCGCAGACAATTGCGTGGGGGAAGTCTGGGCCACGGGGCCGAGCATTGCCCACGGCTATTGGCGCAATCCCCAGGCCAGTGCCGAGACGTTCGTCCAGCACCACGGCCGCACCTGGCTGCGAACCGGCGACCTGGGATTCCTGCGTGACGGTGAACTGTTCATCACCGGTCGCCTGAAAGACCTGCTGATCGTGCGCGGCCACAACCTGTACCCGCAAGATATCGAGCAAACCATCGAGCGCGAAGTCGAGGTGGTGCGCAAGGGGCGCGTCGCAGCATTTGCCGTATCAGTGGACGGTGTCGAAGGCATCGGCATCGCCGCCGAAATCAGCCGCAGCGTGCAGAAAATCCTTGCGCCCGAGGCGCTGATCAAGGCCATCCGTCAAGCGGTAGCCGAAGCGTATCAGGAGGCCCCGGGTGTTGTGGTGTTGCTCAATCCGGGTGCGCTGCCGAAGACCTCCAGCGGCAAACTGCAACGCTCGGCCTGTCGCATTCGCCTGGCCGAGGGCAGCCTGGACAGCTATGCACAGTTCCCGTCAGCGACCCCGGCCAACGAGGCGACGGGCGAAGCAGGGTCTGAACTGCAAGGCCTGATCGGCAAGATCTGGGCCGAACAATTGCAGGTCGAGCAGCTCGGCGCCGGCGATCACTTCTTCCTGCTGGGCGGCAATTCCATCGCCGCCATCCACGTGATTGCCCAACTGCGCGAGGCGCTCGGCCTGGAGTTGAACCTGCGCCTGCTGTTCGAGGCGCCAACCCTGGGCGCGTTCACCGCAGCAGTCCTGCAGCAACAGCAGGAGGGTGGCCTGGCCCAAGGCACAATAGCTGCCCTGCCACGCCGCGAAGCGCTGCCACAGTCCCTGGCGCAGAACCGGTTGTGGATCACCTGGCAGCTTGACCCGCACAGCAGCGCCTACAACATTCCCGGTGCCCTGCGCTTGCGTGGCGAGCTGGATGAGAACGCAGTGCGCGTCAGTTTCCAGCATTTGATCGAGCGTCATGAGGCCTTGCGTACGCGCTTTTTCGAGCATGACGGGGTGGCGTTGCAGCAGGTGGATGCCGCCGCTGAATTCAATCTGCAAGTGATCGATATCAGTCACCTGCCGGTGACCGAGCGTGAAGCCCGTGCCTTGCAGATTCGTGAGGACGAAGCGCGGACCCAGTTCGATCTGGAGAAGGGCCCGTTGTGGTGGGTGACCCTGGTACGCCTCGATGAGCAAGACCATCAACTGCTGGTGACGATGCACCACATCATCGCTGACGGCTGGTCGCTGAACGTACTGATCGACGAGTTTTCGCGGATTTACGCCGCCGCGTCCCAGGGGCAGACCGCCGCGCTGGGTGCCCTGGAGACCCATTACGCCGACTACGCCAGCTGGCAGCGCCAATGGCTGGGGCAAGGGGAGGGTGAGCGGCAGCTGGCCTACTGGAAAGCGCACTTGGGCGATGAACATCCGACGTTGAACCTGGCGACCGACCATCCGCGCTCGGCGCAGCACCTGCGCCGCGCGGCACGCCATGGCGTGAAGCTCGATAGGGCCCTGAGCAATGCCATTCGCCAGACCGCCCTGGCGCATCAATCGACTTCGTACATGCTGCTGCTCGCGGCCTTCCAGAGCTTGTTGTATCGCTACAGCGGCCAGCGCGAGATCCGTATCGGGGTGCCCAACGCCAACCGTCCGCGCCTGGAAACCCAGGGCCTGATCGGCTTCTTCATCAACACCCAGGTCATGCGTGCCGAGGTGGATTCGCGGCAGCCTTTCGTCGAGCTGCTGGCGCAGACCCGCGACGCCGCGCTGGGTGCGCAAGCCCATCAGGACCTGCCGTTCGAGCAGCTGCTGCAAGCCTGTCCCCAGGCGCGCGAACAAGGGCTGTTCCAGGTCATGTTCAACCACCAGCAGCGCGACCTGAGTGCACTGCGGCGGCTGCCGGGTCTGTTGGTCGAAGAGCTGCCGTGGCACAGTCGCGAAGCCAAGTTCGACCTGCAATTGCACAGTGAAGAGGACCAGAAGGGGCGCCTGAGCCTGTCCTTCGACTACGCCAGCGAGCTGTTTGACGCCAGCACCCTCGAGCGACTGGCCGAGCATTATTGCAACCTCCTGCGCGCGGTTTGCCAGCAGCCTGGTACCGCCATCGGCGACCTGCCCCTGATGACCTCAAGCGAGCAGGCACAACTGGCGCAGTGGAGTGGTGCCCCGCGCGCGCCGGCCACTCAATGGCTGCCTGACCAGCTCAACGAACAGGCGCGCCTGACCCCCGAACGTACGGCGCTGATCTGGGAAAGCGGCAGCCTCGATTTTGCCCAACTGCACACCCAGGCCAACCGCCTGGCCCATTATCTGCGCGATAAAGGCGTCGGTCCTGACGTGCGCGTAGCGATTGCCGCCGAGCGTTCGCCGCAGTTGCTGATCGGCCTGTTGGCGATCATCAAGGCCGGTGGTGCCTACGTGCCGCTGGACCCCGATTACCCTGCCGGGCGCCTGGCCTACATGCTCGCCGACAGCGCGGTCGGGTTGCTGCTGACCCAGACCGGAATGCTCGACCGCTTGCCGGCCACCGAAGGCGTCAGCGTCATCGCGATGGACACCCTGCACCTGGAAAGCTGGCCGAGCCACGCACCGGGCCTGCACCTGCAAGGCGACAACCTGGCGTATGTGATCTACACCTCGGGCTCCACCGGCCAGCCCAAGGGCGTGGGCAATACGCATGCGGCCCTGGCCGAACGGCTGCAGTGGATGCAGGACACTTACCGACTCGACCAGACTGACGTGCTGATGCAAAAGGCCCCGATCAGTTTCGACGTATCGGTGTGGGAATGCTTCTGGCCGCTGGTGACCGGTGCGCGCTTGCTGATTGCCGGACCTGGCGAGCACCGCGATCCCCACCGTATCGCGAGGCTGGTGCAACAGTTCGGCGTCACCACCTTGCACTTTGTGCCGCCGTTGCTTTCGTTGTTCATCGACGAGCCGCTGAGCGCCGAGTGCACCAGCCTGCGTCAAGTGTTCAGCGGCGGCGAAGCCCTGGCCCCCGAGCTGCGCGACCGCGTCCTGGCGCAGTTGCCCGCCGTGCAGTTGCATAATCGGTATGGCCCGACCGAAACCGCGATCAACGTCACCCACTGGCATTGCACCCGCGCCGACGGCGAGCGCTCGCCAATCGGCCGCCCGCTGGGGAACGTGCTGTGTCGGGTACTGGACAGCGAATTGAATGCGCTCCCGGCCGGCGTGCCGGGCGAGCTGTGCATCAGCGGTCTCGGCCTGGCGCGGGGTTACCTGGGACGTGCGGCGCTGACTGCGGAACGATTTGTCGTCGACCCTCTGGGCCAGCCAGGGGCGCGCCTGTACCGAACCGGAGACCGCGCGCGGTGGACCGCAGACGGTGTGCTTGAATATCTCGGGCGGCTCGATCAGCAGGTCAAATTACGCGGGTTCCGCGTAGAACCGCAGGAAATCGAGGCGCGCCTGCTGGCTCAGGAAGGCGTCGCCCAGGCCGCGGTGCTGGTGCGCGACACGGTCGCTGGTGCACAGCTGATCGGTTACTACACCGCTACGCCTGACGCTGAGCCACATGACGGGCATAACACCCGGCTGCTCGCTGCCCTGGCGGCCGAGCTGCCCGAGTACATGGTGCCGGCGCAACTGATGCGCCTGGACGCGATGCCCCTGAGCCCCAGCGGCAAGCTCGACCGCCGGGCCTTGCCGGAGCCGCTGTGGCAGGTGTGCGAGCATGTCGAGCCGGTGACGGCGCTGCAACAGCAGCTCGCCGGCATCTGGCACCAGGTATTGGGCCATGGGCAGATAGGCCTGCGCGATGACTTCTTCGCCCTTGGCGGCCACTCTTTGCTGGCGACGCAAATCATCTCCAGGACCCGCCAGGCGTGTGACGTCGAACTGCCGCTGCGAGCCCTGTTCGAGAACAGTGAACTCGGTGCGTTCGCCGAACAGGTACGCTTGCTCCAAATCAGCGGCAACATCAATCGGCAGCCGCCCATCGAGCAGGTTGACCGCAGCCAGCCGGTGCCGCTGTCATATTCCCAGCAGCGCATGTGGTTTCTCTGGCAGATGGAGCCCGACAGCCCTGCCTACAACGTCGGTGGCATGGCGCGACTGCGCGGCGAGCTGGATGTCAAGCGCTTCGACGCTGCGCTGCAAGCGCTGATCCTGCGCCACGAAACCCTGCGCACCACCTTCCCGAGTGTCGACGGTGTGGCTCGACAGCAGGTTCACCCGCACAGCAGCATGCTCCTGGAATTGCAGGATTTCAGCGCGCTGGCAGACGCTGACCGCGAGCGCCAGGTCCAGCTTCTGGCTGACGCCGAGGCCCATAAACCCTTCGATCTGGAAACAGGTCCACTGCTGCGCGCCTGCCTGGTCAGGACGGCCTTGCAGGAGTACTACCTGGTGCTGACGTTGCATCATATCGTCACCGAAGGCTGGGCCATGGACATCTTTGCCCGGGAGCTCAGCGCACTGTACGAGGCGCTGGTCGATGGCCGCGAATCTCCCCTGGTGCCGCTGGCGGTGCAATACCTCGACTACAGCGTTTGGCAGCGCCAGTGGCTGGAGTCCGGCGAGCGCCAGCGTCAACTCGACTACTGGACCGCGCAACTGGGCCGGGAACATCCGTTGCTGGAGGTGCCCGCCGACCGAGCGCGGCCACCGGTGCAAAGCCACCGGGGCGAGCTGTACCGTTTTGACCTGCCTGACGAGCTGGCCGCGCGGGTGCGAACCTTCAATGCGCAACATGGCCTGACCCTGTTCATGACCATGACCGCGGCACTGGCCGTATTGCTCTATCGCTATAGCGGCCAGACCGACCTGCGCATCGGCGCGCCGGTGGCCAACCGCATCCGTCCGGAAAGCGAGGGACTGATCGGGGCGTTCCTCAATACCCAGGTACTGCGCTGCCAGCTCAATGGGCAGATGTCCGTCGGCGAGTTGTTCGATCAGGTGCGCCACACCGTCATCGAAGGCCAGTCCCATCAGGACTTGCCGTTCGATCACCTGGTGGAAGCCTTGCAGCCGCCGCGCAGCGCCGCCTATAACCCGCTGTTCCAGGTAATGTGCAATGTGCAGCGCTGGGAATTCCAGCAAAAACGCACCCTGGCGGGGATGACCGTCGAGTACCTGGCCAACGATGCTCGTGCAACCAAGTTCGACCTCAACCTGGAAGTCACCGACCTTGACCATCGCCTGGGTTGCTGCCTGACCTACAGCACCGATCTGTTCGATGAGCCGCGCATTGCGCGCATGGCCGGGCATTGGCGCAACCTGCTGGAGGCATTGCTGGTCGATCCGCAACAGCGCCTGAGCGAGTTGCCGCTGCTGGCCGCCGACGAGCAGAAACACCTGCTCGGCAGCCTCGGCGTGGAGCCGGGCGAGCATCGTCTGGACCAGTGCGTGCATCACCTGTTCAGTGAACAGGCGCTGCTGCGCAACGATGCACCGGCGTTGACCTTCGCCGGGCAAACCCTGAGCTATGCCGAACTCGACGCCCGGGCCAATCGCCTGGCCTGGATGCTGCGTGAGCGTGGAGTCGGGCCGCAGGTGCGGGTTGGCCTGGCGCTGGAGCGCTCGCTGGAGATGGTGGTCGGCCTGCTGGCGATACTCAAAGCCGGCGGCGCGTACGTGCCGCTGGACCCGGAATACCCGCTGGACCGATTGCACTACATGATCAAGGACAGTGGCATCGGCTTGCTCCTCAGCAACTCGGCCATGTTCACGGCCCTGGGCGAGTTGCCGACTGGCGTTTCGCGCTGGTGCCTTGAAGATGACAGCGCCGCCCTGGCCGATTACCCGGCGGCAGAGTTGCCTCGCAGCAGCTTGCCCCAGCATCAGGCCTACCTGATCTACACCTCGGGTTCCACCGGAAAACCCAAGGGCGTGATGGTGTCCCACGGCGAAATCGCCATGCATTGCCGCGCGGTGATCGAGCGCTTCGGCATGCGCGTCGATGATTGCGAACTGCACTTCTATTCGATCAATTTCGACGCCGCCACCGAGCGATTGCTGGTGCCTTTGTTGAGCGGCGCCCAGGTAGTCTTGCGGGCGCAAGGTCAGTGGGATGCGCAGGAGATCTGCGAGCTGATCCGTCGCCACCACATCAATATCCTTGGCTTCACGCCAAGCTATGGCAGCCAGTTGGCGCAGTGGCTGGCCACCCGCAATGAAACCCTGCCAGTGCGTATGTGCATCACCGGCGGCGAAGCCTTGACCGGCGAACATCTGCAACGAATTCGCGGGGCGTTCAAGCCGAGCCTGTTCTTCAATGCTTACGGCCCCACTGAAACCGTGGTCATGCCCCTGTCCAGCCTGGCCCCGGAACACCTGGAAGAGGGCATGGGCAGCGTACCGATCGGCAGCGTGATCGGCGCCCGGGTTGGGTACATCCTCGACGCCGACCTGGCGTTGGTACCCCAGGGCGCGACGGGCGAGCTGTTCATTGGCGGTGCCGGCCTGGCCCAGGGTTACCACCAGCGTCCGGGCATGACCGCCGAACGCTTTGTGGCCGACCCCTTTGCCGCCGATGGCACACGCCTGTACCGCACGGGAGATCGGGTGCGCCAGCGCGGCGATGGGCTGGTGGAGTACCTCGGCCGCATCGATCATCAGGTGAAGATTCGCGGTTTCCGTATCGAGCCTGGCGAGATCGAAAATCGCCTGCTGGAGCATGAGTCGGTGCGTGAAGCGGTGGTGCTGGCGCTTGATGCGCCAAGTGGCAAGCAGCTGGTGGGCTACCTGCTGACGGCGGTCGCCGAGCAGGATGACGCGCAACAGAGCAGCCTGCGCGAATCCCTCAAGGCTCACCTCAATGCCCAGCTTCCGGACTATATGGTGCCCATGCACCTGATCCTGTTGGCACACTGGCCGCTGACGGCCAACGGCAAGCTCGATCGTCGCGCGCTTCCGGCGCCGGACCCGGCGCTCAACCGTCAGCATTACGTGGCACCCGGCAGCGAGCTTGAACTGACCCTGGCCAGCCTCTGGCGCGAGGTATTGAACGTCACGCAGGTGGGTCTCAACGACAACTTTTTCGAACTGGGTGGCGACTCGATCCTGTCGATCCAGGTGGTCAGCCGCGCCCGTCAGCAGGGCATTCATTTCAGCCCACGGGACCTGTTCCAGCACCAGACCGTGCAGGCGCTCGCCGCCATCGCCACGCGTACGGAACAGGTGGTGGCCGAACAAGGCCTGCTCACCGGTGAGTCGCCAATGACGCCGATCCAGCACTGGTTTTTCGACAGCCAGATTCCTGAGCCTCAACACTGGAACCAGGCCTTGTTGCTAGAGCCGACCGTGCTGCTCGAACCCCATTGCCTGGAGCAGGCACTGCTGGCTGTGATCGAGCAACACGATGCATTACGGCTGCGCTTCACCGCAGTGGCTGGCGCCTGGCGCGCCGAACATCGGATCGATAGCGACACCCCCGTGCTGTGGCAGGTGCGGGTCAAATCCATGGAACAGTGCACCGCGCTGTTCGCCGACGCCCAGAGAAGTCTGGACCTCAAGCATGGGCCGTTGTTGCGGGCGCTGCTGGTGGATGGACCGCAGGGTCAGCAACGCCTGTTCATCGCCATTCACCACCTGGTGGTGGATGGCGTGTCCTGGCGAGTACTGCTGGACGATGTGCAGACGGTTTATCGTCAATTGCTCGCGGGAAAACCCGTCGAGTTACCGGCGAAAACCAGCGCCTTGCGCGACTGGGCGGCTCGTCTGCAGGCCTACGCGGGCAGTGATTCGCTACGTGAGGAATTGGGTTGGTGGCAGGCACAATTGGCAGGGCCGGATGTTGCGCTGCCGTGCGCCCGCCCTGAAGGTGGACGCCAGCATCGCCACGCCGAGACCATCAGCGTACGCCTCGACGGCGAGCGCACCCGCCAGTTGCTGCAACAGGCGCCGAGTGCCTATCGCACGCAGGTTAACGACCTGCTGCTGAGTGCCTTGTCCCGGGTTTTGTGCCGCTGGAGCGGGCACGAGTCGGCGCTGATTCAACTTGAAGGCCACGGCCGCGAGAACCTGTTTGACGACATCGACCTGAGCCGCACGGTTGGCTGGTTCACCAGCGCATTCGTACTGCGCCTGACGCCAGGACTTGAGCATGAGCACACGATCAAGGCAATCAAGGAGCAACTGCGCGCCATACCGCACAAGGGCCTTGGGTATGGGGTACTGCGGTACCTGGCCGACGACGTCTGCCGCCACGCCATGTCGGCCTTGCCGGCGGCGCAGATCACCTTTAATTATCTGGGCCAGTTCGACCAGAGTTTTGCTGACGACGCCTTGTTCCGTCCGCTGGACGAACCGGTCGGCGCGGCGCACGATCCGGAGGCGCCGCTGCCCAACGAGCTGAGCGTCGACAGCCAGGTCTATGGCGGTGAGCTGGTAATGCGCTGGACCTTCAGTACAGAGCGTCACGACCCGCAGGCCATCGCCGAGCTGGCGCACGCCTACCTCGAAGAATTGCAGAGTCTGATCGAGCATTGCCTGGGCGATGGCGCGGGAGGCCTGACGCCGTCGGACTTCCCGCTGGCGAAACTCACCCAGCCCCAGCTCGATGCGCTGCCAGTACCTGCCGCGCTCATTGAAGATGTCTTTGCGCTGACGCCGATGCAGGAAGGCATGCTGCTGCACACCTTGTTGGAACCGGGCACCGGCCTGTACTACATGCAAGACCGTTACCGCATCAACAGTGAACTGGACCCGCAACGTTTTGCCGAGGCTTGGCACGCGGTGATCGCCCGGCACGAGGCCCTGCGGGCATCGTTCTGCTGGAACGTTGGCGAGGACATGCTGCAGGTTATCCACAAGCCGGGCAGCACGCCGATCGAGTACCTCGATTGGTCGGCTGTTGCCCAGGCCGAGCAGGAACCCAGGTTGCAGGCGCTGCTCAAAAGCGAGCGTGAAGCCGGCTTCGACCTGCTCAACCAGGCCCCGTTTCACCTGCGCCTGATCCGGGTCGGCGCGGCGCGCTACTGGTTCATGATGAGCAACCACCACATTCTTATCGATGCCTGGTGCCGTTCGCTATTGATGAACGATTTCCTTGAGATCTACACCGCCTTGGGCGAGGGGCGTGAAGCGCAATTATCGCTACCGCCGCGTTATCGTGACTACATCGCCTGGCTGCAACGGCAGAACCTTGCCGAAGCCCGGCAGTGGTGGAAAGACAATCTGCAGGGTTTTGAACGGACAACGCCGATTCCAAGCGATCGGCCCTTGCTGCGCGAGCATGCCGGCGACAGCGGCGGCATGGTCGTCGGCGACTGTTACACCCGTCTGGCTGTCCGGGACGGTGTGCAACTGCGCGAACTGGCCCAGGCCCATCAGTTGACCGTCAATACCTTCGCCCAGGCGGCCTGGGCCTTGGTCCTGCGGCGCCTCAGCGGTGATCGCGACGTGTTGTTTGGTGTCACGGTGGCCGGCCGTCCGGTGCAGATGCCGGCAATGCAACGCACGGTCGGGCTGTTCATCAACAGCATCGCGCTGCGGGTGAAGATGCCCGGGGACGATCAGCGTTGCAGCGTTCGCCAATGGCTTGGCGAGTTGCTCGACAGCAATATGCAGCTGCGTGAATACGAGTACCTGCCGCTGGTGAACATCCAGGAACACAGTGAGCTGCCCAAGGGCCAGCCGCTGTTCGACAGCCTGTTCGTGTTCGAGAACGCGCCGGTCGAAGTCTCCGTTCTGGACCGCGCGCAGAGCCTCAATGCCACGTCGGACTCAGGCCGTACGCACACCAACTTCCCCCTGACGGCGGTGTGTTATCCGGGGGACGACCTGGGCTTGCATCTGTCGTACGACCAGCGATTCTTCGATGAAACCACGGTCGAGCGCATGCTCGCCGAGTTCAAGCGCCTGTTGCTGGCACTGGTACAGGGTTTCCATGGTGACATGGCGGATCTACCGCTGCTGGGCACCGAGGAACGGGATTTCCTGCTCTACGGTTGCAACCAGAGCGCCCATGAGTATCCGCTGGAGCAGAGCTACGTGGCGCTGTTCGAAGCGCAGGTGGCCCGGCATCCGCAGCGAGTGGTGGCCAGCTGTCTCGATCAGCGGCACACGTATGCCGAACTGAACGTGTGCAGCAACCGGCTCGGTCATGCACTGCTGGCGGCCGGGGTGGGGCTGGATCAACCGGTGGCCCTGCTGGCCGAACGCAACTGTGCATTGCTGGGCATGATCATCGGCAGCTTCAAGGCGGGTGCGGGGTATCTGCCGCTGGATCCGGGCCTGCCGAGCCAACGCTTGAGCCGCATCCTCGATCTCAGCCGCACGCCGTTGCTGGTGTGCACCCAGGCTTGTCGGGAGCAGGCCGTTTCGCTGCTGGATTCATTCAGCTGTGCGCATCGGCCCAGGTTGCTGGTCTGGGAAGAGGTGCAGGCGAGCGCTGCATCGGTCGCCAATCCCGGGATCTACAGTGGACCGGATAACCTCGCTTACGTGATTTACACCTCCGGTTCCACAGGTCTGCCCAAGGGCGTGATGGTCGAACAGCGCGGCATGCTCAACAATCAGTTGAGCAAGGTGCCGTACCTGAAGCTGGGCGAGGCCGATGTGATCGCGCAGACCGCTTCACAAAGCTTCGATATATCCGTCTGGCAGTTCCTCGCGGCACCGCTGTTCGGTGCACGTGTGGACATCGTGCCGAACGCCATCGCCCATGATCCGCAGGGCTTGCTGGCACACGTGGTGGCCCAGGGCGTCACCGTGCTGGAAAGCGTGCCGTCGCTGATCCAGGGCATGCTCGTTCAAGCACACATGAGCCTCGATGGCCTGCGCTGGATGCTGCCGACCGGTGAAGCCATGCCACCTGAACTGGCCCACCAATGGCTGCTGCGTTACCCGCAAGTCGGCCTGGTGAACGCGTATGGCCCGGCGGAATGTTCGGATGACGTGGCGTTTCATCGTGTCGACCTGGCCTCGACCCGCAGCAGTTATCTGCCGATCGGCATGCCAACCGACAACAATCGCCTGTACCTGCTCGATGGCGCGCTGGAACTGGTGCCCTTGGGTGCCGTAGGTGAATTGTGTGTCGCCGGCACAGGGGTTGGCCGCGGGTATGTGAGCGATCCGTTGCGCACTGCCCAGGCATTTGTGCCCAACCCGTTTGGCGCGTCGGGGGATCGTCTGTACCGCACCGGCGACCTGGCCCGCCGCCGCAGCGATGGGGTGCTGGAGTACGTCGGGCGAATCGATCATCAGGTGAAAATTCGCGGCTATCGCATTGAGTTGGGTGAGATCGAGGCGCGCCTGCACGAACAACCAGAAGTGCGGGACGCTGCGGTGGGCGTGCAGGAGGGCGCCAATGGCAAGCACCTGGTGGGTTATCTGGTAGCGGCGGATTCGGCGCTCAATTCCGGCGAACGCCTGGAGCGCATCAAGCAGCGTCTGCGCACCGAGCTACCGGAGTACATGGTGCCGCTGCACTGGCTGTGGCTGGAGCAAATGCCGCTTAATGCCAACGGCAAACTGGATCGCAAAGCGTTGCCAGCACTGGAGATAGGTCAGTTGCAGAGCCAGGACTACCAGGCGCCGCGCACTGAGCTTGAGCTGAAGCTGGCGGATATCTGGGCGCAGGTGTTGAAAGTCGACAGGGTGGGTGTGCGCGATAATTTCTTCGAGTTGGGCGGGCATTCGCTGCTGGCCACGCAGATTGCTTCGCGGGTGCAGACAGCGCTGCAGCGCGAAGTGCCGCTGCGGGCGATGTTCGAGTGCAGTACGGTTGAGGACCTGGCCGAATACATCGATGGGCTGGCGGCGAGCGATATCACCGAAGAGAAAGTGGATCGGTTGACTGATCTGATGGCGGAGCTTGAGGGGTTGTGACTGTCTGGGAATGAAATGCAGTGATTGGGGCTGCCATGCCTGAGGTTGAAAAGACCAGCGGTGTTTGAAATGACTCAACAGTAAGTCACATTAAGTGAAACCTTCTGTAGAGTCATTGCCGTGCACCCACACTCAACTTCCAGTCAGTAGTAAACAGGCGAACTCAAGGAGTCCGCAGCCAACGGACGCTTACTTCGGCCCAAGAATCTTCACCAGCTTATCCGGCGACGGCGCGCCCTGCTGCTGTTGCAACTCACCCTTGTCGTCCATATAGAAGATCGCCGGGGTGGCCGACAATTCCAGCTCTTCCATCAACTGCATGTTCGCCGCGAGCTTGGCCTGGATCGCCGGCGGAACATCCTTCAAGGCCTTGAGCGAGCTGGCCTTGCCGGCTTTTTCGTGGTCTGCCAGGGCCTTTTGCGGGTCCTTGGCGGCCAGCAGCGCTGCGGATTTGCCCGGGCTGTCCTCGCGAATGATGCCGACCATGATATGGCGCAGTTGCACTTTGCCGGCTTTCACCCAAGGCCGCGCCTGTTCCCAGAACATGTTGCAGTAAGGGCAATTCGGGTCGCTGAACAGGTACACCACGCGCGGTGCGTCCTTGTTGCCGTCGGCAATCCAGTTGCTCGCTTCCATCTTGCCCCAGACTTCCTTGGACATCGGCGCGTAAACCAGCTTTTGCAGGGGGGCGGTGCTGAGGTCATTGCCGTCGGCGTCATACAGGTTGCCCAGCAGCACGTGTTTGCCATCCGGGGTCAGGTACAGGGCCATGCCACGGTTCTGGTACTGCGCGGCGTAACCTCGCAGGCCGTCTGGTGCGTCGAACTGGCCGACGATTTTTGCGCCCTTGGCTTCTATTTTCTTGATCGCTTCAGGCAATTCTTCGGCAGCCTGCGCGAATGGCAGGTGCAGCAGGGCAGTGCCCAGGGTCAACGTCAGCAGGTGGCGGAGGCGGGGCATGGCAGTTTCCTTGAAGAAGTGGCGGAACCAGGGCTGTCGAAGTTTTCCAGGGCGCGGGCCAGGCTGGCTTCCGACAGTTCGCCCAGATGGCTGCCCAGCAGGCGGCCCTCATTGCTGTAGAACAGCGTAGTCGGCAAGGCCATGGAGCCCACCGCCTGACCCAGGCGGCCACTGCCATCGAACAATACGTTCGACAGGCTCAGCCCCTGGGTTTCCAGGTAAGTACTTACGCTTTGCATGCTTTCGGCCTGATTGACGAACAGGAAGGTCAGGTCCGGACGCTGTTGCTGGGCATTTTCCAGCACCGGCATTTCCCGGCGACAGGGAGGGCACCAGGTGGCCCAGAGATTGATCACCAGCGGGCCCCCTTTGTAATCCTCCAGTCGCACGGTTTCCCCGGCCGCATTGCGCAGGGTGATTTCCGGCAGGCGCGTGCCTTGTTCGTAGATGGAGAGGGAAAAAGTAGCGAGCAGCCAGAACGCCAGGCCGCTACCCACGCCAAACCCCAGGGGGCGACGCAGTCCCGGGCGGCGCCAGCCCCGGTAGAGGGCAACGAGCAACAGCGCGATCACCCCCGGCCAGGCGAGGAAGCCGCCGTCACGCAGGTCGATGACTTGCCAGAGATCGTTACGATAATGCTTCCAGTAGAGCGCCACGAAACCGATCCGGGCCGCCAGCATGCCGATCAGGAACAGGCTGAACAGCACCGACTCGGGGTTTTCGCCACCGCGCCTGGCCGCTCGCCAACCCACAAAGGTCGCCAGCGCCAGAGCACCGATCAGCAGCAGGTGATTGAGCGCAATGGCAAACGTGCCGAGGGTGAGCGTCAGCATTAACGGGCCTCTCGGGTGAGGTTCCAGCGTTGCAGGAATGTGGCGGCATCAACTTCGCCGGTAATGCGCTGGCTACGTCGCTCCTCGCCGTCGGTGCCGATCCACAGCAGGCTCGGTGGCCCTGGCACCTTGTATCGACCGAGAAGTTCGCGACTGGCGGCGTTATCGGCGGTTACGTCCAGACGCAGCAAACGTACGTCACTGAGTGCCGTGAGCACCTGCGGCTGGCCGAACACGCGTTTTTCCATGATTTTGCAGGCCACGCACCAGTCGGCGTAATAGTCGAGCAACACCCATTGACCTTGAGCCTTGGCCGCATCCAGTTCCCGTTGCAGCGCAGCCGGGTCCTTGATGGTGGTGAAGGCCTCGTGGCCAACCGGGCGGGCGGTGCTGGTCGAATTTGCCGTGCTGTAGACCTGTAATGGCTTGAACAGGTCATCACTGCCGCCGGCGGCACCGATCAGCAGCAGGCTGCCCCACACCCCCAGCAGCAAGGAACTTGCGCCGAACAGCTGGGCAACCCGGCCGAAACCTTCCGATTGCTTCCAGGCGCTGTAGGCCGCGATCAACAGTAATGCTCCACACAGCCCCACCCACAGTGATTCATCCAGCACCGGGCGCAGCATCAGCAAGGCGGTGGCGAGGAACAGGAAGCCGAACACGCCTTTGAGCAGGTTCATCCAGGCGCCGGGCTTGGGCAGGAAGCGATTGCCGACCGTCACCAGCAACAGCAGCGGGATCCCCATGCCGATGCCCATGGTGAACAGGATCAGCCCGCCATGCAGGGCGTTGCCGCTCTGCGCGATATAGAGCAGGGCGCCGGCCAGGGGCGCGGTCATGCAAGGTCCCACCAGCAGCCCCGACACCGCACCCAGCACGCCAGCGCCGATCAGGCTGCCGCCACGCTGGTTGCGCGATACATTTTCCAGGCGGTCACGAATGGCCACGGGCAGTTGCAATTCAAAAAAACCGAACATCGGCAACGCCAGCAATACAAACACGGCGGCGAAGCTGCCCAGCAGCCAGGGGTTCTGCAGTAAAGCCTGCAGATTGGCGCCAAGCATCGCTGCCAATACGCCCATCGCGGCATAGACCAGGGCCATGCACACCACGTAACTGCCGGCCAGGGCGAAGCCGCGTCGAGGGCTGGCGCCGCTGCCGACGACCAGCCCTGCGAGTATGGGCAACATGGGCAGGGTGCAAGGGGTGAATGCCAGCAGCAGGCCCAGGCCAAAGAACACCAGCAGGCTCCAGCCCAGCGCCCGTTGTTGCAGGCCGCTGGCCAGGGCCTGGTCCGGCGCTTCGGCGGCGGCAGGGGCAATGACTGTCCCCCCCAGGTCAACGACCTGGGTTTGCGGCGGATAACACAGGCCGGCATCGGCACAGCCCTGGAATCCTACTTTCACCTGGCCGGTGGCACCGGCCGGTATTTTCAACTCAAGGCCCTGGCGGTAAACCTGCTGCTCACCGAAAAATTCATCGCTGTGAGATTCGCCAGGGGGCAAGGCCGGCTTGTGCTCTGGCGGCAAGCCGTCGAACTTCAGACGCTGCTGGTACAGATAGTACCCATCGGCGATCTGCCAAAAAAGTTGGGTTTCACCGGACTCCAGGCGCTCGGAAGTGAGGATGAACGCCTTGCCTACTGGAAGGAAGTCCGGTTTGGTCGCGAATGGATCGTTGGCGGCCTGGGCCATGCCCGATATCAGGAGAACGAAAAGCAGTAAAATTCGACGCATGGGTAAGCCTTATCCCTGTGCAAGTGGGGGCAGGATGAGAGACGGCGATTAACCGATGATTAACCGCCACGGCCTTGTCGCAACGGCGCTTGCGGCATAATGTCGGCTTAATCGGCTACAGGCCTAATTGGTTTCTTTTCAGGTACTCACTATGCACGTACTGGTTTGCGAAGACGATGAGCTGATCGCCAGCGGCATAGTCGCCGGCCTCACCGCCCAGGGCCTGACCGTGGAGCACGTGGCTACCGCATCGGCTGCCCGGGCGATGCTCAAGGTTGCCGAGTTCGACGTCATGGTGCTCGACCTTGGCCTGCCCGATGAGGACGGCCTGAAGCTGTTGCAGCAGTTGCGTCACAGTGGCCTGGAGATTCCGGTGCTGATCCTCACCGCCCGGGATTCGGTCACGGACCGGGTCGATGGGCTGCAAGCGGGCGCCGACGATTACCTGCTCAAGCCGTTCGACCTGCGTGAACTGGCCGCGCGCCTGCACACCTTGTTGCGGCGGGTGGCGGGGCGCAGCGTCAACCTGATCGAGCATGGCGCGCTGACCTACGATCCGAGTAGCCGCGAAACCACCCTGGGCGGGCAGCCGGTCGACTTGTCACGGCGTGAGCAATCGCTGTTGCAGGCGCTGTTGCACAACCGGGGCCGGGTCCTGTCCACGGAACAGCTCAAAGACAGTGTCTATGGGTTCAACGACGAGCTGGAAAGCAACGCCCTGAACGTGCACATCCATCACCTGCGGCGCAAACTCGGTAACGGCATCGTCGAGACCGTACGCGGCCTGGGTTACCGCCTGGGCCCGGCAGACAGTGGAGATCGTTCGAAGTGATGAGCCTGCGCTTGCGCCTGAGCCTGACCCTGGGCGCCGCGTTCGCGCTGATCTGGGCGCTGGCGGCTGCCTGGATGCTCAGCGACCTGCGCAACCAGATGATGTTTTCCCTCGACCAGCGCCTGGTGGCGTCGGCGCGCATGGTCGCCGGGTTGATGGAGCAACTGCCGGCGCTTCCGAGCAAGGGCGAGGGCACCCATTTCAGTGCCGAGCAACTGAACATCCCGGGGGGCATGGCGTGCCAGGTCAGTTCACTGCGGGGCGAGATCCTGGCCCGCAGTCACACCGATCCGCAACAGACCCTGGAAGCCGAGCAACTGGGTTTTCATGACCAGATGATCGATGGCGCGCCCTGGCGCAGTTTCACCCTGGTTCGGGGAGACCTGCGCATCACCACCGCCGACCGGCAGATCGAGCGCGAAGCGTTGAACATGTCGATCCTGCTGGCGGCATCGGTGCCGGTCGGCGTGGCGTTGCTCGGTTGCCTGTGCCTCCTTTGGCTGGGGATCGGCCAGGGCCTGGCGCCGCTCAATCGCATGCGTGATGCCCTGATGCGGCGTAGCGCCGACTCCCTGGAACCGTTGCAGATCCAGCCGCTGCCCAGCGAATTGCAGCCGTTGCTCGACACCCAGAATCAGTTGCTGCAACGGATCGGCAAGACCATCGAGCGCGAGCGGCGCCTGACTGGCGACGCGGCCCACGAATTGCGTAGCCCGCTGACGGCGATCAAGACCCACCTGCAGGTCGCGCGCATGACCGAGGGCGCCGCTCGGGACCAGTCCCTCGCCCGGGCGGAAGAGGGGGCTGACCGTCTGCACCGCACCCTCGAACAATTGCTGTTGCTGGCGCGTGTCGAAGGCAGTCTGTCGTTCGATGACGGTGTGCAATGCAATGCCGAGCAGGTGGCCAGGCTGGCGATCCAGGACGCCGGCAGTGGCGATCGCCAGCGCATCCGCTTCAAGGCGCCGGCAAGGCTTTCCGCAGCGCCGGTGCAAATGCCGGCGGTACTGTCGATTGCCGCACTGCGTAACTTACTGGACAACGCACTGCGTCACACCCCTGGTGATGGTCCGGTGGACTTGAGCGTGGAAACAGTCGAAAACCGCGTGCAGTTCGTGGTTCGCGATCATGGCCCTGGTATCGCCGAGGATGATTTGCAACATCTTACCCAGCGCTTCTGGCGCAATGGCCAAAGCACCGGCTGTGGCCTGGGGTTGGCGATTGTCCAGGCAATTGTCCAGCGCTGCGGTTGCACGCTGAAGTTCGACAGCAAGCCGGATGGCTTGCGGGTTGAACTGACGATGCCATTGCAGCCGGTCTGAGAGGGCGTGGTTACACATCAAAAGTAACGTCTATCCGATAGGCATCCCGCCCCCGTAGCGCTATCGTCCTCGCCGGCTTTGACTCAATGGATTGAGGTACTGGCGCCATGGAAACATCCCTGCATGTCTGCAAGGCAACCCCCGCCGACGCCGGCATCATCTGCCGGATAGTCGAACGTTCGATCCGCGTTGGCTGCGCCATTGATCACCGCAACGATCCACACACCGTTGCCACCTGGACCCACAGCAAAACCGTCAGGCATGTCATGGCCTGGCTGACTGACCCGCGGTTTTACCTCAACATCGCCTTGCTACAGGACAAGCCAGTGGGGGCCGCCATGGCTGCGATCAGTGGCAAGCTGGCGTTTTGCTACGTGCAACCGGAATGGTTTCGGCGCGGCGCGGGCCAGGCGCTGGTGGCTGACCTGGAAAGCTGGTTGATCAGTCACGGCCTGTACCACGTGCAACTCAACAGCACGCTCACTGGCGAGGGGTTCTACCGGCATCTGGGATACCAGCCCTGCGCCCCGACCTTCAAGGTTGCCGGTCTGCAGGCCATTCCCATGTGTAAAGGGCTGTTGTTGCCTGCTGCAAAAGCTGACCAAGGGTCTAAATCCTCAGCCGCCTGAAGCGTTTCCACAACAGGAAAACCTTTTTGAGGGGTCGAGAGATGTCAGTCGCTACCAGCCTTGTGCAAGATCAGTCGGCGCGGGTCACTCCGGCGCCGGCCGAAACGCTTTATCAGTTCAACGAGTCGCCGTTGCTGGCGCGACAGACCCGGCAGGAGTCTAACGCCCGCAGCTATCCACGGCGCATCCCCCTGGCGCTCAAGCGGGCCAAGGGTATCTATGTCGAAGACGTCGAAGGCCGCCGTTTCATCGACTGCCTCGCCGGCGCAGGCACGCTGGCGTTGGGGCACAACCACGCAGTAGTGATTGAGGCGATCCGGCAGGTGCTGGCCGATGAATTGCCGTTGCACACCCTTGACCTGACGACTCCGGTCAAAGATCAATTCGTCCAGGACCTGTTCGCCCTGCTGCCACAGGGGTTGGCTGGCGAAGCGAAAATCCAGTTCTGCGGACCCACCGGCACCGACGCCGTGGAGGCGGCGTTGAAGCTGGTGCGCACCGCCACCGGTCGCAGCACCGTGTTGTCATTTCAAGGCGGCTACCACGGCATGAGTCAGGGCGCGCTCAGCCTGATGGGCAGCCTGGCGCCGAAAAAACCCATGGCGGCCTTACTCGGCAGCGGAGTGCAATTCATGCCCTATCCCTACGACTACCGTTGCCCGTTCGGGCTCGGCGGTGCACAAGGGGTCAAGGTCAACCTGAGCTACCTGGAAAATCTGCTGAGTGACCCGGAAGCGGGCGTGGAGTTGCCTGCGGCGGTGATAGTCGAAGCGGTGCAGGGCGAAGGCGGGGTTATTCCGGCTGACCTCGACTGGTTGCGTGGCTTGCGCCGTATTACCGAAAAAGCCGGGGTGGCGCTGATAGTCGACGAAATCCAGAGCGGGTTTGGACGCACCGGCAAGATGTTTGCCTTTGAACACGCCGGGATCATTCCGGACGTGGTGGTGATGTCCAAGGCCATCGGCGGCAGCCTGCCGTTGGCGGTGGTGGTCTATCGGGACTGGCTCGACACCTGGCTTCCGGGCGCCCATGCCGGGACCTTCCGCGGTAACCAGATGGCGATGGCCGCCGGTTCCGCCGTGATGCGATATCTGACCGAGCACAGGGTCTGCGAGCATGCCATCGCCATGGGCGAGCGCCTGGGCGAACACCTGCGCATCCTGCAGCGGGATTTTCCGCAGCTGGGTGACATACGCGGTCGAGGTCTGATGCTCGGCGTAGAACTGGTTGATCCATCCGGTGTGCCGGATGCCCAAGGTCACCCGCCGATCTTTGCCCGCCTGGCTCCGCTGGTGCAGCGTGAGTGCCTCAAGCGAGGTTTGATCCTCGAGCTGGGCGGGCGACATGGCGGCGTGGTGCGCTTCCTGCCACCGCTGGTGATTACCTCCAGCGAAATCGATCAGGTAGCCGAAATCTTTGGCAGGGCCATGGCCGCTGCCACCGCCAGTCTCTAAATTTTCCCGCGTCCCGAACGTACCTTCTACAGACCGGATGCACTTGCGTGCAGCCCACCCTACATCGATGGAGAAACACCAATGACGTCAGTATTCGACCGCGAGGACATCCTATTTCAAGTCGTGGTCAACCACGAAGAGCAGTATTCGATCTGGCCTGACTACAAGGCCGTGCCGCAAGGCTGGCGCACCGTGGGCAAGAGCGGCCTGAAGAAGGAGTGCCTGGCCTACATCGAGGAAACCTGGACGGATATGCGCCCACTGAGCCTGCGCAAGAAGATGGAAGAGCAGGCGGCTGCGGTGCTCTGAGCCTGCCTGTCACAAAAAGCCCGCTGGACTGGTGCAGTCAGCGGGCTTTTTGGTGCCTGGGCTGCAGAAAAGATCGCAGCCTTGTTGCACTCGACAGCACCTACAGGGGGGAGGGTGCGGCTGGGTCACTCAACCCCTTGATCACCGAATCCACATTCCCTTCCAGCTCAGCCACCGGATCCACCCCATCGATATTCAGTACCACCAGGCGGCTTCCTGCCTCGGTAATCACCGCTTTGAGCGCATCCGACGGCTGGCGGTGGTGTAACACCACGGCCACATCATTGTCCTTGAGCGTGGCCGCCAGTTGCTTGAGTGCCTCCGGGGTCCATTCGGCATCCGGGCGGGCGTCGAGGCCGATCAGTTCCAGGTTGAGACCACCAATCAGGTAACCGAAATGATCGCTGAGGCTCATTACGCTGAGGTTGTCGGCGCGGGCCAGGCGCGCTTCGCTGTCGGCACTGAACTTCAGCAGGCGCTGTTTGAGCGTCGCCAGGTTGGCCTCGATGACCGGCTTGGCTGCGGGTGCCAGGCGCACCAGATCTGCCGCCATCACATCCGCCATGCGTCCCATGTTGTTGCTGGACAACCATGGCTGGCTGTTGAGGCCGTCGACCTTGTTGTCCGGCTGTACGGCGATCCCGGGCAAGGCGCCGTCCACCGGGCGGGCAGCATCGACTTCGACGACCCGGATGTTGCTGCGTCGGGACATGGGATAGAGCGGGTCGTCGGCCCACAACGAACGCAGGCCGATCACGGCATCGGCATCGGTCGCCAGTTTGGCCAGGGCCGGTGCACCTCGGCCGGTGAAGTAGGCGGTCTGCCGGCTGCCGGGCAGGTTCGCCGGCGCGGCGCGTTCGAGCTGGACGTTGGTGCCCTTGAGCAGGACCTCGCCCAAGCCATAGGTGATCGGCAGTGAGGCCAGCACGCGTAGCGGTTTTGTGCTGTTGGCCGCGAAGGCCGTGTGGGCCAAGGTGCACAAGGCGACCGCCAGGGTTAGTTGACGCAACTTAAAAGACATTATCCGATATTCCCTTTCAGGCCAGGAACGACGCCACGGGCAACGGCCGCCAGGGCGAAGGCGATGCCGGCCACCAGGATGATCGCGGCACCGGATGGAATAGGCAGATCAAAAACGATCGGCGCGAGAATGCCGCACAGGGTACTGATCGTGGCGATCAGCACCGAGCACCAGAAAAAGCCCTTGAGCGACTGGCTGAGCAACCGTGCAGCCGCCGCCGGAATGACCAGCAGGGCCCCGACCAGAATGGCGCCGATCACTTTCACGGCGGCGACGGTGATCAGGGTTACCAGAATCACGAACAGGTAATCGAGGGTCTTCACCGCCACCCCGCGCACCGCCGCCAGCTGCGGATTGAAGCTGGCGAGCATGATGCGGTTGTACAGCGGCAAGGCCAGTGCCATGACCAGTGAACCCACGATGGCCAACACCAGCAGGTCATTCCCGTTGACCGTCAGGACCGAACCGAACAGCACGTTTTCAAGGATGTGCACGTTGATCTTGCCGGCGAGAATCAATAGCAGGCTGGCACCCAGGGCTAACGAAACGGAGAGGAACACGCCGATCAGCGTATCCGGTGACAGCCCGGTGCGGTTGCGCAAGTAGTTGAGCAGGATGCCGAACAGCAGGCAGTAGCCGAACAGGCTGCCATAAGGCCCGGTGTAAGGTTCCCCCAGCAGAATGCCGACGGCCACGCCGGTCAGTGCCGCGTGGCCGACTGCTTCGGAAAAAAACGCAAAGCGCTTGACCACCACCAGGGTGCCCAGGCCACCCAGCACCGGTCCGATCAGCAGGCCTGCCAACAACGCATTGACCACGAACCCGTACGCCAGCGCTTCAGGCAGGTAACCCGAAGACGCCCAGCCCTGAATCATCAGGCGAAAGGCTTCATAACTCATCAGGCAGCGCTCCGTGGATGGGTGGAAAACAGCGTCAGCAGGCGTTCCGGTGTCAGTGCCTGCTTGGGCGTTGCATCGAACAGCACCCGGCGGTTGAGCCCGGTGACCCGGTCCGCCAGACGGCCTACCGCTTCCAGGTCATGCTCGATCCACAGCACCGTGATGCCGCTTTGGCGCCAGTGCCCGAGAAGTCGCTCGAAAACCTGGATGCCGGCTTCATCGAGAGCCGACATGGGTTCATCGAGCACCAGCAACTGCGGCGGCGGGATCAGCCCCTGGGCCAGCAATACTCGCTGACGTTCGCCACCGGACAAAGCGCCCATGCGTCGTTTGCGTTTGTCCTGCATGCCGACCCGTTCCAGGGCATCACCGATGGCTGCCGCGTAATGCTTGCTCACCCCCAGAAATGCCGGTCGACGCTGGCACATCGCGGCCATGAAGTCGTCGACGGTCATCGGCAGTCCGCGATCAAACTCCAGCGCTTGCGGCACGTAGCCGATCGTCCCCGGGGTGCCTGGCCATTGCAGGCTCAGGCGGCCCTGGTGGGGCATTTGCCCGAGCAGGGTCTTGATCAGCGAGCTCTTGCCGCCCCCGTTGGGTCCGACCAGTGCATGAATGCTGCCGGGCTGTACCTGGAAGGTCACCTGGTCAAGGATCGTGGTGCGGCCGAGGGTCAGGCCGACGTCGGCAAAATCCAGGGTCGGGCCGGTGCTTTGGACAATCAGGGTCTCCTGGACAGTCATGCGCCCGACTCCTGAATAGCCCGGACCACGGTGTTGAGGTTGCCGGTCATTTCCTTCTCATACTTTTCAGCCGTGTATTCGCCATAGGAAATGTGCGACAGCGGGTACAGTTTCACCCCGGATTCACGCTGGATGGTGTCGACATAGCTCGATGGGAAGTCCATCTCGGAGAAAATCACTTTCACGTCCAGCTCTCGCAACTGGTCGATGGTCTTTTTCAACTGGCTTGGGCTGGGCTCGATACCGTGGGCAGGCTCGACCACGGCCGTCACTTCCAGGCCGAACTCGCGCAGCAGGTAGTCGTAGGCGGCATGCACGGTGGCTACGCGCAGCTCTGCATTGGGCGCTTCGGTGAGTTTCGCCAGGGCGTCGGCGCGCATCTGCCGCAGCCGTTTGCCGTAGGCTCGGGCGTTCTGGGTGTAGGTCTTGGCGTTCGCCGGATCAAGTTTCCCCAGCTCCCGGGCAATGTTGTTGACCTGGGCAATCGAGGCGCTGATCGACAGGAAGGTATGCGGGTTGACGACCTTGCCGGCCCCACGGGCAGCCACGCCGGTAGCGGCCAGCAGCGGCACGTTTTCGTTGGCTTCGATCACCGCCACGTTGGGCGTTTCGCTGGCGGCGATCATGCGGTCGGCGAAATCGTCATGCCCAACCCCGTTGAGCACAACCACGTCCAGTCCGCTAATGCGCTTGATGTCTTCGGCGCGTGGCTCGTAGGCATGCGGGTTGAAACCGGCGGGAATCAAAGGCACCACTTCGGCCTTGTCGCCGACGATATTTGCCACGTAGCTGTAGTACGGATGCAGGGTGATACCGATGCGCAGGCGCTTGGCCTCTTCAGCACTGGCCAGGGGGACCAGCAGGCAGGCAAGCAGGCCAGCCAGCAGGGCGCGCATGAAACGTTGAGATGAAATAGGCATGGGAAAGCGGTTTCTCTCGGGTAAAGGCGAGGGGTCAGTGCCGATGCTGGCGAGTGACGCCGGCATCGAATTGCGCGACGATCTGCTGCCAGCCGGCGCTTTCGAGCGCGGAGTCGGCAAGATCGGCTGGCGCCTTGAGGGCTTTGCCGCGATGCAGCCAGATGTCCGGCTCATCGTCACCCGCGGTGAGGCGCATCAGGAAAGAGCCGGCCACGTCGGGAGACTGGCTCTGGCCGAAATAAGCCTGGTCCTGCAGCAACTCCCAGGCATGGCTGCCACGACTGACCGAGCTGGCGTCCTGGGCAAATGGCGCGAAGCCTTCGTCAGCCAGCAGCACCGGCGTTGGCAATGCCTGCTGCTCCTGGCGCAACAAGTGGATCTCGTCGAGCGTGACCCGCAGGTCGGCGTAGATGCCCTGTTCGGAAGCGCTCAGGTCGCGGCGCGCATCCAGTTGATGACTGGCTACGGTGCTGACCTCCTGGGACTCATGGCGCCAGGCCACGACCGATGCGGCCACGGCCAGGATCATGAGGCACAAGAGCAATACGTACAGCGTTTCGTGGCCGGCTCCGGCCGGGCGGACTATCTGGTTTGTGGGGGTGCTCATGGGGTCTGGATGTCCGCCTGGTCTATTTCCACCACATGGCCCGGGCCCGCATCGAACAGCACATAGAACTCGGCGGCGGGTTTCTTGAAAGTCATCTTCGAATCGGCGCCGAGCTTGCCGGGCACCAGAATGGTTTCGTCGTAGCCGATCACATCCAGGGTCACACCCGGGGCACCGCTGCCATCGGAAAAGCCCCCGGTACATTCGATCTGTTCGGCGTCGACGGCCTTGCATTCGCACATCGGGTTATGGGCCAGGGCGCTGGTGCTGAATCCGGCGCAGAGCGCCAGCACCAGGTTGCGCAGATGACGCAAAGTCATGGTTTGCCTCCTTGTTTGGTCAGCCACTCGATGGTGGCGGGGGATGCCTGGCTCAGGGGCATGGAAGCCTGGTGCATGGCGCCGTCCCAGCCCTCCATGGTGATCCACAGTTCGGCATCGGCCTTGGTCTTTTCCGGGATCGGCAACATGGCGCCCATGCGGTAAGGCGTGCCAAAGAAAATCACCCCGGCGGCGCGCAGGCTGCGGGGCTTGCCGATGCGCAGGTAGGTGGCCTTGACCTGGTCGCGGCAGCTGTCGCATAGCGCGGCGTTGAAGCTCTTCATGTAGCCGGCGGGCCCATCCAGTCGCGGCGCTTCGTTGCGCAGTTCAGCCAGGCGCAGGCTCCAGGGGCCGACCTGCACTTCTCCGGCTTCGCGTTCACCCAAACCGGTATCACCCCGGAACAGCGCGGCATCGGCGAAGTACTTGGGCATGAAACCCAGCGGTACCAGCAACAGCAGGACATTGATGTGGAAGCGCCACTTGTGCCAGAAACGGCTCAGTTTCGAAGAGGGTTTATCCGCAACGAGCAGGCTCATTGGCTCACCTCCGTGGTTTCGTGGCGAGGGGCAGTTGGCACTCGGGCACGTTTGTTTTCCCGCTTCAGGGCGTTGGCCGTGGCCAGGGCGGTGCGTTTGGTCCAGATCAGCAGGCCACTGAGGACCATCATGCTCAGCAGCAAGCCGAAGAAGAACCAGATCAGCTTGATCCACAGGCCGCCAAAGTCGCCGGTGTGCAGGGGACGCATGGATTCGGTTACCAGCTCCAGCCCGGAGCGATCCGAGAGCAGGCGAGTGGAGGCGATTTCACCGGTGTAGGGGTTGATATCGGCGGTCTGGAACATCAGCGGGTACCAGCTGCGTCCGCCTACCGTCAGGTAGCTGTAGGCATTGGCGGGCATGCTGACAAAGCTGTCCTCCAACCCTGGAATACGCTCCTTGGCCTGGGTAATCGCATTCTGCAGGCTGATCATCGGCGCAGGCGAACCATCGGTACTCACCGGCACGCTCTCTCGAGGCACTACCAGGGCCACCGGGGCAGTGGAAATCGTCACCTGGTTATCGAACATGAATGCCTCGATCAGGAACCAGGTGCTGGTCACGGAAATTACCGCGATAAACCAGATCGACCAGATGCCGCTGAGCCGGTGAAAGTCGCCCCAGAAGATTCGTGCACCGTGACGAATGCGCAGGGTCGGCTTGAGGAAGCCTTTCCAGAATTTCTTGTACACCACCAGCCCGGTGATCAGGGACGCCAGCATCGGCAGGCTCAGGAACGACACCAGGTACCAGCCCCAGCTGTAACCGTTGGTAAACGGCACCAGCCACCAGCCATGCAGTGCGCGGGTGAAGGCCTTGAAATTGAATTGCGGCGCCGTGCCCTGTATGACCCCGGTATAAGGATTGACGTAGACCGTCACCGAACGCCCGTCCGGGTAGCTGACCTCGACGTCGAGGGCAAAGTGCGACTCGTCGGGACGGCTGATGCTTTCGACCAGGGTGTTCGGCTCGGCCGTTTTGATCGCGGCGACGATCTGGTCGTAGTTGAGCATCGGGGCATCATCGGAAGGCTGGCTGGCGCGCATTTGCGGATTGGCCAGCCAGACGATCTCCTGGCTGACCACGGCAAGTGTGCCGGTCACGCAGACGATCAGTACAAAAAACCAGATCGGCAGCGCCAGCCAGCTGTGCACCAGAAACCAGATTTTGGAACGGGATTTCTTCGACATGATGTAAGTCTTATAGCGATGAGAGGACCTTGGCTGCAGGCTCCCCAGCGTTGGGTCGATGAAAAGTCGCTCGTGGCTTTTGCCTACGCGAGCAGACTGCATCTATATAAGACGAATGAGAATCAAAAATCCCGAACCCGCATATGCAAGAAAATGTTTCTAGCGTCGTTAATCCGCCTCCAGCGTCGAGGTAACGGTGGAGGCGGACCGGGAAGTCAGCCCTGCTGGAACATTTCCTGCGCGCGCTGCTCGATTTGCTCCTGGGTCAGATCTTCCTTGCGCGTGGCCAGAAACCACAGGTGTCCATAGGGGTCTTTGAGCGTGCCGGACCGATCACCATAGAACTGATCCTTGACCTCGGACACGACAATGCCACCAGCAGCAATCGCTTGTTTATACGAGGCATCCACATCATTGACGTACAGATGCAATCCCACGCAAGGGGACTCATCGGGATTGCTCAATGGCCCCTGATCACAGGGGGTGCCCAACATGATCGGGCAATCGCCTATGCGCAATTCGGCGTGACCGATTCCACCATCGGGCATCGCCAGGCGCATCACTTCGACGGCACCGAAGGCTTTTTTGTAGAACTCGATGGCTTCGGCAGCTTTTTGAATACCCAGATATGGCGTAATGCTGTGATAGCCCTCTGGAATGGGTTTGACGCTCATGGCGGTTCTCCCAGTTTTTATGCAATGAGAATGTCCCACAAATATAGTAGGAGCTGCCGAAGGCTGCGATCTTTTGACCTGCTTTACCCTTCGCAGCACTCAGTCCTCCTCCAGCAAATGTGCCCCAGGTCCACGGTCCCCCAAAACATCACCAAAATTGCGCAACGGGCAGGCCTCCATCGACAGGCATCCGCAACCAATACATCCATTCAACCGGTCGCGCAGCAACGTCAGCTGGTTGATCCGCTCATCCAGATCCCGGCTCCACTGCGCCGACAACACCCTCCAGTCGGCGGCGGTCGGTGCGCGGTTATCGGGCAGCGATTGCAGCGCCTTACCAATCTCTGCCAACGGAATGCCCAGGCGTTGTGCCACCTTGATCAACGCCACCCGGCGCAACACTTCCCGCGGGTAGCGGCGCTGGTTGCCCTGGTTGCGATTGCTCTTGATCAGGCCCTTGGTTTCATAAAAGTGCAGCGCGGTGACTGCCACGCCGCTGCGGGCGGCAACCTGGCCGACCGTGAGTTCCCGCTGCAGGGGGGGCGGGGTCATCATTTGAAAAATCCCTCTTGACCTTGACTTAACTGGAGGTTTTACCCTGCAAGCCTTCGGATCGCAATGTCCGGCATACACAGACGGGGACTTTTTCATGCAGGCGCCAGAGAAAAATCGCAGTTTTACCCAACTAATCGAGTTCGAGATCGAACCTCATCAGCAACCGGCACTGGTGTCGGCGCTATCGATGCAAACCGAACGCCTGGCTCAGGACTACGCGGGTTTCCTCAGTGCCAGTATCCAGGCCAGCGAAGATGGCCGGCGGGTGCTCAACTATCTTCAATGGCAGACGCGCGAAGCTGGGGAAGCGGCGTTCCAGCAGTTTGAAAGTGGTGAGCAGGATTTCTGGCAATTGATTCGTGCCCATCAGGCGAAGACCGTGACCTTCGGCTCGTTCCAGGTGTTGCACAGCCTGGAACGTAGTCATGACAACGCGCTGCACTGCCATCTGGTGGGCTAGATAGACAGCTGCATCAAGCGCTCACCCTGGAGGTTTTCCGCAGGCCGGCGTTTGTTCACCGCCAGTTCACCGATCTTGATCAGCCGGGTGCGCGTCACATTGCGGCTCAGCCCCAGCAGTGCGGCGGTGTGCACCTGGTTGTAATGGCTGAAGCGATAGGCTGCGCGCAGCAATGCATCCTCGACCTTTTCATGCAGCGCTCCGGCCTGTTCCTCGAAGAGTTTTTCAAATGCCCGCTCGAGCAGGGCTTCCGGGGAGTCGTCGAAGCTGCCGCCCTGGTCGTCCTGACGTTCGATGCGCATGTTCGACAGGCGCAGGTCATCGCGTTCGATGACGCCATTGCGGCAGATCAGCAAGGTGTGGTGGATGACGTTTTCCAGTTCACGAATATTGCCTGGCCAACTGTAGCTGCGCAGTTTCAGTTCAGCCTCTTTGCTGATCGTGATAGTGCCGTAGCCCAGGCGCTGGCTGTAGGCATCGACGAAGTGCCGGGTCAGCGGCAGGATGTCGCCGGGTCGATCGCGCAGCGGGCTCAGTTCCAGGCTGACCACGTCGAGGCGGTAATACAGGTCCTCGCGAAAGTGCCCCGCGTTGATGGCTTTCTCCAACTGCACGTTGGTGGCGGCGAGCACCCGTACATCGATCGGAATGCTCTTGCGCGAGCCCAGGCGCACCACTTCGCGCTCCTGCAACACGCGCAGTAACTTGACCTGGATCGCCATCGGCAGGTCGCCGATTTCATCGAGGAACAAGGTGCCGCCATTCGCCTCTTCGAACCAGCCGGCCTTGGCACTGAGTGCACCGGTAAACGCACCTTTCTCATGCCCGAACAGCTCCGCCTCGACCAGGGATTCGGAGAAGGCGCCGCAATTCACGGCGACGAAAGGGCGATTACGCCGCGCGCTCAGGTTATGAATGTGTCGGGCTACCAGCTCCTTGCCGGTGCCGGTTTCGCCGATGATCAGCACGCTGGCCTCACTCGGCGCCACCTGCTGCAAGTGCGCAAGCAAAGCTTGGGATTTCGGGTCTTCGAACACTTGGGCGGTGGCTCGGATTGAGGTGGCCAACGCGGGCGAGGGCGGTAAGGTCAGCAGTTGCATGGGGTTCGCTCCATGAATGGCAGGCTAGGAATAGAAAGTCGGAATCGGCAGGCACTGGTTCAGCGCCCAGTCACCCAGCTCATGGAGTTTGTAATCCACCGGATCGTGCAGGGTTTGCGTGCGCAGGTTGCGCCAGTGACGGTCCAGCCTGAGCGAGGCGTGGGTTGAGCGCGCACCGGTCACCTCGAAGAGGCGGGTGCACAGGTCCAGGCCGGTGCGGGTAGCGGCGACCTTCGCGGTAGCGATGGCAATCGCCAAGTGCCCGCGTTCTTCGGCACTGAGTTTCGGGCCCTTTGCCCAGGCCTTGTCGAGCAGGTCGGCGGCACGCTCCACGAGCAATCGAACGCCTTCGAGCGCCACCCAGAATTCGCCGTAATGACCCAGTACATAAGGGTCCTGGCTGACCTCCCGGCTGTTGGATTTATGCCAGGGGCGGGTTTCGGTAAGGGTATATGCCCTAGCCTCATCGAAGGCGCCTTCGGCGATACCGAGAAACATGTGGGTAAAGGTCAGTTGGGCGATCAGTGGGCGCAGGCAGGCGAATGGCGTGCTCAACGGGCCTGGGTCGAGTAGCAGTTCCGATTCCTCCACCCGCACACGTTCGAAGGTGGCACTGCCGCTGTCGGTCTGGCGCTGGCCCATATTGTTCCAGTCGTTGTGCAGGGTAATGCCACTGCGACTGCTGGGGATCGCCGCGATCAACAGCTTGCCACCGGCCGTTTCATCCACCGCCGAGGCAATCAGCATTTGCGAATCGCTGGCACCGGAGCAGAAGCTTTTCTTGCCGGAGAACTCGCGCCAGCCATCCAGCTTGCGTACTACGGTGCGGGTGTCCAGGGGGTTCAAGGCATTACCCCAAAACCAGTTCTTGCGCGCGGTCTGCTCAAACCAGGGTTGCCATTGTTCGGGCCGGGCAAACAGGCGCACGGTGGCGAGCATCAGGTGATGGAAGCCGAAGACATGGGCGATCGAGCTGTCGACCTTGGCGAACTCGCGCACGATGGCCAGGGTTTCACTCCAGCGAGCGCCCAGGCCCCCGTATTCGGTGGGGATGCTCAAGGCGAGCAGGCCGCTTTCACGCAACGCATCACGTTCGGCTTTGGGCGTACCGCCGCGTTCATCGCGCTCGACAGCGGTGAGTGCAAACTGCGCGGCCAGTTGCCGGGCGGTCTGCAGCGGGGATATCAAGGCGCTTTGTGGCTTGGCAGTCACGGGGGTTCCTCAGGAAATTCGATGCACATCCCCCAGTGGTAGCGAGCAGACTCACTCCCACTGGGAGCACCCTTTAAGCCGTGGCTTTGCCGGGTAGCACATCGTTGGCAATCATTTCGCCAAACGGTCCGGTAAGGTTGGTCACGCCGCGCCCGGCCAGGCTGGCGTAGGGCTCGGGCAGCAGCGGGAACACCAGTTCGGCAAAGCGGTAGGCTTCTTCGAGGTGCGGGTAGCCGGAGAAAATGAAGCTCTCGATGCCCAGGTCTGCGTACTCTTTAATCCGCGCGGCAACCTGCTGCGGATCCCCCACCAGTGCAGTACCGGCACCGCCACGTACCAGGCCGACACCGGCCCACAAGTTGGGTGAAATCTCCAGGTTGTCGCGACGCCCGTCATGCAACGCGGCCATGCGTCGCTGGCCTTCCGAATCAAAGCGCGAGAAGGATTTCTGTGCCGCCTGGATGGTTTCATCGCTGATGTGCTCGATCAGTTTGTCGGCGGCTTTCCAGGCCTCCTCAGCCGTCTCGCGCACGATGACATGCAAGCGAATTCCAAATTTGACCGTGCGCCCTTGGCGCGCAGCGCGCTCACGCACATCGGCGAGTTTTTGCGCCACGGCGGCGGGCGGTTCGCCCCAGGTCAGGTAGACGTCGACCTGTTCGGCCGCGAGATCGTGGGCAGCCTGCGAAGAACCACCGAAGTACAGCGGTGGATAGGGTTTCTGCACCGGTGGATACAGCGCCTTGGCATTCTGGACCCGCAGGTGTTTGCCTTCGAAATCAACCGATTCGCCTTGCAGCACACGGCGCCAGATTTTCAGGAACTCGTCGGTCACCTCGTAGCGTTCGCTGTGATCAAGGAAACTGCCGTCACCGCGGTTTTCATCCGGGTCGCCACCGGTGACCACGTTGATCAGCAAGCGTCCGCCGGACAGGCGATCCAGGGTGGCAGCCATGCGTGCCGATACGGTCGGCGAGATGATGCCCGGCCGGATGGCGACCAGGTAACGCAGACGCTCGGTCAGCGGCACCAGTGCCGAGGCAATCACCCACGAATCTTCGCAGGAGCGCCCGGTGGGAATCAGCACGCCGTGGTAGCCAAGGCTGTCAGCGGCCTGGGCGACTTGCTTCAGATAGTTGAGGGTCACCGGGCGAGCGCCCTGGGTGGTGCCCAGGTAGTGGCCGTCGCCGTGGGTGGGCAGGAACCAGAAAACATCCATGAAGAGATCCTTAAGCGATTTTCAGCAGATTTTTGGGGTGCGCGCCGAACAGCGGTGCGGCGCGTTCTGCAGCAAGACGAATGCGGGCCTTCAAGGGCTCACTGGTTATTTGGTAGTTGGAGAAATCGGCTTCGGTGGCGTAGACGCCAATCGGCAACGTCAGGGCCTGGAAGAAACTGAACAGCGGGCGCAGTTGATGATCGAGTACCAGGGCGTGCCGTTCGCTGCCGCCGGTGGCAGCCAGCAGCACCGGCGTATCGATCAGCGCATTGAGGTCAATCAGGTCGAACAGGTGCTTGAGCAGGCCTGGATAGGAGCCGCGAAACACCGGTGCGGCAACGATCAACAGATCGGCGTTCTCGATCGCCTGCAACTCGGCTTCGACCTGCGGTCCCAGTTCCTGGCGGGACAGCGCCGAACCCAAGGGCCCGGCAATGTCGCCCAGTTCGATCACTTTGCTTTCGATCACCAAGTGTTCGGACAACTCGGCCAACAGCGCTTGAGTCAGTGCCAGGGTACGGGATGGACGCCAGGTACCACCGGAGACGGCAACGACTTTCAATGGGCGCGACATGATCAGTTCCTTTTAAACAGTTGCTCGGGGAGCAGTGAGTAGTCACTGGGTTGAGCAAGAGCTATACCAACCCCTGAAAGCCTTGTTTCATGGGGGCTGCGCCCCGCCTGGCGCTTACCACTGTCGCTTCCGGGTGCTGTTTGTTGATTCGCTGTTGCCGGGCCAACAGTTGCAGGAGCAACAGTGATGCCGACGCGATGGGGTTGTTATAACGGCTAGTTGTTATTCCTCAAAAGAACATTAAAAGATATTTATAGATCTATATAGAATATTGGCGGTCTGCCTCCAAGGTGTTTGCGGTAGTGAGGCTGAAAGCTTGATACCCACTATCGAGAGCGTTGATTTCTGCCCGGCGAGGGGCGCGAGTAGCCTGTGTTCATTGCCCCGAACCCAGATGCCAGGACGCCACGCCATGAAATCTCCCATCGCCGTTTTGCTGTTGCTCGCTGCCTCCGTACTCGCTGGATGTGCGGGCCACCTTTCCCCGGAGTTACGCCCATACACTCCGCAAGAAAGCCGCCAATTGGCCCTGGAAGATCTGAATCGTCGCAGCCTGTCGTTTGACGAGTACCACGCGAAAAAAGCTGCATTGCTTGGCCAGCCGCAGAAAGCCTTCAGCTTCGACAAACAGGGCGAAATGAACGCCGAACGTGCTGTCCAGCTGCACGGCCGCCCAAGCTGAACGACTGTACCGCTCGAAGTTTTACCTAACTGTCCATGGGCTTCAGGCAACCCTTGCGATAGGGTCGATACCTGACCGACCCTGACGGACTGCCACCGATGACGCTCTCTCTCGATCTGCTGCTGGGCTTTGCGCTGTTTGCACTGGTCACCTCGATTACCCCTGGTCCGAACAACACCATGTTGCTGGCATCTGGGGTGAATTTCGGCTTTAACCGCACCATCCCGCATATGCTGGGCATTACCTGCGGCTTCTTCGTATTGGTGGTGGCGGTGGGTTTCGGCCTGGGCGCGGTGTTTCAAACCTATCCATTGCTTTACACCGTGTTGCGTTATGCAGGCGCCGCCTATCTGTTGTATCTGGCGTGGAAGATCGCCCACTCCGGACCGGTGTCCGACAGCGAGGACGGCAAGGGCAAGCCGATCAGCTACCTGGGTGCGGCGGCCTTTCAGTGGGTGAACCCCAAGGCCTGGATCATGGCCATTGGCGCCATCAGTACCTACACACCGATGCAGGGCTACTTCATCAATGTGATCGTGATTGCCGCCGTCTTTGCCGTGATCAATCTGCCCAGCGTCGGCGTCTGGGCGGCCTGCGGTACGCTGCTGCGCAATGTGTTGAAGGATCACCGCTGGTTGCGCGTGTTCAACTGGGGCATGGCCGCGCTGCTGGTGATATCGCTTTATCCGCTGCTGCTGGAGAGCATCGGCTGATGCATTGCTTCAACCGGTTGGCCGATGCCTGTTAAGCTCGACTTCAGGAGCGTTCCTACGCACTTTTAAATGAAGTTGTTCTTCTTTAACGGCCTCTGATCGGGTATTTCTAACGTTCTGGGATGTCGGCGTAGCTCACGAGGCTGCGCTTTGCCGTTCCAGCAACGAGATTCCTGATCCCGGAACCTGCTCTGCGAGTCTTATATGAATAAACGCCCGTTGTATTTCGACTACGCCGCCACCACTCCGGTGGATGAGCGGGTCATCAAGGTCATGGTCGAGTGCCTGGGTTTCACCGGCAACTTCGGTAACCCCGCGTCCAGCTCCCATGCGTTCGGGCAACAGGCTCGGCAAACCGTAGAACATGCCCGCCGGCAGGTCGCCAATCTGGTGGGTGCCGAGGCCGATCAGATCGTCTGGACTTCCGGCGCCACCGAATCGAATAACCTCGCGCTCAAGGGCGTGGCCCAGGCGCGAGGCGTCGCTGGCGGCCATGTCATTACCAGTCAGATCGAGCACAAGGCGATACTCGACACGGCCAGGCAATTGCAGGATGCCGGGGTCGCGGTCACTTACCTGGTGCCTGATGCCGATGGCCTGATTACCGCGCAGGCGGTCAGCGAAGCCATGCGTGAAGACACCTTCCTGGTCTCGCTGATGCTGGTCAATAACGAACTGGGTACGGTCAACGATATCGCCGCCATTGGCGACATCGTGCGTGCGCGTGATGCCTTGTTTCACGTCGACGCGGCGCAGGGCGCCGGCAAGGTCGTCATCGACCTGGCGCAATTGCCGGTGGACTTGATGTCGTTTTCCGCCCACAAAATCTACGGCCCTAAAGGTATCGGTGCGTTGTACGTGGGTCCCCGTGCGCAACAACGCCTGCACGCACAGATTCACGGTGGCGGGCACGAGGGCGGCTTGCGCTCGGGTACGTTGGCTACCCATCAGATTGCGGCCATGGGTGTGGCATTCGAGTTGGCGGCGCAGCTGTTCGAGGATGAAAAAGTCATCGTTGCCGGTCTGCGCGAACGCCTGCTCGAACAACTTTCAAGCATTCCCGGCGTTCGTCTCAACGGTAGCCCGTCGCAACGCATTCCCCACACCCTGAGCCTGACGTTTGCCGAGGGTGAGTTCAATTCCGCGGCGTTGAGCCATTCGATCGCTTTTTCCGCGACGTCGGCCTGCAATTCCGCGAGCAACGCCCCCTCTCACGTGTTGCTCGCCCTGGGGCATGACACCCACTCGGCAAGTCGCACCATCCGCTTGAGTCTTGGACGGTTCACCACCGCGCAGGACATCGACCAGGCGGCAGACCTGATAAAAGCGGCCTGCACCAGTGCTCCGGCATTCTGGCAATAGGTCTTAAAGCGCCCATGCACCTCAGCGCTTCAACAATAATGAATACGTGATTAGCAGGAGACATGATGAGTACGCAGCCTTCGATCAATGGGTCAGTGCCCCAGCGCCTGGCGCAAACCCGCGAGCTGATGAGCCGGGAGGGCATTCATGCGCTGCTGGTGCCGTCAGCAGACCCGCATTTGTCGGAATACCTGCCGGGTTACTGGCAAGGGCGTCAGTGGCTATCGGGCTTTCATGGTTCCGTCGGCACGCTGATCGTCACACCGGACTTCGCTGGAGTCTGGGCCGACAGCCGTTATTGGGAGCAGGCGACCAGGGAGCTTGAGGGCAGTGGCATCGAACTGGTCAAGCTGCAACCTGGCCAGCCTGGGCCACTGGACTGGCTTGCTGAGCAAACCCCCGAAGGTGGTGTGGTGGCAGTGGACGGTGCGGTGATGGCAGTGGCCTCGGCGCGCACCCTGGGTGGCAAGCTCGAGGAGCGCGGTGCTCGCTTGCGCACGGACATCGACTTGTTAAGCGAAGTCTGGAGCGATCGCCCGACCTTGCCCAACGAGCCGATCTATCAGCACCTGCCACCCCAGGCGACCGTCAGCCGCACCGAAAAACTCGGCAAGCTGCGCGAGGTAATGAAGGCGCGTGGAGCTGACTGGCATTTCATCGCCACTCTCGATGACATTGCCTGGTTGTTCAACCTGCGTGGCGGCGACGTGTCGTTCAATCCGGTGTTTGTTTCCTTCGCCTTGATCGGGCAGGACCAGGCTACCTTGTTCGTGGCCATGAGCAAGGTCAGCGCCGAGTTGCGCGCCACCCTTGAACAGGACGGCGTAACGCTGCGTGATTACAGCGAAGTGGCTGACGCTTTGCGCGCGTTACCGGCCGGCGCGAGCCTGCAAATCGATCCGGCACGGGTCACCGCCGGGTTGCTGGACAATTTGGATAGCGGCGTGAAACTGGTCGAGGGCCTGAACCCGACCACCCTGGCCAAATCGCAGAAAAGCCTGGCGGACGCCGAGCATATCCGCCTGGCCATGGAGCAGGACGGTGCGGCGCTGTGCGAGTTCTTCGCCTGGCTGGAGTCGGCATGGGGTCGTGAGCGCATCACCGAACTGACCATCGACGAACACCTGACGGCAGCACGCATGCGTCGTCCGGGTTATGTGTCGCTGAGTTTCAACACCATCGCCGCCTTCAACGCCAACGGCGCGATGCCGCACTACCACGCCACCGAAGAAGCGCACGCGGTGATAGAGGGCGATGGCCTGTTGTTGATCGACTCCGGTGGCCAGTACTTGGGCGGCACCACCGATATTACGCGGATGGTTCCGGTCGGTACCCCGACCGAGGAGCAGAAGCGTGATTGCACACGAGTGCTCAAGGGCGTCATCGCTTTGTCCCGGGCACAGTTTCCCAAAGGCATTCTTTCACCGCTTCTGGACGCCATTGCGCGCGCGCCGATCTGGGCCGAAAGCGTCGATTATGGTCACGGTACGGGTCACGGCGTAGGGTATTTCCTGAACGTGCATGAAGGTCCGCAGGTGATTGCCTACCAAGCCGCTGCCGCACCGCAAACCGCCATGCAGCCGGGCATGATTACCTCCATCGAACCGGGTACCTACCGTCCTGGCCGCTGGGGTGTTCGAATCGAAAACCTGGTACTGAATCGCGAAGCGGGCAACAGCGAGTTTGGTGAATTCCTCAAATTCGAAACGCTTACGCTGTGCCCAATCGATACCCGCTGCCTGGTGCCAGCGCTGCTGACAGAGGACGAAAAACAGTGGTTCAACGCGTATCACGCCCAAGTGCGTGAGCGCCTCGCTCCGCTGCTCGATGGCGCTGCGCTTGAGTGGTTGAACACACGCACAGCTGCCATCTGATTATCTCAAGAACAGGCGCCGATGGCGGCGCCTGTTTTCAGCTCAGGGCTTCAACCACGAAGTCCAGTCGGTCCTGGCCGAAGAACAGCTGATCACCCACGAACATGCTCGGTGCACCAAACACCCCTCGTTGCACCGCTCGCTCAGTGTTGTCCTTGAGCGCAGTCTTCACTTGCTCGTCTGCGGTCAGTGCCAGCGTTTCAGCTGGATCAAATCCGTGTTCCGTCAGCACTGCAGCAACCGTTTGCGGATCATCCATGTTGCGACCCTCAACCCACAGCGCCCGGAACAGGCAGTCGATGAATACCTCGAGCCGCTCGGGATGGCGTAGCTGCATGCCGGTCACCGCGCGCATCAACGTCAGGGTATTGATGGGAAAGTGCGGGTTGAATTTGAGTGGCACGCCGTAGCGTTTCGCATATCGAGCCAGGTCCTGGAACATGTACCGGCCCTTGGCGGCAATGGTTACTGGCGAAGCGTTGCCCGTCGCCTTGAATACACCCCCCAGCAGCATCGGAACGTAGATCAGCTGGCTGTCGGTCTGCTGGCATATCCGCGGCAGTTGCGTAGAGGCCAGGAAGGTGGCCGGACTGCCAAGGTCGAAAAAGAACTCCACGGTTTTAGTCATGATCGAAGTGCTCTGCTTAATTGTAGGGAAGGGCTTACCAGCGTTCGTTCCAGGGACGTAGATCGAGCTCGAAGGTCCAGGCATCACGGGGCTGACTGTGCAGGTGCCAGTAATTGTCGGCAATGTGCTCGGGGTTGAGGATGCCGTCCTGGTCTTTGGTGGCGTATTTCTCGGGGAAGTTATCGCGGATGAAATCGGTATCGATTGCGCCGTCGACCACCACGTGGGCCACGTGAATATTCATCGGCCCCAGTTCCCTGGCCATGCTCTGGGCCAAGGCGCGGATCCCGTGTTTGGCCCCGGCAAAAGCTGCAAAGCCTGCTGCACCGCGCAGCCCGGCGGTCGCGCCGGTGAACAGAATCGTTCCGCGCTGCCGTTGGGCCATGCGCTTGGCCACTTCGCGCCCGTTGAGAAAACCTGAGAAACAGGCCATCTCCCAGATCTTGAAGTATTTGCGCGCGGTCTCTTCAAGGATGCTGCACGGGACGTTGGCGCCGATATTGAAAACGAAGGCTTCGATGGGGCCGATCTGGCTTTCAATCTGCTCGATCAGCGCCACGACCTCGTCTTCCTTGCGCGCATCGCAGGAAAAACCATGGGCCTCTGCACCAAGAGCCTTGATGGCATCGACCAGAGGCTGGAGTTTATCGGCGCTGCGTCGGGTGACACAGGCGATGAAGCCTTCCTGCGCAAAGCGTTTGGCAATTGCGCCACCTGTAGCATCACCGGCGCCAACAACGAGTACGACCTTCTTGTTATTCATGGCAAACCCTTTAGTAAACGATCGTTAACTAAACGAACGTTATGCTACGATCCGACTAGCGTCAAGGTGATTACTTCTGAGGGCAAGGCGATGCGTTATTCGGCCAACCACAAGCTGGAAACCAGAGAAAGGCTCTTGCAGAGCAGCGCCGTATCGGCGAAGCAGTCCGGGTTCTCTACCGTGGGGGTGGATGGCCTGATGAAGGCGATCGGTTTGAGCGGAGGAGCTTTTTATAGCCACTTCTCGTCCAAGGATGAACTGTTCGCTGCGATTGTGGAGCGCGAGCTGGGGCAAAGCCTGTGCCGGCTGGAAGGGGATCAGGACTTGCAGAAGCTGGATCGCTGTCTGCGGCAATACCTCAGCATGGCGCATGTCGAGAGTGCGCAGAACGGTTGTGCCTTGCCCGCCCTGGGCGCCGAGATTGCCCGTTCGGACGATGCGGTTCGTCAGCTGGCGCAAGACTGGATCTGTCGGCTTCAACAAAACTGGGCGCAGACACTGGGCAGCGAAAGCCTCGCCTGGGCCATCCTGTCGCAGTGCGTTGGCGCGCTGGTAGTGGCGCGGATGTTGGCGACACCGGACGTCCAGCGCACGGTGCTGAAGTCCAGCTACGACGAAATCCGCAAGCAAATAGCAGAGTCGCGAACCTGACGTGCGCTTACTTGCAGATGACGATCATGCTGCGGCTGGTGTAGCCGGCTGGATTGAGGCCGAACGGGTAATCGCCTGGCTCTTCTACTGAGTCCCCCGACTTGGCAATGACCTTGTAACCTTTGGGTGCACACGAGTCGACCGCCTTGGTGTAGCACTTGTCCCAAGAGGACGACAGACCGGAACAGTTGATGTGCAGCCCTTTCTTGCCGTGCTTGACCTGGGTTTTGGAGGTTGCCGCACAACCCGCAATTGCGAGTACCGCGATCAGTATCAAAATTCGTTTCATTACTATCCCTATAGCGTCCCCGGGTCTGATGCCCGGGTCTGACTGCATTCGCTTTCGTTTGAAGCGTTTTGATATCCAGATCTTGAACATTCCTGCCTGGCGCCGGGTCGTCGGGCCGGGCAGGGCGTTAAACATGGCCTAATTGGCCGTCAAATACCAGACCCTCGTAAAATCCTTCATCAATCTACCGCGACCGCAGGCTTGGCATTGCTGCCCATGGTCAGGGTCGCGCCGACGGATGCCAGGATAATGCACATGATGGCCATCCACTGTGACAACGAAAGGTATTCCTGCAGAAACAGTAAGCCAGACAGTGCGCCGAAAGCGGGTTCGATACTCATCAGCGTACCGAAGGTGCGGGCAGGCATGCGCGTGAGGGCGACCATTTCCAGCGTATAGGGCAGGGCAGTGGACAGGATGGCAACGCCGATGGCCACGGGAATCAGCGATGGGGTAAGCAAGGCCGCGCCTGCATGCACGATCCCGATGGGTGCGACGAACAGCGCTGCGATCATTACGCCTAACGCGGCTGTCTGGACGCCGTTGTCTGCGCCGGCTTTCTGCCCGAAAAGAATGTACAGCGCCCAGCACACGCCGGCACCGAGTGCATAACCGGCGCCTACGAGATCGATCCCGGTGCTGGTGGCCCCGGTAGGAATCAGCAGGAGCAGGCCAACCGCGGCTAAAGCAATCCACAGGAAGTCGATGGCTCGGCGCGAGGCATAGATCGCGACGGCCAGGGGGCCAGTGAACTCAAGGGCGACCGCGATCCCCAGGGGAACCGTTTGCAGGGACATATAGAAGAGGAAGTTCATGCCGCCCAGCGCCATGCCGTAGACGATGACAGTGCGCAGGGACTTGGCGGTGAGCTTGGCGCGCCAGGGCCGCAGTATCAGCAGCATGATTACGCTGGCGAAGATCAGGCGCAGGGTCGTGGTCCCTTGAGCGCCTATTAATGGGAACATGCTTTTGGCCAGCGATGCGCCAGACTGGATCGATGCCATGGCTATTAATAGCAGGCCGACCGAGAACAGGGTCGAGGAGAGAGTGCGGGGCTGGTTGTTCATTTCGCGGCATCGTCCAAGGCAGGAAGCGAGAGTAATTCCATATCTGGGCAATATACTGCGCATTCGGTGGTGTTACGTCTATCTCTATGCAGCAAATTCGATGCTCTGATAGAAAAGCGTAATCAGTGCTTGACGGCAGATTTCAGATGTCTATAATTCGCCCCACTTCCGGCGCAGTCGAAACGGAAAACTCCTTGGTAAACAATGAGTTACGCAGTTTTGACGGTCAGCTGCTTCAGGTCATCGAAGCGCAAA
>NZ_SCFH01000011.1:0-230644 GCF_022496665.1 Pseudomonas sp. TMW22090
CAGCAAGAAGTGGACGATGCCGATCCGGGACTGGAAAGCGGCCTTGAATCGCTTCAGTATCCAGTTCGAAGATCGGCTGTTAACGGTTTAATAAAAATCCCGTTTACACAAAATCTAGGACACCCTCCGGAATCGAAGCGTAGACAGGTATCCCGAGCTGCTCGATCACTTCTGGGTCTTCAACACCGCGATTCATTGCTTTGCGTATCAATACATAAGCAACAGCTATCAAACCTCCGAGCAGCGTGGCAATCAGCACTATAAACGGTTTTTTTGGCTTGACCGGCTTTTCGATATTAGCGTCAGCTGAATCGATGACCCGTACGTTACCGACTGTGCCGGCGCGAACAATGTCCAGTTCTTGAGTTTTATTCAGCAACTGCGTGTAGATTTCGGTGGTTACTTGCATGTCCCGAGCGAGACGCAGAAGCTCCTGTTGAGTCTCAGGAAGGTTTTTTACTTTCTTTTCCAGCGCCCGTTTCTGCTGATCGAGCTGGCCCATTTGGGTCATTAAGGCTTGATAAGCTGGGTGTTCCCGGGTAAAGCGGTGCTCCATTTCTGCTTGTTTCAGTTTAAGTTCTGAAATGAGAGTTTCCAAGGCCACGATCTGATCGAGTACCGCTTTTGTTTCAATAGTGATATCTACCGAGCGAGCACTTGTCTGGTACGCATTTAGTTGGCCTTCAGCTTTCTCTAGTTGTTTGCGCACGTCGGGCAGCTGAGTGCGCAGAAACTCCAGACTTTGTGCCGCTTCAGCAGAGTTGCGCTGAACGTTCTGCAGCACATAGAGCCGGTTGATTTCGTCCAGCACGTTATTTGCTAGCTGTGGATCTTCATTCTCAAGTGAGAGTGCGATTATGCCTGATTCCTTGCCGCGTTCGCTTGCTGATACATCCTCCTGGTACTGGAGGATGGTGTTGAGGCGGCGCTGTTTGGTCACATCGAAGAGGGCGCCTGCATTAGCTTTGAGTGCGGCAATTTGCAACTTAAAGCCATTCTGCTCGATTTTCTCGCCTGCTTGACCGTTAAGAAGGACTTCGTCGTCATCGTTGAGCAAAGTAAATGCATTTTTGCCTTCGCTGCGTAGCGTTAGGCCTTTACCCAAGTAAGAGTCGGGTACTTCCAGTTGAAAGATGTCGAGTTTTTCACCACCCCATGTGTAGCTGCTCATACCAAACAATGGTGTGGCTAACTCTCCTTCGGTCTTTGGGTTAAAATGTCGGCTGAGGAAGTGGCCAATCAGCGGAAAGTAGTTAGGCTCAATGATAATGTCGAGCTTAAGATTCTCTACAGCTTTACCCAAAACGGCACGTGATTTGAGCAGCTCAATCTCCGTCACTGCCGGTGAGGTTCCACCGAACATTTCGCTCATTTCACCCATGCCGCCAAGAGCCGCCATCCCACCTTTTTTCTCTTCAACCTGAACAAGCGCGTTTGCTTGGTAGATCGGCGTAGAAAGCAGTGCGTAAGCAACGCCCACTGCGCAGAAAAATGCGGTAATGCCGATTATGATCCACTTGCTATCGATCAGTGTACCAAATAGCGCGAGAAGATCGATTTCATCATCTTCTTCGCGGTGATCCTGAATAGGTAGGCTGTTTTGGCTTGGCATGCGGGGTACTTTTACAAGAGGTGATTATAATTTTTGCGACCAGCTGTCGACGCCTTGCGTCATCAACTGGTAGACGTGTTCGAATGCGACTTTCTGCTGGCGGTACGGGTCGGGAATTTCCTGGTTGTTCTGCCACTTGCCTAGCAGGAACGTCTTTCCGCGTACTTCCGGGGCCATTCGCGCGATGCTGTCCACGTGGCGCTGTTCCATGGTCAGTATTACATCGGCCTGTTGCAGCATTTCTCGAGTCAATTGCCGACCTTTATGGTCTGGCAGGTCGCCGCCGTGCTCGCGCAGGACTTCCAGCGCGGTGGCGTCCATGGATTTGTCCACGAGGGCGCCGAGGCCGGCGGAGCTTACGTCGATGCCGCGATGGGCCAGCTTGCTTTTAAGCAGGGCTTCTACGGTGGGGCTGCGGCAGATGTTGCCGATGCATACAACCAGGATTTTATTGAACATAGGGCTGCGCAGGTTACGGAAACGAGTGTGGTGACCGCACGGGCAGCAGGAGGAGGGGGATGGAATTCCTTTCCAGCGCAACAGTACGGCCTTCTCCGGTGCACTAGTGCTGCCGGGGCCATTTTAAAAGCGTGCACTCTAGTGGCGTAGGGGGGGAGGGTCAAGGCTCTGTAGGAACTTTCTGTCATACGGACGTTTGCTTGGCCGTGATGGCTATCCCGCCAGCATTGGGTAGGTGAACAACCCGAAGTGCAGCAGGTTTAACCCGAAATGCGTGGCGATGGCGGCGGCCAGTCCGCCGAAGCGGTAGGCCAGGCCGTAGCCGATGCCGGCCAGGGTTGCCAGCAACACCCACTGCCAGCCTGCGCCCCAGTGCGCCAACCCGAAAACTGTTGCAGCAAGTAACACGGCGAGGTGTTCGCCGTACGGCAGGTGTTTGAGTCGTTGGCTCAGGCCGCCCTGTATATAGCCGCGGAACAGGGCTTCTTCTACCAGGGTGACTAATAGCAGGTTGTTGAGGAGCCAGATGCGCGCGACGTCGGGCCATTTGGGGGCCCATTCGATGATGCCCAGCAGCCAGGCGCAGGTGAAGGTGGCGACTGCGGTGAGTGTCAGGGCGATGGCGCTGGTTTTCAGGGTTGGGCTGAAGGCGCGTTGGGCAATGAGCCAGGGGCAGGCGAGCAGGAGCCAGAAGCCGAGCAGGGGTTTGTCGAGGTTGAGGTACATCGAGAAGGGTACGGCGTTGTCGCTGAAGCGTTGGGGCTCGATAACCTGGGCGTTGTGGAAGCCGGGCAGGTAGTGGAGGGCCAGGGCTATTGCGATGAGCACGAACAGGCTGTGGCCTAGGTAGCGGGCGTAGCGGTGGTTTTGGGGTTGGACGGCGAAGCCGGCTAGCAGGAGCAGGGTGATGGGGATGCTGGCCTGGAGGGACAGTTGACCGTAGGTGAGCGCCAGGACGTAGCCGGCGGTGAGGAGTGTCAGGTATGGCCAGGGCATTACGAGCATGAACATTTCCTTGTTTCAGGTTAGCTCGCTTTAGTGTGGGGCATTTAGGCAGAAAGGTTGCGGATCCTGCATTTCAAAATTGAAGACGACACCGAGTACTAGCTGCGGTCTGACCCAAGCACCGGTGCTTTTAATAGCGCGAATACTGAGCACAGGGATATATCGTTAACCTCCATCGCGAGCAAGCTTGCACCTACAGTGGATTGGGTTTGGTCGTGGGAGATTGGTTGGCTGTGAGGGCGCCATCGCCAGCAGGCTGGCTCCCACAGTGGTTCAAGTGCATTCAAGTCATTGGTTGAAAGGGCTCCAGGCGCCGTTACCGAAGAAACAGGGCCTGAAGCACCAACATCGTCCGCAGTTACGAAGCAATCAACTGGCGCAGCACGTAATGCAAAATCCCTCCCGATTTAAAGTACTCAACCTCATTTAGCGTATCAATCCGGCACAGCACATCGACCTTCTCGCGGCTGCCGTTTTCCCGGGTGATGACCAGGGTCAGGTTCATGCGTGGCGTGAGTTCGACGCCGGTCAGGCCGAGGATGTCGAGGGTTTCCTTGCCGGTGAGGTTGAGGCTTTTGCGGTTCTGGTCGAGTTTGAATTGCAGGGGCAGTACGCCCATGCCGACCAGGTTGGAGCGGTGGATGCGTTCGAAGCTTTCGGCGATGACGGCTTTGACGCCCAGCAGGTTGGTGCCTTTGGCGGCCCAGTCGCGGCTGGAGCCGGTGCCGTATTCCTGGCCGGCGATGACAACTAGCGGGGTGCCGGCGGCCTGGTAGCGCATGGCGGCGTCGTAGATCGCGACTTTTTCGCCGGTGGGGATGTAGATGGTGTTGCCGCCTTCTTCGCCGCCGAGCATTTCGTTGCGGATGCGAATGTTGGCGAAGGTGCCGCGCATCATCACTTCGTGGTTACCGCGGCGCGAGCCGTAGGAGTTGAAGTCCCGGGGATCCACACCTTTGCTGCGCAGGTATTGGCCGGCGGGGCTGTCGACCTTGATGTTGCCGGCGGGGGAGATGTGGTCGGTGGTGACGGAGTCGCCGAGCATGGCGAGGACCCGGGCGCCAGCGACATCCTTGACCACCGGGGGCGGGCCGCCGATGTCGTCGAAGAACGGTGGGTGCTGGATGTAGGTGGAGTCGTCCTGCCAGACGTAGGTGGCGGCTTGCGGCACTTCGATGGCTTGCCATTGTTCGTCGCCGGCGAACACTTCGGCGTATTCCTTGTGGAACATGGCGGTGTTGACCTGGTTGACGGCATCGGCGATTTCCTGGGTGCTGGGCCAGATGTCGCGCAGGTAGACCGGGTTGCCGTCGTGGTCGTTGCCCAGGGGTTCGCTGCTGATGTCGGTGCGCACGGTGCCGGCCAGGGCGTAGGCGACGACCAGTGGCGGGGAGGCGAGCCAGTTGGTTTTCACCAGCGGGTGCACGCGGCCTTCGAAGTTGCGGTTGCCGGACAGAACGGAGGCGACGGTGAGGTCGGCTTTCTGAATGGCTTTTTCGATCGGTTCCGGCAGTGGGCCGGAGTTGCCGATGCAGGTGGTGCAGCCGTAGCCGACCAGGGCGAAGCCGAGTTGATCGAGGTATTGGGTCAGGCCTGCGGCCTTGTAGTAGTCGGTGACGACTTTCGAGCCGGGGGCCAGGGAGGTTTTGACCCAGGGTTTGCGGGTCAGGCCTTTTTCCACGGCTTTTTTCGCCACCAGGCCGGCGGCCATCATCACGCTGGGGTTGGAGGTGTTGGTGCAGGAGGTGATGGCGGCGATGACCACGGCGCCGTTTTTCAGGCGATAGGTGTGGCCGTCGTATTCGTAATCGGTTTCGCCGACCAGGTCGGCATTGCCCACGGCCACGCCCCCGCCGCCTTCACTTTCCAGGCGGCCTTCTTCCTTGCTGGTGGGTTTGAATTGCAAGTCGATGAAGTCGCTGAACGCCTGGGCGACGTTGGGCAGCGAGACGCGGTCTTGCGGGCGTTTTGGCCCGGCGAGGCTGGCTTCGACGCTGGACATGTCCAGGGCCAGGCTGTCGGTGAACGCCGGTTCCTTGCCCGGCAGGCGCCACAGGCCCTGGGTTTTGCAGTAGGCCTCGACCAGCTTGACGGTTTCTGGCGGGCGGCCCGAGAGGCGCAGGTAGTCGAGAGTGACGTCGTCCACCGGGAAGAAGCCGCAGGTGGCGCCGTATTCCGGGGCCATGTTGGCGATGGTCGCGCGGTCGGCCAGGGGCAGGTCGGCGAGGCCGTCGCCGTAGAATTCGACGAATTTGCCGACCACGCCTTTCTTGCGCAGCATCTGGGTGACGGTGAGCACCAGGTCGGTGGCGGTGATGCCTTCCTTGAGCTTGCCGGTGAGTTTGAAGCCGATGACTTCCGGAATCAGCATGGAGACCGGTTGGCCGAGCATCGCCGCTTCCGCTTCAATGCCGCCGACGCCCCAGCCGAGTACGCCCAGGCCGTTGATCATGGTGGTGTGGGAGTCGGTGCCGACCAGGGTGTCGGGGAAGGCGTAGGTGCGGCCGTCTTCATCTTTGGTCCAGACGGTGCGCCCCAGGTACTCCAGGTTGACCTGGTGGCAGATGCCGGTGCCCGGTGGCACGACGCTGAAGTTGTCGAAGGCGCTCTGGCCCCAGCGCAGGAAGGCGTAGCGTTCGCCGTTGCGCTGCATTTCGATGTCGACGTTCTGCTCGAAGGCGCCGGCGCTGCCGAATTTGTCGACCATCACCGAGTGGTCGATGACCAGGTCCACGGGGGATAGCGGGTTGATGCGTTGCGGGTCACCGCCGGCCTTGGCCATGGCGGCGCGCATGGCGGCCAGGTCGACCACGGCGGGGACGCCGGTAAAGTCCTGCATCAGTACGCGGGCGGGGCGGTACTGGATTTCCCGATCGGAGCGGCGCTCCTTGAGCCAGGCGGCAATGGCCTTGAGGTCGGCGCCGGTGACGGTTTTTTCATCTTCCCAGCGCAGCAGGTTCTCCAGCAGCACTTTTAACGACATGGGCAGTTTATCGAGGTCGCCGAGGCTCTTGGCGGCGTCGGGCAGACTGAAATAATGGTAGGTCTTGTCGTCGATTTGCAGGGTTTTGAGGGTTTTCAGGCTATCGAGGGACGGCATTACGATCACTCCTTTTGATCCGCACGGCTACGGACTGAGGGGACGAACTGAGGTCTTAACCTAGTCCTGTTTGCGGCTTAACGCTAATAACTGGACTCTATGGACAGGTCCAAGGTTCCGAACTCGGCTATCATGCGCCGGTTTTCGTGACAGGCTTTGCTTCAACGCAAGCCTGGGCATCGCGCAGTGGCTGAATTCCTCGTCATCTGCCCAGGAGTAATAATGAACACCCTCTTTATGCATTGCCGGCCGGGCTTCGAAGGCGAAGTCTGCTCCGAGATTTCCGAGCATGCGGCCCGTTTGAACGTGGCCGGTTATGCCAAGGCCAAGACTGCCAGCGCCTTTGCCGAGTTTATCTGCACCGAGGAAGACGGCGCCGAGCGCCTGATGCGCGGGCAGCGGTTTGCCGATTTGATTTTCCCGCGCCAGTGGGCTCGCGGGATGTTTATCGAGCTGCCGGAAACGGATCGTATCAGTGTGATCCTGGCGCACATGGCTGACTTTCCGCTGTGTGGCAGTTTGTGGCTGGAGATGGTTGATACCAACGATGGCAAGGAGCTGTCGAATTTCTGCAAGAAGTTCGAAGTGCATTTGCGCAAGGCGCTGATGGCGGCGGGCAAGTTGGTGGAAGACCCGCTCAAACCGCGGTTGCTGCTGACGTTCAAGAGTGGCCGCGAAGTGTTCATGGGGTTGGCGGAGTCGAACAATTCGGCGATGTGGCCGATGGGTATTCCACGGTTGAAGTTCCCCCGCGAGGCGCCGAGTCGTTCGACGTTGAAGCTGGAGGAGGCGTGGCACCACTTTATCCCGCGGGATCAGTGGGATGAGCGTTTGCACAGTGACATGACCGGTGTGGACCTGGGTGCGGCGCCGGGCGGCTGGACCTGGCAGTTGGTGAACCGCGGCATGCTGGTGACGGCGATCGATAACGGGCCGATGGCGGAAAGCCTGATGGAAACCGGGTTGGTGCAGCATTTGATGGCCGATGGTTTTACCTTCAAGCCCAAGCAGCCGGTGGACTGGATGGTGTGTGACATCGTCGAGAAGCCCGCGCGCAATGCGGCGATGCTGGAGGAGTGGATTGGCGAAGGGCATTGCCGTGAGGCGGTGGTGAACCTGAAGTTGCCGATGAAGCAGCGCTATGCCGAGGTGAAGCGCTTGCTGGAGCGGATTGCCGAGGGGTTCAAGGCGCGGGGGATTCGGGTGGAGATTGGCTGCAAGCAGCTGTATCACGACCGGGAAGAGGTGACCTGTCATTTGCGCAGGATTGATGTAAAGAAGCCCAAATCCCGCTAACCCCACACCCCCGTAGGAGCTGCCGAAGGCTGCGATCTTTTGATCTTGATCTTCACCAGCCTTAAAAGCCCAAAAGACCGCCGTCCTCGTAGGAGCTGCCGAAGGCTGCGATCTTTTGATCTTGATCTTCAGCAACCTTGAAAGATAAAGATCACGATCAAAAGATCGCAGCCTTCGGCAGCTCCTACAGGGAGAGCGTGTTATGCCACAGATGACCGAACACCCGACATTGCGCGACAATGTCGGCCAGTTTCAGGAGTGAATCATGAGTGAAATGCTTGATACGCCGGTCGACGGCACCCTCGACGCCACCGGCCTCAACTGCCCGGAGCCGGTGATGATGTTGCACCAGCACATCCGTGACCTGGTGCCTGGTGGTCTGCTCAAGGTGATTGCCACCGACCCGTCGACCCGCCGTGACATTCCCAAGTTTTGTGTGTTCCTCGACCATGAACTGGTCGGCCAGCATGAAGAGGCGGGGACCTACCTCTACTGGATCCGCAAGAAACTCGCTTAAGCCTGGATGAGCACCTTGTGGGAGCTGGCTTGCCAGCGATGGCGATGGTGAATGTGGCACCGCCATCGCTGGCAAGCCAGGCTCCCACAGGGCGCGCGGGTGTTTATTGGGTTGTGCAACACCACAAATCTGTGGGAGCTGGCTTGCCAGCGATGGTGAATGTGGCACCGCCATCGCTGGCAAGCCAGGCTCCCACAGGGCGCGCGGGTGTTTGTTGGGTTGTGCAACACCACAAATCTGTGGGAGCTGGCTTGCCAGCGATAGCGATGGTGAATGTGGCACCGTCATCGCTGGCAAGCCAGGCTCCCACAGGGCGCGCGGGTGTTTGTTGGGTTGTGCAACGCTACAAACCTGTGGGAGCTGGCTTGCCAGCGATAGCGATGGTGAACGTGGCACCGTCATCGCTGGCAAGCCAGGCTCCCACAGGGCGCGCGGGTGTTTGTTGGGTTGTGCAACACCACAAATCTGTGGGAGCTGGCTTGCCAGCGATGGCGATGGTGAATGTGACACCGTCATCGCTGGCAAGCCAGGCTCCTACAGGGTGATGCGGATGCGGCGGCGGGCGCTGCGGGTCAGGCGGATGGAGAGCATCAGTGCGGCGCAGCTCAGGCCGACGATCAGGCCTTGCCATAGCCCGCTCGGGCCGCTTGGTTCGCCGAACCAGTCAGTGAGGCCTAGCGCATAGCCCACGGGCAAACCAATGCCCCAGTAGGCGAACAGGGTCAGGATCATCGTGACGCGGGTGTCCTGATAACCGCGCAGGGCGCCGGCTGCGGTGACCTGGATCGCGTCGGAGAACTGGAACAGCGCCGAATACACGATCAGCATCGCCGCGACATGAATCACCGTCGGGTCCGAGGTGTAGATGGTCGCGATCTGCTCGCGCAGCAACAGCATCATGCTCGCCGAAATGCACGCATACGCCAGCGCGGTGCCCATGCCGACGCCGGCGGCGAACCGGGCTTCCCGCGGTTGCTCGCGCCCCAGCGCCTGGCCGACGCGTACGGTGACGGCCATGCCCAGGGAGTAGGGGATCATGAACACCAGAGAGCTGAAGTTAAGGGCGATCTGGTGCCCGGCCACGACGGTCGCGCCGAGGCTGCCGATCAGCAGGGCGATCACGGCGAAGATGCTCGACTCGGCAAACACCGCAATGCCGATTGGCAGGCCGATGGAGAGCAGGCGCTTGATCACCGACCACTGCGGCCAGTCAAAACGGCTGAACAACTGGCTCGACTGATAAACCGGCGCCCAGCGTTCCCAGCCGGCCATGCCCAGGGCCATCACCCACATCACGATCGCCGTGGCCCAGCCGCAGCCAACACCGCCCATGGCCGGTACGCCGAAGTGGCCATAGATGAAGATGTAGTTGAGCGGGATGTTCAGCGCCAGGCCGCACAAGCCCAGGACCATGGCCGGACGGGTGCGCCCAAGGCCGTCGCTGAAGCAGCGCAGCACGTGGTAGAGCGCAACCGCAGGCAGGCCGCTGGCAATGCCGTGCAGGTATTGCATGCAGGGGCCGATGAGTTCGGGGTCGACGTTCATCAGGTGCAGGATCGGCTCGGCGCTGAGCAGCATGCCGGTGGCCATCAAACCTACGACCAATGCGAGCCACAGCGCCTGGCGTACGATCGGGCCGATTTCGCTGTGGGTGCCGGCGCCAAAGCGTTGGGCGACTTTCGGGGTGGTGGCGAGCAGGGTGCCGGTCATCAGCAGGAACACCGGGACCCAGATCGAGTTACCCAGGGCCACCGCCGCCAGATCCCGCGGCCCGACCCGTCCGGCCATCACGGCGTCGACGAAACCCATCGCCGTGGTGGCCAGCTGCGCGATCATGATCGGCAGGGCCAGGCCCAGCAGGTTTTTCAGTTCCAGACGCACCCGGGCCGGGCGGGAGAGGGGGGTGGTAGAGGCGTGGTCAGTGGCGGAATTCAAGGCGTAACGTCCAAAGGTATTGATGCGCGAGGCGGGGCATTCTACGCGTTGACGCAGTGGTCAGGAAAATAGCTATGTTGGGGATTTGTAATTGCACAAAAACCGTTCCCTCATCCCACCCCGGTCCCCCGTAGGAGCTGCCGAAGGCTGCGATCTTTTGATCTTGATCTTCAGCAACCTTGAAAGATCAAGATCACGATCAAAAGATCGCAGCCTTCGGCAGCTCCTACCGGGGTGGGTGGTTTGAATGTCCTGGGATCAACGTCAAAAGATCGCAGCCTTCGGCACCCCTACGGGTAGGCGGGGATCGGTACTAGGCGATGGGTGGCTTCTGCGCCTACACTGCCGATCCCCCAAAGGAGCCCACCATGCTGATCGTTGCCGACGAAAATATCCCGCTACTCGATGCCTTTTTCGAATCCTTCGGTGAGATCCGCCGGGTGCCGGGGCGGTCGATTGATCGCGCCACGGTTGAACAGGCCGACGTGTTGCTGGTGCGCTCCGTGACCAACGTCAACCGCGCTTTGCTCGAAGGCAGCAAGGTGCGGTTTGTCGGCACCTGCACCATCGGCACCGATCACCTTGACCTGGACTACTTCCAGCAAGCCGGCATCAGTTGGTCGAGCGCTCCCGGCTGCAACGCCCGGGGCGTGGTCGACTATGTGCTGGGCAGCCTGTTGACCCTGGCCGAGATCGAAGGCGCGGACCTCAAGCAGCGCACTTATGGCGTGGTGGGGGCCGGTGAAGTGGGCGGTCGCCTGGTTGAAGTGCTGAAGGGCCTGGGCTGGAACGTGCTGGTCTGCGACCCGCCGCGCCAGAGCGCTGAGGGCGGTGATTTTGTCAGCCTGGAGCAGATCATCGAGCGCTGCGATGTCATCAGCCTGCACACCCCCCTGAAAAAACACGGCGCGCAGTCCACCTGGCACCTGTTCGACCGCGATCGCCTGAACCAGCTCAAACCCGGCACCTGGCTGATCAACGCCAGCCGCGGCCCGGTGGTCGACAACGCCGCCTTGCGCAACGTGCTGCTGCAGCGCGAAGACCTGCAGGCGGTGCTGGATGTCTGGGAGGGTGAGCCTGAGGTGGATGTGGCGCTGGCGGATCTGTGCGTGTTGGCGACGCCGCACATTGCCGGCTACAGCCTCGATGGCAAGCAACGCGGCACGGCGCAGATCTATCAGGCGTTTTGCGATTTCCTTGGGCAGCCGGCGACGGTCAGCCTGAGTGAGCTGCTGCCGGCGCCCTGGTTGGCTCAGGTCACCCTCAACGCCCAGACCGACCCGGCCTGGGCGCTGGCGATGTTGTGCCGCGGGGTGTACGACCCACGCCGTGATGATGCGGATTTCCGTCGCAGCCTTGTTGGCAGTGTGAGCGAGCAGCGTGCGGCGTTTGATGCGCTGCGCAAGCATTACCCGTTGCGCCGGGAGATTGATGGGCTGCAGGTGCGGGTTGAGGGGGAGTCGGTGGAGTTGCATAAGATCGTGGCGGCGTTGGGGGCTGCGGCACTCTGACGACCGTATTGGCCCCATCGCGGGCAAGCCCGCTCCCACAGGGTTAATGCGCTTTCAAAATTGCCGCGGGACCTGTGGGAGCGGGCTTGCCCGCGATAGCCACACCACCCACCTCAAACAGCACCCATAAAAAACCCGGCCATAAGGGCCGGGTCAAAGAAGACGGGCTATATCAATCTTGTTTGGCAGGCTCGACCAATCGCTTCTCCAGGTCGCGGCAAGCGTCCTGGATCATGTCTTCAGTGATTGGCACTTCGCGCCCTTGCTCGTCGATAATCGAGCAACCCAGAGACTGGCCGGGCTGTGTACGAATCACTTCAATCTTGTCTTCGCTGCTGTGTTGCAAGGACATGGCCTGTCTCCTCATCAGGTTGTGTGCTTACTATAAAACCGCCTGGTGACCGGGCTGTGACAGTTCCCTGCGGTCTTTCCTGGACGGCATCGACAGTCCACCAGAAATAACGCAGGGTTGCCACCCGGACTTTAGACCAATAGCGTCTAGCGCCTAGGCCTTGCGGTCATAATTAACCTGACTCATTGTGATTTACACAAGTTCCCTTCAAACCACCGCGCCGTGGCGCACCTGGATGTTTTCGATGCTTTCTGCCCGTCACCGCCGTGCCATTCGCCTGACCAGCCGTTTTCTCGCACCGTACCGCTGGCCAGCGCTCGGCGCGTTGTTGGCGTTGATTGCCACGGCGGGCATCACCCTGTCCATGGGGCAGGGCATTCGACTGCTGGTGGATCAGGGGTTCATGACCCAGTCACCGCATCTGCTCAATCAATCCATCGGCCTGTTCATGTTGCTGGTTGGGGGCTTGGCGGTCGGCACCTTTGCGCGTTTTTACCTGGTGTCGTGGATCGGCGAGCGGGTGGTCGCCGACATTCGCCGGCAGGTGTTCAACCACCTCGTCTACCTGCATCCCGGTTTTTATGAGGACAACCGCAGCTCCGAGATCCAGTCGCGCCTGACGGCCGACACCACTTTGCTGCAATCGGTGATCGGCTCTTCGCTGTCGTTGTTCCTGCGTAATTTGTTGATGGTGATCGGCGGTGTGATCCTGCTGTTCATCACCAACCCCAAGCTCACCAGCATCGTGGTGGTCGCCTTGCCGCTGGTGATTGCGCCGATCCTGATCTTCGGTCGCCGGGTGCGCAGCCTGTCGCGCATGAGCCAGGACCGCATCGCCGACATCGGCAGCTACGTGTCCGAAACCCTGGGCCAGATCAAGACCGTGCAGGCCTATAACCATCAGGTGCAGGACGAGCAACGGTTTGCCGTGACTGTGGAGCAGGCGTTCGAGACCGCGCGCAAGCGGATCTTCCAGCGCGCCTGGCTGATTACCCTGGTGATCGTGCTGGTGCTGGGGGCGGTGGGCGTGATGTTGTGGGTGGGCGGCATGGACGTGATTGCCGGGCGGATTTCCGCGGGCGAGCTGGCGGCTTTCGTTTTTTACAGCCTGATCGTCGGCAGCGCGTTCGGCACCTTGAGCGAAGTGATTGGCGAATTGCAACGCGCCGCTGGCGCCGCCGAGCGCATTGCCGAGTTGTTACGTTCGCAGAACATCATCCAGGCGCCGACCTCGGGGCTGGTGACCTTGCCCGAGCGGGTCGCCGGCGATCTGGTGCTGGAGGATGTGCGTTTTTCCTACCCCTCGCGGCCGGACAGCTACGCGGTCGATGGCCTGAGCCTGACCATCCATGCCGGCGAAACCCTGGCCCTGGTCGGGCCTTCGGGGGCTGGCAAGTCGACGGTGTATGACCTGCTGCTGCGCTTCTACGACCCCATCGCCGGGCGCATCCTGCTCGACGGCGTGCCACTGACCCAGCTCGACCCCCTGGACCTGCGCCGCTGTTTCGCGCTGGTCTCGCAGAACCCGGCGCTGTTTTTCGGCAGCGTTGAAGAGAACATCCGCTATGGCCGGCCGGACGCCACCCTGGCCCAGGTGCAGGAAGCGGCGAAAATCGCCTATGCCCACGACTTCATCGAACAGATGCCCGACGGCTACCAGACCCACCTCGGCGACGGCGGCCTGGGCTTGTCCGGCGGCCAGCGCCAACGCCTGGCCATCGCCCGCGCGCTGCTGGTGGACGCCCCCATCCTGTTGCTCGACGAAGCCACCAGCGCCCTCGATGCCCAGAGCGAACACCTGATCCAGCAAGCGCTGCCCAGCCTGATGAAAAACCGCACCACCCTGGTCATCGCCCACCGCCTGGCCACGGTGAAAAACGCCGACCGCATCGCGGTGATGGATCAGGGCAAATTGGTCGCCGTGGGGACGCATCAGGAGCTGATCGCGGGGAATGCGCTGTATGCACGGTTGGCGGCGTTGCAGTTCAGTGATGGGCATGACGGGGCGTGAATGTGTGGCAGTGGCTCACCCATTACTGACCCGGTACCGGCTAAGTAACCGACTAAGTAACCGACCAAGTAACCGACCAGGTATCGGCACTCGGAAATATGCAGAAATTGCGCAGATCAGCGGCTTTAAATCGCTGGGCTAACCTTGAGTAATCTGCATGTTTCAGGGAGGGCAACGGAATGCCCATCGCCGCAAATGGATGTCGCCTGCGTAGGTCCAGATTTTCTGAGCAGGGTCGTATTTATCTGCTGACAGCAGTCACTCATCAGCGTCAGCCGGTGTTTGCTGACTGGCGCTTGGGCCGCCTGTTGGTGGATCAATTGCGCTGCGCCGATGAGGGGGCGGCGATCAGTTCCATGGCATGGGTTGTGATGCCGGATCACCTGCATTGGCTGATTGAGCTTAAGCACGGGACGCTCGCGGAGTTGATGTGTCGCATCAAGTCCAGGAGCAGCCGTTCGATCAATCTGCTGCGTGGAGATCAGGGGCGAGTGTGGCAGAGGGGGTATTACGACCGAGTGTTGCGGCGTGACGAAGACATCAAGGGGGCGGCGAGGTACATCGTCATGAATCCGTTGCGGGCGGGGTTGGTTCGGCGGGTTGGTGATTATCCGTTGTGGGATGCGATTTGGGTTTGAAGATCAGAATCAAAAGTCAAAAGATCGCAGCTTTCGGCAGCTCCTACGGGGGCACCGCTGCGATCTCTTGATCTTGCTTCAATAAATCTTACTGATCATCAAAATACCGCTCATGCCAATCCACCAGCGGCTGCGGCGAATTGAGCTTCTGCCCGTAGATCACCGAATACGACAACACGTTCTGCACGTACTGCCGGGTTTCATCAAACGGAATGCTCTCCACCCACACGTCGAAACTCAGGTGATCGGCACCGCGTAGCCACTGGCGTACGCGGCCCGGGCCGGCGTTGTAGGCGGCGGAGGCGAGGACGCGGTTGCCGTTGAACTGGGCGTGAACCTGGCTCAGGTAAGCGGCGCCAAGCTGGATGTTGGTGTCCGGGTTGAGCACTTGCTGAGGCGAGGCCAGGGGAATGCTGAACTTGCGTGCAGTTTCCTTGGCGGTGGCTGGCATCAGCTGCATCAGGCCGCTGGCGCCGACGCCGGAGCGGGCGTCGTCCATGAAGGCGCTTTCCTGGCGGGTAATGGCGAAGACCCAGCTGGAATGCAGGCCGCGGACCTTGGCTTCACGCACCAGGGTTTCGCGGTGAGCCATCGGGAAGCGGATATCGAGGTCGTCCCAATACTGCGCCTGGCTGATGGTGCGGATCGCCGGGAAATACCATTTCAGGTCATAGGCCAGTTTGGCCTGGGCGACCATTTCATCGCGGTTGAAGTGGCGGCTGACGTGATACCACTCGCGTCGACCGTCGACGATCTGCCCGCGAGCATGAAACTCCAGCGCGCGGCGAATGCCCGGTGTATTGCGCACCTTGTTGATCAGTGCCTGGCTCAGCACCAGCGGCTTGTTGTTCAGCGAGTAGGGCGATTGCGAACGATCGGCGGCCAGGAAGCCATAGAAGTCACGCTCGCGGGCCAGGCCCTTGTACAGCGTCTGCGCTTCCGGGTTCTGCGGTTGGGCCAGTTCCAGGCTGCGGGCCTGCCAGTAGCGCCAGCGGTTGGTGGTCGCCAGGTCCTGGGGCAGGCGGCGAGTCAGCTGATAGGCATCATCCCAACGCGCCAGGCGCAGCAACAGGCGCAGGCGCCATTCGGATACGGTGTTGTCGCGCAGCTCCGGGTCGTACTTGGTCATCACATCCAGCGCCCGGGCGTCGAACCGGCGGGCGAGGGTCAGGCCGATTTCCCGGGCAATGGCGACTTTTTCATCCCGGGAAAAATGCATGCTGCTGGCATAGCCGTCGAGCAGGGCCATGGCCTTGTCCGGGTCCTGGCGCGCCAGGCGGCGCAAGCCAAGGCTGACGACGTCGGACATCGGCTCATCGGCCGGGGTGAAGCGTGACGGCTGGTTGAGCAGCTCGGGCTTCTGCGCTACATCCACCAGCAAGCGGCCGCGGGGGGCGAGGGTGGTGAGGCCGTTGACCAGGCTGTTGGCCAGCGGATAGTTGCGCGCCTGGGCCGCGAGCTTGGTGCGCTCCCAGCGTTTCTGTTCAGTCAGTTGACCATCGGCGGCCCACACCCCGAACAAGCCATCGCAGGCGGCCGGCAGGGATTTACCGGTGAGCCACAGCTTGTTGGCGTTGGCGTAGCCTTCGGATTTCTGGTTATGGCCGATCTGGTACTGCGCGTTCAGGCAGTCCAGCTCGGTGAAGTTGAGCTTGGGGTCGTAATACTTGACGAAGGGTGCCCAGTCGCCGCGTTCGGCCAGCCAGCGCAGCCAGCGCAGTTTCATCCAGTTGGCCTGGGGCAGGTCACCGTGCTCGGCGAGGAATTTCTCGATTTCGGCATTGCTGGCGGTTTTCAGGCGCGCGGTCAGTTCGTCATACGCCAGGTAAGGTTCCAGCGGATAATCGGCCAGGGCCTGGCTGTAGCGCATATAAGGGCCGGTATCGCCCTTGGCCAGCGCGCGCTTGGCTTCGTCGTAGTATTGGCGCTGGGTGGACAGGTCCACCGCCTGGGCTGATTGGATGGCAGAGGCAGAAAGAAGCAAACATGAAAAAAGACTGAAAAGGCGACTGCGCATGAGACATCCGGGCAGAGAAATCATGACAAGTGCGGACAGGACCCGCACTGAATAATCTGTAGCTTAGCCTTTTGCCAGCGACCGGCGAAAGCTTTGCCGGCCTCTTGGCATCAGTTCGCAACATTTGTCATGCAGAGTGCCCCGACATTGAAATTGCCGGCCTTTTGCAGCCTCAAGTCAGGTAGAATGCGCGCCCGGTTTTTGGAGAAGCTCATGACCCTGCTCAAATTCAGCGATGTGTCCCTTGCTTTCGGCTCTACGCCGTTGTTGGACAAGGTGTCCTGGCAGATCGCCCGTGGAGAGCGGGTGTGCATCATCGGCCGCAACGGCACTGGCAAGTCCAGCATGATGAAGCTCGTCAAGGGCGACCAGAAGCCGGATGACGGCTCCGTTTGGCGTGCCCCCGGCCTCAAGATTGGCGAATTGCCGCAAGAATTGCCGGTAGCCGACGAGCGGACCGTGTTCGACGTGGTGGCTGAAGGCCTGGACGGTGTTGGCGAGCTGCTCGCGCAGTATCACCACCTGAGCCAGAACATCGTCACCGACGCCGACCTGGACAAGCTGATGCACGTCCAGCACGACCTCGAAGCCCGTGACGGCTGGCGCTTGCAGCAACTGGTCGACAGCACCCTGAGCCGCCTGCAACTGCCGGCCGACAAGACCCTGTCCCAATTGTCCGGTGGCTGGCGTCGTCGCGTGCTGCTGGCCCAGGCCCTGGTTTCCGAGCCGGACCTGCTGCTGCTCGACGAACCGACCAACCACCTGGACATCGGTGCCATCGCCTGGCTGGAAGAAGCGCTGAAGGATTTCCAGGGCGCCGTGCTGTTCATCACGCACGACCGTTCTTTCCTGCAGAACCTGGCGACCCGCATCCTGGAACTGGATCGCGGCGGCCTGATCGACTGGAACGGCGACTACGCGAGCTTCCTGGTGCACAAGGAAGCGTCGCTGGCCGCTGAAGAAACCGCCAACGCGCTGTTCGACAAGAAGCTGGCCCAGGAAGAAGTGTGGATCCGCCAGGGCATCAAGGCCCGGCGTACCCGTAACGAAGGCCGTGTTCGCGCATTGAAAGCATTGCGCGTCGAGCGTAGCGAGCGTCGTGAGCGCACCGGCAAGGCCAACATCCAGCTGGACACTGCCGACAAGTCCGGCAAGCAGGTGATGGTCCTGGAGAACGTGAGCTTCGCGCATCCGGGCGGCCCGTTCCTGATCAAGGATTTTTCGATGGTCCTGACGCGCGGCGACCGTATCGGCCTGCTCGGCGCCAACGGTACCGGCAAGACCACGCTGCTGAAATTGATGCTCAACGGCCTGCAGCCTACCAGCGGCACAGTGGAGGAGGGCACGCGCATCGACGTGGCCTACTTCGACCAGTTGCGTCATCAGCTGGACCTGGAAAAGACCGTGATCGACAACGTGGCCGAAGGCCGCGACTTCATCGACATCGACGGCCAGAGCCGCCACGTGCTGAGCTACCTGGGCGACTTCCTGTTCAGCCCGCAGCGTGCCCGCACGCCGGTCAAGGCGCTGTCGGGTGGTGAGCGTGCGCGTCTGTTGCTGGCCAAATTGTTCAGCAAACCAGCCAACCTGCTGGTGCTCGACGAACCGACCAACGACCTCGACGTGGAAACCCTCGAGTTGCTGGAAGAGGTCCTGCTGACCTTCAACGGCACCGTGCTGATGGTCAGTCACGACCGGGCATTCCTCGACAACGTGGTCACCAGCACCCTGGTCTTCGAAGGTGAAGGCAAGGTTCGCGAATACGTCGGTGGTTATCAGGACTGGCTGCGCCAGGGTGGCTCGCCGCGCCTGCTGGGCGTGACCGAGAGCAAATCGGGTAAAGCCGACCTGACGTCGGCGGTGGTGACTGCCGAGGCGGCGCCTGTAGCTGCTGCGGTTGAAGCGCCAGTGGCAAAGAAGAAACTCAGCTACAAGCTGCAGCGCGAGCTGGAAGCCTTGCCGGGTCAGATCGAAGCCATGGAGCAGCAGATCGCCGCGGTTGAAGCGCAAATGGCCGACAGCGCGTTCTACCAGCGTCCTGCGGCGGAAACCGCAGCGGTGATTGCTCAGCTGGAGCAGTTGCAGGCGGAACTGGAAGTGATGGTGGAGCGTTGGGCCGAGCTGGACGCCTGATTAACCCCGCAATAAAAAAGCCCGGCGTTCAGAGATGAGGCCGGGCTTTCTTATGGAATACGACCACCCGTAGGAGCTGCCGAAGGCTGCGATCTTTTGATCTTGCTTTAAAAAATCAAAATCAAGATCAAAAGATCGCAGCCTTCGGCAGCTCCTACGGGGGATTGTGTTGTCAGCTTTTGTTTTGCAGGCGCACCGCCAGCACGTCACACGGCGCGCCGTGCAGCACGTCATTGGCCGTGGAGCCCAGCAGCAATGCCAGGCCATGGCGGCCATGACTGCCCACCACGATCATGTCGCAGCCTTGCTCCTTGGCCAGGTGATGGATTTCCTGGCGCGGTTGGCCGTAGGTCAGGTGGCTGAATTCCTTGGACAGCTCCGGGTACTTGATGATCAACCGGTCAAGTCGCTCGCGGGCCTGGTCAAACTGCTGTTGTTGCAGTTGCGACAGGTCCATGGGCACGTCGCCGCCAAAGGCCATGGCCATCGGTTCGACGATGTGCACCAGGGACAGCTTGGCACCGTTGCTCACCGACAGTTCGCGAGCACGGTGGATTACAGGGTCGCACTCTTCGGTTAGATCTACAGCGACCAGAATATGGTGGTAGGGCATGAGGTGCTCCTCCTGGGAATGGCAATAGTGATAAGTATGGCTGGTTTCAAGCGCAGCGGTTCCAAAGTGACCCGGACGCGCTCATTTAAAAAAACGATGCCTGTAAAAACGGAGTACTGATATGACGGTCTGGATAGTGGTGTCAATCCTGTTGGTGGTTTTGAGTCCACTGGCATGGTTGCGGCCGTCCCGTGGCCAGAGCGGTCGCATGGCCCTGCGCATGGAGGCGCGACGCATGGGCCTGGCCATGCAACTGGCGCCCGTGGAGTGGCCGCACTGGCTCAGCCAGGAGCCGCCAAGCCCGTGCGCGCAGTACCATCGGCCACGACGCGGCAAGCGGCCGGCCTGCTGGAGTTACTGGCAGAAAGCCCCTGGGGTCTGGGTGAATCAGTGGCAGGAAGTTTGCGAAGATCAGGCGCTGCTGAATCATTTCGAAAAATTGCCAGACAACGTCTACAAGGTCGAGGCGGATCAGCAAATGATCACCCTGTATTGGGGGGAGAAGGGCGAGGCGAGTGTTTTGCAACAAATCGACGCCACCCTCAAGGCCCTGGCCTGAAAACGGTGGCATCCGCGGTGTGACATCCACCGGTGCCATCCACATTTCCCGAGACAATAAAAAGCCCGACATCAACATCGGGCCGGGTTGGCCAGGCAGGCCGGAAAACGGTGTGGGCTGATCTTACGCTTGGCATTCGTCTAAGCGTTGATAAATTTTCCTCCAGGTCCCCGCCAGCGTAGCCTCTTAAACGGAAGCTGCCGCGAATTAGGGCGACTTTTCTAACTATTGATTCTATGAATGGCCACACATGCACCCGCGTGTTGAAGATCTTCGCGTAACGGAAATGACCGCAAAGTCGCATTTGCGCCCGTATTTTGGGCGATTGACAATTGCCTGAAATTCCGTGAAGGTGACGTACCCAAATCAAACGGGCGTATGAATTGAGCGTTTGCATTGCGCATCGCTCCTACGAATCCCGACTATCGCGTTGGCGGGTGTGCCGGGTGGATTGGCGTAGCATCGACGAATAACGTCCTGCCAAGCCATTCGCCTGCGTCCGACGTGTACTGTTCAGCTTCCATATCGTGGAGATCAGTTGATGATTTACGAAGGTAAAGCCATCACGGTTACGGCTCTTGAAAGTGGCATCGTCGAATTGAAATTCGACCTCAAGGGTGAGTCCGTCAACAAGTTCAACCGTCTAACCCTGAACGAACTGCGTCAGGCCGTAGACACCATCAAGGCAGATGCTTCGATCAAGGGTGTGATCGTCAGCAGCGGCAAGGACGTTTTCATCGTCGGCGCCGACATCACCGAATTCGTCGAGAACTTCAAGCTGCCCGATGCAGAGCTTGTTGCAGGCAACCTCGAAGCCAACAAGATATTCAGCGATTTCGAAGACCTCAACGTCCCGACTGTCGCCGCGATCAACGGCATCGCCCTGGGTGGCGGTCTGGAAATGTGCCTGGCGGCGGACTACCGCGTCATGTCCACTTCGGCCAAGATTGGTCTGCCGGAAGTCAAGCTGGGCATCTACCCGGGCTTCGGCGGTACCGTGCGCCTGCCGCGCCTGATCGGTGCCGACAACGCTATCGAATGGATTGCCGCCGGCAAGGAAAACCGTGCTGAAGACGCGCTGAAAGTTGGCGCTGTAGACGCAGTGGTAGCTCCTGAGAAACTCCAGGAAGCGGCCCTTGAACTGATCAAGCGCGCCATTTCCGGTGAGTTTGACTACAAGGCCAAGCGCCAGCCGAAACTGGAAAAGCTCAAGCTGAACGCGATCGAACAAATGATGGCCTTCGAAACCGCCAAAGGTTTCGTGGCCGGTCAGGCTGGCCCGAACTACCCGGCGCCGGTTGAAGCGATCAAGACCATCCAGAAAGCCGCGAACTTCGGTCGCGACAAGGCTCTGGAAGTCGAAGCGGCAGGTTTTGTGAAACTGGCCAAGACCTCTGCTGCGCAGAGCTTGATCGGTCTGTTCCTGAACGATCAGGAACTGAAGAAAAAGGCCAAGGCCTACGACGAAATCGCTCGCGACGTGAAGCAGGCTGCTGTATTGGGCGCCGGCATCATGGGCGGCGGCATCGCTTATCAGTCGGCTTCCAAAGGTACGCCGATCCTGATGAAGGACATCAACGAGCACGGTATCGAGCAGGGCCTGGCTGAAGCCGCCAAGCTGCTGGTTGGCCGCGTTGATAAAGGCCGCATGACGGCTGCGAAAATGGCCGAAGTGCTTAACGGCATTCGTCCAACCCTGTCCTACGGCGACTTCGGTCACGTGGACCTGGTGGTCGAAGCCGTGGTCGAGAACCCGAAAGTCAAGCAGGCCGTACTGGCCGAAGTGGAAGACAAGGTCAAAGAGGACACCATCCTCGCGTCCAACACCTCGACCATTTCCATCACCTTGCTGGCCAAGGCCCTCAAGCGTCCGGAAAACTTCGTCGGCATGCACTTCTTCAACCCGGTGCACATGATGCCGCTGGTGGAAGTGATCCGTGGCGAGAAGTCCAGCGAGCTGGCTGTTGCCACCACCGTTGCCTACGCCAAGAAAATGGGCAAGAACCCGATCGTGGTCAACGACTGCCCGGGCTTCCTGGTCAACCGCGTGCTGTTCCCGTACTTCGGCGGTTTCGCCAAGCTGGTCAGCGCTGGTGTGGACTTCGTGCGCATCGACAAGGTCATGGAAAAATTCGGCTGGCCAATGGGCCCGGCGTACCTGATGGACGTGGTCGGCATCGACACCGGTCACCACGGTCGTGACGTGATGGCTGAAGGCTTCCCGGATCGCATGAAAGACGACCGTCGTTCGGCGATCGACGTGCTCTACGAAGCCAAGCGCCTGGGCCAGAAGAACGGCAAGGGCTTCTACGCCTACGAGACCGACAAGAAGGGCAAGCAGAAGAAAGTGGCCGACCCGTCGGTGCTGGAAGTGCTCAAGCCGATCGTTTACGAGCAGCGCGAAGTCACTGACGAAGACATCATCAACTGGATGATGATCCCGTTGTGCCTGGAAACCGTGCGTTGCCTGGAAGACGGCATTGTCGAAACCGCCGCCGAAGCCGACATGGGTCTGGTCTACGGTATTGGTTTCCCTCCATTCCGTGGCGGCGCGCTGCGCTACATCGATTCGATCGGTGTTGCCGAGTTCGTTGCCCTGGCTGACCAGTACGCTGATTTGGGCGCGCTGTACCACCCGACCGCAAAACTGCGTGAAATGGCCAAGACTGGCCAGCGGTTCTTCGGTTAAGCGTCCCAACACTTGAGCGAGAGTGAAATTTTATGAGCTTGAATCCAAGAGACGTCGTGATTGTCGACTTCGGTCGTACGCCGATGGGCCGCTCCAAGGGCGGCATGCACCGCAACACCCGTGCCGAAGACATGTCGGCGCACCTGATCAGCAAACTGCTGGAACGCAACGTCAAGGTTGATCCTAACGAAGTCGAAGACGTGATCTGGGGCTGCGTCAACCAGACCCTGGAGCAGGGCTGGAACATCGCCCGCATGGCGTCCCTGATGACGCAGATCCCGCACACCGCTGCCGGCCAGACCGTCAGCCGCCTGTGTGGCTCCTCGATGAGCGCGCTGCACACTGCGGCGCAAGCGATCATGACCGGCAACGGTGACGTATTCGTGGTTGGCGGCGTCGAGCATATGGGTCACGTGAGCATGATGCACGGTGTCGATCCGAACCCGCACATGTCGCTGTACGCGGCGAAAGCCTCGGGCATGATGGGCCTGACCGCGGAAATGCTCGGCAAGATGCACGGCATTACTCGCGAACAGCAGGACGCCTTTGGCGTGCGTTCCCACCAGCTCGCTCACAAGGCGACGGTGGAAGGCAAGTTCAAGGACGAGATCATCCCGATGCAGGGCTACGACGAGAACGGTTTCCTGAAACTGTTCGACTACGACGAAACCATTCGTCCGGAAACCACCCTGGAAAGCCTGGCGGCGTTGAAGCCAGCGTTTAACCCCAAGGGCGGCACCGTGACAGCCGGTACTTCGTCGCAGATCACCGATGGTGCCTCGTGCATGATCGTGATGTCGGCGCAACGTGCACAGGACCTGGGCATCCAGCCGCTGGCGGTGATCCGCTCGATGGCAGTGGCAGGTGTGGACCCGGCGATCATGGGCTATGGTCCAGTACCGGCCACCCAGAAAGCACTTAAACGTGCGGGCCTTGGCATCAACGATATCGACTTCTTCGAGCTCAACGAAGCTTTCGCCGCACAGGCCCTGCCAGTGCTGAAAGATCTGAAAGTGCTCGACAAGATGAACGAGAAGGTTAACCTGCACGGCGGCGCGATCGCCTTGGGTCACCCGTTCGGTTGCTCCGGAGCGCGTATCTCCGGCACTCTGCTGAACGTGATGAAGCAAAATGGCGGCAGCCTCGGGGTTGCCACCATGTGCATTGGTCTCGGCCAAGGCATCTCCACCGTCTTCGAACGCGTTTAAGCGTTACGTTGATGGAAGCCGGGGCCAAGTGCCCCGGTTTTTGTTTTTCTGAAATTTTTTTTATTTTTATTTTGAAAAGATTTGTGCGAGGGCCAAACCATGCCGTTACTACCTGGGCTCTACCAACATTACAAAGGTCCGCAGTACCGCGTATTCAGCATTGCGCGACATTCGGAAACAGAAGAAGAAGTGGTCTTCTACCAAGCCCTGTATGGTGATTACGGCTTTTGGGTGCGTCCCTTGAGCATGTTCCTGGAGTCGGTCGAGGTTGACGGCGAACAGGTGCCACGCTTTGCTTTGGTGCAGGCCGAACCGAGTGTTTTTTCGAAGGCATAAGCGGAGTGCGCGCCGAACCCTGCGCTTGACCTCATCTTGTAGCCACTATATATAGCGGTGCCGCGTCAGGCGCCAACCGCCTTTCACTTCTAGAATTCAGGAATTTTCTGATCCATGGGCAAATCGCTGGTCATTGTGGAATCCCCGGCTAAGGCCAAGACCATCAACAAGTATCTGGGTAACCAATACGTGGTGAAGTCGAGTATCGGCCATATCCGAGACCTGCCCACCAGCGGTTCGGCTAGCGCCAGCAAAGAGCCGGCCGCCAAGCGCGGCAAGGCCGCTGCGGGCGAAGGCCCGGTGCTCACGCCGAAAGAGAAGTCGCGCAAGCAACTGGTCTCCCGCATGGGCGTCGATCCCGATAACGGCTGGAAAGCCAAGTACGAGATCCTCCCGGGCAAGGAAAAGGTCATCGAAGAGCTGCGCCGGCTCGCCAAGGATGCTGACACCATCTATCTCGCAACCGACTTGGATAGAGAGGGGGAAGCCATTGCCTGGCACCTGCGCGAAGCCATCGGTGGCGACGACAGCCGCTACAAGCGCGTGGTGTTCAACGAAATCACCAAGAAGGCGATTCAGGAAGCCTTCTCCAAGCCCGGCGAGCTGGACATCGACCGCGTCAATGCCCAGCAGGCGCGTCGCTTCCTCGACCGCGTGGTGGGTTACATGGTGTCGCCGCTGCTGTGGGCCAAGATCGCCCGTGGCCTCTCTGCCGGTCGCGTGCAATCGGTTGCCGTGAAGCTGGTGGTGGATCGCGAGCGCGAAATTCGTGCGTTCAACCCTGAAGAATACTGGGAAATCCACGCCGACCTCGGCACCGCCAAGGGCGCCACCGTGCGCTTTGACGTTGCCCGCGAGAAAGGCGAGGCCTTCAAGCCGCTTAACGAAACCCAGGCCATGGCCGCGCTGGAGAAGCTCAAGGCTTCCAGCTACAGCATCGTCAAGCGTGAAGACAAGCCGACCAGCAGCAAGCCGTCTGCGCCCTTCATCACGTCCACCCTGCAGCAGGCCGCGAGTAACCGCCTGGGCTTCGGCGTGAAGAAAACCATGATGATGGCCCAGCGTCTGTATGAAGCCGGCTACATCACGTATATGCGTACCGACTCCACCAACCTCTCGGCTGATGCCGTGACCATGGCGCGCAGCTACATCGAGACCGAGTTCGGCAAGAAGTACCTGCCCGAAAACCCGAACGTCTACAGCAGCAAGGAAGGCGCACAGGAGGCTCACGAAGCGATTCGTCCTTCTGACGCCAATACCGAGCCAAGCAAGCTGTCGGGCATGGAGCGTGATGCAGAGCGCCTCTACGAGCTGATCTGGCGCCAGTTCCTGGCGTGCCAGATGCTGCCGGCGCAATACCTGTCGACCACCGTTACCGTGGGCGCGGGTGATTTCGAGTTGCGCGCCAAGGGCCGTATCCTCAAGTTCGACGGTTACACCCGCGTCATGCCGCAGATCGTCAAGCCTGGCGATGACGATGTACTGCCGGACATGGCCCAGGGCGACTCGATGAAGCTGATCAAGCTTGATCCGACCCAGCACTTCACCAAGCCGCCTGCGCGTTACTCGGAAGCGAGCCTGGTCAAGGAAATGGAAAAACGCGGCATCGGTCGTCCTTCGACTTACGCCGCGATCATTTCGACCATCCAGGACCGCGGCTACGTTGCACTGCACAACCGCCGGTTCTATTCGGAAAAAATGGGCGACATCGTCACCGAGCGCCTGTCCGAGAGCTTCCCGAACCTGATGGACTACGGCTTCACGGCCGGCATGGAAGAGAACCTCGATGACGTGGCCAAGAGCGAGCGCGACTGGAAAAGTGTGCTGGACGAGTTCTACGGCGACTTCAAGAAGAAACTCGAAGTAGCTGAAAGCGCCGAAGGTGGCATGCGCGCCAACCAGCCGGTGATGACGGACATCCCGTGCGTGGTGTGCGGTCGTCCGATGCAGATTCGTACGGCATCGACCGGCGTGTTCCTCGGTTGCTCCGGCTACAGCCTGCCACCGAAAGAACGCTGCAAGGCCACCGTCAACCTGGTGCCGGGCGATGAAATTGCCGCAGACGACGAGGGCGAGTCCGAATCCCTGGTGCTGCGCGGCAAGCATCGCTGCCCGATCTGCAGCACGGCGATGGACGCCTACCTGCTGGACGAGAAGCGCAAGTTGCACATCTGCGGTAATAATCCGGACTGCGACGGCTACGAGATCGAAGAAGGCAGTTATCGCATCAAGGGCTACGAAGGTCCGAGCCTGGAATGCGACAAGTGCGGCAGCGAGATGCAACTCAAGACCGGCCGTTTCGGCAAGTTCTTCGGCTGCACCAACGCGACCTGCAAGAACACCCGCAAGCTGCTCAAAAGCGGTGATGCGGCGCCGCCGAAGATGGACCCGGTGAAGATGCCCGAGCTCAAGTGCGAGAAGGTCAACGACACCTACATCCTGCGCGACGGTGCTTCCGGGTTGTTCCTGGCCGCCAGCCAGTTCCCGAAAAACCGTGAGACTCGTGCGCCCCTGGTGATGGAGATCATTCCGCACAAGGACGAGATCGATCCGAAGTACCACTTCCTCTGCGAAGCACCGAAGAAGGACCCGGATGGCTTGCCGGCAGTGATTCGTTACAGCCGCAAGACCAAGGAGCAGTACGTGCAGACAGAAGTCGACGGCAAGCCGACTGGCTGGAAGGCGTACTACGACGGCGGCAAGTGGACGGTAGAAGACAAGCGCCCGGCGAAAGCCAAGGCTTGATTCGGCGCTGATGTAAAAAACCGCATGAAACCCGAGGGGCGTCATGCGGTTTTTTTTGCAGGCAAGATCGCAGCCTTCGGACGATCTTTTGATTTTGATTTACTTGCCGCAGGCCAGGTGTATCCACGACACTGTCCGACCTGCATGAAGCAATTATTTCGTTGTGGAGGCTGCCGTCATGGCCCACGAACTCTATACCCGCACCAACCAGAAGATTTATTTCGCCGGCCTGTCGCTCGAAGCGCTGGGCAAAGCCGAAGAGGGGCGGGCGATGAACTCCCTCGCGTTGATCCAGGCGGGGCGTGAATCGGCGCTGTTTCATCTGTACGGCGCGCTGCTGGGCCTGTGCCATGAGATCGCCGGCTTCTACCGTCTGCCGCAGGCCAACGCCCCGCGCGCAGAGATGCTGCTGACGCGCGAAGTGCTCGAAGCCATCGCTATTCCGGAAATGGCCGAGATGGTCGAGCTGGCGCAAAACCCGGAAACCTGGCTGGCGAAGTTGCTGGCCGCGTACTCGGCGCTGTTCCAGCCACCGCGTGCTCCACACAAGCCCAAGGGTGACGTGACCCAGCCGCTGATCCAGGCGATCAACCTGGACGAAGAGCAGGCGCCTCAGGAGCTCAGCCGCGAAGAGCTGGAGAGCTGGCGGCAGAACCTCAAAGGCTTGGCCATTCGTTTTCGTGAAGGCTTGAACGAGTGCTGATGGCTGGGGATTCAGCGGTGCTGCCAATGGCGCTGCTGGTCAAGATCCCGAGCGAAGCATGGCCGATGCCTATATAATCCCCGCCTTTCGTGGAGAACAGACTTATATGCCAACGTCGTTTCTGGAAATTGTCGAGTTGCCTGACGGCCGTATCGAGCTGCGCAGGGCTGAGGACGAGGGTTCTCTGGTGACTTTGGATTTTTCCGAAGATGCCAAAGCGTTCCTGCAAGGCCAGCACGTGGAAGTCGCCAAGGCGATGTTGAGCGTCGGCGTGCAGATGGCCGGTCGCATGGTTGAAGGCGAATTAGAGCAGGAAGAGGGGTCGCGGGTTCTTCATTGATCCCCGCCCGTCGGTTTCTGCAGTCACCGCTACGGTTCGGCTTCTCTGTCCTTTGAGAAGCCCCGCGCATGATCCTTGCGCGCAGCAGGTTCGCTTAGCCCAGTCGAATATTCAGACTTTGTGCGTCCCCGATCCGGGCGGCGCTGATCAACTGTTGCCGTTGGGTTGAACCCAGCGGATTGAGCCAGCTCACAACCGTGTGGCTGCGGCCCAGTCGAAGTGCTTCGCACGTCAGCTGCTGAGCGCTCTGGGTGCCCCGTGGTTGCAGCAGCAGGATGCGCTCGCGGTTGAGGCCGGCGTCCCGCAACCAGGCCTGGGTCAGGCTGGCGGGCGGGGCGATCAGGGTGAGCCAGCGGGCGTCCTGGTCCTGGCTCAGTTCCCTGAGGATCGGGGCGAGAAGGTTGAGGCAATTCCCGGCTGCACCACGCAGTGACAGTTCGCTGAAGACTTCCGGTTCGGCGCTCCACGGCGATTCGACCACGTCTTTGAGGATGGGCGCCAACGGCTGCACCATGAACGCCTCGAACAACGGCAGTTGGGCTTGCTGTGATGTGTGCGGGAATTGCATAAAGCCTCCTTTAGCGGCGAATGACGCCGACACTCAAGCCTTCGATCACCAGTTCCTGATCTTTCAGGTTGACTTCGATAGGGGCGAACTCAGGGTTTTCAGCCAGCAACCAGACTTTGCTGCCATCACGCTTGAAGCGTTTGACGGTCACTTCATCGCCGATCCGCGCAACCACGATCTGGCCATTACGGGCTTCGCGAGTGGTATGAACCGCCAGCAGGTCGCCGTCGAAAATGCCGACGTCCTTCATGCTCATGCCATGGACACGCAGCAGGTAGTCGGCGCGTGGATGAAAGAAGGTCGGGTTGATGTTGCAGGATTCCTCGATGTGCTGCTGGGCCAGGATCGGCGCACCGGCAGCCACACGGCCAATGATTGGCAGGGTGGAATCGTCGGCGGCCTTGGCTTCAAAGCCCGGAATACGGATGCCGCGGGACGCGCCCGGGGTCATTTCGATTGCACCTTTGCGGGCCAGGGCCTTGAGGTGTTCTTCCGCCGCGTTCGGCGATTTGAAGCCCAGTTCCTGGGCGATTTCCGCACGGGTCGGCGGGTAGCCGTTGTCTTCGAGGCAGCGTTTGATGAAGGCCAGAATCTCTGCTTGGCGTGGCGTCAGCTTTAGCATATTGATCGCTCTGTCTTTTTATACAGTGACTGGGATTATATACAGTGGAACGGTCTTGGCAATGCCCGTTTTTTCACCCGCCGCTGGACGGTCGATCCGGGCCCTGATTGAAGCTTTGCAGTTGTATGGTTAAATAGCTGACCGACCATTCCCAAAACGAACCGCCAGGCTTGACAAGACAGGGTCTGAAACGTATGTTTCAAACAAGTGTTTGTCAGGCGGAGTAGCCATGGCCCAGTCGGAAACCGTTGAACGCATTCTCGATGCTGCCGAGCAATTGTTCGCGGAAAAAGGTTTCGCCGAAACCTCGTTGCGCCTGATCACCAGCAAGGCCGGGGTCAACCTGGCGGCGGTGAACTATCACTTCGGCTCGAAGAAAGCCCTGATCCAGGCGGTGTTCTCGCGCTTCCTCGGGCCGTTCTGCCTGAGCCTCGATAAAGAGCTGGAACGTCGCCAGGCCAAGCCGGAAAACAAGCCGACGCTGGAAGAGCTGCTGGAGATCCTGGTTGAGCAGGCCCTGGTCGTGCAGCCGCGCAGCGGTAACGACCTGTCCATTTTCATGCGCCTGCTGGGTTTGGCGTTCAGCCAGAGCCAGGGCCATTTGCGTCGTTACCTGGAAGACATGTACGGCAAGGTGTTTCGCCGCTACATGATGCTGGTCAACGAGGCTGCCCCGCGTATTCCGCCGATCGAGTTGTTCTGGCGCGTGCACTTCATGCTCGGTGCCGCTGCGTTCAGCATGTCGGGGATCAAGGCGCTGCGGGCGATTGCCGAGACCGATTTCGGCGTCAACACGTCGATCGAGCAGGTCATGCGCCTGATGGTGCCTTTCCTGGCCGCCGGCATGCGCGCCGAAACCGGCGTGACAGACTCCGCCATGGCCACCGCGCAGTTGCGTCCACGCAGTAAATCGACACAGGTTGCCGCCAAGGTTTAACCGCGTACGGGTGGGCGCGGCAGCTGACATCCGCTAAGCTAGCCGCCCATGCCGACTCTCGTTCTGAACCCGCTCCCCATTGCACTCGTCGACCTGCCTGGCCTCGCCCAGGTTGGCGAATTTGCACGCGCCGGGTTTTTCGTTATCAAGGAATCTCTATGACTGCTGGCCTGCAAGGCTCGTTGATGGTGGACGTCGCCGGTACCTGGCTGACGGCTGAAGATCGCCAGTTGCTGCGTCAACCGGAAGTGGGCGGGCTGATCATTTTCGCCCGCAACATCGAACACCCACGCCAGGTGCGTGAATTGAGCGCGGCGATTCGCGCGGTGCGTCCCGACCTGTTGCTGGCAGTCGACCAGGAAGGCGGGCGGGTGCAACGGCTGCGCCAGGGCTTCGTGCGCCTGCCGGCCATGCGCGCCATTGCCGATAACCCGAATGCCGAATACCTGGCGGAGCAATGTGGCTGGATCATGGCCACTGAAGTGCTGGCTGTGGGTCTGGACCTGAGTTTCGCCCCGGTGCTGGACCTCGATTACCAGCGCAGCGCCGTTGTCGGCACCCGTTCGTTCGAAGGTGATCCGCAACGCGCCGCCTTGCTCGCCGGCGCGTTCATTCGCGGCATGAACAGTGCCGGCATGGCTGCCACCGGCAAGCACTTCCCCGGGCATGGCTGGGCCGAAGCAGATTCCCATGTGGCCATCCCCAACGATGAGCGCAGCCTTGACGAAATCCGCGCCAACGACCTGGTGCCGTTTGCCCGGTTGAGCAAGCAGCTGGCGGCAGTGATGCCGGCCCATGTCATCTACCCGCAAGTCGACGCCCAGCCGGCCGGCTTCTCCCGCCGCTGGTTGCAGGACATCCTGCGCGGCGAGCTGCAATTTGACGGTGTGATCTTCAGTGATGACCTGTCCATGGCCGGTGCCCATGTGGTCGGCGATGCCGCCAGCCGGATCGAAGCGGCGCTGACGGCCGGTTGCGACATGGGCCTGGTGTGCAACGACCGCGCAGCGGCAGAGCTTGCCCTGTCGGCGGCGCAGCGCCTGAAAGTCACCCCTTCGCAGCGCATTGCGCGGATGCGTGGGCAAGCCTTCGCCGGTACCGAATACCGTCAGCAGCCGCGCTGGCTGGCGGCCATCGGCGCGCTCAAAGAAGCTCAACTGATTGAATAAGGATTCAACGTTATGACGGTTTACGCGATCATCGGTGGCACCGGCCTGACCCAGCTCGAAGGCCTGAACATTCGTCAGTCCCTGGCCGTGGACACGCCTTACGGCGCGCCGTCGGCCGAGGTGCAGATTGGCGAATACGCCGGCAAGGAAGTGCTGTTCCTCGCCCGTCACGGCCATCCACACCGTTTCCCGCCGCATCAGGTGAATTACCGCGCCAACCTCTGGGCCCTGAAGCAGGCCGGCGCCGAGGCGATCCTGGCGGTCAATGCCGTCGGCGGTATCCACAGCGCGATGGGCACCGGGCATTTCTGTGTGCCGCACCAGCTGATCGACTACACCAGCGGGCGTCAGCACACGTTCTTTGCCGATGACCTGGAACAGGTGACCCACATTGATTTCAGCTACCCGTACAGCGAGCCGTTGCGCCAGCAATTGATCGCAGCGCTGGCGGCAGAGGGTGTCGAGTACAGCAGCCAGGGCGTGTATGCCTGCACCCAGGGACCGCGCCTGGAAACGGTTGCCGAAATTACCCGGCTGGAGCGTGATGGCTGCGACATCGTCGGCATGACCGGCATGCCTGAAGCGGCGCTGGCGCGGGAGCTGGAGCTGGATTACGCCTGCCTGGCGCTGGTGGTGAACCCGGCGGCGGGCAAGTCGACGGCGATCATCACCATGGCCGAGATCGAGCAGGCTTTGCATGACGGGATGGGGAAGGTGAAATCGACTCTGGCGCGGGTGCTTAAGGGCTAATCAGTTTTGGGGTCGGGGTGAGCCCATCGCGGGCAAGCCCGCTCCCACAGGAAATGTGTGGTAGCTCCACAGTGGTGGGGCTTGCACATACTTCTTGTGGGAGCCCCGCATTGCCGGGCCAACAACAATCTCTGTGGGAGCGGGCTTGCCCGCGATGACGGCCTGACAGACACCACTGTGCTCAGCGCTTTTCCAGTTTGTCCGGCAACGGCGCAAACAGCGCCTCGATATCATCACTCTGCAACTTCCAGTCCCCGGCACTGCGCCCATCCAGCACGCCCGCCGCCAGGTCGGATTTTTCCTTTTGCAGGTGCTGGATTTTCTCCTCCACCGTGCCCCGGGCAATCATCTTGTAGACGAACACCGGTTTTTCCTGGCCGATGCGGTAGGCCCTGTCAGTTGCCTGGTTTTCCGTCGCCGGGTTCCACCACGGGTCATAGTGAATCACCGTGTCCGCTTCGGTCAGGTTCAGGCCCACGCCGCCGGCCTTCAAGCTGATCAGAAAGATCTGCCGCTTGCCGCTCTGGAAGTCTTTCACCGGCGCCCGGCGGTCGCGGGTCTGGCCCGTCAGCAAGGCATATTCCACGCCGCGCTTCTTCAGCTCGACCTCGATCAATGCCAGCATCGAGGTGAACTGCGAGAACAACAGAATCCGCCGGCCCTCTTCGAACAGTTCTTCCAGCATTTCCATCAGGCTGTCGAGTTTGCCTGAGGTGCTGCCGCGCGTCGGCGGGGCGGCATCGCTGACCAGGCGCAAGTCGCAACACACCTGGCGCAGCTTCAGCAGCGCTTCAAGAATGATGATCTGGCTGCGGGCCACGCCTTTGCGGGTGATCTCGTCGCGCACTTTCTTGTCCATGGCCAGGCGCATGGTTTCGTACACGTCGCGCTGGGCTTCGTTGAGTTCGACCCAGTGAATGATTTCGGTCTTCGGCGGTAACTCTGTCGCCACCTGCTCCTTGGTGCGGCGCAGCAGAAAGGGTTTGATCCGCCCGTTCAGGTGCTGCAGCCGGACTTCGCTGGCGCGCTTTTCAATGGGCACGCGGTAATCGCGATTGAAGCTCTTCACGTCGCCCAGCCAACCGGGCAGCAGGAAGTGAAACAGCGACCACAACTCCCCCAGGTGATTCTCCAATGGCGTGCCACTCAGGCACAGGCGCTGGCGCGCGTTCAGTTCGCGGGCCGCCTGGGCGGCTTTGCTGTTGGGGTTCTTGATGTACTGCGCCTCATCCAGCACCAGTACGTGCAAAGGTTGCGCCGCCAGGTGCTCGAGGTCTTTGGGCAGCAGTGCATAGGTGGTCAGGATCAGGTCGTAGTCGCCAAGGTGGGCGAAATGTTTTTTGCGGCTGGCACCGTACAGCGCCAACACCTTGAGCTGCGGGGTGAAGTGCGCCGCTTCGTCGAGCCAGTTGGGGATCAGGCTGGTGGGCATTACCACCATGCACGGGCGATCGAGGCGCCCGGCGTTCTTCTCGCTGAGCACGTGTGCCAGGGTCTGCAGGGTTTTTCCCAGGCCCATGTCATCGGCGAGAATGCCGCCGACTTCCAGCTGGCGCAGCGACTGCATCCAGCTCAAGCCTTCCAGCTGATACGGGCGCAGGGTGGCGTTGAGGCCGTCGGGCGCGGTCGCAGTAAAGTCCTTGATGTCGCGCAGGCGCTGGGCAAACGTGCGGATCTGCTCGCCGCCTTCCCAGAGCAGTGGCATGTCTTCCAGCGGGTTGAGACGTGTGGCATCGGCCTTGCTCAGGCGCAGCGTGGTTTCGCCGGGCTCCTGCAGGTAGAACTCGCCGAGGGTCGCCAGCACCGGTTTCAACCGGCCCAGGGGCAGGGCGACTTGCAGCGGGCCGTACTCGGAGTTGGGCCGATTGGGAATGTTGACCAGGATCAGCTCGTCGTCCCGACGCCGTGCCAGGCGTTCCGGGTTGAGGATTTCGGTGTGCGAGCGCATCAGGTTCAACAGGATCGGCAGCAGGCTCAGGCGCTCGCCATTGACGATGATGCCCAGCTCCAGGTCGAACCAGTCGCGTTCCGGTGCCTGTTCTACGGTGGCGTACCAGTCGTCCACGGCCGTCAGGTCGAAGCCGAATTCCTCGTCGATCTGCAACTCCCAACCCTGGGTGCGCAGCTTCGGCAGTTCATTGAGGGTGAAGGTCAGCCAGGCGCTGTCGTTGACCATTTCGAACAGCTCGCCCGCGCTTTCCGGCAGGGCCTTGCTTTGGCGGGTGGCGATCTTGAAGCCGAGGATTCGCAGGTGCTCCCGGTAGGACTGTTCCACTTCCGGTTGACGCTTGATCCGCAGTGTCTGGGTCTCCTGGCGGATGAGAATGTCGGCGTTTTTTTGACCCGAGACGTATTCGTCCAGATAGCTGAACGACAGCGCGGCGCGATGCTGGATGTAGCGCTGCATCTTGCCGTTGCGCGGCTCGAATGCACTGAATTCGATACTCGCCAACCACAGGCGCGGCACCGGCTGGACATTCTCCACCAGCACCTGAGGCACGCTTTTGGGGTTGCGGTTTTCCAGCACGGCCGAGAGTTTTTCCAGCAGTTCGGCGTCTTTGGCGGCGGCTGGATAGTCGAGGGTTTCCTGCACCTGCAGCAGCACCGCAGCGCAATGCTTGCAGTTGTTGCGCACCGGACAACTGCAGGTGGCATCGACCATCAGCAGGGTGGACTTGGCCGACTCGCGCAGGCGAATGGTCTGGCGGTAGACGTTGCCACCAGAGCCTTCGCACGCGGCAACGATCGTGGCGTCGCCCACTTCGACGATCCTGACGCGGTTCTCCAGGGCGTAGCGCCGGCCACGCTCCAGGCTCTGTTCCTTGAATCGGCTGACCCAGGACGGTGCCAGGGGTTTGCTCAGGGTCGTGGACATAAGGACTTCAATCAGTCCGGAATTTCATCGGGGACTGGCCGAGGTGCGGGGGCGGTCAACGAAGTGATTTTGATCAGCAGGCCCAGGTGGCCGTTGTCGAGGAAATTCAGCTGGCCGTTCTTGGTGTGGCTTTCCTGCTTGAGTCGCTCGCTGGAGGTGACCAGGCCATTGGCGTCGATCTGGTTGACCCAGAAGTCGGCGTCGACGTCGGTGAAGCGCCCCAGTTTCAGGCTCAGGGTGCCCTCGATCGGGAACTGGCCGAACTGTTCCGCGCCGTCGCTGATCGCGAACTTGCTGGCTTGTTCGCCCAGGGTCTGTTGCCAGGCCTTGTGCAGCAGCACTGTGTATTCATTGCTGGCCGTGAGTTTTTCCACCTCGCGAGTCAGGCTCGGCGTGCGCAGGCTTTGCGGGCTCACGCGTTGCGCGCCGGCTGCCCAGTCTTCCGGTGCGGCACGGCTGACGATGGCAGGCACCGCGTTTTGCCGCACCAGCACCATTTCAACTTGATACATATCGTCGGCAAACACCGAGGGGGCGACCAGGGTCATCAGCAAGGTCAGTGAGCAAAACAGGCGCATGCGGCGTCCTTCAAGCAGTTTTCGGGATGAGGCGCTCAAGCAGCGCCTCTACAGTATTAAAGCGCTCTTCTGCGCGCTCCATCGGCACCATGAATTTGAACACCGTGGCACCTTCGAATTTGTAGCGTTTGGGTTGTCCCTGGATCAGCTTGATCAGCGTCAGCGGGTCGACCGGTGTTTGCGCCGCGAACTCAATACGACCCCCTTGCGGCCCGCCGTCGACTTTCTTGATGCCGAGCAGTTCGGCCTGCAGTTTCAGGGCCGTGATGCGCATCAGGTTCTTGGTGGGTTCCGGCAGCAGGCCAAAGCGGTCGATCATCTCCACCTGCAGATCCTTGAGGCCGTCTTCGTCGGTGGCTGAAGCGATGCGCTTGTAGAGGATCAGTCGGGCGTGCACGTCCGGCAGATAATCTTCAGGGATCAGCGCCGGTACCCGCAGATTGACTTCAGGACCGCCACCCAGGGGTTGGTCGAGGTTCGGTTGTTCGCCCTTGCGGATCGACTTCACCGCGCGTTCGAGCATCTCCATGTACAGGGTGAAACCCACGGCCTGGATCTGCCCGCTCTGACCGTCGCCCAGCAGCTCGCCGGCGCCGCGGATTTCCAGGTCGTTGGTGGCGAGCACAAAGCCCGCGCCAAGGTCCTGGGTATTGGCGATCGCTTCCAGGCGCTTTTCCGCATCGGCGGTAATCTGCTGGCGCGGTGGCGTGAGCAGGTAGGCGTAGGCCTGGTGGTGACTGCGTCCGACCCGGCCGCGCAGCTGGTGCAGCTGTGCCAGGCCGAACTTGTCGGCGCGCTCGATGATGATGGTGTTGGCGCTTGGCACGTCGATGCCGGTCTCGATGATGGTCGAGGCGATCAGCACGTTGAAGCGCTTGTGGTAGAAGTCGCTCATCACCTGTTCGAGTTCGCGCTCGCGCATCTGCCCGTGGCCGATGCCGATGCGTGCTTCCGGCACCAGTTCGGCGAGGTCGGCGGCACATTTCTCGATGGTCTTCACGTCGTTGTGCAGGTAGTAAACCTGGCCGCCGCGCAGCAACTCACGCAGCAGGGCCTCCTTGACCGTGCTCTTGTTCTGCTCCATGACGAACGTGCGCACGGACAGGCGACGCGCCGGCGGCGTGGCGATGATCGACAGGTCGCGCATGCCCGACACCGCCATGTTCAGCGTGCGCGGAATCGGCGTGGCGGTCAGGGTCAGGATGTCGACTTCGCTGCGTAGCGCCTTGAGTTGTTCCTTCTGGCGTACGCCAAAGCGGTGTTCTTCGTCGATGATCACCAGGCCCAGGTTCTTGATCTTGACGTCGTCGGACAGCAGCTTGTGGGTGCCGATGACGATGTCGATCTTGCCTTCGGCGAGGTCGGCGATGGCCGCATTCACTTCCTTGGGCGACTTGAAGCGGCTCATCACTTCCACGCTCACGGGCCAGTCGGCGAAGCGGTCGCGGAAGCTGTTGTAGTGCTGCTGGGCGAGCAGGGTGGTCGGCACCAGGATGGCCACCTGACGCCCGCCATGCACCGCGATGAAGGCGGCGCGCATGGCCACTTCGGTCTTGCCGAAACCCACATCGCCGCACACCAGGCGGTCCATCGGCTTGGGCGCGAGCATGTCGGCGCGCACGGCGTCGATGGTGGTTTGCTGGTCCGGGGTTTCCTCGAACGGGAAGCCGGCGCTGAAGGTGGCGTAGTCGGCTTTCGGGTCTTCGAAGGCATAACCTTCCCGTGCAGCTCGACGGGCATAGATGTCGAGCAGTTCGGCGGCCACATCGCGCACCTGCTCGGCGGCCTTGCGCTTGGCTTTCTGCCAGGTCTCGGAGCCGAGGCGGTGCAGCGGCGCCAGGGCGTCGTCGCTGCCGGTGTAACGGGCAATCAGGTGCAGGTTGGCCACGGGCACGTAGAGCTTGGCGCCTTCGGCGTATTGCAGGGTCAGGAACTCAGCGGCCTGGTCGTCGATTTCCAGGGTCGCCAGCCCCAGATAACGCCCCACACCGTGATCGATGTGCACCACCGGCGCGCCTTCGCGCAGCTCGGTGAGGTTCTTGATGACGGCGTCGTTGTTCGCGTCGGCGCGTTTCTCCCGACGGCGGCGCTGCATCACGCGCTGGCCGAACAGCGGGCTTTCCGCCACCAGTGCCAGGGCTGGGTCATCGAGCACCAGGCCTTCGTCCAGCGGCGCGATGGTGATCGCCAGGCGCTCTTTGCCCGCCACAAAGTCTGGCCAGCTGTCGACGGTTTTCGGTCGCAGCTTCAGGCGTTCGAGCAGTTCCAGCAGCACTTCGCGACGGCCTGCGGACTCGGCGGTAAACAGCACGCGCCCGGGAAACTCGTCGAGGAAGCCGGCCAGCGCCGCCAGTGGCTGGGTGGCCTTGGCTTCGATGGCCAGGTTGGGCAGTTCGCGGGCCGGGAAACGCTCGCGCCCAGCGCCGGTTTCGACATCCTGTTGGCTGGCCACCACGCGCGGCCAGTTTTTCAGGCGGGCGAAGCAGTCTTCCACCGGCAGGAACAGCTCCGCGGGTGGCAATAGAGGCCGGGCCGGATCGACGCGGCGTTCTTCATAGCGGTTGCGCACGTCGTTCCAGAAGTTTTCCGCCGCCTGTTCAATGCCTGGCAGGGAGAACACCTGGGTGTCCTGGGGCAGGTAGTCGAACAGGGTCGAGGTTTCATCGAAAAACAGCGGCAGGTAGTACTCAATGCCGGCGGGGGTAATCCCGCTGCTCAAGTCCTGGAAAATCGGGCAGCGCCGGAAGTCGACGTCGAAGCGTTCGCGAAAGCGTGCCTTGAAGCGCGTGACCGCATCTTTTTGCAGCGGGAACTCCCGCGCAGGCAGCAGGCGCACGGTGTCGACCTTGTCGATGGAGCGCTGGTTCTCCGGGTCGAAGGTGCGCAAGGTCTCGATTTCGTCATCGAACAGATCGATACGGAAAGGCAGCTTGCTGCCCATCGGGAACAGGTCGATCAGCGAGCCGCGCACGGTGAATTCGCCATGCTCGTACACGGTATCGACGTAGCGATAGCCACTGGCCTCGAGCCGGGTGCGCATCTGCTCGACGTCGAGCTTCTGGCCGACGTCCAGCACCAGGCTGCTGCCGAGCAGGAACTTGGTCGGCGCCAGGCGGTGCAGGGCGGTCGTGATCGGTACCACCAGCACGCCATGGCTCAGCTCTGGCAGCCGGTACAAGGCAGCGATGCGCTGGGAGATGATGTCCTGGTGCGGCGAAAACAGGTCGTACGGCAAGGTTTCCCAGTCCGGGAAATGCAGTACGGGCAAATCCGGGGCGAAGAAACCCAGCTCCTGTTCCAGCCGCTCGGCACTTTGGCTGTCGGCAGTGAGCAGCAGGGTAAAGCGCTTGGCAGCGCTGGCGGCCTCGGCAATGGCCAGGCTCAGGGCGGCACCGGGCAGGTTGCCCCAGTGCTGTTTACCTGCCGCGGCAGGGAGAAGCGGTAGACGCAGAACGGGCACGGAAGGTTGAGCTCCAAGCGTTGCGACAAAGTCGGTAATTGTAGCGGGCCCGGGTGCCGCCTGTCAGTGGCAGACTGTGTCTATTACGCAGGTTTGGCGAAATGTAGTGGTAAAGACAAAATCGGCGGTTTTTTTAGGGAAAATTACCGAATATGTAGTGGCAAAACGGACCAGTGTTACGGATGGTTACGGACAAGGCAGCGCTGTCTGCAAAAAAATGACAGCGCTGGAAGCCCCGTGTTTACTGGGCTGCAGCGTGACGTATTTTTTTCTGACGGAATTTTGTTACGGATGGTACGACAAGCGCGCATTGCTACGAGAGGCACTCGGCGGCATAATGTAGCCCCTTTTTTCTGCCCCTACATGTGGAAGGTTCCCGTGACTCAGAAGCCCGACCAGTGTCTTGGTGAATGGATCGACCGTGAAGCACTCGCAGAAGCGATGATTCCGCTTATCGGTCAGCTCTACCGCAATAACAACGTGGTGAGCTCGATCTATGGCCGCAGCCTGATCAATCGTTCAGTCATTGCGATTCTCAAAGCCCACCGCTTTGCTCGTCATCGCCAGTCCGATGACAGCGAATTGTCCGTCCACGAAACATTCCCTCTGCTCAAGGCGATGAGCGAGCTCAAGCTCGGCGCCGCTTCGGTAGACCTGGGCAAGCTTGCGGTCAAGTTCAAGACCGAAGGCAATGGCCGCACTGCCGAGCAGTTCGTCCGTGAAGAACTGGCTGACGTCGTTGGTCAGCAGAACGCCGCGGCTCGCAAGGGCACCGACGTAGTCCTGTACGGTTTCGGTCGTATCGGCCGCCTGCTGGCGCGCATCCTGATCGAGAAAACCGGTGGTGGCGACGGCCTGCGCCTGCGCGCCATCGTGGTCCGCAAGGGCGCCGAGAACGACCTGGTCAAGCGCGCAAGCCTGCTGCGTCGTGACTCGGTTCATGGTCCGTTCGATGGCACCATCACCATTGATGAAGCCAACAACACCATTACGGCCAACGGCAACCTGATCCAGGTTATCTACGCGAAAAACCCGACTGAGGTGGACTACACCCAGTACGGCATCAAAGACGCGCTGCTGGTGGACAACACCGGTGTATGGCGTGACGCCGATGGCCTGGGCCAGCACCTGGCGTGCCCGGGTGTCGACCGCGTTGTTCTGACCGCGCCTGGCAAAGGCAAGCTGAAGAACATCGTGCACGGCATCAACCACGGCGATATCACCGCTGACGACAAGATCGTTTCTGCCGCTTCGTGCACCACCAACGCCATCGTGCCGGTGCTCAAGGCTGTGAACGACAAGTTCGGCATCGTTAATGGTCACGTTGAAACCGTTCACTCGTACACCAACGACCAGAACCTGATCGACAACTTCCACAAAGGCGATCGCCGTGGCCGTAGTGCTGCGCTGAACATGGTCATCACCGAGACCGGTGCCGCTACCGCTGCTGCCAAGGCCCTGCCTGAGCTGGCCGGCAAGCTGACCGGTAACGCGATCCGCGTTCCGACGCCTAACGTGTCGATGGCCATTCTCAACCTGAACCTTGAGAAAGCCACCACCCGCGAAGAGATCAACGAGTACCTGCGCCAGATGGCCATGCACTCGGATCTGCATAAGCAAATCGACTACGTCAACTCGCAGGAAGTGGTTTCCACCGACTTCGTTGGCTCGCGCCACGCAGGCGTAGTGGACGCTGAAGCGACCATCACCCAGGATAACCGCGTTGTACTGTACGTTTGGTACGACAACGAATTCGGTTACAGCTGCCAGGTGGTTCGCGTGATGGAAGACATGGCCGGTGTAAACCCGCCAGCATTCCCGCGCTAAGCTTCACAAGTAACTAAAAACGCCCCGACCCTTGGTCGGGGCGTTTTTATTTGTATCTTGCTTATAACTTTTTAGACTTTTTTCCCGGGAGTTAAGCGTTGTCCATGTTGTTGTCTCGAAAGTTACAGGCATAAACTTCCAGCAAAAATAAGCAGTTGCCGATTATTTGAGGTGCGGGTGGGTTTAATGGATCCAACTTAAAATACGTTGGCGAATTGGCGCCATTTAATTGTTCCGTCCAAATACTTGACACTGTCACTTACTGAAACTAGTGTCGCCTGTGACGGCCCGCTCTGCCTTGGGCTTCGTCGGGTATATTGCTTCTGTGTCCGGTTACAACTCTCCAAAAAGACAGGAATCTCATTCCTGCTCACATCACTATAAATCTAATTAAAACTGTTCCGGCTTAGTTGCCGTGCAGCGCCCTGTTTCGTATTGCTCACCCTGCCGAAAGTGTTTTGCGGTCACGGCATGTTATTGCCTGGCTTTTACGCGGTTGGTCTATCGGGAGAGTCGAACATGGCGGAAGAACGATCGAAGTTGTTGTCGCTGTTACCGCGCCTGGTGGGGTTGGGAGTCCTGGGTTTTGTCGTCTGGTTACTGATGTCGACACTGCTGATGCCCCTGGTGTCGGCCTCTGCCACCCGGGCGATTTTGAATGCGCCGGTGATCCTGCTCACTACGCCCATTGATGGTGTGGTCAGTGCGTTGGACGTCAAACCCGGTGCGACCTTTGTCCAGGGCCAGAAAATCGCCGTGGTGGAAAACCCCCGGGCGAATCAGGAAACCTTGCTGACCCTGCAAACGCGCCGGCTCACCCTGGAACAGCAGATATCTTCCTCGGCCAGCCAGGCCGAACATGATCAGCAGTATTACGAGGCACTGGAAAAAACCAGCCAGCAGTACCAGACCGCTTTTCATACCCGGCAACTCTTTACCCAAAGGGCGCTGCGGGCCGAAAACAGTGCCGCCAGTGCGCGTTTGATGGACGCCCAGGAAACGGTCGAGCGCAACCTGGAGTTGTTCGTGCAAGGGGCGGTGAGTGGCGCGGTGGTGGCCTCGTCGAAAGCGCAGCTGGCGTCCTTGCAAGGTGCGGCCGAGTCGGTGCGCTCGCAGTTGCGGATCAACGACGGCGACGTCAGTGCGGCCAACAAGCAGGTGTATCTCGACCCGGATCAACTGCGCATGTTCGACCTGACGGCGCAGATGACCACGCTCAAGCTCAGCCTGGAAAATCAGGCGCGCAATCGGGCGACCTATCAACAGGAGCTCGACAACCTCAACCGTCTGATCGATGCCGAGCAGAACCGGGTCAAGCTGATGGCCGGGTACGATGTCGTGGCCTATTCGCCGGGTACTGTCCAGGAACTGCTGGCGCCCCAGGGCACGCTGGTGCAGGCCGGTTCGACCCTGCTGCGCGCCACCGATTGCGGGCAGAGCTATGTGATTGCGGTGTTCCCGGAGCGCATGGCCAGCAAGATCGATCGTGACAGTGTGTTGACCGTGAAAATCCGCGGCCTTGCCGAGCCGCTCAAGGCCAGCGTGGTGCAGTTGTTATCCAGCGCTTCGGACATTCGCGCCAACTCCTACAGCGTGCCGTTCCCCTACGCCGAGCAGAACTCGGTGTATGTGGTCGGCACCTTTGCCGCCGACCTCACCGATAGCCAGCGCGCCATGACCTGCAACCCCGGGCTATGGGCCAGTGCCGAGGTGTCGCGACCATGAACGGCCTCTTGCGCGGGGTGGTCAGCGTGATACTCATGGGCACTGGCGCGTCCTCATTGGCGGCGGCCGCCAGGCCACAACTGGCGACAATGACCTGCGCCGCGCTCGATCGCGCGGTGGCCACGCAGCCGGCGGGCCCGGTGCTGGTGGCCAGTTACCCGGCGCTGAATGGTGAGCCGGCGCCGATCCTGGCGTTGCGCGGGGTGGCGTTCACTTACGACAACGCCTTGGCGAGCATTGCCTTGTTCGCCTGTGGCAAGGCCGGGTCGGCGCGACGCATCGCCGATGCTCTGGTCTTTGCAACCAACCACGATCCCGAATATCACGATGGCCGTTTGCGCAACGCTTACGCTGCTGGCCCCGTGGGTGCGCCGCCGATGAAGCTGCCCGGCTACTGGAGCACCGAACGCAACGCTTGGAACCAGGACGCCTATCAAGTCAGCAGCGCAACCGGTAACCAGGCCTGGGCGGCGCTGGCGTTGCTTGAGGCTTTTCGCCAAAGCGGCGAGGGCGCTTACCTGGAAGCGGCAAGAAAAGTCCTGCGCTGGTCGCAGGACAAGACCTACGACGCCCAGGCACCGGCGGGCTTCAGTGGGGGCTACTACGGGTACTTCAATCAGCAGATCCAGCAGAACTGGAAGTCTACCGAGCATAACGTCGACCTGGCGGCTGCGTGGGCGGCGCTCAATGCGCTGGCTCCGGATCAAGGCACAGCGCGGCAGGCGCAGATCGCCCGGCAGTTTGTCGCCAGCCAGTGGGACGCCACGGAAGGGCGCTTTCTGATCGGCACCGGGGCGGATGGCCAGACCTCGGACCGAGTGCGCTCCGGGCTGGACGCGCAAATCTGGCCGTTGATTGCCTTGCACGACCCGCCCGGGGATTGGCGTCGGGTGTTCGCTTTTGTCGATCGCGCGCACCGGTCCGGTGACGGCTACGGCTTCAATCGCGACCCCGATGGTTTGTGGACCGAAGGCACCGCGCAAGCCGCTGCGGTCGCGCAGTTAAACGGCCTGAGTGACAAAGCGAAGCCGCTGTGGAGTGTTTTGCTGGCCCAGGAAGCCGGCAATGGCTGGCTGTACGCGACCCCGGCACCGCGCATCAGTACCGGGCTGGCCATAGGCCCGGACTCGGTGACCAACGATTTTTTCTATTACCACCTGCCTCACCTGGGCGCCACGGCGTGGGCGGCGATTGCGGCCACCGGCGTCAATCCCTTTACCGGTTCGCTAGAGGCTGACTGACATGCAGGCACTGGACTCGTTGCAACTGATGCAAATCAACTTCTGGACCCTGGCGCTGGTGATTCTGTTCACCTGCCTGACTCATCGGGACCAATGGGCTGCGCGCGCCGGATTCGGCGCCGTGACCGCGTTGCTGTTGCTCAACTACGCGGCCTGGCGGATTCGCGACACCTTGCCGGACGGCCATTCCGGGTTTGCCACGGTCTGGGCCTACACCTTTTTGTTCTTCGAAATGCTGGCGATCGGTTACACGCTGTTTTCCATCGTCGTGATGCTCTGTCGCTCGGATCACAGCAAGGCTGCGGACGCGGGCGAGCGACGCTTGCGCGCCCAGGGCGTGAGTGCGCCAGCGGTCGATATCTTCATCGCCACGTACAACGAAGGCCTGGAAATCCTGGAAAAAACCATAATTGCCGCCCAGGCCATCGACTACCCGAATTTCACCATCTGGGTGCTCGACGACACGCGCCGGGACTGGCTGCGCGATTACTGTGCCGAGGTCGGCGTGCAGTACGCGCGCCGCCCTGATAACGCCCACGCCAAGGCCGGCAACCTGAACAATGGCTTGCGCCAGTCGGCGGCCGGCAGCAACGCGCCGTACATACTGGTGCTGGATGCCGATTTTGCGCCGCAGCAGCCGATCCTGTTGCGCACCCTGGGCTTGTTCGACGACCCGAAAGTCGGCCTGGTGCAGACTCCGCAGTTCTACTATAACCCCGACCCGATCCAGCACAACCTGGGCACTTCGGCGTGCTGGGTCGATGAGCAAAGGGTGTTCTTCGACGTGTTTCAGCCGGCGAAGGATGGCTGGGATGCGGCATTTTGCGTCGGTACGTCCTTCGTGGTGCGGCGCGATTTGATCAACGAGATGGGCGGTTTTCCTACAGGCTCGGTCTGCGAAGACATCTACACCACCTACCGGCTGCTGCAGAAAGGTTACGTCACCCGCTGGTTGAATGAGCGCCTGTCGATCGGCTTGTCGGCCGAAGGCCTGACCGAGTACATCAACCAGCGCGGGCGCTGGTGCCTGGGCACCATTCAGGTGGCGTTGCTCAAGGATGGACCGTTGCGCGGCAGCGGTTATACGCTCAACGACCGCCTGCACTACATCCATGGGCTGATGCACTGGTTTTCCAAGCCCTTCATCCTGATGATGCTGGTGTCGCCGGTGCTGTACTGGTACTTCGGAATTGCCGGTTTCTACGCCACACCGATGGACTTTCTCGCGTTTGGCATGCCGGCGCTGATCGCATTCTGGGGCTACGGCACCTGGGTCACGGACCGGCGCACCTTGCCGATTTTCACTGAGGTCACGCAGATCGTTGCTTCCCTGGCCGTGACCGCCACCATCGCCAGCGCGATGATCCGGCCGTTCGGGCGGCCGTTCAAAGTGACCGCCAAAGGCCTGGATCGCACCAAAACCATGGTGCACTGGAAGCTGTTCGGGTTCTTTTTTGCCTTGACGCTGTTCTCGCAGATTGGCGCCTATATCGCGATCAGCACTGCCGCCTCGTTCGACGGCAACATGCTGTTCAACCTGTGCTGGACGGTGGTCGCGCTGGTCTACAACCTGGCAACGCTGGTCGCCTGTGTGGATCGCCCGCGCTTGCACGGTGAAGAGCGTTTTCCGTTCAACAAGCCCACGGGGTTTCGGTTTGGCGGCAAGGTGCTCGCCGGGCGCCTGGTGGATATCTCCCTCAGCGGCGCATCGTTCGAGTGCGCGTTCGCCTCGTCAATCAAGCCGGGGCTGTGCGGGCAGATGTGGGTCGACAAACTGGGTTGGCTGGACGTCGAGGTGATGCGCAACCACGGAGACAGTCAACTGGGCCTGAGGTTTGCCGAGCTTGATGAAACGCTGCGGCGACGGTTGATTGCGCGGTTGTTCAGCGATGCAACGATCAATGTTGTCAGCAAGGCGGAGCCGGGGCTGGCGTTCGGCACCTTGTTACGGCGTGCATTGCTTGGCGAAAAATCAGCGGCGCCGCGTTTGCCTGCGCCGGCCAGGGCGTCGTCCTACACCCCGCTGCGTCGCTGGCGACCGGTCAGTGTGCGTTCGCGTAGACAGCCGTTGCCGCATGTCAGCGTCAGTCGGTCAGGCCTTTGGTCTTTGCTGCTTTCACCCTTGCGAGCTCTGCTCGGCCAACGATTTTAGGTGCGCGCCATGAACAGTTGCTTATCGACCTCATGTTTTATGTCATTGCTTCTGCTGGGTGGTTGTTCGCTGGAGCCGACCTACGAGAAACCCGATGCGCCGATCGACCAGCAATGGCCGGCCAACACGGCCGGCGAATGCTGCGCGGGCAAGCAGGCGTTCGACAAGGACTGGCGCGGCTTTGTGGTTGATGACCGCCTGCGCCAGCTGATCGACCTGGCGCTGGCCAACAACCGCAGCCTGCGCCAGTTCGCGGCCAGTGTCGAAGAGGCGCGGGCGGGTTATGCCAGTGCGCAGTCCGGGCTGTTCCCGACCATTGGCATCGACACTTATGCCGGACGCAGCAAGTTGCCGCCGCTGGTGCGCACGCCCAATGGCGGCGACAGTGCCGGCAGTATTGCCAACACCTTCCAGGCCACCGGTGGTTTCACGTCCTACGAGCTGGACCTGTTCGGTCGCATTCGCAGCCAGCGCAATGCCGCCGGGGCCCGGTTCGAAGCGTCTGAGGGCGATTACCAGGCCGCACGCCTGGCGCTGATCGGCGAAGTGGCCAGTACCTGGTTGACGCTCAAGGCCAATCAGCACCTGCTTGACCTGGCGCAGAATACCTATCAGTCCCAGGACCGCTACGGGCAGTTGCTGCGCAAGAGTTTCAACCTGGGTTCCAGCGCGCGGATCGACGTGCACCAGGCCGATGCGCAGACCAATACGGCGGCGGTGCAGGTCAACACTTACCGGATGCAAGTGGCGCAGAACAGCAATGCCCTGCGGGTGCTGGTAGGGCAGCCGGTGCCGCCGGGTTTGCTGCCCACGGGTGTGCTCGGTGAGCAGTTGGCCACGCTGGACGTGCCGGCCGGTTTGCCGGCGTCATTGGTCGAACGGCGCCCCGACATCATGTCGGCCGAAGCCCAGCTGCGCGCTGCCAATGCCGACATTGGTGCCGCCCGTAGCGCGTACTTCCCGACCTTTTCCCTGACCTCGGCCCTGGGCAGCCTGACCGGGGACTTCTCGCGCCTGCTCACCGGCCCGGCGGAGTTCTGGACCGTGGCGCTGGCGGGGTCGTTGCCATTGATCGATGGTGGTGCCCGTCGTGCGCAAGTGGACGCCAGCCATGCGCGGTTTGACGGGCAAACGGCGGCGTACGAGGCCACGGTGCAGAACGCTTTTCGGGAAGCGGCCGATGCCTTGAATGCGCGTCAGGAGATGCTCACCCAGGTGCAGTTCCAGAAGAAACTGGTGGGGGATTATCAGGAGGCTTACCGCCAGTCCCGCCTGCGCTTCGAGGCTGGGCTGGACAGCTATTTTTCAACCATGGATGCACAGCGTTCGCTGTTTGACGCGCAGCAGAAGTGGGCCCAGCTGGAGTTGGCCCGGGAGATTAACCAGGTGACCTTGTACAAGGCGTTGGGTGGGGGCTGGGGTGGCTCTTTGAAGGTGGCTGGGCGGTGATGATGCAGTGATGCGGCGGGCCCCATCGCGGGCAAGTCGAATCGTCGCACCGCCGCTCCCACAAGGTATTGGTGTTGGACACAGCATTTGTGTTCGGCGCAGATCACTGTGGGAGCCGGCGGTGCGACGATTCGACTTGCCCGCGATGACGATCGATCAGGCGCCGCCGACCACAGACGCCTGCGCGGTGCGCAATTCATGGCGATTGCCGCGGAACAACACCAGGGTCGCAATCAGCCCCAGTACCGCTGCGCCCGTCAGCCAGATCCCCGGTGCGGCCTTGTTATCCAGCACATGAATCAGATAGGTACAGGCTGCCGGAGTAAACCCGCCGAAGGTTGCGGTCGCCAGGCTGTAGGCCAGGGAAAAACCGGTGGTGCGCACTTCCACCGGCATGATCTCGGTCAGCGCCACGACCATGGCACCGTTGTACGAGCCGTACAGGAACGACAGCCACAACTCGACGATCAGCAAGTGACTGAAGCTCGGATTGGCCACCAGCCAGGACAGGGCAGGGTAGGCGGTAAGAATCGCCAGAAGCGTCGCCGCCAGCAGCAGGGGTTTGCGCCCGACCTTGTCGGAAAATGCGCCCATCACCGGTAACCAGAAGAAGTTCGACAAGCCGATGCACACCGTCACCAGCAAGGCATCCAGGTCGGACAAGTGCAGTTCGGCCTTGCCGAAGGTCGGCGTGTAGGCGGTGATCAGGTAGAACGACACGGTGGTCATGACCACCAGGGCCATGCCGGCGATGACGATGCCGAAGTTCTGCCCGATCGAGCGGACCACCTCGCGCAAGGTCGGGCGATGTTTGCGTGCCTGGAACTCCGGTGTTTCTTCCAGTGAACGACGAATCACGAAGATTACCGGCACAATCAGACAGCCGACCAGGAAGGGCACGCGCCAGCCCCATTCGCCCATCTCCTGCGGGCTGAGCCAATGGTTCAAGGCCACGCCCAGCAAACCTGCGAAGACCACCGCCGCTTGCTGGCTGGCGGACTGCCAGCTGACAAAAAAGCCTTTGCGGCCCGCAGTGGATATTTCGGCCAGGTACACCGACACCCCGCCAAGCTCGACGCCCGCCGAGAAACCTTGCAGCAGGCGGCCGAACAGCACGAGCAGCGGTGCCGCGACACCCAGGGTGGCGTATCCCGGGACGCAGGCTATCAATACGGTGCCGGCAGCCATCATCACCAGGGTAATGATCAGGCCTTTGCGGCGCCCGTGACGGTCGATGTAGGCGCCGAGAAAGATTGCCCCCAGCGGCCGCATCAGGAAGCCGGCGCCGAAGGTCGCCAGCGACAGCATCAGGGACGCGAACGCGCTGTCGGCGGGGAAGAAGGTTTTGGCGATGGCGGTGGCGTAGAAGCCGTAGGCCATGAAGTCGAACATTTCGAGGAAGTTGCCGCTGACAACGCGAAAGATCGCTTTGCCTTTGCTCGTGGGGGTAGACATGTGTAGGTACTCACGCTGGTAAATCTTGTTTGAAAACACGGCACCTGTGCGCGCGGGCCTGCTCGCGATGGCGTGGGGTCAATCAGCATGGCTGTTGGCTGACGCACCACTGTCGCGAGCAGGCTCGCTCCCACAGGTTTTGCGTTCGCCTGACGGGCGCCGGCAGCCCTCGCTCCTCTGCGCTCTGAGGTCCATAATGGCCGGCGCGGTTTTGCGGGGAGATGAAGATTTGTTAACTGGACGGTGGGGTGGGCTTGTGGTGCTGGCCGTGGTTGTGTCCGGCTGCGGCAACGGTGACTCCATGGAAAGCTTCGGGGGGCCCACCATGGGCAGCTCCTATTCAATCAAGTATGTGCACCGCGCCGGCCTGCCCGCACCCGCTGAGGTGCAGGCGCAGGTGGAAACAATCCTTGCTCGGGTCGACCGGCAAATGTCGACCTACCGCAGCGACTCCGACATCGAGCGCTTCAACCATCTGCCGGCCAACCACTGTCAGAACATGCCCGCGCCCGTCCTCGAGCTGGTCCGGGTCGGCCAGCAGCTGTCACAGCAGAGCGAAGGCGCCTATGACCTGACGGTCGAGCCGCTGCTCAACCTCTGGGGATTTGGTCCGCAATCGCGCCAGGAAGTCGTCCCGAGCGCCGAAGCACTGACCCAGGTGCGTCAGCGAGTGGGTTACCGGCATTTGCGCATCGAAGGCGAACAGCTGTGCAAGGACGCTGCAGTGGAAGTCGATTTCAACAGCATCGCCGCCGGTTACGCGGTCGACACCATCGCCGCCCGGCTTGAGGCCATGGGCATCCACGATTACCTCGCCGAAGCCACCGGTGAACTCAAGGCGGTCGGCCGCAAACTCGACGGCAGTCCGTGGCGCATCGCCCTGAAGGAGCCCCGGGATGACCGCCAGGTCGCGGAGAAAATCATCGCGGTCGATCACTACGCGGTGTCCACCTCGGGCGACTACCGTCATTACTTCCAGCAGGATGGCCGGCGCTATTCCCACACCTTTGATGCGCGCACCGGGGCGCCGGTTTCCCACGCCCTGGCGGCAGTCACGGTGATCCATCCTTCGGCGCTGATGGCCGATGGCTTATCGACGCTGTTGCTGATTCTCGGGCCGGAACGCGGCTGGGATTACGCTGAGAAATACGCTATCGGCGCTTTTTTTGTGATTCGAACCGATACCGGTTTCGTCACAAGAACCAATCAGTCTTTCGAGCGGCTCAGTGGCGCAGCCAGCCAAAAAAAGCAATGAACGCTGGCGTTGTAGTGCAGGCAAAACTAGCCTACGACGCGACCAAGGGTTAATGTGCCCGGCGTTGACGCTTCTATAGACTGTGTCCGGGTTCTGCACTGGCCCCAAATTGTTCCTTCACGCCGCAGATGGCGTGATTTAGCCGCAGGTGCCGAGGGCGCCGCGGCCTGTTCTGAGGAGTACGCATGGCTGTCTACAACTACGACGTGGTGGTGCTGGGTTCCGGCCCGGCAGGAGAAGGCGCGGCAATGAACGCCGCCAAAGCAGGACGCAAGGTGGCGATGGTCGATAGCCGTCGCCAGGTCGGCGGTAACTGCACCCACCTGGGCACCATCCCGTCCAAGGCCTTGCGTCACTCGGTGCGGCAGATCATGCAGTTCAACACCAACCCGATGTTCCGGGCCATTGGTGAGCCGCGCTGGTTCTCGTTCCCGGACGTGCTCAAAAGCGCCGAGAAAGTCATCTCCAAACAAGTCGCTTCGCGCACCGGCTACTACGCCCGTAACCGTGTCGACGTGTTCTTCGGCACCGGCAGCTTCGCCGACGAGCAAACCATCGAAGTCGTCTGCGCCAACGGCGTGGTCGAGAAACTGGTGGCCAAGCACATCATCATCGCCACCGGCTCGCGTCCTTATCGCCCGGCGGATATCGATTTCCACCACCCGCGAATCTACGATAGCGACACCATCCTGAGCCTCGGCCACACCCCGCGCAAACTCATCGTTTATGGCGCCGGCGTGATCGGCTGCGAGTACGCCTCGATCTTCAGTGGCCTGGGTGTACTGGTTGAGCTGGTGGACAACCGCGGTCAGTTGCTGAGCTTCCTGGACTCGGAAATCTCCCAGGCCCTGAGCTATCACTTCAGCAACAACAACATCACCGTGCGCCACAATGAAGATTATGACCGCGTCGAAGGCGTGGACAATGGCGTGATCCTGCACCTCAAGTCCGGCAAGAAGATCAAGGCCGACGCCTTGCTCTGGTGTAATGGCCGTACCGGCAACACCGATCAGCTGGGCCTGGAAAACATTGGTGTGAAGGTCAACAGCCGTGGCCAGATCGAAGTGGACGAGGCTTACCGCACCTGCAAGCCGAACATCTACGGCGCCGGTGACGTGATTGGTTGGCCGAGCCTGGCCAGTGCCGCTCATGACCAGGGCCGTTCGGCCGCTGGCAGCATCGTCGACAACCACAGCTGGCGCTTCGTCAATGACGTGCCAACCGGCATCTACACCATTCCTGAGATCAGCTCGATCGGCAAGAACGAGCAGGAGCTGACCCAGGCCAAGGTGCCATACGAAGTGGGCAAGGCGTTCTTCAAGAGCATGGCGCGCGCGCAGATTGCCGGCGAGCCGCAAGGCATGCTGAAGATCCTGTTCCACCGCGAGACCCTGGAAGTGCTGGGCGTTCACTGCTTCGGTTATCAGGCGTCGGAGATCGTGCACATCGGCCAGGCGATCATGAACCAGCCGGGCGATCTGAACACGCTGAAGTATTTCGTCAATACCACGTTCAACTACCCGACCATGGCCGAAGCCTATCGGGTAGCGGCCTACGACGGCCTCAACCGGCTTTTTTGAGCGGCTCCGGCCGGTGGCCTGAGCCGGCCGGGGAGACCGATTTCAGCAATTCTCGAGCGTGGCGCTGGCCAAACCGGGAAAGTCTGTAATCAGGCTGTCAACGCCGAAGTCGGCGAGCCTGCGCATCAGCGCGGGCTCGTTGACTGTCCATACCGACACATGCAGCCCTTGGCGCTGCGCCTTCTCCAGGCGTTCCGGCGTACACAGGGTCCAGTTCAGCGCGAGAAACTCACAGCCGTAGCTTTGCGCGACCTTCAACGGGTCGAGCCAGGCGTACTCGGCTACCAGCCCGCGGGACACGTCCGGCACCAGATCCAGTGCAGCCTTCAATACTTCCCGTGAACTCGAGGTGATGGTGACCTTGTCGAGCATGCCGAAACGCTGGGCCATTTCGCGAATCGCCAGCACGGTGGTGGCGGCGCGGGTGCGCGAAGCGCTTTTGACTTCCAGCTGCCAATGCTCGAAATCGCATTGTTCGAACAGTTCTTCCAGGGTCGGGATCGGGCACGGTTTGATCCAGCCCGGGCCGCCTCTGCGCGCGTCGTAGGTCTTAAGCTCAGCCGCCGTATGTTCGACGACCTTGCCGCGCCGTTCGGTGGTGCGCTTGAGCGTCGGGTCATGAATGACCATCAGCTCGTTGTCCTTGGACAGGTGCAAGTCCAGTTCGCAACGCCGCACGCCGTGCTTGAGGCATTGCTGAAAGCTGGTCAGGGTGTTTTCCGGTGCTTCGCCCTTGGCGCCGCGATGGCCGTAGATGAGGGTCACGGTTCTTCCTTAATTTAGAGGCCTGAGTCGTTTTGTTCGCGGGCCAGGCGACGTTCCTGGGCCTGCTTCTGCAAGATATAGCGGGCGAGTAATTGGCGCTGGGCATCGGTGGGGTGTTCAAACTCGGTGCCGATGTCGTAGCCGTCACCCTTGGGATCGCAATGGGTCACCCGGGCGCGCAGCAGCAGGCCAAGGGCTTGCGGCATCAGCACCAGCTTGATCGACAGGCGCACCCCGGTGGCAATCGGCGTGGGGTACTGAAAGTCGACGCCGCCTTCGGAGATGATCACCGGTTGCGGCTCGCCAATCTGCCCCAGCACGGTGAGGGCGATTACCTGGCTCAGCAGGTCGATGCGTTTGTTCTGGGATTTCAAGAATGCCGCAAGGTTGCGGTCGCGTTCACTGATCTGGCGCAACAGGTGTTGCGATTCGAATTCGCTCAGGTGCAATTCGCTGAGCAAATTGAACAGTGGAGAAGCATCCTGCAACACTTCCTGGCCCGCGGCTTCGACAGCGGACAAAGGCCGAATTTCCAGTGCGATCGTGTCCTCGATACGGTAGTATTCGCGGCGATCTTCTTCATCTAATGTCGACATGGCGAACCCATGGTAGCGGCGGTGGTCTGAGTGTAAAGCTGGTTATCGACCCCCGCCACAAGGACGTTCCTTTTCCCTCCGAACAAGCCCCGACATGTTCAGACCTCTCTTCGTATTTATTGGCACGCGTTATACCCGTGCAAAGCGTCGCAATCATTTTGTGTCGTTCATTTCCCTGACCTCCATGATCGGGCTCGCCTTGGGCGTGGTCGTGATGATCGTGGTGCTGTCGGTCATGAACGGCTTCGATCATGAGATGCGCACCCGCGTGCTGGGCATGGTGCCCCACGCGACCATCGAGTCCGGTGAACCGATCAGCGACTGGCCAAGCCTGGCGGCCAAGGTCAAGCAGAACCCGCAGGTGGCGGCGGTAGCGCCGTTTACCCAGATGCAGGGGTTGCTGACCAACAACGGCAAGGTGTCCAAGGTGCTGCTCAATGCCATCGACCCGGCGCTGGAGCGCCAGGTGTCGATCATCGACAAGTTCATGCTGCAGGGCAAACTCGACGACCTGGCGCCCGGCAGTTTCGGCATCGTCATCGGCGACAAGGCCGCCGCCAAGCTGGGTGCTGCGATCGGCGACAAGCTGACCTTCGTCGCGCCGGAAGTCACCGTGACCCCGGCCGGGATGTTCCCGCGCATGAAGCGCTTTACCGTGGTCGGCATTTTCCATGTCGGCGCCGGTGAGATCGACGGTTACCTGGGCGTCACCAACCTCCAGGACCTGGCGAAACTGCATCGCTGGAAGCCGGATCAGGTGCAGGGCATCCGCCTCAAGTTCGACGACCTGTTCCAGGCGCCCCGTACCGCGTGGAACATCGCCCAGCAACTTGGCGAAGACCGTTACTATGCGCGTGACTGGACCCGTACCCACGGCAACCTGTACCAGGCGATCCGCATGGAAAAAGCCATGATCGGCCTGCTGTTGCTGCTGATTGTGGCCGTGGCCGCGTTCAACATCATCTCTACCCTGGTGATGGTGGTGAACGACAAGAAGGGTGACATCGCGATCCTGCGCACCCTGGGTGCGACGCCACGCACCATCATGGCGATCTTCATGGTGCAGGGCACGGTGATCGGGGTGTTCGGTACGCTGATCGGCGCCGTGGTCGGGATTTTCGCCGCGCTGAACGTCAGCGCAGCGATCTCGGCCCTCGAAGGCCTGATCGGCCACAAGTTCCTGAACGCCGATGTGTACTTCATCGATTACCTGCCGTCGCAAGTGCAGAGCCAGGACGTGGTGATGGTCTGTGCCGCCGCGTTGATCCTGAGTTTCCTCGCCACCCTGTATCCAGCCTGGCGTGCCGCGCGCACCCAGCCTGCGGAGGCGCTACGTTATGAGTGAATTGGGCATGAGTGAAAAAGCAATCCTGAGCTGCCGCAACCTGGGCAAGTCCTACGAGGAAGGTCCGGAGTCGGTCGAGGTCCTGGCGGGTCTGCAACTGGAGTTGCACCCAGGTGAACGTGTCGCCATCGTCGGCACCTCGGGGTCGGGCAAGAGCACATTGCTCAACCTGCTGGGCGGCCTCGATACGCCGACCCAGGGCAGCGTGTGGCTCGACGGTGAAGAGCTGTCGGCCCTGAGCGAGAAGAATCGCGGCCTGTTGCGCAATCGGTCGCTGGGCTTCGTCTACCAGTTCCACCACTTGCTGCCGGAATTCACCGCGCTGGAAAACGTCTGCATGCCGCTGTTGATCGGCAAGACTGCGATCCCCGAGGCGCGCCAGCGTGCCACGGCGTTGCTGGAGCGGGTAGGGCTGGGCCATCGCCTGGAGCACAAGCCGGCGGAACTGTCCGGTGGCGAACGCCAGCGTGTGGCCATCGCCCGCGCCCTGGTGAACAAGCCTGGCCTGGTGATGCTCGACGAGCCCACCGGCAACCTCGACTCCCACACTGCCCAGGGCATCCAGGACTTGATGCTGGAACTCAGCACGTCGATGCGCACGGCGTTCCTGGTGGTGACTCACGACATGAACCTGGCCCGCCAGATGGATCGCGTCCTGCACTTGCAGGAAGGTCGCCTGACTCCTATCTGACTGGTCGAAACCCGAGGTCTGCAACGACCTCGGGTCATTTATTTTTATACGGTGCCCCAGCGAATGTTCAGACCGTTATCGATCTTCATCGGCGCGCGCTACACCCGCGCCAAGCGTCGCAATCGCTTCGTGTCCTTCATCTCGATGACCTCGATGATCGGTCTCGCCCTGGGCGTGCTCGCCATGATCGTGGTGCTGTCGGTGATGAACGGCTTCCAGCGCGAGATGAGCTCGCGCATCCTCGGCATGGTGCCGCACGCGACCATCGTCGGCGTCAACCCGATCGACGACTGGCAGCCGGTGGCCGCCGCCGCGATGAAAAACCCCGAAGTGACCGCCGCCGTGCCGTTCACCGAGATGGAAGGCATGCTGTCCTACAAGGGCACGATGCAGCCGATCCAGGTCAGCGGCGTCGACCCGGCGCTCGAAGGCCAGGTGTCGATCGTCGCCAAGCATATCGTCCAGGGGCGCCTGGATGCGCTCAAGCCAGGTGAGTTCGGCGTGGTGGTCGGTGAAATCACGGCCCGGCGTTTTCGCTTGAACGTGGGCGACAAGATCACCCTGATCGTGCCGGAAGTGAGCACGGCGCCGGGCGGCATCACGCCGCGCATGCAGCGCCTGAACGTGGTGGGCGTGTTCAAGGTTGGCGCCGAGCTGGACGGCTCGATGGCGCTGATCCATGTGGCCGATGCCGCGCAGATGCAGCACTGGCAGCCGAACCAGGTGCAGAGCGTGCGCCTGGCGGTGAAGGACTTGTACGCGGCACCGAAGGTCTCCAGCGATATTGCCGGCAGTCTCGGCAGCGCCTACCGGGCGGATGACTGGACCCACACCCAGGGCAGCCTGTTCAGTGCGATGAAGATGGAAAAGACCATGATCGGCCTGCTGTTGCTGATGATCGTCGCCGTCGCCGCCTTCAACATCATTGCCACCCTGATCATGGTGGTGAACGACAAGGGCGCGGACATCGCGATCCTGCGCACCATCGGCGCCACGCCACGGCAGATCATGGCGATCTTCATGGTGCAGGGCACCGTGATCGGGATCGTCGGGACCATGATTGGCGGGGTGCTGGGCGTGATTGCAGCGCTGAACGTCAGCGAGCTGGTGGGTTGGGTGGAGCGCGTGAGCGGGCAGCACATCTTCAGTTCGGATGTGTACTTCGTCAGCAACCTGCCTTCGGAACTGCAGGCTGGTGATGTGCTGTTGATCTGCTCGGCGGGGTTCGTGTTGAGCTTTTTGGCCACCGTGTACCCGGCGTGGCGAGCGGCGAAGATCGAGCCGGCGCATGCGTTGCGGTATTCGTAAGCCCTGACACCGACCCCCGTAGGAGCTGCCGCAGGCTGCGATCTTTTGATCTTGCTCTTAAAAAACAGGATCAAAAGATCGCAGCCTTCGGCAGCTCCTGCCGGGGCGGGGGTCAGACTCTTTTTGGCAGCTCAATCAAAAACCGCGTCCAGCCATCCCCCGATTCACACCGAATCTGCCCGCCATGGGCCCTGATGATCGACTGGGTAATCGCCAGGCCCAGCCCCGCATGTTCACTGCTGCCTTCCTGCCGCGCAGGGTCCGCCCGATAAAAGCGGTCGAACAAACGCGGCAGCAGCTCGGCGGCAATCCCTTCGCCGGTGTTCTCGACCACCAGGCCCAACACCTTGGGTTGCTGGCTGATCCGCACGCGCACCTCGCCCTCCGCCGGGGTAAACCGCAAGGCATTGTCCAGCAGATTGGAGAGCGCGCGGCGCAGCATGTTGCGATCACCCTCCATACTGGCAGTGCCTTCACGGCTCAATGTCACCCGTGCGTCTTCCGCCAGGGGGGCGAAAAACTCCAGCAGCACATCCACTTCCTGTCCAAGGTCGAGCGGTTCGCGGGTGGGCATCAACAACCCGTGATCGGCCTTGGCCAGGTACAGCATGTCGTTGACCAGCTGCGCCATCCATTGCAGCTCTTCAAGATTGCTGTGCAGCGCCTCGCGGTAATCCTCCAGCGGTCGCGGGCGCGTGAGGGTGACCTGGGTGTGGGTCAGCAAGTTTGACAGCGGCGTGCGCAGCTCATGGGCGATGTCGGCGGAGAAAGCCGACAGTCGCTGGAATGAGTCGTCGAGACGTTCCAGCATGGCGTTGAAGTGGTGGGCCATTTGCGCAAGTTCGGGTGGCATCTGCTCTTCGGGCAATCGGGCGTTCAGCGACTGGGCCGACACCCCGCGCGCCACTTCGCTCATGCGCCGCAGCGGCCGCAAGCCACTGCGCGCCGCCCAGGCCCCAAGCAGCGCCGTGGCGAGCGCCGAGAGGCCGACGGTCAGCCAGATCAGGCGCTGCATGCGCTGCAGGAAGTGCTGGTGATGGGTGATGTCGAGCAGCAGGGTCAATTGCGGCGAGTCGGGTTGGCCCGGATAGAGCGGGGCGCTGAGCACTCGATAGTCGGTGCCTGCGTGGCGGGTAGTGGACAAGCCTGCTGTCAGTGGAAGTTGTTCCGGCAGCTGCGCCGAGCTGTCGTACCAGCGCCGGCCGTCAGCCCCGGTGATGCGTAGTGCCAGGTCGGCCTGGCGGCTCAATTCATCGGCGAGCCTGGCCTGGCTGTCGCTCGATTGAATGTCGTGCAGCGCCCGACGCAAGCCAATCAATTTGCCGTCCAGCAACTGTTGATCCAACTCGATGAAATGCGCCTCGCTGGCACGGCTGAACAGCACGCCGGCGATCAGTGAAACCACCGCCGTACAGGCAGCAAACAGCAGCGCCAGGCGGCTGCTCAAGGACAGTCGAGGCATCAGGCAGAGCGCTCTTCGAGGACGTAACCCATGCCGCGCACGGTGTGGATCAGCTTGTTGGGGAAGTCATCATCAATCTTCAGGCGCAATCGGCGGATCGCCACTTCGATAACGTTGGTGTCGCTGTCGAAATTCATGTCCCACACCTGTGAAGCGATCAGCGACTTGGGCAACACCTCGCCCTGACGGCGCAACAGCATTTCCAGCAAGGCAAATTCCTTGGCGGTGAGGTCGATGCGCTGCCCACTGCGTTCAACCCGGCGCCGGATCAGGTCCAGGCGCAGGTCCGCCAGTTGCAAGCTGGTGTCCTGGGGCGGAGCGCTGCCACGGCGTAACAGGCTGCGCACCCGCGCCAGTAATTCGGAGAAGGCAAAGGGTTTGACCAGATAATCGTCGGCCCCCAGCTCCAGGCCATGGACCCGGTCCTCCACGGCGTCACGGGCGGTGAGAAACAGCACTGGCGTGTCGAGGCCTGCGCCGCGCACGGCCTGCAAAATTTGCCAGCCATCGCGCCCGGGCAGCATCACATCAAGAATCAACAACGCGTATTCGCCGCTCAGTGCCAGCTGTTGACCAGTGCTGCCGTCGGCCACCAACTCGGTATTAAACCCGGCCTCGGTCAGGCCCTGGCGCAGGTATTGGCCGGTTTTCGCTTGGTCTTCGACGATCAACAGTTTCATGGAGAGCTCGGGGTCAATGGAACGAAGGCTTTATACCGTGGGCCGCGCGAGTGCAGGCCAACCTGACAAAGTTGTAATCTGCCTGTCAGGTTACGGGCAGTCGTGGCAGTTTAGAGTTTTCTGCAGGCTGAACCTTATCTTGTTGGAGAAGACCCATGTTTTTGCGCAAACCCCTGCTGTTGACCGCATGCCTGCTGGCGCTGAGCGCCCCGGCGTGGGCGTCGCCGGCGCACTCCGTCGATTTTGGTCAGCCGGCCCCGGCAGCCAAGGCGACCCGCAGCATTGAAGTGGTCATGGGTGACATGTCGTTCGATCCCCGGGCAATCAAGGTCAAGGCGGGGGAGACCGTCCGCTTCGTGCTGATCAATAAAGGCCAGTTGCTGCACGAGTTCAACCTCGGCGATGCAGCCATGCATGCCCAACATCAACAGGCCATGCTGCAGATGCAGCAAAGCGGCATGTTGACACCGACCGGCATGAAGGGCATGGATCACGCCGCCATGGGGCATGGAATGAAGCACGATGACCCCAACAGCGTGCTGGTCGAGCCCGGCAAAACCGCCGAACTGACCTGGACCTTCACCAAACCCACCAGCCTGGAATTCGCCTGCAACATCCCCGGCCACTACCAGGCCGGCATGGTCGGCAAACTAACCATCGAAGCCCCGTAGCCGCTGCGCAGGAGCGGTGTAGGAGCTGTGTAGGAGCTGCGTAGGAGCTGTCGAGTGCAACGAGGCTGCGATCTTTCCAAAACCACCCAATTCCCAATCCCCAACCCCCAACAAAACCACCGAACACTGATAGAATCCCCTGATTCTTCAGTCAGGTTTCCGCCATGCATCCCGCAGCCGAACACTCGCCGCTGGGTAAATCCAGCGAATACATTGCCACCTACACGCCGTCCCTGCTGTTCCCGATCCCGCGCACCGCAAAATGGGCCGAGCTCGGCCTGACGGCGCAAACCCTGCCGTACACGGGTGTGGACTTCTGGAACTGCTTTGAGCTGTCGTGGTTGCTGCCGTCCGGCAAGCCCGTGGTGGCGATCGGCGAATTCAGCATTCCGGCGGACTCGCCGAATATCATCGAGTCGAAGTCGTTCAAGCTGTACCTCAACTCGCTGAACCAGACGCCATTCGCTGACACGGCAAGCCTTGAGGCAACCCTTGCCAAGGACTTGTCCGCTGCCGCCGGCAAACCGGTGGGCGTGCGCATCCGCAGCCTGAAGGAGGTGGAGGCCGAAGGCGTCGTCGCATTGCCGGGGGTGTGCATCGACGACCTCGATATCAGTGTCAGCAACTACGAACACCCGCGTCCGGAGCTGCTGCGTTGCGATGATTCGCGCATCGTCGAGGAGAGCGTCCATAGCCATCTGCTCAAATCCAATTGCCCGGTCACCAGCCAGCCGGATTGGGGCAGTGTGGCCGTCGAATACCGTGGTGCGGCGCTGGATCACGCGAGCCTGCTGGAGTACATCGTCAGCTTCCGCCAGCATTCGGACTTCCATGAGCAGTGTGTTGAGCGGATCTTCCTTGACCTGCAACGGTTGCTCAAACCCGAGAAGCTGACCGTGTATGCGCGTTATGTGCGCCGTGGCGGTCTGGATATCAACCCGTATCGCAGTACCGAAGCCGTGCAACTGCCGAACCACCGCCTGGTCCGCCAATAAAGAACTCGCGCTCCCACGGGGAAAGCATTGCACATTGCGCACAATAAAAAGCCCCGCCATCACTGGCGGGGCTTTTTTGTCTCGGGCGAATTCAGATACCCATGTTCCCCAGCGCCTGCACAATGTTGCGCAAGGTGCCAGCAAGGGTCGGGTGCTCGATTTCGAAGCGCTCGACCGCCAGGTTCACATTATCGGACAAGCTTGAATCCTGGGTTTTGGTCTCAAGCTCAAGCTCAAGTTCGATCTGCTGCATCAGTACGCGCAGGTCTTCACGCTCCACTTCCGTCAGTGGCGGATTCTGTTCCAGTTGCTCGCGCAGGGTATTGAGCTGTTCTTGCAGTTCGCGGGCAGGCATGACGTTCTTCCTTTTATCGATAGGCACTGGCATAGACCGCAGCAGCGCGCCAAAGGTCTATGGCTTGCCTTTAGATTAATCCACTCGCGGGCAACCTGCATGCGTTGATCGTGGCGAGGCGCCAATCAGGGCTTTTCGCCCTTGAGCCGGCGCAGGCTGATGTCCGCCAGGCAAGTGTCGAGTTCGCCCAGGTGGTCGATCACTGAATGCACGCCCAGGCCGAACAGTTGCACGGTGGCCTTGCCGCGTTTGAGCTCGCGCTGCTGTGCGCTCAACGTCTGCCATTCATTCGGCGCCAGCCCGCACAGCGATCCGCAGGAGGCCAGGCCGATGGTCCACAAACCGGCGTTCAGGCCTGACTGCAGCAGCCGCGGCTCACCGCTCACCAGCACGCAGCCATCCAGTTGGGCAACGTTGAGGGCCATCAAGGCTTCCCAGCAGGCATGGGGGGACGGCCATGGATTGTTTGTTGCAAGTTGTATCGAAGGTTTGATCCATTCCGGCAGCGCGAGCGCCAGGGAGTGGCTGAGGGCAGGGGGCAGTTCATCGAGCCAGGCACAGGGGATTTGCTGTCGCTGCAAGCTGTGCAGACTGTCCAGGGCGCCAGGCGTGACTTCGGCATGCTCCCCTTGATGGCCGGCGTGTTGGCGGGTGCGCGCGCCGAAATCCACCAGGCAGCCACTGAGGCCAAACAACACGGCGGTCAGGCGGGGCGCGGCGAGGGGCAAGGGTTCGGCGTGCGGCATTTCAGCATCCTTGAAATAGTACCGAGGCTATTGGACGCGGGTGACAGTTGAGTGACACTGCTGTTATCAAGCGTGCGGTCACCTCGACTTGCGCGCCGGCTCACGGCGATGCTGCCTAAAACGGCCTTTACGTCTTATACTAGCCAGCTCAACGCTTGGGTCCAGAGCCCGCGTCAGTACAATCCAAGGAGTTTTTCTATGCGCTGGAGCAACGTTCTAGCTCAGCTGTGTGTGTGTTCCAGCGTGTTGCTGGTGCCTTTCGTTGCCCAGGCAGCCACGGAAGAAGACCCTTGGGAAAGCGTCAACCGCCCAATCTACAAATTCAACGACGTACTCGACACCTATGCGCTGAAGCCATTGGCCCAGGGTTACCAGTACGTGACGCCGCAGTTTGTCGAAGATGGCATTCACAACTTCTTCCGCAACATCGGTGACGTGCGCAACCTCGCCAACAATGTGCTGCAGGCCAAGCCGGCTGCAGCGGGCGTCGATACTGCGCGCCTGATCTTCAACACCACGTTTGGCCTGCTGGGCTTCATTGACGTCGGTACCCGCATGGGCCTTCAACGTAATGATGAAGACTTTGGCCAGACCCTGGGTTACTGGGGTGTCCCGAGTGGCCCGTACGTGATGCTGCCGTTACTCGGCCCGAGCACCTTGCGCGATGCACCGGCCAGGTACCCGGACTCCTATGTCGGCGCCTATCGCTATGTCGACGACGTCGCCGTGCGCAACTCGTTCATGGCGCTGGATGTAGTCGATGCCCGCGCCAGCCTGCTGTCGGCCGAGAAGCTGATCAACGGCGACAAGTACGTGTTCATCCGTAACGCCTACCTGCAGAATCGTGAATTCAAGGTCAAGGACGGTCAGGTCGAAGACGATTTCTGATTTCGACCAGGCATAAGGAAAGGCGGCCATTGTGCCGCCTTTTTCATTGTCCGGATCACGCAAACTCCAGGTTTTACGGGGCTGGGCATGCGATTTGCGCACCGAGTCCTACCTAACATTGAGTTACGGTTTTAGCGGTTCTTATAACTACTGGTCATTTGCCAGGTAAAGTCCTCAAGTGACCTTCGCCACGAGCTTGAAACGCCCAGCGGATGGGAGTACCGTCTGCGCCTTAGAGGGCACCTCTGGTGTGAGCTGTGCGTAGGGCAAAAGCCTGAAGCCGGCGCGTCAGAGAGGCTAGAAAGCGAATCCAGTAGTGAGAGCCGGGTCTGAACCCCGCCTGCTACGCCAACCTAATTCTGGCGCCGTTTGCCCACATGCCAAAAACCAGTGCCACGCTGCTGATAATCGATGATGACGAAGTAGTGCGCGCGAGTCTCGCCGCCTATTTGGAAGACAGTGGTTTCAGCGTCCTGCAGGCCAGCAATGGCCAGCAAGGTCTTCAGGTATTCGAGCAAGACAAGCCCGACCTGGTCATCTGCGATCTGCGCATGCCACAGATGGGCGGACTCGAACTTATCCGTCAGGTCACCGAGCGGTCTGCGCAAACCCCGGTCATTGTGGTTTCGGGTGCCGGCGTGATGAATGACGCGGTCGAGGCCCTGCGCCTGGGCGCGGCTGACTACCTGATCAAGCCTCTCGAAGATCTGGCTGTGCTCGAGCACTCCGTGCGCCGGGCCCTGGATCGCGCGCGCCTGCTGCTGGAGAACCAGCGCTACCGTGAGAAGCTGGAGAAAGCCAACCGCGAGCTGGCAGCCAGCCTCAACCTGCTGCAGGAAGATCAGAACGCCGGTCGCCAGGTGCAGATGAACATGCTGCCGGTCAGCCCCTGGACCGTCGATGAGTTCCAGTTCGCTCACCAAATCATCCCGTCGCTGTACCTGTCGGGTGATTTTGTCGACTATTTCCGTGTCGATGAGCGTCGGGTAGCCTTCTACCTGGCGGACGTTTCCGGTCACGGCGCTTCGTCAGCCTTCGTCACCGTGCTGTTGAAGTTCATGACCACGCGCTTGCTGTTCGAATCCAAGCGCAGCGGTACATTGCCGGAATTCAAGCCTTCAGAGGTGCTTGGTCATATCAACCGAGGCCTGATCAGTTGTAAGCTGGGTAAACACGTCACAATGGTCGGTGGAGTCATCGACGAGGAGACAGGTTTGTTGACCTATAGCATCGGTGGTCATTTGCCGTTGCCTGTGTTGTACACGCCAGACAGTGTTCGTTATCTGGAAGGGCGCGGTCTGCCGGTGGGCCTCTTCAATGAAGCCACCTACGAAGACCACGTACTGGAACTGCCACCGACCTTCAGCTTGACGCTGATGTCCGATGGCATCCTGGACCTTCTGCCAGAGCCTACACTGAAGGAAAAAGAAGCGGCTTTGCCCCAGCGGGTCAAGGCAGCGGGCGGCACCCTGGATGGGTTGCGCCAGGTTTTTGGATTGGCCACGCTTGGGGAGATGCCGGATGATATCGCCCTGTTGGTGTTGAGCAGGAATCTTTAATGAGTACCGGTAGAATCCAGTTCGCCGAGCAGGACGGCACCTTCGTCCTGAAGTTCGTCGGTGAAGTTCGCCTGACCCTGTGTTCGGCGTTGGATGCGACTATTGAGCGGATCTTCACGGCGTTGAATTTCAACGCCATCGTGATCGACCTGACCGAGACCCGTAGCATCGACAGCACCACCCTTGGCCTGCTGGCCAAATTGTCGATCCTGTCGCGGCAAAAAGTCGGCCTGCTGCCGACCGTCGTCACCACCCACGAAGACATCACCCGTCTGCTGCAGTCCATGGGCTTCGAGCAGGTGTTCAACATCGTTGACCGCCCGATCCCGTGCCCTGAGTGCCTGACCGACCTGCCAGACCAGGATCAGTCGGAAGAAGTGGTGCGGATCAAAGTGCTGGAAGCGCACAAGATTCTGATGGGGCTCAACGACTCCAACCGTGAAGCCTTCCATGACCTGGTGAACGCGCTCGAGCGCCACTGATACTGTCAAATTCCCACACTGGAATTCACACACAAAAAAGGCGAACCCCTGAGGGTTCGCCTTTTTGCACTGCCTTGGACTAGATCACAGCTTGGCTTGCAGAAGCGACTCAAGCTTTTCCTGATCCCGGGCAAACTGGCGAATCCCCTCAGCCAGCTTCTCCGTCGCCATTGCATCCTCGTTGGACAACCAACGGAACTGCGCTTCATTCAAGCTCAGGCGCGCCTCGCCGGCATGCCCTGGGGCCAACTTGCGCTCCAGCTTGCCGTTGTCCGCCGCCAGTTTCTCCAGCAGCTCCGGGCTGATGGTCAGGCGATCACAGCCTGCCAGTTGCTCGATCTGGTTCAGGTTGCGGAAGCTCGCGCCCATGACCACGGTCTTGTAGTCATTGGCCTTGTAGTAGTTGTAGATACGGGTCACCGACTGCACGCCCGGATCGTCCGCGCCGGTGTAGTCGCTGCCATTGGCTTTCTTGTACCAGTCGTAGATGCGGCCCACGAACGGCGAAATCAGGAACACGCCAGCGTCGGCACAGGCCGCTGCCTGGGCGAACGAGAACAGCAGGGTGAGGTTGGTCTGGATGCCTTCCTTCTCCAGCTTCTCCGCAGCACGAATGCCCTCCCAGGTGGAGGCGATCTTGATCAGCACGCGGTCACGGCCCACGCCTGCCTTGTCATAGAGCTCGATCAGGCGGTGCGCGCGCTTCAATACCGCGTCAGTGTCGAACGACAGGCGCGCATCCACTTCAGTGGAAATCCGCCCCGGTACTACCTTGAGAATTTCCTGCCCGACCGCGACGCCAAAACGATCGCTGGCCAGCCCTACGTCACCTTTGCAGTCATGCACACACGCATTCAGCAACTCGGCGTAGCCAGAGATTGCAGCGGCTTTGAGCAGCAGCGAAGGGTTAGTGGTAGCGTCTACCGGCTTGACCCGGGCAATGGCTTCGAAGTCGCCAGTGTCGGCAACCACGGTGGTCATTTGTTTCAGTTGTTCCAGCTTGGAAGTCATGGGCGTGCTCTGTCCTTTGGATCTGATGACATTACCCGAGCGCTGACAGCCACTCAAGGGCGCGTGTACCTATCGAAGGCCCCAGCGGCAACAACCTGAAAACGGCTGTTTGAAAGGTGGGGCGCGGTGTTGATAAATACGATGCCGAAATGCGGAACTGGTTCAACCGAGCTGACCAAGCAGTAAAAACCGTAGCAGCATAGGAGCGTAGGAGCTGTCGAGTGAAACGAGGCTGCGATCTTTTTAAAAACGGCTGCGATCACCCCCCCCCCCCCCCGCATCAACGCCCCTCCAGCAACTCCGCCGCCTGATCCAGCAACGCCAAAGGCTCCTTGGCCTTGTGAATATCCACCGACAACAACTGCCGAAACCTGCGCGCGCCAGGGAATCCCGTACCCAACCCCAGCACATGCCGGGTGATATGGTGCATCGACCCACCCGCAGCAATATGCGCCGCAATATACGGCCGCAACTGCGCCAGCGCCTCAGCCCGGCTGATCACCGGCGCAGTGCTGCCGAACAGCTGTTGATCCACCTCGGCCATCACATAGGGATTGTGATACGCCTCACGCCCCAGCATCACCCCGTCGAAAGTCTGCAAATGCTCACGGCAGGCCTCCAGCGTCTTGATCCCGCCATTCAGGATGATCTCCAGATTCGGGAAGTCAGTCTTCAACTGCGCCGCCACCTCATAACGCAGCGGCGGAATATCGCGGTTCTCCTTCGGCGACAACCCCTCCAGGATCGCAATCCGCGCATGCACGGTAAAACTCGTGCACCCGGCATCCCGCACAGTGCCTACGAAGTCGCATAACTGCTCATAACTGTCCCGGCCATTGATGCCGATCCGGTGCTTCACCGTCACCGGAATCGACACCGCATCACGCATCGCCTTCACACAATCCGCCACCAACTGCGGATGCCCCATCAACACCGCGCCAATCATGTTGTTCTGCACCCGATCACTCGGGCAGCCCACATTCAGGTTCACCTCGTCATAGCCGTGCTCCTGGGCCATGCGAGCGCAGGCAGCGAGGTCCAGCGGGACGCTACCGCCCAACTGCAGGGCCAGCGGGTGCTCGGCTTCGTTGTGACGAAGGAAACGCTCGTGATCGCCGTTGAGGAGCGCGCCGGTGGTGACCATCTCGGTGTAGAGGAGGGCGTGTTTGGAGAGCAGGCGCAGGAAGAAGCGGCAGTGGCGGTCTGTCCAATCCATCATCGGCGCGACGGAAAAGCGGCGGGAGAGCGGTGCAGGTGTGGCAATGGCTGAAGGCATCGGGGGAATCTGGAATCGACAGGGCTGGGAGATGGGAGTTTATCAGGGTTAAGCCGCCTGCCGAATCATTCACCTCGCGCGCCACCGTCACCAGTCCTCAGGACGCCACCAGCCGCTAAAGGGAGTGTGGGAAATAGACGCTGAACTCAGTCCCGCCTTCCTCACTGGATTGCACGCCGACATCGCCCCCATGCGCCTTGGCAATTTCCCGGACGATAAACAATCCCAGGCCGACGCTGCGCACTTCACTGTCGCTGTCGGTGCCGCGGGTCATGGGTTCGAACAGGACGTCCATCAGGGAGGGCGGGATGGCGGGGCCCTGGTTGTGCACTGACAGGATGGCGGTATGGTGTTCGATGCGTGAGGTGATGATGACCGGCTGCAGCGGATCGCCATAGGCCACGCTGTTGGCGACCAGGTTGCCGATGATTTGCTGCACTCGGTCGCCGTCGAGCAGGGCGCTGCCGCTGCCGCTTTCCTGGTGGATGAGGTTTGCGGCCGGGAAGGCCACCCTCAGTTCGTCGACGCTCAGGCGGGTGACGCCGTGCAGGTCCGCAGGGGCGACGGCGATGCTCAGGCCTTGGCCGACCCGGGCGAGGGCGAAGTCCAGCAGGTCGGCGATCATCCGTTGGGCGCGTTCGGAGGATTGGCTGATGTGGCCGAGCAGGGTGGTTTCCCGGGCGGTGCGCTCGCTGCGGGCGAGGATGTCCGAGGCCATTTTGATTGCGGTGAGCGGGTTTTTCAGGTCGTGGCTGACGATGGCGACCATCTGTTCAGCAAATTGGGCGCGGCGCTGGGCCTTTTCGTAGGCGTCGCTGAGTTCGTCCTGTGCTTGCTGCAAAGCCGCTTCGGTGGCGGTCTTTTCTTTCAGCAGGGCCTCGGCGAGCTTGCGGGCGTTGAGCAGTTCGCGCTCGTATTTGTCGCGGTCAGTGGTGCCGAACAATGCCAGTTCGTAGAAGGCGCCGCTGGTGTGCTCGCGCCGGACGCCGTTGAGCAGCATGGTAATGATGTGCCGGTCGCGGTGAACGAGGTCGAGCTTCACTTCCGCGACCGAGCCCTGCATGCGCATCAGCGGTGCCCAGTGGGTCTGGTGAAAGATCCGCCCGCCCATCGTCAGCAGTTCCTGGAAGCGGCGCCCGCACAGCTCCTCCTGGCTGAAACCGATCCAGGTGCAGAAGGTCAGGTTGGCTCGCAGGATGCTGCCATCTTCACGGGTGACCACGAGGGCGCAAGGGGCGCCTTCAAACAGCGAGTGGGCATCCGGCAGGTACGACTTTTCAGACATCGGTTCCGGCCCAGGGCTGCAGGAAATCGTCCATGGCGATGGAACAGGCTCCCGGTGCGCTCATGTGCGGGCAGTGGCCGACGTTGTCCACCAGGCAATAGCGGCTGTTGGGGATTACGGCGCGCAGGTATTCGCCCACGGCAACAGGCGCGATCAGGTCGTCGGTGGACTGCAGGATCAAGGTGGGCGTGGTCAGCCCTGCGACGTCCTTGCGGTTGTCGGACATGAAGGTGGTGCGGGCGAACTGCTTGGCGATGTCCGGTTCGGTGCGGCAAAAGCTGTTGGTCAGTTCTTCGCTCAGGTCCGGCTGCCCCGGTGCGCCCATGATGACCGGCGCCATGGTGCTCGACCAGCCAAGGTAGTTGCTGTCGAGGGTGTCGAGCAACGAATGGATGTCTTCGAGCTTGAAGCCGCCCACGTAGTCATCGGAATCGATGTAGCAGGGCGATGGGCCAATCATGACGTGGGCGGCGATTCGATCAGGCAATTGGCGATCAGCGATGACGCCGATCATGGCGCTGACGGAGTGGCCGACCAGGATCACCGGGCCTTGGGCATACTCGTCGATGATTTCGTTGAGGTCCTGGGCATAACCCGCCAGCGAGCTGTACTTTTGCGGATCGTAGGCGCGTAGGTCCGACCGGCCGGCACCGACCAGGTCAAGCATCACCACACGAAAACGCCCGGTAAAGTGAGGATACAGGTAGTTCCACATGCTCTGGTCGCAGCCGAAGCCGTGAGACAGGATCAGTGTCGACGGACCGTCGCCCAGCACAGTTACGTTGTTGCGATGCTGAAGGTCCATGCTTGATTCCCGGGCAGGCCAAAGAAAGTAATGGCGCCCCGGGAGTTTAAATAGTCAGGGCCGGCAGGTCACGCTTCGCGAGCGCTGATTACACTTTTGCAACGAGTTCGGGAGGGCGCCTCACCTACTTGCGAGACGTAGCCTTACCCGCCGAAGCAACGGTAGCACCGCTGCAATTGATATAAGGCGATGACTTCAGCCAGCGCTGGTCCGGATAATAAGAAAACAACAACTGCCCATTTTTCATCGAGTCAATCAACGGGCGTGCAACGGCAGGTCTCACGGCCGGGCAGCCCAGGCTGCGGCCAATCCGGCCGTTGGCGCGGGCCAGTACCGGGCTGACGTAGGGGGCGCCGTGGATGACGATTGCCCGGTCAAACGCGTTATCGTTAAAGCCGGGGTCCAGGCCTTGCATGCGCAGGGAATAACCGTTCTGTCCGACGTAACTGGCCTGGGTGCGATACAACCCTAAACTGGTGGCGAAACTCTCGTTCTGGTTGGAAAAGTTGACCGCCATGTTCTCGCCGCTGTTACGGCCATGGGCGACCAGTTCACGAAACAGCAACTTTCTCTTTTTCAGATCGAACACCCACAGGCGTTGTTCGGTCGAAGGCAGGGAGTAATCGATCACTGCCAGGCGTTGGGCTGGAGCTGAACCCTGGGCCTGCGTACATTGTGAAGCACGTACTGCCAGGTTTATAACGGTGGCGTTGGCATCTGGAGCCGCTTTGACGAGGGCGGCGGCAAGCGAATCGGCGTAGGCTGCCGGTACTGAAAAGGATGTCAGCAGCAGGGCCGAGATAAGCAGACGAATGCGAGCTGGCGCCATATAGATGTCTCATCGTGATAGGTTCGAGTCTAGCTGTTTGCGGGAAGCTAGCCGTTGAAATCGGGAGATTAAGGATTATCCATGGTGCAATTAACAAGGTTATTCGTCATAAGCCGCGTCTTTTTTATGGTCTTTCTGATCAGCGGTGCTGCGCATGGAGAAAATTCGTCGAACGAGGAGGTAATTGCACCCATTATCCAAAGGGATGCAGCAGCGGATGACAACGTCGGGCTGGCGATCCAGGCACACCTGTCGCCGCTGACGACATCTTTTCCTCCGTTACTGACTGCACCGCGGCATAAGCGGGTCGATGTCAGCCGCATGGTCCTGGATTTCTACTCCCATCGCGGCTATCGCGCGGCGTGGACCAACGAGGGCGATACCGCGCAATTGTTTGCCAGCTTGCGGGCCACTCAGGTCGATGGCTTGAACCCGGCGGATTTTCATATCGACGAGTTGGCTGCGTCGCGGACATTGATGCAGGCTGATTCGGCGACACCTGAACAGCGTGCGGCATTCGATGTTGCGGCCACTCATACTTTTCTCACGGCATTGCTGCAGTTGCGTCGCGGCAAGGTCGATCCTTCCCGGTTGGATATCCATTGGAATTTCGACCCTGCGGACGTCGATCCCCGGGAAGACGTGAACAAATTCTTCATCGCCCTGAATGCCCATGACGTGGCCGGCGCCTTTGCCCAGGCGCCACCGCAAGAGGCGGTGTATCGCGGCTTGCGCGAAGGCCTGGCGCAGTTGCGCAAGGTGCACGACGCGGGTGGCTGGCCAAAAGTGGCCGAAGGTCAATCGCTCAAGCCGGGCATGGATGACCCCGCCGTCGCCCAGTTGCGGGCCAGGTTGGTGGCCGGTGGTTTTCTCGAACCGCGCCTGGCCCGTGGAACCAAATATGACGGCGCAGTGATTGCGGCAGTGAAGAAATATCAGGCCGAGCAGTACCTGGGGGCTGATGGTGTGGCCGGGGCGACCACGCTGGCGGCGCTGAATGTGTCGGTCGACGCGCGCATCGATCAGGTCCGGGTGAACATGGAGCGGGCGCGCTGGCTGCTGTACAAGCTGCAAGGCACCTTCGTGATTGTTGATATCGCCGGGTATAAAGTCGCGATGTACCGCGACGGCAAGCCCATCTGGCGCTCGCGGGTGCAGGTAGGCAAGCCGTTCCGTAATACGCCGGTGTTCCAGTCCGAGATCACCTATGTCACGTTCAACCCGACCTGGACGGTGCCCCCCACCATCCTCAAGGAAGACGTGATCCCCAAGATCCAGAGGAATCCCGGGTATCTCGCCGCCAACCACATTCGCGTGATCGATCGCGAGGGTGCGGTGCTGGATCCGTCGAGCGTCGACTGGAGCAACCCGCGTGGCGTCAGCCTGCGCCAGGATGCGGGGCCCGACAGTTCGCTGGGGCAGGTGGTGATTCGTTTTCCCAACGACTATGCGATTTATTTGCACGACACGCCCCATCGCGAGTTGTTCTCCAAGTCGATGCGCGCCACCAGTTCCGGCTGCATTCGCGTGGAAAACCCCTTGCAGCTGGTAGAACTGTTGTTCAACGATCCGGTGCGCTGGGACAGTGCCGGTATCCAGAGACAGTTGGCCAAGGGCAAGACCGAAAATATTCGGCTGCCGGTGAAGGTGCCGGTGCTGTTGGCGTACTGGACGGTAGACCTGAGTAATGACGGGCGAGTGACGTTCAAGCCCGATGTGTACGGCTACGATTCGGCTGTCCTGCGGGGGCTGAACCTGCCCTCCAGGTTACCGATTCTGGATTTGCTGCGGGCAGGAGCTCCCGCCGTGGTGCTCAACCCGAAATAAGGGGGCTGAATATGGATGTTGCGCAAAAAACCACGGAACTGGTCAAGAGTCCGGTCCAGGTCCGTGACCTGGATGAGTGTCGCAATATAGGTAACGGGGCGGTGTTTATCATCGCCTCGGGTGCGTCAGCCAAGGACTTTCCTCTCAAGAAGTATGCTGACATGCCGATGATTACCATGAACGGTGCGATATCGATGTTCATCGGCACGGGCATCAAACCGTACTTTTTCATGTGCTCGGATGACGCGTTCTACAGGGAGCAGCCGCGTCTGTTCGCTGAAGCCATGCGCTTGAGCCAGCGGGTTGCGGTGCCGCAAAGTCACGCTTATTACCAGGCGCTCAACCCCAAGGGGGAGCTGTACCTGTTGACTCGTGCTCCCAGGCTGTCATGGCTGGGGCTGCTGGGCCGGCGTGACAGGGAACTGATCCGAAGCCGCAAGCTGGGGGCAGGGCGTAATCGCAGCCTGGGTTTCAGCAAGAATCTCAAGCGTGGTTTTTTTGATGCGCGCACGGTGGCTTATGTGGCCCTGCAGGTTGCTTATCACCTGGGTTTTTCCAAGGTGTTCCTGGTGGGCGTCGATCTGAATCAATCAGTGAAACGTTTCTACGAGACCCCGGGGACCTTCGTTTCGCCTTGCACGCTGGACGAGCATTTCCATACCCGGATCCTGCCGTCGTTCAAGATTCTGTCGAAATATGTGATGAATCCGGACTTCCAGGTCTACAACCTGTCCAGCACTTCGAGGATCCCTGCTGAGCTGGTGCCCCGTGTGACCTTTGAAGATGTCGACAGAATGATCGGCGCCTGACGCGCCTTCCCCAGGATGAAGTTTTTTTGCCAATTCCCATATACGACCCCCAGCACAGCCCCGGCCGGCCGCTGAAACGATTGCCGCTGCTCAAGGCGGCGGTGCTGTTCATCGTAGCCGTGTGCCTGACCCTTGTGGGTTTGCTGTACCTGCAACTGGACCAGTCGCGCCGGTACGATCTGGAACAGGCGCAAGTGGCGTCGCAGAATCTGACCCGTGCCATGGCGCAGCAGGCTGAAGATACCTTCATGAAGGCTGACCTGGTGTTGAGCAGCCTGGCCGACTGGATTCAGGCTGACGGCTACGGCGCTGCGCAAGTGCCAAGGCTGCAGAGGACCTTCGCCCGGCGAGTGGCGGCGCTGAATCAGCTGCACGGCATTTTCCTGTTCGACCGCCAGGGGCAATGGGTGGTGACGTCGTTCGAAGACCTGCCCCGTGGCAAGGGCGTGGCGGATCGTGACTACTTCAAGTTTCACCAGCAGAACATTTCTTCGCAGGCGCACATCGGCCCGGCGATTCGCAGTCGCGAGAATGGCGAGTGGATCATTCCGCTGTCCAAGCGGGTAAACGACAAGGATGGCAAGTTCCTGGGCGTGTTGATGGCCGGGATCAAGATGTCGTATTTCGACCAGTTCTTCAAAAGCTTCAGCATCGATGACAACGGCTCGATGTTCCTTGCCATGGCCGATGGCACCCTGCTCGCACGCAGGCCTTTCGTGGAAGCGCAGATTGGCTCGAGCCTGGCCCAGGGGGAAATCTTCCAGAAATGGCTGCCCGGTGCGCCTTCGGGCAATGCCATGGTCAGCTCGGTAGTGGACGGCGTGATGCGGCTGCACGGTTACCGGCAGCTGGACGCCTATCCGCTGGTGGTGTCGGCGGCGTCTTCGCAAACGGCGATTCTCAAGCGCTGGTCAGACACTGCATTCCAGTCCAGCATGATCGTCGGCCTGGTGGTGTTGGGCGTTAGCCTGTTCGGTTGGGTGTTCATCCATCAGGTGCGTAATGGCGAGCGCATCGAGGCGGATTTGCGCGCGGCCCAGGAAACGCTGGAGCTGATCGCCACCCACGACAGCCTGACGGGGCTGGCCAATCGGAGGTTGTTCGAGCGCGCGCTGGACATCGAGTTCGGGCGAGGGGCACGGCAAGCCAGTCCGCTCAGCCTGATCATGCTCGACATCGATTTTTTCAAGCGCTACAACGATACCTACGGCCACGTGGTCGGTGACCATTGCCTGGCTGAAGTGGCGGGTGCGGTGAAAGCATGCTGTCAGCGCAAGGCTGATTTGGCGGTGCGTTATGGCGGTGAGGAATTCGCGGTACTGCTGCCAGACACTGATCTGCGCGGGGCCAAGATTATCGCAGAGGAAATTCGCCATAAAGTCATGGGCAAGAACATCACCCATTCCGAATCGCCCACGGGATACGTCACCGTGAGCCTGGGGTGCTACTCGTTCGTGCCAAACGGGCGCGACAGTATCGAAGTGTTTATCGGGCGCGCGGATGCAGCGCTGTATCAAGCCAAACATTCCGGCCGCAACCGGGTGGCGGTGCTTTCGATGGAAGGCGCCGAAGAGGCGCTGATGCGCTCAGATCGCTGATACAGCGAGTGTTCGGTCAGGGCAACGCAGGCAGTCGAGTTCATCGGCTGCCTTTACGCGTTCAGCTGCCCGTGCCACCGCCCGCACCGCCCGTGCCACCACCCGGAGCCCCGGTGCCGCCGCCTGCACCTGAGCCGCTGGTGCCGCCATTGGTGCCGGTACCGCCGCCAGTACTGCTGCCGCTACCGCTGCCGGTAGAAGGGGTCGAGCTACTATTGCTGCCGCCCGAGGTGCCGGACGGCATGGCAGGGTTGTTGTTGGGGGACATCGTCGAGCCACCGACGGATCCCGATTTGGTCCCGGTAGCGTCCGCTCCATCGCCGGACGCCGCATAGGCACCCAGTGACGCCACGGACATCAACCCGGCCAGAAGCAATGAGGAGATCTTGAGATTTTTCATGGTTCGTCTCCGAAAATGAGTCGTTACCTGATGTTGGGGTGGCGAGGTAGGGGGTTGGTGCCGATTGGATGACGAGTGGTCGCGAGGTGAGCGCAGCGGGCAGGGTAGAAACCCATCCCGACGCAACCCCATGAAAGACCAGCTGTCACAAACTGGAGACCTCGCCGCTTACGTTTGCCAGCAGGAGCGCCGGCCTATGAAAAAATTGCGAATCGCCACGTTCAACGTCAATGGCATGCGCGCGCGTTTGCCGAACCTGCTCGCCTGGCTCGAGCGCGAGCAACCGGACGTTGTCTGCCTGCAGGAGCTCAAGTCAGTGGACAGCGCTTTTCCCGCCGCCGAGCTTGAAGCTGCCGGATATGGCGCGATCTGGCAGGGCCAGTCGTCGTGGAACGGGGTAGCGATCCTGGCGCGGGATGCGCAACCGCTGGAAAGCCGGCGCGGGTTGCCAGGCGATGACAGCGACACGCACAGCCGCTACATCGAGGCCGCCGTTCACGGAGTGTTGGTGGGGTGTCTTTACTTGCCTAATGGCAACCCCCAGCCCGGGCCGAAGTTTGATTACAAGCTGGCCTGGTTCGAGCGATTGATCGCCTACGCCAAGGACCTTCAGGCCAGCGACCATCCAGTGGTGCTGGCCGGGGATTACAACGTAGTGCCCACCGACATGGATATCTATAACCCGCGCTCCTGGCTCAAGGACGCCTTGCTGCAGCCGGAAAGTCGCGAGTGCTACCAGCGCCTGCTCGACCAGGGCTGGACCGATTCCCTGCGTCACCTCTACCCGGAGGATCGGCTCTATACCTTCTGGGATTACTTTCGTCAGCACTGGCAAAAGAACTCGGGCCTGCGCATCGACCACCTGTTGCTCAACCCGGCGTCGAGTCCTTACCTGGAGGAGGCTGGCGTGGACGCCTGGGTGCGCAATGAACCCCACGCCAGCGACCATGCCCCGACCTGGATTCGCCTGGGCTCACGCAAGCGTCGTTGATTTCAAAACAGGCTGATTGGTGAAATCAATTGTCGGTCCGGGGCGTTTTTGGCCTATACCTGTGGCCCATCGGCGGAGCGATCCGCAGCACCGGTACAGGATTGATCAATGAGCGAGACACGCCTGAGCAACCTTGCGCACTATCTGCAACTTCTAGGGTTCGAAGCACCGCCCGCGCCGACACTCGATACCTTGCGTCAGCTGCAACTGCGTCACACGGGCGTGTTCCCGTTCGAAAACCTGGCGACGCTGGCGGGCGAACCGGTGCCGATCGACTTGCCGTCCATCGAGCGAAAACTGCTGCAGGAACAGCGCGGCGGCTACTGCTACGAACTCAACCACATCTTTTTCGCCTTGCTCCAAGAGCTGGGCTTCGATGTTCAGGGCATTACCGGTCGGGTGGTAATGGGCCAGCCCGAAGGCGCCTGGACCGCCCGCACTCACCGCTTGAGCCTGGTGCACCTGGACGGCGTACGCTACATCACCGACGTTGGCTTCGGCGGCATGGTGCCCACTGCGCCACTGCTACTCGACTCCAGTGCCGAGCAGCCCACCTTCCACGAACCCTACCGGATCGACCAGCATGAGGATGGCTATACCTTGCGCGCCAAGGTCGGGGATGAATGGCGGCCGATGTACATCTTCGACCTGCAGCGCCAGGAGGACGTCGATTACGCGGTCGGCAACTGGTACGTCTCGACTCATCCGGACTCGTCTTTCTCCAGGCAACTCATGGTGGCGCGGACCGGGGATGGCTGGCGGCGCACCCTCAACAACGGCAGTTTTGCCATCCATCGAACCGGCCATGCCAGCGAGCGGCATGAAGTGGCCGACGTCGCAGAGCTCATCGACTTGCTACAGCGCGAGTTCGGCATTCGGCTGCCCGCGCATGCGGGATTGAGGCTAACCCTGTCCCGCCTGGTGAGCGGCGCTTAGAGGCCGTACTTCCAGCCCCAGTATGTGAGCGAGCTGATCGCCTTGAGGGACCGGCTCAGGTTTTGAGCACTCGCGGGATCTCGTTCAACGCCTGAAAGCTAAAAAACAGCGGGGGCGAGAGGGCTGTCAGGCGAAAAATAGTGAAGGAATTTTCTGGTGGAGCCCAGTGCAAACACGGGTGGCGTGGACGTGTGTCCATAATCTGACTGGTGAGTTGTATACAACTCTATAGACATTTGTCCTGAGTCTTGCATACAGTGTGCGCATAACAAAAAACCAGGGAACCCCCCAATCATGAAAACGCCCCATGTTTCACACCAACGGCCTGAGGATGAAAACCTTGGGATCGGCGCGAATATGGCTTATGGCCTGCAACACGTTCTGACCATGTACGGTGGCATTGTTGCGGTGCCGTTGATTATCGGACAGGCGGCCGGGCTGTCGCCGGCGGACATCGGTTTGTTGATTGCTGCGTCACTGTTTGCAGGGGGCCTGGCAACGTTGCTGCAGACCCTTGGTTTACCGTTTTTTGGCTGCCAGTTGCCGCTGGTCCAGGGCGTCTCGTTTTCCGGCGTCGCGACCATGGTGGCGATTGTCAGCAGCGGCGGGGAGGGCGGATTCCAGTCGATCCTGGGGGCGGTGATTGCCGCGTCGTTGATCGGGTTACTGATAACCCCGGTGTTCTCGCGTATCACCAAGTTTTTCCCGCCGCTGGTGACCGGCATCGTGATCACCACCATCGGCCTGACGCTGATGCCGGTGGCCGCGCGCTGGGCCATGGGGGGTAACAGTCACGCGCCTGACTTCGGCAGTATGGCCAACATCGGTTTGGCGGCAGTGACGCTGGTGCTGGTACTGCTGCTGAGCAAGGTCGGCAGCGCGACCATCTCCCGCTTGTCGATCCTGCTGGCCATGGTGATCGGCACGGTCATCGCGGTGTTCCTTGGCATGGCAGATTTCTCGTCCGTGACCCAGGGCCCGATGTTCGGTTTCCCGACACCGTTCCACTTCGGTATGCCGACGTTCCACTTCGCCGCGATCCTGTCGATGTGCATCGTGGTCATGGTGACGCTGGTGGAAACCTCGGCCGACATTCTCGCCGTGGGCGAAATCATCGAGACCAAAGTCGACTCCAAGCGCCTGGGCAACGGTCTGCGCGCTGACATGCTGTCGAGCATGATCGCGCCGATCTTTGGCTCGTTCACCCAAAGCGCATTCGCCCAGAACGTCGGGCTGGTGGCGGTGACCGGAATCAAGAGTCGCTTCGTGGTAGCGACGGGCGGGTTGTTTCTGGTGATCCTCGGCCTGCTGCCCTTCATGGGGCGGGTGATTGCCGCAGTGCCGACCTCTGTGCTCGGTGGTGCCGGTATTGTGCTGTTCGGCACTGTGGCGGCCAGTGGCATTCGGACGCTGTCCAAGGTTGATTACCGCAACAACGTCAACCTGATCATCGTCGCCACCTCGATCGGTTTCGGCATGATCCCCATCGCTGCGCCCAACTTCTATGACCAGTTTCCGAGCTGGTTCGCGACCATCTTCCACTCGGGCATCAGCTCGTCGGCGATCATGGCCATCGTACTCAACCTGGCGTTCAACCACCTGACGGCGGGCAACTCCGACCAGCAGTCGGTGTTCGCAGCGGGTACCGAGCGGGTGTTGCGTTATCAGGACCTTGCCGCACTGCGTGAAGGCGATTACTTCAGCGACGGCAAGCTGCACGACTGCGATGGCAAGGAGATCCCGGTGGTGGAGGTTGACCATGGGCATGGAGAACCGCGACCGGTGCAGGCCAAGACGGGTGAGCATGTCTGAATAATGCAGGAGCTCGCTCCTGCAACAGACTGAAGCCCACAAAAAAGCCCCTGAATCTTTCGATTCAGGGGCTTTTCAGTTCTTGCTGTCTGGCTCCACGACCTGGACTCGAACCAGGGACCCAGTGATTAACAGTCACTTGCTCTACCAACTGAGCTATCGCGGAATGGCGTGTATGTTACTGATTCAAAAAGAGAAGTCAAGCACCTGTGGTTAAATTCGACAATTCGTCGAGACCCGCAGTGGTTTTTCCGGTTTTGGCGGTTACCAGAATCCCCTCAGGGGTCTACCATGGCCGTCCGGAAGTGGTTACACGCGCTGCCGGCCATTCGCCGAAAAGGTACGCGCCATGAATCACCCAGTTTTCACCTGTCCAGCCAACGGGGTGTTCGCATGAGCATCGCCCAGATCAGCCTGCCAAAAGGCGTTGGCCCACACGCTGAAAAGCTGTTCGACGCCATCACCCAGGCCAGCACCGCCGAAGAATTGAATCGTGCGGGCGGCAAGGCCGAAGGTTTCGTCCTAGGCCTGGAAAGCACCAAGGCCATCAAGAGCCAGGTCGCCGAATCGCTCTACGTCGCTTATGACGATGCGGCCAGCCAGCGGGCCGGCGAACTGGTTTAACCGCCGAAGGTAAAAGTGCCAAGCATCAGCTTGCCATACACCATCGTCACCGCCAGTTGCACCAGCCACAGGGCCAGGCCGCCAAGAAACACCCCGGCGGCCACTTGCAGCACCAGGTTGTTGCCGCGTTTGGCCGCAGGGCGAGGGACGAAGTGGTCCAGTTCATCCAGGTCATCGCGCTCGGCGCGCAGGTCATCATTTTTCATCTACGTTCTCGCAGGAATTCAGGCTGTACACAAAGCTGTAGGAGCTGCCGAGTGCAACGAGGCTGCGATCTTCTGATCTTGATTGTAAAAGGGTCAAAAGATCCCAGCCTCGTTGCACTCGGCAGCTCCTACGGTTAGTTGATATCTGATGCAGTCTAGAGGTTTCGAGCCGCATTCTTCAGACAAATAAAAACGGGAAGCCCAAAGGCTTCCCGTTTTTCGTCAACAAGCCGAATCAGATCACCTGAACGATGGCATCCGTGACTGCCTTGATGTTGCTCTGGTTCAGCGCCGCAACGCAGATGCGGCCCGTGTCCAGCGCGTAGATGCCGAACTCGTTGCGCAAGCGGTGAACCTGTTCGGTGGTCAGGCCGGAGTAGGAGAACATGCCGCGCTGGCGACCGACGAAGCTGAAGTCACGCTGCGGCGCTTTTTCCGCCAGCAGGTCGACCATCTGGGTGCGCATGCCGCGAATGCGCAGGCGCATCTCAGCCAGCTCCTCTTCCCACTGCGCGCGCAGCTCAGGGCTGTTCAGTACAGCAGCGACGATGCTTGCACCGTGGGTCGGCGGGTTGGAGTAGTTGGTGCGGATCACGCGCTTGACCTGCGACAGCACTCGCGCGCTTTCTTCTTTCGACTCGCTGACGATCGACAGGGCGCCAACGCGCTCGCCGTACAGCGAGAACGACTTGGAGAAAGAGCTGGAGACGAAGAAGGTCAGGCCCGATTCAGCGAACAGGCGCACGGCCGCCGCATCTTCGTCGATGCCGTCGCCAAAGCCCTGGTAGGCCATGTCGAGGAATGGCACGTGGCCTTTGGATTTGACTACGTCGAGCACGTTTTTCCAGTCCGCCGGGCTCAGGTCCACGCCGGTCGGGTTGTGGCAGCAGGCGTGCAGTACGACGATCGAGCCGGACGGCAGGGCGTTGAGGTCTTCCAGCAGGCCGCTGCGGTTAACGTCGTGGGTCGCGGCGTCGTAGTAGCGATAGTTCTGCACCGGGAAGCCGGCGGTTTCGAACAGCGCGCGGTGGTTTTCCCAGCTTGGGTCACTGATCGCCACGACGGCGTCGGGCAGCAGCTGCTTGAGGAAGTCGGCACCGATTTTCAGTGCACCTGTGCCGCCGACGGCCTGGGTGGTCAGAACACGGCCAGCGGCGATCAGTGGCGAATCGTTGCCAAACAGGAGTTTTTGCACGGCCTGGTCGTAGGCTGCGATGCCGTCGATTGGCAGGTAGCCACGGGACGCGTGTTGAGCGACGCGAATCGTCTCGGCTTCGACAACGGCGCGCAGGAGTGGAATTCGCCCCTCCTCGTTGCAGTAAACACCGACCCCCAGGTTGACCTTGGTGGTGCGTGTATCGGCGTTGAATGCTTCGTTGAGGCCCAGGATTGGATCGCGTGGTGCCATTTCGACAGCGGAGAACAGGCTCATTTTTGCGGCGGCTCTGAATGGGGAGTGGAGGGACGTGTCGCGCTCCAGCCGAATGCACTAGAGCGGTGCACAAACGGGGAGCTAGTATAGAGGCCATCAACGAGTGAAGGCGACAGACGATTCGGCTTTTCCTGTAAGTTTTTTGCATTATTTTTCGACCGTTAGTCGCACTGCGTCGTCAAAGACCCAGAGTGATGTAGGACGTTTGCCTTGAAAGCGCAGGCAATCGGCTCCACATTGAGCACAATCCAGTTTTTTCCTCGGGCGGCGTCAGTCGTTTGCGGCTTTTCTCGTTCCCGCCGGTTTAACCTGCAGGCGCGATTCCCTGCTTCGAGAACCCAGAGGTATGCATGTCTGAATTCCAGCTAGTCACCCGCTTCGAGCCCGCCGGCGATCAGCCGGAAGCCATCCGCCTGATGGTTGAAGGCATCGAGGCCGGGCTGGCGCACCAGACGTTGCTCGGTGTGACCGGCTCGGGCAAGACCTTCAGCATCGCCAACGTCATTGCCCAGGTTCAGCGCCCGACCCTGGTGCTGGCGCCGAACAAAACCCTGGCCGCGCAGTTGTATGGCGAATTCAAGGCGTTTTTCCCCAACAACGCCGTCGAGTATTTCGTTTCCTACTACGACTACTACCAGCCCGAAGCCTATGTGCCGTCCTCGGATACCTTTATCGAGAAGGACGCTTCGATCAACGACCACATCGAGCAGATGCGACTGTCGGCGACCAAGGCCCTGCTGGAACGCAAGGACGCGATCATCGTGACGACGGTGTCGTGCATCTACGGCCTGGGCAGCCCCGAAACCTATTTGAAGATGGTGTTGCACGTGGATCGCGGCGACAAGCTGGATCAGCGCGCCTTGCTGCGCCGCCTGGCGGACCTGCAATACACCCGCAACGACATGGATTTCGCCCGGGCGACATTTCGGGTTCGCGGCGACGTGATCGATATCCATCCGGCGGAATCGGACTTTGAAGCGATCCGCATCGAGCTGTTCGATGACGAAGTCGAGCGGATTTCCGCGTTCGATCCGCTGACTGGCGAGGTGACGCGCCAGCTGCCGCGATTCACCTTCTATCCGAAGAGCCACTACGTGACCCCGAGAGAAACCCTGCTCGGCGCCATCGAGGGGATCAAGGTCGAACTGCAGGAACGCCTGGAATACCTGCGCTCCAACAACAAGCTGGTGGAAGCCCAGCGCCTTGAGCAGCGCACGCGTTTTGACCTGGAGATGATTCTCGAGCTGGGCTACTGCAACGGTATCGAAAACTACTCGCGCTACCTGTCCGGTCGTGCTTCCGGCGAGGCGCCGCCGACCTTGTTCGATTACCTGCCGGCCGATGCGTTGCTGGTGATCGACGAATCCCATGTCAGCGTGCCCCAGGTGGGGGCCATGTATAAGGGTGACCGTTCGCGCAAGGAAACCCTGGTGGAGTACGGCTTCCGCCTGCCATCGGCCCTGGATAACCGGCCGATGCGCTTCGACGAATTCGAACACATCAGCCCGCAAACCATTTTCGTCTCCGCGACGCCTGGCAACTATGAGGCCGAACATGCGGGGCGGGTGGTCGAGCAACTGGTGCGGCCGACCGGCCTGGTGGACCCGCAGATCGAAATCCGTCCGGCGCTGACCCAGGTCGACGATTTGCTGTCGGAAATCTCCAAGCGTGTCGCGCTGGAAGAGCGGGTGCTGGTCACGACTTTGACCAAGCGCATGTCCGAGGACTTGACCGACTACCTCGCCGATCACGGTGTACGCGTTCGTTACCTGCACTCGGACATCGACACGGTGGAGCGCGTGGAAATCATCCGCGACCTGCGGCTGGGGACGTTTGACGTGTTGGTGGGGATCAACTTGCTGCGAGAAGGCCTGGACATGCCGGAGGTCTCCCTGGTGGCGATTCTTGACGCGGACAAGGAAGGTTTCCTGCGGTCCGAGCGGTCGCTGATCCAGACCATCGGCCGCGCGGCGCGTAACCTCAATGGCCGGGCGATCCTGTATGCGGACCGCATCACCGGATCCATGGAGCGGGCGATCGGCGAGACCGAGCGTCGCCGGGACAAGCAGATAGCCTTCAACCTGGCCAACGGCATCACGCCCAAAGGGGTGTTCAAGGACGTTGCCGACATCATGGAAGGTGCCACTGTGCCAGGTTCGCGCAGCAAGAAGCGCAAGGGCATGGCCAAGGCCGCCGAGGAAAGCGCCAAGTACGAAGCCGAACTGCGCTCACCGGGCGAAGTGGCCAAGCGGATCAAGGCGCTGGAGGAAAAAATGTACGCCTTGGCGCGGGATCTCGAGTTCGAGGCTGCGGCGCAGATGCGCGATGAGATTGGCAAGCTGCGCGAGCGCCTGATCACTGTTTGAGGTGTGCGGTGCCTGACTGGCCTGATCGCGGGCAAGCCCGCTCCCACAGGTTTTGTGTCGATCCACAAATCCTGCGAACGGCTCTAAATCTTGTGGGAGCGGGCTTGCCCGCGATGAGGTCAGTCGCCGCACTACAAAATCAATGCGCCTCCCCAGCCTTGATCCCCGCCGGCAATGCCTTGGTCAGCAACACCGCAATCATGCTGATCCCCAGCGCAATCCCGACAAAGTGAAACGCATCGTTGTACGCCATGATCGAGGCCTGCTGATGCGCGATCTCGCTCAGTTTGCCCAAGGCCGCCGTCTCGCTGCCAAATCGATCCGTCATCGACGCCATGCGCTCCGCCACCTGCGGGTTGGTCGGTACGATCGCCTCGCGCAAATAATCGAAGTAGGTCTTGGTTCGCGCATCCAGCAATGTGGCGAGGAGGGCGATGCCAATCGCGCCGCCCAGGTTGCGCAGGATGTTGAACAGGCTCGACGCCGACCCCGCATCCTGGGGCAGGATGTAGGCGGTGGCGATCAGTGAAATGGTGACCATGATCAGCGGCTGGCCCAAGGCGCGAATGATCTGGATCTGATTGAACTGCGGCCCGGCAAAATCCGGATTCAACACCCCCGATGAGAAGCTCGCCAGCCCGAACAGCCCGAAACCCAGCGTGCACAGCCATTTGGGTGAGATGTACTTCATCAGTTTTGGCACCAGCGGAATCAGAAACAGCTGGGGCACACCCATCCACATGATCACTTCGCCGATCTGCAGGGCGTTGTAGTTCTGGATCTGCGCCAGGTACAACGGCAGCAGGTAAATCGAGCCATACAAGCCCACCCCCATGCCCAGGCTGGAAATGCTCGACAGGCCAAAATTGCGATTGCGCAGGATGCCCAGGTTGATCAGGGGGTTGGGCCTGGATACCTGCACGATCACAAAGGTGATCAGGCTGATCAGCGCGATGCTGCCCAGGGTCACGATCAGGCTCGATTCCAGCCAGTCCTTGCGATGGCCTTCTTCAAGAAAAACCTGCAGGCAACCAAGGCCGACGCCCAGGGTGAGAATGCCCATGTAGTCGGTGCTTTTGAGCAGTTCCCAATGCGCCGCTTTTTTCTCCAGGCCGTACATCAGCCCGGCAATCATGATCAGGCCGGGGGGGATGTTGATGTAGAAGATGTATTCCCAGCCCCAGTTTTCCGTCAGCCAGCCGCCCAGCGTCGGGCCAATGGAGGGCGCGAAGGTGGCGGTCATGGCAAACATGGCCATGCCCTTGGCGCGATGGTGTTCGGGGAGTTTGATCAGGGTCAGGGTGAACGCCAGCGGAATCAGTGCGCCGCCGGTGAAGCCCTGCAAGGCGCGGAACACGATCATGCTTTCCAGGCTCCAGGCCATGGAGCACAGCAGCGAAGCCCCCAGGAAACCCAGCGAGACCCAGACCGCCAGGCGACGTGCTGACAGCAACTGCACCAACCACGCCGTCAGCGGGATCATGATGATTTCCGCGACCAGATAGGACGTGGAAATCCACGAGCCTTCTTCCAGGGTCGCCGAGAGTGCGCCCTGGATGTCCTTGAGTGAGGAGTTGGTGATCTGGATATCGAGCACGGCCATGAAGGCGCCGAGCATCACGCTCATGACCGCAATCCAGTCCCGCCGCGTCGGCTCGCCGACCGGGCGGATCAGTGGGTCACCGGCCATCGTCAGGGGCGTCTTTGATGTTCACTTTGGCGGTGACCGACATCCCCGGACGAATCTTGCCGTGCAGCGGGTTATCCACGGCGAAGGTCAGTTTGACCGGGATCCGTTGTACGACTTTGGTGAAGTTGCCGGTGGCATTGTCCGGTGGCAGCAGGCTGAATTGCGCCCCGGAGGCAGCAAACAGGCTGTCGACCCGCGCTTCAATCGGCGTATCGCTGTAGGCGTCGAAGGTCAACTCGGCCTTCTGCCCTGGCTGCATGTGGCCGATCTGGGTTTCCTTGAAGTTGGCCTGGATCCAGATGTCCTGGTCCGGCACGATCGACAGCAGGTACGCGCCGGCCTGCACGTATTGGCCGTTGCGCGCGGCGCGCTGGCCGATCAGGCCGCTGATGGGCGCGTGGATCTCGCTGCGGGTCAGGTTCAGCTCGGCCTGGGCCAGATCGGTCCGGGCATTGGCGATCATCGCATCCAGGCGCTTGATTTCGGCGCTCAGGGAGTTGACCTGCTGGCGCTGGCTCTGGGCATCCGCCTGGGCCTTGGTCACTTGGGAGCGGGCAATATGGTTGTCGGCGGAGAGGGTGGTCACCCGTTCTTCTGATACGTAGCCGGGTTTGCGCAAGGTTTCGGCGCGGGACAAATCGATTTGCGAACGGCTGAGGCTGGCCTGGCTGGAGGCCACCTGCGCCTCGCTGGCCGCAATCAGGCTGGCCTGTTGCGTGAGTTTGCTCTGGGCTTGCAGGCGCTCGGCCTGGCGGGTTGCAAGGGCGGCGTTGGCGCGGTCGACGGCCAGGTGGAAATCATCACCTTCGAGTTTGACCAGCAGCTGGCCTTTTTCAACGTGCTGGTTGTCCTGTACCAGAACCTGATCGATGCGCGCACCCAGCTGGCTCGACACGCGGGTGATCTCGCCCTGCACATAGGCGTTGTCGGTGCTCTCGTAAAAGCGCCCTTTGAAAAACCAATGAGCAAAAAATGCCCCGGCGATGAGCAGGACGAGCAACAGGAAAATAAACAGGCGACGCTTGAGTTGGGCAGGCATGGGCAGACTGTAGTCGAGAAATTGTAAGGAAAGGTATCAGCAGACAAATCTGGCATACAGCCGATAAACGGTAAATGCCGACCGTTGATATTCGGCCATTCACGGGTGCAAAGCGCGTTGCAGACGCAAACTTGGCTTAAATGCCCTGCTCACTGGAGCCGGGCCGGTGTCGCCTGTTACCATTCGCCCTTTGTTTTATCTTCATTTCGAGACTTGCCATGACCACCGTCCGCACTCGCATCGCGCCATCGCCTACCGGGGATCCCCACGTAGGTACCGCTTACATCGCATTGTTCAACTACTGCTTTGCCAAGCAGCACGGCGGTGAGTTCATCCTGCGGATCGAAGACACCGACCAATTGCGTTCGACCCGCGAGTCCGAGCAGCAGATTTTCGACGCCCTGCGCTGGTTGGGCATCGACTGGAGCGAAGGCCCGGACGTTGGCGGCCCGCACGGTCCTTACCGGCAGAGCGAACGTGGCGAGATCTACCAGAAGTACTGCCAGCAGCTGGTGGAAATGGGCCACGCTTTCCCGTGCTTCTGCACCGCCGAAGAGCTGGAACAGATGCGCGCCGAACAACAGGCCCGCGGCGAAACCCCGCGCTACGATGGGCGTGCGCTGCTGCTGCCTGCGGAAGAAGTGGCCCGTCGTCTGGCCGCTGGCGAGCCGCACGTTATTCGCATGAAGGTGCCGAGCGAAGGCGTGTGCGTGGTGCCGGACATGCTGCGTGGCGACGTCGAGATCCCTTGGGATCGCATGGACATGCAGGTGCTGATGAAGACCGACGGCCTGCCGACCTACTTCCTGGCCAACGTGGTCGACGATCACCTGATGGGCATCACCCACGTGCTGCGCGGCGAAGAATGGCTGCCATCGGCGCCCAAGCTGATCCTGCTCTACGAGTACTTCGGCTGGGAACAACCGGAGCTGTGCTACATGCCGCTGCTGCGTAACCCGGACAAGAGCAAGCTGTCCAAGCGCAAGAACCCGACCTCGGTGACGTTCTACGAGCGCATGGGCTTCATGCCCGAGGCGATGCTCAACTACCTGGGGCGCATGGGCTGGTCGATGCCGGATGAGCGCGAGAAGTTCTCGCTGCAGGAAATGGTCGACAACTTCGACCTCAAGCGCGTCTCCCTGGGCGGGCCGATCTTCGATATCGAGAAGCTCTCCTGGCTCAACGGCCAGTGGCTGCGTGACCTGCCGGTGGACGAGTTCGCCTCGCGTCTGCAGACCTGGGCGTTGAACCCTGAATACATGATGAAAATCGCGCCGCACGTGCAGGGCCGCGTTGAAACCTTCAGTCAGGTCGCACCGCTGGCCGGGTTCTTCTTCGCCGGTGGGGTCAACCCGGACGCTAAGCTGTTCGAGTCGAAGAAGCTGTCCGGCGATCAGGTGCGTCAGTTGATGCAGTTGATTTTGTGGAAGCTCGAAAGCCTGCGTCAGTGGGAGAAGGACAGCATTACCGCGACGATCCAGGCGGTGGTCGAATCCCTGGAGTTGAAACTGCGTGACGCCATGCCGCTGATGTTCGCCGCGATCACCGGGCAAGCAAGCTCGGTCTCGGTGCTCGACGCCATGGAGATTCTCGGGCCGGACCTGACCCGTTTCCGCCTGCGCCAGGCCATCGATTTGCTCGGTGGCGTGTCGAAGAAGGAAAACAAGGAGTGGGAAAAGCTCCTGGGCAATATCGCCTGATTACGGGCAGCGCCTAAAAAGATCGCAGGCTGCGCCAGCTCCTACAGTTGAAATGCAATCCTGTAGGAGCTGCCGAAGGCTCGGGCCGCGATCGGACGATTTTTTGATCTGGCTGTTGCCAGCACCCCCATTTTCCGGGGGAGAGCGGTAAGTGATTGTTATCCCGGCAAAAAACTTTGAAATATTTTAAAAATAAGTTTGACAGCCTTTCGATCCGCCATTAAGATTCGCCCCGTCCTCAGCGATGAGGGGCTATAGCTCAGCTGGGAGAGCGCTTGCATGGCATGCAAGAGGTCGACGGTTCGATCCCGTCTAGCTCCACCAATTTACACTTCAAGGTCTGGCCACGCCGGCCTTGAAGCGATCAACACTCAGCGTTGATCTGTTGTATAGAAGGGTTTGCGTCCCCTTCGTCTAGTGGCCTAGGACACCGCCCTTTCACGGCGGTAACAGGGGTTCGAGTCCCCTAGGGGACGCCAGTTTTACAGAAGTGATGTTGCAAGATGTCACTCCGCCGCGAGGCGAAAAATCCGGGGCTTTAGCTCAGCTGGGAGAGCGCCTGCATGGCATGCAGGAGGTCAGCGGTTCGATCCCGCTAAGCTCCACCAATTTTACAGTTCAAGGTCTGGCCACACCGGCCTTGAATCGATCAGTACTCAGCACTGATCAGTTGTATAGAAGGTTTTGCGTCCCCTTCGTCTAGTGGCCTAGGACACCGCCCTTTCACGGCGGTAACAGGGGTTCGAGTCCCCTAGGGGACGCCACGATTACCCGCTCTGCGGGATTTTATAAGGGTCATTCAATTATTGAATGGCCCTTTTGTTTGTCTGGCGTTTGGCCAAATCCCCCTCTCTACCTCAAACTGATCTTCAGACCAGCGGTCACATCCACGACTTGCGGAAAATTATTATGAGAATAATATTCTAGTCGTAATATTCGGAGGCAACGATGAACGATAAAAAAGCTCAAACCCGCGAACGCATTCTCAAGGCCGCCAGTGCAGCGCTGATCCAGCGCGGCCCGGCCGAACCGAGCGTGGGCGAAGTGATGGGCGCAGCCGGCCTGACGGTTGGCGGCTTCTATGCGCACTTCGAAAGCAAGGACGCCATGATGCTGGAAGCGTTCAAGCAGTTGCTGGGCCACCGTCGTGGCCTGATCGCCGACATGGACGCCGAACTGACCGGCGAAGAACGCCGCGCCCTGGTGGCCGCGTTCTACCTGTCACGCAAGCACCGCGATTCGTCTGACTCCGCGTGCCCAATCCCCGCGTCCGTCGGCGAGTTGGGCCGGCTGCCCGACGAATTTCGGGTGGCCTTGAACGAGCACGTGGAAATGATGGTCGCGCAGTTGGCGGCCAGCCCGGAAGAAACCGACAAGGCCCTGGCCGACATGGCCTTGATGGTGGGTGGCCTGGCACTGGCGCGGGCGCTGGGGCCAGGAGAATTATCCGATCGACTGTTGCGCGCCGCCAAATCGGCGGTGCTATGACCTGAAGGCCTGGGCCTGGGGAGTGAGAGCGATGAGCGGGTTAAAGTGGGTTCGTGGCGTCAACGGCACTTTGGGCTGGTTTGCCCCTCAACTGGTCGCGAGCAAGATGCGACTGGCGTTCATGACTCCGCGAGAGCTGCCCCCGCGGGATTGGGAGCTGCCCTTGCTGGCCAGGTCGGAGCGCATCACCTTGCGCTTCGGTCTCTCGGCACTGCGCTGGGGACAAGGGCCGACGGTCTTGCTGATGCATGGTTGGGAAGGGCGCCCAACCCAGTTCGCCAGCCTGATCAACGCACTGGTGGACGCCGGCTACACCGTGGTCGCCCTCGACGGTCCCGCCCACGGGCGCTCTCCGGGCAGCGAAGCGAATGTCGTCCTGTTCGCCCGCGCCATGCTTGAAGCCGCCGCGGAGCTGCCGCCGCTGCAAGCCGTGATCGGCCACTCCATGGGCGGCGCCAGTGCGATGCTCGCCGTGCAGTTGGGCCTGCGTACCGAAACCCTGGTGACCATTGCCGCTCCGTCGCGAATACTCGGGGTTTTGCGCGGATTTGCCCGGTATGTGGGCCTGCCGCCCAAGGCCCGGTCGGCGTTCATTCGCCAGGTCGAGCAAGACGTCGGCATGCGCGCCGCGACGCTGGATGTCGCGCACTACCAGCTCGATATGCCCGGGCTGATCGTGCATGCCGAAGATGACCGTCTGGTCTCGGTCAAGGAGTCCCAGCTGATCAACGACGCCTGGTTCGACAGCCGTCTGCTGCGCCTTGAAGAAGGCGGTCATCAGCGGGTGCTGGCCGACCCACGGGTCATTGATGGCGTGCTGTCACTGCTGGCTGGCCGCAGTCTGCAATCGCGCCAATCGGCCTGAGCATCCGTTACACTGCCCAGGTGACTATCTGACTGGAGTGGGGCATGGGCTGGGATCGGGCAACGCCGTTTATCATTGACCTGGAAGTGGGCGCCGAGGACATCGACGGGCTGGGGCACGCGAACAACGCGGTGTATGTCACCTGGCTCGAACGCTGCGCCTGGCGCCACTCCCAGCGCCTGGGCCTGGACCTGGTCGAGTATCGGCGCCTGGACCGGGCAATGGCAGTGGTGCGGCACGAGATCGATTACCTGGCCGCCGCCTACGAAGGCGACGGCTTGCAATTGGCGACCTGGATCGTCGACTGGGACCAACGCCTGAAAATGACCCGGCACTTCCAGCTCAAGCGCCCGAGCGACAACACCACGCTGCTGCGTGCGCAGACCACTTTCGTGTGCATCGAACTTTCCACGGGCAAGCCCAAGCGCATGCCGGCGGAGTTCATCGAAGGTTATGGTCCGGCGTTGCAAGTCGCGATCTAAGCGACCCCTTCGCGGGCAAGCCACGCTCCCACATGTCTAGGGTCGTTCATCTTTTGTGTGAACGACGCAAGACCTGTGGGAGCGCGGCTTGCCCGCGAAAGCGTCGGCACAATCAACACCGTCCGGCCCGACGAAATACCTTCTCTCAGCCGAAACCAGTAAACTGCCGCACGTTTTTCGTAGAGTGTGTTTTTCATGCAAATTGCCTTGGCGCCCATGGAGGGGTTGGTCGACAACATCCTGCGGGACGTGCTCACTCGTGTCGGTGGTATCGATTGGTGTGTGACCGAGTTCATCCGCATCAACGACCAACTGCTCACGCCTGCCTATTTCCACAAGTTCGGCCCTGAATTGCTGACCGGAGCGCGCACGGCCTCTGGCGTGCCGCTGCGCGTGCAATTGCTCGGCTCGGACCCGGTGTGCCTGGCAGAAAATGCCGCACTGGCCTGCGAATTGGGTTCCGAGGTGATCGACCTGAACTTCGGCTGCCCGGCCAAGACCGTGAACAAGTCCCGCGGTGGCGCGGTATTGCTCAAGGAGCCGGAACTGCTCAACCAGATCGTCGAGCACGTGCGCCGCGCGGTGCCGGCACACATTCCTGTGACCGCAAAAATGCGCCTGGGCTTCGACAGCCCCGACGGCGCGCTGGTCTGCGCCACGGCCCTGGCCGAAGGTGGGGCGGCGCATATCGTCGTGCATGCGCGCACCAAGACCGATGGCTACAAGCCTCCGGCCCACTGGGAGTGGATCCCGCGGGTGCAAGAAGTGGTCAAGGTGCCGGTGTTTGCCAACGGCGATATCTGGGATGTCCAGGACTGGCGTCGTTGCCGCGAAATCAGCGGCGTCGAAGACATCATGCTCGGTCGCGGCCTTGTCTCGCGCCCGGACCTGGCGCGGCAAATCGCGGCGGCGCGGGCGGGTGAAGAGGTCGTCGAAATGACCTGGGCCGAGCTGTTGCCGTTGATCCAGGACTTCTGGCTGCAAGCCAAGGCGCAAATGACGCCACGCCAATCGCCGGGGCGATTGAAGCAGTGGCTGGCAATGCTGACCCGCAATTATCCCGAAGCGGTCGAGCTGTTTACGGTGCTGCGCCGCGAGACAGAGCTGGATAATGTCTCGCGTTTACTGGGGCTTCAGGTGTCCGAAGCGGCCTGAAAAAAATCTTCGGATAATCTCTTGAAATGCAATCAGCGGTCCCTATCTAAGGGGTACGCGATGCCGAATTCGGGTCGCGGAGACATAAAACCTTGCTGATTGTTTTCAGGAGATTTGAATCATGAGTACTGCATTTTCCCTGGCCCCACTGTTCCGCTCCTCGGTAGGCTTCGACCGTTTTAACGACCTGTTCGAAACCGCCCTGCGTAATGAGCCAGGCAGCACCTATCCGCCCTACAACGTGGAAAAACACGGTGACGACCAATACCGCATTGTGGTCGCCGCAGCCGGTTTCCAGGAAGAAGACCTGGACCTGCAAGTCGAGAAGGGCGTGCTGACCATCAGTGGTGGCAAACGCGACGCTACCGAAGGCGTGACCTTCCTGCACCAGGGCATCGCCCAACGTGCTTTCAAGCTGTCGTTCCGCCTGGCGGATCACATCGAAATCAAGGCCGCTGACCTGCGTAACGGGTTACTGAGCATTGATTTGCTGCGGGTGATTCCGGAGGAGGCGAAAGCCAAACGCATCCCGATCAACGGGATGGAACAGCCGGCTTTGCAGCACTAAGGCCGAGCAATGAAAAGGGCGCCATTGGCGCCCTTTTTTATGCGCGTTCAGCGGCTATTGCAGGAGTTTTTGGAAGGCTTCCACCGGCAACGGCCGGCTGTGCAGATACCCTTGGTAAAAATAACACCCCAGTCCCTGCAGAAATTCCAGCTGCTCCAGGGTTTCCACCCCCTCGGCGATCACCTTCAACCCCAGGCTGCGCGCCATGGCGACGATGGCACGGATGATTTCGGCGTCGTTGGGGTCGGTAGTGGCGTCGCGGATGAAGGACTGATCGATTTTCAGGGTGTCGACCGGCAGGCGCTTGAGGTAGGTCAGGGACGAGTAGCCGGTGCCAAAATCGTCCATGGCGAAGCTCACGCCGAGTTTTTTCAGGCGGCACATCTTGCTGATGGTGTCCTCCAGGTTCTGGATGACGATGCCTTCGGTGATTTCCAGTTTCAGCAGCGAGCAGGGCAGGCCGTGGCTGCGCAGGCTGTGTTCGACGCGTTCGACGAAGTCATTCTGGCGAAATTGGCGCGGGCTGATGTTGACGCACAGGCTGAAGTCGAGCGGGTCGATCAGACCTTCGGCCATCAGGTGCTGGAATGCGCGACAGGCTTCGTCGATGATCCAGTTGCCGACTTCCAGGATCAGTCCGCTGTCCTCCAGCACCTTGATGAACTCGCTGGGTGATTGGGCGCCCAGTTCGGGGTGGCTCCAGCGCACCAGGGCCTCGGCCCCGACGATGCGGTTGTCCCGGGCGTCGATCTGGGGCTGGAAGTGCACGCGAAATTCGTTGCGCGACAGGGCCAGGCGCAGGTCGGTTTCCATCCGCAGGCGTTCGCTGGCGGCCTTTTGCATGGTGTTGTGGTACATCTGCGCGGTATTGCGGCCTGAGTCCTTGGCCCGGTACAGGGCGATGTCGGCGCGCTTGAGCAGGTCGGTGGGGGTCGAGCCGTGGTCGGGAATCAGTGCGATGCCGATGCTGGGCGTGACTTGCAGGCGTTGTCCATCGAGGAACATGGGCTCCGACAGCAGTTCGCGCAGGGTGTCAGCCAGGCTGCGCACCTGGGTGCTGACTTCTTCTCGCGAACCTTCCAGGCCGCTGAGCAGCACCACGAACTCGTCACCCCCCAGGCGTGCCACGGTGTCTTCCATGCGCACGCTGGCTTCGAGGCGCGCGGTGATGATTTTCAGCACGGTGTCGCCCACGGGATGTCCCAGGGAATCATTGATGTGCTTGAAGTGGTCGAGGTCGAGAAACAGCAGGGCGCCGCGCAGGTTGTGGCGCTTGAGCAGGGCGATCTGCTGGCTCAGGCGGTCCATCAGTAATGCGCGGTTGGGCAGGTTGGTCAGGGGGTCGTGATAGGCCAGGTGGCGAATCTGCGCCTCGGCGTTTTTCAGCAGGCTGACGTCCCGCGCGGTCAGCAGCAGGCAGGCGGTTTCGTTGAGGGTGATGGGCTCTACCGACACTTCAACGGTGAGCAACTCGCCGCGCTTGTTGCGCCCGAGCATTTCCTGGTGATGCACCCGGCCGTTGAGCTGCAGCTCGGCCAGCAGTGAGGAGCGCTGTTTCTCCTCGGCCCAGATGCCGACCTGATACACCGTGCGCCCGACGACTTCATCGGCCTGGTAGCCGGTCAGGCGGCAGAAGCCGTCGTTGACCTCCAGGTAGCGTCCGGTGTCGCGCTCGGTGATGGTGATGGCGTCCGGGCTGGAGTGGAACGCCTTGGCAAATTTCTCTTCGCTGGCCTTGAGTGCCGCTTCGGACCGCTGCTGCTGGGTGATGTCGCGCAGGGTGGTGACCACGCAGGGATGGTCGCTGACACTGATCTGGCGGCTGGAAATCACACAGGTGAGCGAATGCCCATCTTTGTGCTGGACCTGGATGGCCACGTTACTCAAGCCCTGTTCGCGGATTACCTGTTCAATGCGGTGCAGGCTTTTCGCCGAGGCGTCCCACAGGCCGATTTCGTCGGCGCTGTGCCCGATCACATCGGTGGCGCTCCAGCCAAATGTCTGGGTGAAGCTGGAGTTGATCTCGATGAACTGGCCGCTGTCCTGGCGAGTGACGCAAATTGGATCGGGGCTGACCTGGAACAGGCTGGCAAATTTCTCTTCCGACGCGACCAGCTGTTGCTCACGCTCCACCTGATCAGTGATGTCGAGCAGGGTGCCGGCCATGCGCAGCGGGGCACCGTTTTCGTCGCGGTACAGCCGCGCGCGGCTTTCCAGGTAGCGCGAGCTGCCGTCGGCCAGTTGCACCCGGTAGGTCAGCTGATAATTGCCTGCCGGGCCCTCGCGCAAGCTGCGGTAGGCGTCGCGCATGCTGCCGCGCTCTTCATCGGGTACGCCTTCGAAAAACTCGTCGAAGGACTCGTGGAAAGGGATTGCCTCCAACCCGTGCAACTGCGCAGCGCGTGCCGAGCCATAGAGCATGCCGCTGGGGATGTGCCAGTCCCAGGTACCCAGTTGCGCCGAATCCAGCGCCAGGTCGAGGCGTTCCTGGCTGTCTTTGAGGGCGTGCTCGGCGGCTTTGCGTTCGGTGGTGTCGAGGAAGGTGCTGAGCAGATAGGGTTGGCCTTCGAGTTCCACCTTCTGCGCGCTGAGAATGCCGTCGTGTATCTGCCCGTTGCTGGCGCGAAACTGCACCTCCATGCTGATGAGTTCACCTTTGGCCTTGGTCGCCTTGACCAGTCGCTCGCGCTGCTCGGGATGCACCCAGAGGCCCAGCTCCAGGGTGGTGCGGCCGATGGCGTTCTGTACCGGCCAGCCGAACAGGCTTTCAAAATACTGGTTGGCCTCGGTGATCAGGCCGTCCTCCTGGCGGGTCAGCAGCACCATGTTCGGGCACAGGTGAAACAGCGTCGCGAAACGTTTCTCCGAGCTGCTCAGGGCCTGTTCGCGCTGGCGCTGGTGGGTGATTTCGCGGATCACGCCGATCATTCGCGGGCGGCCGTCCTTGTCTGGCAGCAGGCTGCCATTGATCTCCAGCCAATGCAGGCTGCCATCGGGCCAGCGAATGCGGTGGTGCATCGCCTGTTCCAGCGGCGCGCCGGCAATCACTGCATGGAAGGCGCGCACGGTTTTTGCCCGGTCTTCCGGCGGCAGCAGGTCGAGGTATTCCAGGTCGGCGGGCAGCGGCGCATGGGGGTCGAAGCCAAACAGCGCCTGGGTACCCCGCGACCAACTGATCTGCCCACGCTCGATGTCCCAATACCAGGCGCCCAGGCGGGCACCGTTGAGGGCCGCCAGCAACTGTGGCGCGCTTTCCCAACTTTGCTCGGACCGTTTGGGGTCCAGCGCCTGGATACGCGGCATCGGCGGAATACGGTCAACAGATTTCGGCATTGGCAAGCCTTGGACTGAATTGGGCGTTAGGCGCTGGGTCTCGCGGCACTATAGGAGTAGCACAAGTTAGCCATGTGTCCCTGGCTGATCGATTTGTGCGTCCAGCAAAGCCATGAAAGCCCGTGCCGCGTTCGACAGCGTCCGTTCTGTGTGCAGGATATAGCCTAGCTGGCGAGTGAGCTGTATGCCCGGCAAAGGGATGCTTGCCACCTGCTCATCAAGCATGGTGCGCGGCAACACGCTCCAGGCCAGGCCGATGGACACCATCATCTTGATGGTTTCGAGGTAGTTGGTGCTCATGGCGATGTTCGGCGTCAGCCCTTGAGCCTCGAACAGGCGCTGGACGATGTGGTGGGTAAAGGTGTTACCGCCGGGGAACACGGCCGGGTGCAGGGCTATGTCTGCCAGGCTCACCGCGCCATTGCTGATCAGCGTGTGTTCCGGCGCGACCACGAAATCCAGCGGGTCGTCCCACACCGGGGTGGCTTTGACCAGGGTGTGAGGTTCGGGGGCCAGGGTGATGACCGCCAGTTCCGCGCGGCCATGGAGGATTTCTTCGTAAGCCACTTCCGAATCGAGGAACTGAATATCCAGCGCTACTTGCGGGTAGCGTCGGGTGAACTCCCTTAATAAAGGCGGCAGGCGGTGCAGGCCGATGTGGTGGCTGGTGGCCAGGGTCAGGCGCCCGCTGACTTCGCCGGTCAGGTTGGTCAGGGCGCGGCGTGTATCGTCCAGCACGTTGAGAATCTGGTAAGCCCGCGGCAACAGGGCGCGGCCAGCTTCGGTCAGGCCCACTTCGCGGCCCAGGCGATCGAACAGCCGCACTTTAAGTTGTTGTTCCAGCCCGGCGATGCGTTTGCTGATCGCCGGTTGCGTCAGGTGCAGTCGTTCGCCCGCGCCAGAGAAGCTACCCGTCTCGGCAATCGCGATAAAAGCATTAAGGTTGGCCAGGTCCATTGCAGTATTCCAGATGGTTATCCAAAGCATAAAAAATATGAATTTGAGTTATTTAATGTAACCCCCTAGGATCGACCTCACAAGCCAAAGGGTTATTGAGTCGTTCAAAACCCGGGGCATAGAAACAAATGATGAGGAAACCGTCTGATGGCCGGCAAAACGCTCTACGACAAGCTCTGGGATTCGCATTTGGTCAAACAGCGCGACGATGGTTCTGCGCTGATCTACATCGACCGTCACATCATCCATGAAGTGACTTCGCCGCAAGCCTTCGAAGGCCTGCGTCTGGCCGGGCGCAAGCCTTGGCGCATCGATGCCAATATCGCGACCCCGGACCATAACGTACCGACCACGCCGGAGCGCAAGGGCGGCATCGAAGCGATTGCTGACCAGGTCTCGCGCCTGCAGGTCCAGACCCTCGACGACAACTGCGATGAATACGGCATTGTCGAGTTCAAGATGAACGACGTGCGCCAAGGCATCGTCCACGTCATTGGCCCGGAGCAGGGTGCCACCTTGCCGGGCATGACGGTGGTCTGCGGCGACTCCCACACCTCGACCCACGGCGCATTCGGTGCTTTGGCTCACGGTATTGGCACTTCCGAGGTCGAGCACGTGCTCGCCACCCAGTGCCTGGTCGCCCAAAAAATGAAGAATATGCTGGTGTTGGTCGAAGGCGAACTGCCGTTCGGCGTGACGGCCAAGGACATCGTGCTCGCCGTGATCGGCAAGATCGGCACGGCCGGCGGTAATGGCCACGCCATCGAGTTCGCTGGCAGCGCGATCCGCGACCTGTCGGTGGAAGGGCGCATGACCATCTGCAACATGTCCATCGAGGCCGGCGCACGCGTGGGCCTGGTGGCGGCGGATGAAAAAACCGTGGCCTACGTCAAGGGCCGTCCATTTGCGCCGAAAGGCGCGGAGTGGGACTTGGCTGTCGAGGCGTGGAAAGACCTGGTGTCTGACGCGGACTCGAAGTTCGACACCGTCGTCGAGCTCGATGCCACGCAGATCAAGCCGCAAGTCAGCTGGGGCACTTCGCCGGAGATGGTCCTGGCCGTTGATCAGAACGTGCCAGACCCGGCTCAGGAACCGGACCTGGTCAAGCGCGGCTCCATCGAGCGCGCCTTGAAATACATGGGCCTCACTGCCAATCAGGCGATTACTGATATCCAGCTGGACCGCGTGTTCATCGGCTCCTGCACCAACTCGCGCATCGAAGATTTGCGCGCCGCTGCCGTGATCGCCAAAGGCCGCAAAGTGGCGTCGACCATCAAGCAGGCCATCGTGGTGCCGGGCTCGGGCCTGGTGAAGGCGCAAGCTGAATCCGAAGGCCTGGACAAGATTTTCCTCGAGGCCGGTTTTGAATGGCGCGAGCCAGGCTGCTCGATGTGCCTGGCGATGAACCCGGACCGTTTGGAGTCGGGCGAGCATTGCGCCTCCACCTCGAACCGCAACTTCGAAGGCCGTCAGGGTGCCGGTGGTCGTACCCACCTGGTGAGCCCGGCCATGGCCGCCGCCGCCGCAGTAAACGGTCGTTTCGTCGACGTCCGTGAATTGATCTAAAGGAGCGCAGAATGAGAGCTTTTACCCAGCACACTGGACTTGTCGCGCCTCTGGATCGTGCCAACGTCGACACCGATCAGATCATCCCGAAGCAGTTCCTCAAGTCGATCAAGCGCACCGGTTTCGGCCCGAACCTGTTCGACGAATGGCGCTACCTGGATGTGGGGCAGCCGTATCAGGACAATTCCAAGCGTCCGTTGAACAAGGACTTCGTGCTTAACGCCGAACGTTATCAGGGCGCCAGTGTATTGCTGGCCCGCGAGAACTTCGGTTGCGGCTCCAGCCGTGAACACGCGCCGTGGGCCCTGGAAGAATATGGCTTTCGCAGCATCATCGCGCCGAGCTACGCCGACATTTTCTTCAACAACAGCTTCAAGAATGGCTTGTTGCCGATCATCTTGAGTGACGCTGAAGTCGATGAGCTTTTCCAGCAGGTTGAAGCCAGCCCTGGGTACCAGTTGCAGGTTGATCTGCAAGCGCAGACGGTGACTCGCCCGGATGGCAAGGTGCTGAGCTTCGAGATCGATGCGTTCCGCAAGCATTGCCTGCTCAATGGCCTGGACGATATTGGCCTGACGTTGATGGACCACGAGGCAATTGCGTCGTTTGAAGCCAAGCACCGCGCGAGCCAGCCTTGGTTGTTTCGCGACGCCTGATGTTTTGAGGTGACCGTTGAAAAGATCGCAGCCTTCGGCGAGGCGTACACCCGTAGGAGCTGCCGAAGGCTGCGATCTTTTGATCTTGAAACTACAACCCAACAGGAATTTCCCATGACCCGCACCGCCCAGCACAGCCAGGTAGTCCAGAAGCAATTCGGTGAACAGGCCTCGGCCTATCTGAGCAGCGCCGTCCACGCGCAAGGCACTGAATTCGCTCTGCTACAGGCTGAACTGGCGGGGCAGGGCAACGCCCGCGTGCTGGACCTGGGTTGCGGCGCCGGTCACGTGAGTTTTCACGTGGCGTCGCTGGTCAAGGAAGTGGTGGCTTACGACCTGTCCCAACAGATGCTTGATGTGGTCGCCGCAGCCGCCGTTGACCGTGGATTGAGCAATGTCACCACGGTCAATGGTGCCGCCGAGCGCCTGCCGTTTGCCGATGGCGAGTTCGAATTCGTCTTCAGTCGGTACTCGGCGCACCATTGGAGCGATCTTGGTGTGGCGTTGCGGGAAGTTCGGAGGGTGCTGAAACCGGGTGGCGTGGCCGCGTTCATCGATGTGTTGTCACCGGGCAGCCCGTTGTTCGACACTTACCTGCAAAGCGTTGAAGTGCTGCGCGACACCAGCCATGTGCGCGATTATTCCGCCGGCGAGTGGTTGCGCCAGGTCAGCGAGGCAGGATTGCACACCCGCAGCACCACGCGTCAACGCCTGCGGCTGGAATACAGCAGCTGGGTCGAGCGCATGCGCACACCCCAGGTGATGCGCGCCGCGATCCGCGAGTTGCAGCAGGCGATGGGCAGCGAGGTGCGCGAGTATTTCGAGATTGAGGCCGATGGTTCGTTCAGCACCGATGTGCTGGTGCTGTTCGCCGAAAAATGAGTCACGCAACGATAGAATTTTTCCGGGTGTGCTCCAAGGGCGCACCGACTGATGACAAGAGGAAAGCATGAGCAAGCAGATTCTGATTCTCCCAGGTGACGGTATTGGCCCGGAAATCATGGCCGAAGCGGTCAAGGTCCTGGCATTGGCCAGCGACAAGTTCAACCTGGGTTTCGAGCTGAGCCACGACGTGATCGGCGGTGCTGCCATCGACAAGCATGGCGTGCCCCTGGCTGACGAAACCCTGGAGCGTGCCCGCGCGGCCGACGCCGTGCTGCTGGGCGCCGTGGGCGGCCCGAAGTGGGACACCATCGAGCGTGACATCCGCCCTGAGCGCGGCCTGCTGAAAATCCGTGCGCAACTGGGCCTGTTCGGCAACCTGCGCCCGGCGATCCTCTACCCGCAACTGGCCGAGGCGTCGAGCCTGAAGCCGGAAATCGTCGCGGGCCTGGATATCCTGATCGTTCGCGAACTGACCGGCGGCATCTACTTCGGCGCGCCACGCGGCACCCGCACCCTGGAAAACGGCGAGCGCCAGGCCTACGACACCCTGCCTTACAGCGAAAGCGAAATTCGCCGCATTGCCCGTGTCGGTTTCGACATGGCCATGGTGCGTGGCAAGAAGCTGTGCTCGGTGGACAAGGCCAACGTCCTGGCATCCAGCCAGCTGTGGCGTGAAATCGTCGAGCAAGTGGCCAAGGATTACCCTGAAGTCGAACTGAGCCACATGTACGTCGACAACGCTGCCATGCAGCTGGTGCGCGCACCCAAGCAGTTCGACGTGATCGTCACCGACAACCTGTTCGGCGACATCCTGTCCGACCAGGCGTCGATGCTCACCGGGTCCATCGGCATGCTGCCATCGGCGTCCCTGGACACCAACAACAAGGGCATGTACGAGCCTTGCCACGGTTCGGCGCCGGACATCGCCGGCCAAGGCATTGCCAACCCGTTGGCGACCATCCTGTCGGTGTCGATGATGCTGCGTTACAGCTTCAACCAGCAGGTTGCGGCCGATGCCATCGAGAAAGCGGTCAGCCTGGTTCTGGACCAGGGGCTGCGCACCGGCGACATCTGGTCGACCGGTTGCACTAAAGTCGGAACGCAGGAAATGGGTGACGCAGTAGTCGCCGCGCTGCGGAATCTGTAATCTCTCGGGCCCGCTGCCACTTTCAACTTCGAAAGCAGCGGCCCACTTTTTAAAGAAGGTGTAGTTGCGATGAAACGTGTAGGTCTGATCGGTTGGCGCGGTATGGTCGGTTCCGTGCTCATGCAGCGGATGCTGGAAGAGCAGGATTTCGATCTTATCGAGCCGGTGTTTTTCACCACTTCGAATGTCGGTGGCCAAGGCCCGTCCGTGGGCAAGGACATTGCTCCGCTCAAGGACGCTTACAGCATTGAAGAGCTGAAGACCCTCGACGTGATTCTGACCTGCCAGGGTGGCGACTACACCAGCGAAGTCTTCCCGAAACTGCGCGAAGCCGGCTGGCAGGGTTACTGGATCGACGCCGCTTCCAGCCTGCGCATGCAGGATGACGCGGTGATCGTGCTGGACCCGGTGAACCGCAAGGTCATCGACCAGCAGCTCGATGCGGGCACCAAGAACTACATCGGCGGCAATTGCACCGTCAGCCTGATGCTGATGGGCCTGGGCGGCCTGTTCGAAGCCGGCCTGGTGGAGTGGATGAGCGCCATGACGTATCAGGCGGCCTCCGGTGCCGGCGCGCAGAACATGCGTGAGCTGATCAAGCAGATGGGCGCCACCCACGCCGCTGTCGCTGATCAACTGGCTGACCCGGCCAGCGCCATCCTCGACATCGACCGCCGTGTCGCCGAAGCCATGCGCAGCGACGCGTACCCGACCGAAAACTTCGGCGTACCGCTGGCCGGCAGCCTGATCCCGTGGATCGACAAGGAACTGCCGAACGGTCAGAGCCGTGAAGAGTGGAAAGCCCAGGCCGAGACCAACAAGATCCTCGGTCGCTTCAAGAGCCCGATCCCGGTGGACGGCATCTGCGTGCGCATCGGCGCCATGCGCTGCCACAGCCAGGCGCTGACCATCAAGCTGAACAAAGACGTGCCGATCGCCGATATCGAAGGGCTGATCAGCCAGCACAACCCGTGGGTCAAGCTGGTGCCGAACAACCGTGAAGCCAGCATCCAGGAACTGAGCCCGACCAAGGTCACCGGCACCCTGAATGTACCGGTGGGCCGTCTGCGCAAGCTGAACATGGGTTCGCAGTTCGTCGGCGCATTCACCGTGGGCGACCAGCTGTTGTGGGGCGCTGCGGAGCCGCTGCGTCGCATGCTGCGGATCCTGCTTGAGCGTTGATCGACTGAAGTAGACAAAGAGCCCGTGCCTTGAAAGAGGTGCGGGTTTTTTTATGAAATTGCCTGCGCCCCCACCAGCCGGTAAAGTGCCGCTCCCCACGTTCCGCCAGAGGTAGCACTATGACCCAGTCCTTTGATATTGCCGTAATTGGCGCCACCGGAACGGTCGGCGAAACGCTGGTGCAGATCCTCGAAGAGCGCGACTTCCCGGTGGGCAACCTGCACCTGCTCGCCAGCAGCGAGTCAGCCGGGCATTCGGTGCCGTTTCGCGGCAAGAACGTGCGGGTGCGTGAAGTCGACGAGTTCGACTTCAGCAAGGTCCAGCTGGTGTTCTTCGCCGCCGGCCCCGCTGTCACCCTCAGTTTCGCATCGCGCGCCACGGCTGCCGGGTGCTCGGTGATTGACTTGTCCGGCGCCTTGCCGGCCGATCAGGCTCCGCAAGTGGTGCCCGAAGCCAACGCCCACCTGCTCGACGGGATGAAAACTCCGTTTCAGGTCAGCAGCCCGAGCCCGTCGGCCACCACGCTGGCTGTGGTGCTGGCACCCTTGCTGGGCATTATCGACCTGCAGCGCATCAATCTGACCGCTTGCCTGGCTGTGTCAGCCCAGGGCCGCGAAGCCGTCACCGAGCTGGCCCGGCAGACCGCCGAGCTGCTCAATGTGCGCCCTCTGGAGCCCAGCTTCTTTGATCGGCAGATGGCATTCAACCTGCTGGCCCAGGTTGGCAAGCCTGACGAGCAGGGCCACACGCAGCTGGAAAAACGCCTGGTACGCGAAGTGCGTCAAGTCATGGCGCTGCCTTCGTTGAAAATTTCCGTCACCTGCATTCAAGCCCCGGTGTTTTTCGGCGATAGCTATAGCGTGACCCTGCAGACTGCAGGGGAGGTCGATCTGGCGCAAGTCAACGCCGCCCTGGACGATGCGCCGGGGATTGAGCTGGTCGAGGCCGGTGATTATCCGACTGCGGTCGGTGACGCAGTAGGGCAGGACGTTGTCTATGTCGGCCGGGTTCGCCGGGGAATCGACGACCCGTCGGAACTAAATCTGTGGCTGACGTCAGATAACGTACGCAAAGGTGCGGCCCTCAATGCAGTGCAGGTGGCCGAATTGTTGATAAAAGGCCTTTCGTAAAAGATACTTGCCAATAATTTGTCGACTGAATGCTGTCGGGCGCTATGCTTGCCCGCAGTGCTCGACAGCGCGGTTCAAACTAAGGATGAGGCTATGGTTCAAGTTCGCAAACTGGTGTTAGCAATAGCGGCCGCCTCGGCGCTGTCCTCCGGTATGGCGCATGCCCTCGGGCTCGGGGAGTTGACCCTGAAGTCCACCCTGAACCAGCCGCTGGTCGCGGAGATCGAGCTCCTTGATATCAAGGAGCTGACGGCGGCCGAAGTGGTGCCTAGCCTTGCTTCGGCAGAAGATTTCGCCAAGGCCGGGGTCGATCGCCAGGCGTTCCTCAACGACCTGACCTTTACCCCGGTGCTCAACCCCGGCGGCAAAAGCATCCTGCGCGTCACGTCGAGCAAGCCATTGTCCGAGCCGATGGTGAAATTCCTCGTGCAGGTCATGTGGCCCAACGGCCGCTTGCTGCGCGACTACAGCGTATTGCTTGACCCATCCAAGTTCTCTCCGCAGACCGCTGATGCCGCTGCGCAGCCAGCGCCGAGCCAAACTGTCACCGCACCGGTCACGGGTGCGACCAAGCCGACCGAGTACACCACCACTCGCCGCGACACCCTGTGGGAAATCGCCGCGAAGGCGCGCAATGGCGGTTCAGTGCAGCAGACCATGCTGGCGATCCAGGCGCTGAACCCCGATGCGTTTATCGACGGCAACATCAACCGGTTGAAAACCGGGCAGGTGCTGCGTCTGCCAGACCAGGCGCAGAGCACCAGCCTGCCGCAATCCAAAGCCATCGCCGAAGTCGCCGCGCAGAACACCGCCTGGCGTCAGGGCCGTCGTTATGCGCCGCAGCCCGGTGCCGGGCAGCAGCAGCTCGACGCGACCAATCGGCCTCGCGGTGACGCCCCTTCAACGCAGGCTGCCCGGGATAACCTCAGCCTGGTCTCGGCCGAAGCCGGCAAGGCAGGTGCGAAAGGCGCGGGGGGCGACGCGAAGAATTTGAGCAACAAGCTGGCGGTGACCCAGGAAAGCCTCGACACCACCCGTCGCGACAACGAAGAACTGAAAAGCCGCATGGCCGATCTGCAGAGCCAGCTGGACAAGTTGCAGAAGCTGATCGAACTGAAGAACAATCAGCTGGCCAAGTTGCAGGCAGAAGGTGGTCAGGACGCGCCTGCGGATGTGGCGGCTGCCCCGGCGATCAAAGCCGAACTGGCCACCGATCCTGCCGTGACTGCTCCGGAACAAGGCCTGGCACCAGAAGCCGTGCCACCAGTACCCGCAGCGACCCCCGAAGCTACACCGGTGGTCGAGGACAAGCCGGTCGAGCCAGCACCGGCGGCGGCCACGGACGAGCAGAAATACAACGACCTGCTGACCAACCCGTGGCTTCTGGGCATGGTTGGCGGTGGGGCAATCGTTCTGCTGCTCCTGCTGTTGCTGCTGGCCCGTCGCCGCAAGGCCCAGCAGGAAGCAGAGAAACACCTGCGCATGGCTCGCGCCTTGTCCGAAGAGCAAGAGTTCTCTGTCGATCACGACCTGCCGGAAAGCAGCTTCGAAGGCCTGGAAGTTCCACCGCCGAGCGTGAAAATGGCGACTATGCCCGAGCCGACTCCGGCGCCAGCACCTGCACCCGCGCCGGTGATCGCTCCGGTAATCGTTACTCCACCCATCGCAGCGCCACTGATCTCGCCGGCTGCAGAGCACTCCGACGACGTCTTGCCCCGGGCTCAGTCGCACATCAACGCCGGTCGGTTTAACCAGGCGGGCGCGTTGCTGGAAGACGGCATCAAGCAAGAGCCTCAGCGCAGCGACTTGCGCCTCAAACTGATGGAAATCTACGGCCGGCAAGGCGATCGCGAAGCCTTCGTCGCTCAAGAGCGCAAGCTGGTGGCCAATGGCGATAACTACGCCCAGGTCGAACAGCTCAAAAGCCGCTTCCCGGCCATGGCGATGGTCGCCGCGGGCGGCATTGCTGCCGCAGCCCTGGCTGCGCAAATGGATGCGCAGTACGTCAAGGACCTCATGCTGGACGAGCCACAGGAACCAGCCGCAGAGCCGGCGCCAGAGGCTGATGAGGCGCTGGACCAAAGCTTCGACCTGAGCCTGGATGACCTGGAAGCCGCCTCTCCAGCAGTGGTTGCACCCGAAACTGAGCCGGATACCCTCGGTGAGCTGGACGAATTCCCGTCCGACGATGACCTGAGCTTCCAGTCGGTGTTGCAACAGCAGACCGAGATCAAGGAAAACCTCGACGACCTGTCGGATTTCGATCTGGACATGGACCTCGGCGGTGATACCTCCCCGGCGATCCTGGCCGAGGATGACTTCCTCCTGGACCTGGATGAAGGCGTCAAGGACCTGCCTCTCGCTGACGTGTCAGGTACTCCAGAAGTGCCGCAGGACGACCTGGAACTGCCGGATGACTTCGACTTGTCGCTGGCCGACGAGATGGATGCGCAGGGGGCGTCTGAAGCCTTGCCTGCCGAGCCGGACGACCTGAGCGCCGAACTGGATCGTCTGTCCCGGGATATCAGCGCGCCGACCTTTACCGCCGACGACGCGCTGGTTTCCGCAGACGACGAGCCCGAGTTCGATTTCCTCTCGGGCACCGACGAAGTCGCAACCAAGCTCGACCTGGCCCAGGCCTACATCGACATGGGCGACAGCGATGGCGCGCGCGATATCCTCAATGAGGTCGTGAGCGAAGGCGATGACGGGCAGAAGAGCGAAGCGAAGGACATGCTGTCGCGGCTGGTCTGATGGCAGGGGGGTAAACAACAGCGGCAGCCATTGAGGCTGCCGTTTTTTGTTATAGAAGACGATCTTTTGACTTTGGCTGGCATCCCCGCCCCACAGCCTTATAATGCCCGCCTTTGCGCACATCAGCAGGCTGTCACCCCTTGGCAAATATAGATAATCCGGCCGCCGAAATGGTGCCTGAAGGTTTTTTCCGCATCGCACTGGGCGTCGAGTACAAAGGTTCGCGCTATCGCGGCTGGCAGCGCCAGGCATCCGGTGTGCTCACCGTGCAGGAAACCCTGGAAAATGCCCTGTCGAAAGTCGCCAACTCGCCGGTCTCGCTGCTCTGCGCCGGGCGCACTGATGCCGGTGTGCACGCCTGTGGCCAGGTGGTGCACTTCGACACCCAGGTCGAACGCTCGATGAAAGCCTGGGTGATGGGCGCCAACATCAACTTGCCCCACGACGTCAGCGTCAGTTGGGCCAAGGCCATGCCTGCGCATTTTCACGCGCGGTTCAAGGCCATCGCCCGGCGCTATCGCTACGTGATCTACAACGATCAGATCCGTCCTGCCCACCTGAACGAAGAGATCACCTGGAACCACCGGCCGCTGGACGTCGAGCGCATGGCCGAAGCGGCGCAATACCTGGTTGGCACTCATGACTTCAGCGCCTTCCGCGCCGGCCAGTGCCAGGCCAAGTCTCCGGTCAAGGAACTGCACCACCTGCGCGTCACTCGCCACGGCAAGATGATCGTGCTGGACATCCGTGCCAGCGCGTTCCTGCACCACATGGTGCGCAACATTGCCGGCGTATTGATGACCATTGGCGCCGGAGAGCGTCCGGTGGAGTGGATGAAGGAAGTGCTTGAAAGCCGCATCCGTCGCTCCGGCGGGGTAACAGCACATCCGTTCGGGCTGTATCTGGTGCAGGTGGAATACCGCGACGAGTTCCAGTTGCCCGAGCGTTACATTGGCCCACACTTCCTTACCGGTTTCGCCGAACTTGACGGCTGACGCCCTCGAACGCATTTGTTACCATCCGGGACTTTCCCGGAATTAGCTTGGGGTTTTATCGACATGTCAGCCGTTCGCAGCAAGATTTGCGGGATCACCCGCTTAGAGGATGCGCTGGCAGCGGTCGAGGCGGGGGCGGATGCGATAGGTTTTGTGTTCTATGCCAAGAGCCCGCGCGCCGTTACCTTTCAGCAGGCACGCTCGATCATCCAGGCACTGCCGCCGTTCGTCACCACCGTTGGCCTGTTCGTCAACGCCAGTCGCTGCGAACTGGGGGAAATCCTCGACGCCGTGCCGCTGGACCTGCTGCAGTTCCACGGCGACGAGACTGCGGCCGAGTGTGAGGGCTGGCATCGACCGTACATCAAGGCGCTGCGGGTCAAGGCCGGTGATGATATCGCGGCAGCCTGCAATGCATTTCCCAGCGCCAGCGGTATTCTGCTCGATGCCTATGTCGAAGGCGTGCCGGGCGGAACCGGGCAGGCGTTCGACTGGTCTCTGATTCCCCAAGGCCTGAGTAAGCCGATCATCCTGGCGGGTGGCCTGACACCGGATAACGTCGCCGAGGCGGTCAGCCGTGTGCGGCCTTACGCGGTGGACGTCAGCGGCGGGGTGGAAGCGAGCAAGGGCATCAAGGATCACGCAAGGATTCACGCGTTCATCGCCGCGGTACGCGGCACGTTGATGTGACGGCTGGCAGACTGCCGCCGTCCACAGGCATGGCTGAGGGTTTTTGGGTGGTACGCAGGTCACGATTCGCTGATCCGGCCATCCATGGATCATCGCCGCACATATGAATTTAGCTCAAGGGCATACGCGGGGCTGCGAACCAGAGCGTTCGAGCCGCCGGTACTGGAGAAAGAAAGCATGAGCAACTGGTTGGTAGACAAACTGATCCCTTCGATCATGCGTTCCGAGGTCAAGAAGAGCTCGGTGCCTGAAGGTCTGTGGCACAAATGCCCATCTTGCGAGGCGGTGCTTTACCGTCCGGAGCTGGAAAAGACCCTGGATGTTTGCCCAAAGTGCAATCACCACATGCGTATCGGCGCACGTGCGCGCATCGACATCTTCCTCGACGCCGAAGGCCGTGCCGAACTGGGCGCTGACCTGGAGCCAGTGGACCGTCTCAAGTTCCGCGACGGCAAGAAGTACAAGGACCGCCTGGTCGCGGCCCAGAAAGCCACCGGCGAGAAAGATGCGCTGGTGTCCATGAGTGGCACCCTGCTGGGCATGCCAGTGGTGGTTTCGGCGTTCGAATTCTCCTTCATGGGCGGTTCCATGGGTGCCATCGTGGGCGAGCGCTTCGTTCGCGCCGCCAACTACGCCCTGGAAAACAAATGCCCGATGATCTGCTTTGCCGCTTCCGGCGGCGCGCGGATGCAGGAAGCCCTGATTTCCCTGATGCAAATGGCCAAGACCTCCGCGGTACTGGCGCGTCTGCGTGAAGAAGGCATTCCGTTCATCTCCGTACTGACCGACCCGGTGTACGGTGGTGTTTCCGCCAGCCTGGCGATGCTGGGCGACGTGATTGTCGGTGAGCCAAAGGCCCTGATCGGCTTCGCCGGCCCGCGCGTGATCGAGCAGACCGTGCGCGAAAAACTGCCGGAAGGCTTCCAGCGCAGCGAATTCCTGCTGGAACACGGTGCGATCGACATGATCATTCACCGTCAGGAACTGCGTCCACGCCTGGGCAACCTGCTGGCACAGATGATGGGCCTGCCGACGCCGAAGTTCGTCGCCGCGCCAATCGAGCCAATCGTGGTTCCGCCGGTGCCTGCCAACATATGACCCAACGTACCCTTGGCGAGTGGCTCGCCTACCTGGAACAGTTGCACCCTTCGGCCATCGACATGGGGCTGGAGCGCTCGCAACAGGTAGCGTCCCGCATGGGACTGGGCAAGCCGGCGCCTCGGGTGATCACGGTCACCGGCACCAACGGCAAGGGGTCTACCTGTGCATTCGTGGCTTCATTGCTGCGCGCGCAGGGCCTCAAAGTCGGTGTCTACAATTCTCCGCACCTGCTGCGTTACAACGAGCGGGTGCAGGTCAACGGCGTCGAAGCGACTGACGCCGAGCTGTGCCAGGCCTTCGCGGCAGTCGAGGCAGGCCGTGGCGATACCTCCCTGACTTATTTCGAAATGGGCACCCTGGCGGCGTTCTGGCTGTTCCAGCAGTCGGGGCTGGATGCCGTAGTGCTCGAGGTCGGCCTGGGCGGGCGCCTGGATACGGTCAACGTGGTGGACGCGGACATGGCGCTGGTCACCAGCATCGGCGTCGACCACGCCGATTACCTGGGTGATACCCGCGAGTCCGTGGCCTACGAAAAAGCCGGCATCTTCCGCCAGGGCGCCCCCGCGCTCTGTGGCGATCTGAATCCTCCGCAACCTCTGCTGGACAAAGCCCGCGAGCTGGCCTGCCCGTTTTTCCTGCGTGGGCGTGACTTCGACCTGGGTGTCACCGATCACCACTGGCAATGGCGCGGTCTTGACAGCCAGGGTCGGGTAGTCGAACTGCGGGACCTGCCCCTGCTGGACCTGCCAATGGAGAACGCCGCGCTGGCCTTGCAGGCTTATCTACTGCTGGGGCTGCCTTGGGTAGAGGCAAAGATCATTGAAGCCTTGAAGGCGACTCGCGTGGTGGGGCGCCTCGACCGTCGCGAGTTCGACTGGCAGGGCAAACGTCTGCACCTGTTGCTCGACGTGGGGCATAATCCTCATGCGGCCGAATACCTGGCTCGCCGTCTGTCCAGTCGTCCGCCAGTCGGCAAGCGTCTGGCAGTGTTCGGCTTGCTCGCGGACAAGGATCTGGACGGTGTCGTTGGCCAGTTGAATGCCAGTGTCGAGCATTGGGCGGTTGCACCGCTGGATTCGCCCCGGGCGCGCCCGGTGGCTGATTTAGAAGAGGTGCTGCAGAACCTTGGCGCTTCAGTAACGTCCTATGCCAGCGTGGCCGCCGCCCTGGAAGGGCAGTGCGCACGAGCGACGAGCGACGACGAAATTCTGTTGTTCGGATCATTTTATTGTGTCGCCGAGGCCCTTGAGTGGTTGGCCCGGCGCTCCACGGAGGAAGCGGCAAATGGCATTGCTGGATAAGGCTTACAAACAACGCATGGTCGGCGCCCTGGTGCTGGTCGCGCTGGCAGTGATTTTCCTGCCGATGCTGTTTTCCCGTCAGGATGAGCAGCGCCAGGTGACTGTCGAGGCGCCTGCTGCCCCGCAAGCGCCTTCGGTGCCCCAGGTGCAGATCGAGCCGGTGGTCGTACCTGAGCCTCAGGTGCTGCCGCAGGAGCCGGTGCCGAGCGACGAAGAAATCGCCGAGCAGCAAGCGCCGTCGACGCCAATCGCCCCCGCGGTGCCTGTCGCCCCTGCGCCGGCCTCGGCAGCCAAGCCGGTCGCGCCAGCCCCGGCACCCGTCCCGGCATTGGCCGCCAAGCCAAGCACGCCACCGGCCCAGCCAATCACGGCGACGCCCGGCAAGCCGGACACCAGCCAAAGCCGCGTCGATGCCAATGGCCTGTCGGTCAGCTGGTCGGTGCAACTGGCCAGCCTGTCGAACCGTGCCAGTGCCGAAAGCCTGCAGAAATCCCTGCGAGCCCAGGGCTACAACGCCTACATTCGCACCGCTGATGGCAAGAATCGGGTATTTGTCGGGCCGCTGATCGAGCGCGCCGAGGCCGACCGTTTGCGCGATTTGTTGAGCCGCCAGCAGAACCTCAAGGGGTTTGTGGTGCGTTTCCAGCCCGAGCGCGGATAAAAACTATCGCTGCGATTGAAATGCACTGCTAATCGCAGCTTACCGACAGGCATGCGCTCTGCTAAAATGCGCCGCCTTATCCGTCTGTAGGCTGCACTGTGCCATTTACCTGGGTTGATTGGGCGATCGTTGCAATTGTCGCCATCTCCGCATTGATCAGTCTTAGCCGCGGCTTCGTCAAGGAAGCATTATCGCTGGTGACCTGGATCATCGCAGGAGTCGTCGCCTGGATGTTCGGTGGTTCATTGTCCGAGTACCTCGCCGGATACATCGAAACGCCATCGGCTCGCGTGATCGCGGGCTGTGCCATCATGTTTGTCGCCACTTTGATAGTAGGCGCAATGATCAATTATCTTATCGGCGAGTTGGTACGTGTCACCGGGTTATCCGGGACCGATCGATTCCTCGGCATGGCCTTCGGCGCTGCGCGTGGCGTGTTGCTGGTGGTCGTGGCGGTCGGGCTGTTGAGCCTGGGGCCGGTACAGCAGGACGGGTGGTGGAAAGAATCACAGCTCGTACCAAAGTTTCTATTGGTCGCAGACTGGTCCAAGAACCTGATTCTCGGGTGGAGCAGTCAGTGGCTTGCCAGCGGTATCAGCGTACCCGCTGAGATACCGTTCAAGGAGCAACTCTTGCCGACGGCCAAAACGCCGCAGTGAGTGTTGCTCAGTTCAGATCCATTAAGTAGGGGTTGCGTCGCATGTGTGGCATCGTCGGTATCGTCGGTAAGTCGAACGTCAATCAGGCGCTGTATGACGCGCTAACCGTCCTCCAGCACCGCGGCCAGGACGCTGCCGGTATCGTGACCAGCCATGATGGCCGGTTATTCCTGCGCAAGGACAATGGCCTGGTGCGTGACGTGTTCCATCAGCGTCACATGCAGCGTCTGGTCGGTCACATGGGTATCGGCCATGTCCGTTACCCGACCGCTGGCAGCTCGACTTCGGCCGAAGCTCAACCGTTCTACGTCAACTCGCCTTATGGCATTACCTTGGCGCACAACGGTAACCTGACCAACGTTGAACAACTGGCCAAGGAGATTTACGAATCTGACCTGCGCCACGTCAATACCAATTCCGATTCGGAAGTGCTGCTCAACGTGTTCGCTCACGAACTGGCCCAGCGCGGCAAGTTGCAGCCAACCGAAGAAGACGTGTTCGCCGCTGTCACAGACGTGCACAACCGTTGCGTCGGTGGCTATGCGGTCGTGGCGATGGTGACCGGCTACGGCATCGTCGGTTTCCGTGACCCGCACGGTATCCGTCCGATCGTCTTCGGCCAGCGTCACACCGACGAGGGCGTCGAATACATGATCGCCTCCGAAAGCGTGTCCCTGGATGTGCTCGGTTTCACCCTGATTCGCGACCTGGCACCCGGCGAAGCGGTCTACATCACTGAAGACGGCAAGCTGCACACCCGCCAGTGCGCAAACAATCCGTCCCTGACCCCGTGCATCTTCGAACACGTCTACCTGGCGCGTCCGGACTCGATCATCGACGGTGTCTCGGTCTACAAGGCCCGCCTGCGCATGGGCGAGAAGCTCGCCGAGAAGATCCTGCGCGAGCGTCCGGATCACGACATCGACGTGGTCATCCCGATTCCGGACACCAGCCGGACCGCGGCCCTGGAACTGGCGAACCACCTGGGCGTGAAATTCCGCGAAGGCTTCGTGAAGAACCGCTACATCGGCCGGACCTTCATCATGCCGGGCCAGGCAGCGCGGAAAAAATCCGTACGCCAGAAGCTTAACGCCATCGAACTGGAATTCCGCGGCAAGAACGTCATGCTGGTAGACGACTCGATCGTTCGCGGCACGACCTGCAAGCAGATCATCCAGATGGCTCGTGAAGCCGGCGCCAAGAACGTCTACTTCTGCTCCGCGGCACCGGCCGTTCGTTACCCGAACGTGTATGGCATCGACATGCCGAGCGCGCACGAACTGATCGCCCACAACCGTTCGACCCAGGACGTGGCTGACCTGATCGGCGCTGACTGGCTGATCTACCAGGACCTGCCTGACTTGATCGAAGCGGTCGGTGGCGGCAAGATCAAGATCGACAAGTTCGATTGCGCGGTGTTCGACGGCCAGTACGTCACAGGTGATGTCGACGAGGCTTACCTGAACAAGATCGAGCAGGCACGCAACGATGCCTCCAAGGTCAAGACCCAGGCAGTCAGCGCGATCATTGATCTGTACAACAACTGAGTAACTGGCCGGCCTGTGGGGCAAGGCTTGCCGGCGATGGCGTCTGCAAAGACGCCATTGCTGGCGAGCCTTGCTCCCACAGGCCGGTTTAGTATCCATTACCGAGTAAGGCAAGGAGTGACAGCATGAGTCAGGATTGGGATGCCGGTCGGCTGGACAGCGACCTTGAAGGCGTAGCGTTCGATACCCTGGCCGTACGCGCCGGCCAGCACCGCACGCCGGAAGGCGAACACGGTGATCCGATGTTCTTCACTTCCAGCTACGTATTCCGCACCGCTGCCGATGCCGCGGCGCGTTTTGCCGGGGAAGTGCCGGGCAACGTTTACTCGCGCTACACCAACCCGACCGTGCGTGCGTTCGAAGAGCGCATTGCCGCGCTTGAAGGCGCCGAGCAAGCCGTGGCCACTGCCACCGGCATGGCGGCGATCATGGCCGTGGTCATGAGCCTGTGCAGCGCCGGTGATCATGTGCTGGTGTCGCGCAGCGTTTTCGGCTCGACCATCAGCCTGTTTGAAAAATACTTCAAGCGTTTCGGCGTAGAAGTCGATTACGTGCCCCTGGCGGACCTGTCCGGCTGGGATGCGGCCATCAAGGCCAATACCAAATTACTGTTCGTCGAGTCGCCGTCCAACCCGCTGGCAGAGCTGGTGGACATCGCCGAACTGGCGAAAATCGCCCATGCCAAGGGCGCGATGCTGGTCGTGGACAACTGTTTCTGCACCCCTGCGTTGCAGCAGCCGCTGAAGATGGGCGCGGACATCGTCGTGCACTCGGCGACCAAGTTCATCGATGGCCAGGGGCGTTGCATGGGCGGCGTGGTTGCCGGTCGTGGCGAGCACATGAAAGAAGTCGTCGGCTTCCTGCGCACCGCCGGGCCAACCCTGAGCCCGTTCAACGCCTGGATTTTCCTCAAGGGCCTGGAAACCCTCGGCCTGCGCATGAAGGCGCATTGCGCCAACGCCCAGCAACTGGCCGAATGGCTGGAGCAGCAGGACGGTATCGAGAAAGTCCATTACGCCGGTCTCAAGAGCCATCCACAGCATGAGTTGGCCTTGCGCCAGCAGAAGGGCTTTGGCGCGGTGGTGAGTTTTGAGGTCAAGGGTGGCAAAGAGGGCGCGTGGCGCTTTATCGATGCGACTCGCCTGATCTCGATCACCGCCAACCTGGGGGACAGCAAGACCACCATTACCCACCCAAGCACCACTTCCCACGGCCGCCTCGCGCCGCAGGAGCGTGAAGCCGCCGGGATCCGCGACAGCCTGATCCGCGTCGCGGTGGGCCTGGAAGACGTGGCGGACCTGCAAGCCGATCTGGCGCGCGGCCTGGCTGCGCTGTGATCGAGTTGTCTGCGCCCGGCACGGGCACCAATGGCCGCGTCGCGCTGGTCACGGGTGCTGCGCGCGGCATCGGCCTGGGCATTTCTGCCTGGTTGATCAGCGAAGGCTGGCAAGTCGTGCTGACCGACCTGGATCGGGTCCGTGGTTCGAAAGTGGCGAAGGTGCTGGGTGATAACGCCTGGTTCATCGCCATGGACGTCTCGAACGAGGGGCAGGTGGCGCTGGGGGTGGCCGAGGTGCTGGGGCAGTTCGGGCGGCTCGATGCGCTCGTGTGCAACGCGGCAGTAGCCGAGCCGCACAACATTACCCTCGAAAGCCTCGATCTGGCCTACTGGAATCGGGTGCTGGCGGTCAATCTCAGTGGCCCTATGTTGCTGGCCAAGCACTGCGCGCCGTACCTGCGTGCTCACAGCGGCGCGATCGTCAACCTGGCCTCGACCCGCGCCAGCCAGTCGGAACCCGACAGTGAAGCCTACGCGGCGAGCAAGGGCGGCTTGTTGGCCCTGACTCATGCGCTGGCCATCAGCCTGGGGCCGGAGATTCGGGTCAATGCCGTCAGCCCGGGCTGGATCGATGCACGCGACCCTTCAGCCCGCCGCGCCGAGCCGTTGTCCGACGCCGACCATGCCCAGCATCCGGCGGGCAGGGTAGGGACGGTGGAGGATGTCGCGGCAATGGTGGCCTGGTTGCTGTCGAGGAACGCCGGCTTTGTCACGGGGCAGGAGTTTGTGGTGGACGGCGGCATGACCAAGAAGATGATTTACAGCGAGTGACCGGCAGCCGTATTGATGCTGGATGCTCTGCAGCTTTGGCGAGCAAGCCCGCTCCCGCAGTGGCTTTGTGTGGGACCCATAGCCTGTGTTCACTCACAATCCGCTGTGGGAGCGGGCTTGCTCGCGAAAGCGGTCTGGCGGCAGAACCATTCGCCACTGACACGATTTTGTCTTTTTCAGAAAAACTTCAATCCTGCTATTGACTTAGGTTCGCTACCTGCGTAAATTTCGCGGCCTCGGAGATGCAAACGGGTGATTAGCTCAGCTGGGAGAGCGTCTGCCTTACAAGCAGAATGTCGGCGGTTCGATCCCGTCATCACCCACCACTTCCGAGAGTCTTGCGAAAGCAAGATGGAAGCCTTAAAAGCCTCCACCGACGCGCAGCGGTAGTTCAGTCGGTTAGAATACCGGCCTGTCACGCCGGGGGTCGCGGGTTCGAGTCCCGTCCGCTGCGCCATATTTTCCGAGTCAGGTCTGACCTGATTCGAGATCAAAAGAGAGATTGAAAAATCTCGGAGCTTTTGATCAGACGAGTTAGGACGCAAGTCCAAAGCGATACGCAGCGGTAGTTCAGTCGGTTAGAATACCGGCCTGTCACGCCGGGGGTCGCGGGTTCGAGTCCCGTCCGCTGCGCCATATCTGCTACAAGGCCCACTGAACGCCTTGGAGCTACGAAGAAGCCATTGGTGACTTCGAGTCGATAGCAAAAACCCTGGTCGAAAGACCGGGGTTTTTTGTGTCTGCGATTTGCCTCTTTCCTGAACCGCTATCCCCCGTCCTGCAGGAGCGAGCTCCTACAGGACGGTCTTTATGCGCGCTCAATGCATAAAGAGCTTCCTTCCCGGCACTGACATTAATTAGAATCACTCTCATTTACGATAACTCCTGGCACAGGGCTTCTAGATGAGTGATGCAGTGGTGCCGAAGGAGCCAACCCTTCACGACCTGTACCGCGATCACCGTGGCTGGCTTGAAACCTGGTTGGGGAGGCGCTTGGGCAACGGCTGTGATGCGGCTGATCTGAGCCAGGACACTTTCCTGCGGGTGCTTGCCAGTTCGCAGCGTATCGCCGACCTGCAAGAGCCCCGTGCCTATTTGCTGACTGTGGGCAAACGCCTGCTAAGCAACTTCTATCAGCGCCGCAGCCTGGAACAGGCCTATCTCGCCGCGTTGGCGGCGATGCCAGAGGACTGTGCGCCATCCCCCGAGCAACGCTGGCTGCTGCTGGAAACCCTGCAAGCGCTGGATGAGCTGCTCGACGGCTTGCCGCGGGCGGTGCGCCGGGCGTTTTTGTGGAGCCAGCTCGAAGGCCTGACCTACGGGCAAATCGCGGAACGCCTGCAAGTGTCCGAACGTACCATCAAGCGTTACATGGCTCAGGCTTATGAGCATTGCCTGCTGGTGGACCTGTGAACACTCAGGCGTCCGATTCGCGCCAGGCCGTTCGCGCCGCCGCGCAATGGCTTGCGCTGCTGGAATCCGGCGGTGCCAACGAGCAGGACCGGGCGAACTTGCAGCGCTGGCGTGATACCTGCGCCACCCACGAGCAGGCCTGGCAGAAAGCCCAGGCGCTGCGCCAGCGTTTTGCCGACCTGCCATCGGGGCTGGCGCTGAGCAGCCTGGATCGTCCGGATGCGGCGAGGCGCAAAGTGCTCAAGCGCGCCCTGGGCGCGGTGGCCCTGGTGCCGGCGGCGTGGCTGATCAGTCGGCAACTGCCGCTGGATGCCTGGCGCGCCGATTTGCACACCGCCACCGGCGAGCGCCAACAGATCCGGCTTGCCGACGGCAGCGCGCTGCAGCTCAACACGGCCAGCGCGGTCGATGTGGACCTGCAGGCACGCCGCGTCAAGCTGATCGAGGGCGAAATGTCCCTGACAGTGCCAGGTGATTCGCCGCTGACCATCCAGACCCGTTTTGGCAATGTCATCGTCAGCCGCAGTGAAGTCTGCGTTCGCCAGGACGCACGCGGCTGTCGGGTTTCGGTCTACAACGGCGCCGTCCAGTTACAGCCTTTGCATGGGGCGGGCCTGGCCTTGCGCGCGGGCCAGCAGGTCAGCCTGCAGGCTGCCGGTGCCGGATCCATCAGCGCATTCGACACCCTGGCGCCGGGTTGGCGCGAGGGCGTGCTGATGGCGAAAGACCAGCCGCTGGGGGACTTCCTGCGCGAACTGAGCACCTATCGACCAGGTGTCCTGCGCTGGGAGCCGGAGCTGGAAGCCCTGCGAGTTACCGGCAGCTTCCGTCTGGACGACACTGACCGGGTGCTCGCGCTGCTCGCCGCCAGTCTGCCCCTGGAGGTGCATTCCCGGACTCGCTATTGGGTCACGTTGCTGCCGCGCAAAAATAGTGTGTAAACCCTGGCCCCTTTTTTCGACTCGCCTGTCATTGAAGGCATGTGAACGATCAAGAGAGCCTATTCAAATGCCTAACGCTTCTTCCCCGCGCCTGCGACCGTTGTTGCACCTCAGCCTGCTGCTGGGCCTGAGTGCCAGTCCATGGTTGATCTCCCCAACCTGGGCCGAGGACGGTAACCGGCGCACCTATCAGGTGCCGGCCGGTAGCCTGAGCGATGCATTGACCCGGTTTGCCGGTCTGTCCGGGGTCAATCTGTCGGTGGACCCGGCACTGGTCAGCGGCCGCAGCAGTGGCGGGCTGTCCGGTGAGTTCGCCGTCGAGGAGGGCTTTGCCCGGTTGCTGCAGGGTTCCGGTCTGCAACTGCAGGCGGTAGGTGAGCAAGCGTACATTCTCACCCCGGCCCCGGAAAACAGCAGCTTGCAGCTGGCCCCCACCTCGATTCTCGGCGCCACCGGCGGGGAGGGCAGCGAGGTGTTCGCCGGCGGCCAGGTTGCGCGTCGCGGCTCCCAAGGCTTGCTCGGCTCGAAAGACTTCATGGAAACGCCATTCAGCATGACCACCTACACCAGCGAGGTGATCGAGAACCAGCAAGCCCGGACCTTGGGTGACCTGATCGCCAACGACCCATCGGTTCGCGCCACCAACCCTGCCGGCGGGCGTTACGAGCAATTCACCATTCGCGGGCTGAGCCTGTTCAACAGTGACGTCGCCTACAACGGCCTCTATGGCGTATTGCCGACTTACACCATCGACATGGAAATGGCTGATCGCGTGGACATCCTCAAGGGCCCCAGCCAGCTCATCAACGGCATCTCGCCGCGGGGCAGCGTGGGTGGCGGAATCAACGTGGTACCCAAGCGTGCCACCGACAAGCCGATCACTTCATTCACCGGCAGCTACGCCTCCAACAACCAGCTCGGCGGCGCCGTGGACGTCGGTCGACGCTTTGGTGAAGACGACAAGTTCGGCTTGCGCTTCAACGGCGTGAAACAGTCCGGTGACACCGAGTGGGATCACCAGAGCGTCGACCGTGAGATGGCCGTACTCGGCCTGGACTTTCGCGGCGAGCGCCTGCGGCTCTCGACAGACATCGGCCACACCGAGCGCAATACCGACGCGCCCCAGGAACGGGTGCAGGTGGGCGTCAATGCCCAGGTCCCGCATGCCGGCGATGTCCGCCACAACTACGCGCAGGCCTGGAGCAAGGCGCGCACCGAAGACACGTTCGGCACCGTCAATGGTGAGTTCGACGTCAACGATTCGGTCATGCTGTATGGCGGCGTCGGCGCGCGCAAAAGTAATCATGACTTCCTCCGGCATGCGGTCTCGGTCACCAACGATGCTGGCGACTTCAGCGTTCAACCCCGCGACTTCACCCGCGACGAGAATGTGCGCACGGCCACGGCCGGAGTGCGTAACTGGTTTAAAACCGGCCCGGTCAGCCACGAGGTCAATCTCGCGGCCAGCTACTTCTACATGGATTTCGAAAACGGCGGCGCCCGTTATGCTGCCGCGCCCAGCAATCTTTACGATCCGGTGCAAACCCCCACCCCGGCCAGGCCAACCCGCCAGGATGCCAAGGTCTACACCGAGAACCGCTTCAGCGGTGTGGCCTTGTCCGACACCCTGGGGTTCTTCGAGGACCGCTTGCTGCTGACCCTTGGCGCCCGGTGGCAGCGGGTGAAGGTCGATGACTGGTCCGACAACATCAAGGGCGCCACTGCCTATGACGAAGAAAAAGTTTCGCCGTCGGGCGGTATCCTGTTCAAGGCCACTGACAAGTTGTCGCTGTACGCCAACTACATGGAGGGCCTGAGCCAAGGCAAGATCGCCCCGTCGACCTCGGTCAACGAAGATGAAATCTTCCCGCCTTTCGTCAGCCGCCAGGTCGAGGTCGGCGCCAAATACGACGCCGGCCCATTCGCGGTCACGGCGGCGGTCTTCCGCATCAAGCAGCCGGCATATGAAACCAACGCGACCACAAGGGTCTTCGGCCCGAACGGCAAACGCGAGAACACAGGTGTGGAGCTGAGTGTGTTCGGCGAACCTCTGGATGGCTTTCGCCTGCTCGGTGGGGTGATGTACATCGACAGCGAATTGACCCACACCACCAACGGCACTTTCGACGGCAACCGCGCACCCGCAACGCCCAAATACAACGTCAACCTCGGCGCCGAGTGGGACGTGCCCACCGTCCAGGGCCTGACCCTGACCACGCGTGGCATCTACTCCAGCTCGCAGTACCTGGACCAGTCCAACAACAAGGAAATCGACTCCTGGGAACGCTTCGACGTGGGCGCCCGCTACGCGTTCAAGGTCGACGACAAGACCATCACCCTGCGCGGCAACGTCGAGAACGTCGCGGACAAACGCTACTGGAGCTCCGCAGGCGCCTCGGATGACAGCGAGCCTGGCTTGACACTGTCTACGCCACGCACTTACCTGCTTTCGGCGACAGTGGATTTCTAGGGTCGCTCGCGCGCCTTGCCTGCGATGACCCCGGTTCAGGTGTCATCGGCAGGCTGACCTCAAGCCATCGCCAGCAGGCTTACTCCCATAGTAATTGGTTGTGAACTCCCCTTATGTGTTCACTGAAAATCCCTGTGGGAGCCGGGCTTGCCCGCGAAGGCGATGGTGCATCCGATAGACATCTGACTGGCTTGGCGCCATCGCGCTCACTGCCCAGCGCCCCCCCCAAAAAAACCAAAAATTTTTGATCATCCGGTCAGTTTTTTGTAACTGGTTGTTTGCCCCGAGCGCATAAACCTTTAAAGTTAACCTTTCGGTCAGCTTTGCACTGTCAACACAGCCCTTTGCTCGTCCTAAAAGGGTTCCTGCAAGACTCGAGATTCCCAGAACATAACCAGAAGGGCGGGCCCATAACCGCTCAGAGGATGATCCATGTCCAACCGTGATATATCCCGGCGCTCGTTCCTACAGGGCGGGCTGGTGGCGGGGGTGAGCGTGACGCTTACGCCGCTCAGCTCCCAGGCCCTGGCCGCCTTGATGGAGAACAGCGTGACCGTGCCGTCCGAGCAATGGCTCGGTAACAACGGCAAGGCGCGCTCGCGTAACGATGCCCTGTCCAAGGTGTGCGGCAGCAAGGTTTTTGCTCGCGACATCCGCGCCAAGGACATGCCGGGCTGGCCCGAACAGCAAGGCCACGCCATGCTGCTGAAAATCACCAAGGCCGACCGCCTCTACGCCGGTTATGACCTGGCGTGGCTCGGTGCCGACTTGCAGCCGGACCGTATCGTCACCGCAGAAGACCTGGAGAAAGACGGCATCGTCTTCCCGGAAGAGCATGCCCCTGACCCGCTGCTACCGGTCGGCAAGGTGCCGATGTTCATCGGTCATCCGGTGGCGATCCTGATCTGGAATGACTTCGAGCGCTTCCGCCAGGCCAAGGCCAAACTCAAGTTCAACGACAAGGCCATCCGCTACGGTGCCCAGGTGCCGTTCTACGAGGGTGATCCCTACGGCAGCTTCCGCTACGTGCGGGTCGGTGGTGCGACTTCGGCGGACGAAGACGAATTCGCCAGCCTCAAGGATTCGATCCTGTTCCCGATGCTGCGCAACCGCCGTCCGGTCTGGGATTCGCAGCCCAACCTGCACGGCAACCTGACCGAGCGCGGGCTGTTCTATGCCGATCGCATGAAGCAGCAGATCGACACCCCGCCGGACAACTGGCTGGTGTTCGACGAGCGCTACAAGACGCCGTCCATCGAGCCTGCAGCCATGGAACCGGACAACGGCAACGGCTGGTACGACCCTGCGACCAAGACCCTGCATTTCGTGGTCGCCACCCAGTGCCCGCTGGAGACCGCCACCGAGACCGCGAAGATGATCGCGCCGTCGCGTTTCGGCCTGGCCAACCTCAACATGCACCCGGGCTACACCGTGGGTTACGGTTCCAAAGACCACAATATCTTTGTTTATTACGCAGCCCTGGCCGCCCTGTACGGGGCCGGTGTGCCGGTGCGCCTGGCCAACGACCGCTACGAGCAGTTCCAGAGCGGCATCAAGCGCCACCCGTTCGATATCCGCTATCAACTGGCGGTGGACAAGACCGATCACAGCTTCAAGATTTTCCGCGCCGAAATGAGCGTCGACGGCGGCGGACGCGTCAACTACAGCCCGTCGGTAGCGGCGGTTGGCGCCACGGCGGCGCAGTCGATCTACTACATGCCGCAGAACGATCTGCAGGTCACGGCCTACCATTCCCGCGCTGTGGAAGCCGGCTCGATGCGCGGCTACGGCACCCTCCAGAGCATGGCTTCGACCGAGATGATGGTTGACGAAATTGCCGGTCGCCTGGGCATCGACGCCATCGACCTGCGCAAGAAAAACGCCATGGTTTCGGGCATGAAAAATACCCAGGGTGCGGTGCCGGCGGGTGCCTTGCGCCTGCACGAGATTCTCGACAAAGCGGCTGTGCACGAGGTCTGGAAAAACCGCGACAAGCTCAAGCAGCAACGCGAAGCCCAGGACCCGGACCACTGGTACGGCGTCGGCTTCGCCATTTGCCAGAAGGACTTCGGCACCGGTTCCGAAGCGCCGATGGCGAGCATCGAATTCAACGCCGAAGGGCGCATTCACCTGCGCCATATCGGGATTGAAATCGGCACCGGCATGTCCACCTCCCAAGCCATGGTCGTGGCCGATTTCCTCGGCAGCCCGGCTCACGAAGTGAAGACCGGCGAGACTGAATGGCAAGAGCTGCAACTGATCACCGGCGGCAACCCGTACATCATGAGCCAGGCCGAGCAGGACACCTTGCTGCGCAACCCGCGCTGGGTCGGCAAGCTGGCCTCGGCCTCGTCGGCCACCAACTCGGCCTACTACTTCAGCCACGCCACCCGCGAAGCGGCACGCGTGCTGTTCAACCACGGCCTGTGGCCGGCGGCGCTGCAGATCTGGCGCCAGGGACCTTATGGCGGCCAGGCCAACCCCTACGTGGTGCGCCGCGAAGACGCGCACTGGGTCGACGGCAAACTCACCGCCAACGGCATGCAGCCGCTGAGCTTCGAACAGCTGGCCAGACACGCTCACGAAAAAGGCCTGGTCACCGGCGCCACCGTGCACGGTTTTAACCGCTGGAGCTGGGCCGAGGCCGAGTTCAGCATCGATGGCGTGCGCGAGCGCCTGCCGCTCGACAGCCTGGCGGTGAAGTACGGCGACGGCGCCCCGAGCGCGAAGAAGGCGCAGATGAACAGCGCCGGTTTCCATCTGCTCGATCGGCAGAACGTGCACTACCCGGACACCCAATTGAACAACGCCGCAGTGACTTACTACAGCCCGGTGGCAACCCTGGTTGAGTTGAAAGTGAACAAGGGCTCGGCCGAAGTGCAGGTGCTCAACCACCACTCGTGGGTCGAGTGCGGTCGGGTACTGGTGGAAGAACTGGTCAGGGGCCAGCTCGAAGGTGGCATCGCCATGGGCATCGGCCATGCGCTGCTGGAAGAAATGCCGCTGTACGAAGGCGGACCGGGGGAGGGTGACTGGAACTTCAACCGCTATCGCCTGCCCATGGCGCGCCACGTCGCGGTCTGGAAGCAGACGGCGGAAATCCTGCCGCCGCTGTCCCCGAGCGACCCCTCCAAAGGCATCGCCGAAGTGGTGATGATCCCGGTCGTGGGTGCCATCGGTAACGCCGTGGCCCACGCCATCGGCAAGCGTGTTCGCGACCTGCCTATCACTTCTGCCCGCATCAAGGAGGCCCTCAATGGCTAACCGTCCGCTTCAACTGACCCTCAACGGTCAAACCGTCGGCCCGGTGGACATCCCTGATGACCTGCCGATGATCGATTACCTGCACGAATACAAGAACCTCACCGGTTCCCGCCTGGGCTGCGGCCAGGGCATCTGCCATGCCTGCGTGGTGATCGTCGACAACCCCGACGGCACCAGCGAGGAAGTGCGCACCTGTATCACCGGGGCGCACTATTTCGAAGGCAAGAAAGTACGGACCATCGAAGGCCATGCCACTCGCGATGAGCAGGGCAAAGTCACTGAGCTCAACCCGATCCAGCAGCGCTTCGTCGATGAGTTCGCGTTCCAGTGCAGCTACTGCGCGCCAGGTTTCGTCAATGCCGCGACCGTGCTGGTAGAAAAGCTGCAGCGCCAGCCGATCGTCAAGAGCCAGCTGGAACAGGTCATCGAGGACAGCCTCGGTCATCACGTCTGCCGCTGCACCGGCTACGTGCGGTATTACAGCGCCACGCGCAATGTGCTGACCGATCTCGGCCTGGTCAAGGAGGGCTAACATGAAGCATCTATTTTCCCGCCTGGCATTGGCGGTCGGCCTGGCTGCGCCGGTCGTGATGGCGCACGCCGACGAGCAGGTCAAGCGCGGCGAATACCTCGCCCGCGCTGCCGACTGCATGGCCTGCCACACCGCTCCGGGTGGCGCTCCATACGCCGGTGGCCTGCCGATCGTTTCGCCATTCGGCACCATCTACGGCACCAACATCACCCCGAGCAAGGAGCACGGCATCGGTCAATACAGCGATGAGGAATTCTTCGCTGCGCTCACCGAAGGCAAGCGTCGCGACGGGGCTAACCTGTACCCGGCGATGCCGTACACCTCCTATCACCTGATGCCCCGGGCCGACTCCGACGCCATTCACGCTTACCTGAAAACCGTCGAGCCGATCGAGCGCGCGGCGCCGGTGACCAGCCTGAGTTTTCCGTTCAACGTGCGTCTGGGCCTGACGGGCTGGAACATGCTGTACGGTAAAGACGTCAAGCTGTCGCCCACCGAGGGCAAGAGCGAGGCGTTCAAGCGCGGCCAGTATATGGTCGACGTGCTCGGCCATTGCGGCGAATGCCATACCCCGCGCGGTTTGCCCGGTGCGATGCAGCAGGACAAGCGCATGACCGGTGGCGTCCTCAATGGCTACCTGGCACCCAGCCTGCTGGCCGACGACCTGGCCAGCCGTGGCTGGAATCACCAGGACCTGAGTTCGTTCCTCAAGCACGGCATGAGCGCCCAGGGCACCATGTTCAACGAGATGTTCCCGGTGTTCCACAACAGCACCCAGGGCCTCACTGATCCGGATCTGGCAGCGATGGCCACCTACCTGCTTGGCGATCAACCGCCAGCGGCGAAAGTGCTGAGCGAAGTGCCCCTGGAACAGTTGAGTGCCAGCGCCCGGCGCGGTCGCCAGGAATACCTCAACGTCTGCGCCGGTTGTCATGCGGTAGAGGGCGAGGGCAAGCCGCACATCGCAGTGGCCATGCGTGGTAACACCACGCTGCGCCTGACCGATGCGCGCAACCTGCTACGGGTGATCGAGGACGGCATCGGCGAGCAGCAGTTTGTCGGCTTCGAACGCATGCAACCGATGCCGGGCTTTGCCGACAAACTCAGCCCTGGCCAGTTGACCGACCTGCTCAATTACCTGCGTCAAGGGTGGGGTGGTCAGCCGGGTGAACTGACAATCGGCGACGTGCAGAAGCTACAAGCGGACGCCCCTCCAACCGAACACAAGGTGCATTGATATGCAGCATCTGGATCTGCAAGTGGTACGGCGCGCGCTGCAATGGTCAACGGCCGGCCAGCAGGTCTGGCTGTGTACGGTGCTCGCCACCTACGGCTCGGCGCCTCGCGCGCCGGGCTCGCTGCTGGCGGTGAACGGCGGCGGGCAGTGGATAGGTTCGCTGTCGGGAGGTTGCGTAGAGGAAGACTTTCTCGAGCGCGTCGCCGAAGGCGCATTCGCGCAAGCCGTGTGCGTGGTTCGGTACGGCGAAGGAGATGACCCGCGCTCGCGCATCAGCCTGCCGTGTGGCGGGATTCTTGACGTGCTGGTGGAGACGCTTGAGCCGACGTGCGAGGTTCAGGCGCATCTGCGGGAGCTGGAATCGGCGTTGCTGGGCCAGCGGCGCCTGATCCGCGAAATCGATCTGGCCAGCGGTGCCCGTGACGTGTTCGTGGACCGGGAGCAGGGCGCGCGTATCGAGCGCGAAGTCGATCGGGTTCGTGTGCGCATCGGCGCTGCCCAGCGCTTGTTGCTGGCGGGTTACTCCAGCGTCGCCCAGGCCTGTGCGGAGTTTGCGGTGGGCCTTGGGTTCGAAGTCATCCTCTGCGACCCCCGGGATGAAGTGCTCGAAGGCGTGGTACTGAACAACGTCGAGATCCGCCGGCAGCTGCCTTCGGTCTTCATCGCCGACGGAGGCTGCCATAGCGATACGGCAGTCGTTGCATTAACCCACGACCCGCGCATCGATGACCTGGCGATGATGGAAGCGGTGCGTACGGACGCGTTCTACATTGGCGTCATGGGCTCGGTGCAAACCTCGCAGAAGCGCTTCGAACGCTTGCGCCGCATTGGTGGGCTGGGCGAAGCCGAACTGGCACGGATCCACGCGCCCATCGGCCTCAACCTCGGCAGCAAAACCCCCGCAGAAATCGCCCTGGCGGTACTCGCCGACATCCTGCGAATCCGCAGCGGCATCGCCCGGGATCAACTCTAAACGCCCTGTGGGACCACACCAGTGGGAGCGGGCTTGCTCGCGTCAGTCAGTACCCGAATTTGTCCCGCAGCCCATAATACCAGGCCCCCAGCGCCGCAAACGGCGTGCGCAACAGCTGCCCACCCGGAAACGGATAATGGGGCAGGTCGGCAAACGCATCAAAACGCTCAGCCTGGCCGCGCAACGCCTCGGCCAGCACCTTGCCCGCCAGATGCGTATACGTCACCCCATGGCCGCTGCAGCCCTGGGAGTAGTAGATGTTGTCCCCAAGTCGCCCCACCTGTGGCAATCGCGACAAGGTCAGCAGGAAATTCCCGGTCCAGGCGTAATCGATCTTCACATCCTTGAGCTGGGGAAACGCCTTGAGCATCTTCGGCCGAATGATCGCCTCGATGTTCGCCGGATCCCGCGCCCCGTACACCACGCCACCGCCGAAAACCAGGCGCTTGTCGGCGGTCAGGCGGTAGTAATCGAGCAGGTAATTACAGTCTTCCACGCAGTAGTCCTGCGGCAACAAAGTGCTGGCCAGCGCATCGCCCAATGGCGCAGTGGTAATGACCTGAGTCCCGCAAGGCATCGACTTGGCCGCCAGTTCCGGCACCAGGTTGCCCAGATAGGCATTGCCGGCGACGATAATGAACTTGGCCCTGACCTTGCCCTGCGGCGTGTGCACAACCGGGCTGGCGCCGCGCTCGATCCGCACCGCCGGCGATTGCTCATAAATAGTCCCGCCCAGAGACTCCACCGCAGCGGCTTCACCCAAGGCCAGGTTCAACGGATGAATGTGCCCGCCGCTCATGTCGAGCATGCCGCCGACATACTGATCGCAAGCCACCACCTGACGAATACGCGCCTGATCCATCAGCTCCAGCTGCGTATGGCCAAAGCGCTCCCACAAACGCTTCTGCGCCTCCAGATGGCCCATCTGCTTGGCCGTGATGGCAGCGAACACGCCGCCGTCCTTGAGGTCGCACTGGATATTATATTTGGCCACCCGCTCGCGAATGATCCGTCCGCCCTCGAACGCCATCTGCCCCAGCAGTTGAGCCTGCTTGGGCCCGACGGTGCGTTCGATCACATCGATATCGCGGCTGTAACTGTTAACGATCTGCCCACCGTTGCGCCCGGAAGCACCAAAACCAACCTTGGCCGCCTCCAGCACCGTGACCTTAAAACCGTTCTCCAGCAGGAACAGGGCAGAGGACAAGCCGGTATACCCGGCGCCGATCACACAGACATCAGTCTCTACTTCCTCCTGCAAAGCCGGGCGCGGCGGAGCCGCATTGGCCGATGCGGCGTAATAGGACTCTGGATAAGGAGTGTTCGCCATCCTGCTGCCTCTGTTTAATATATTTTACGAGTCCCCCGATCCTACCCGAGTTGAAAAACCCTCGCCAGCCACCGGAAAATCTTCCTCACAGCAGGCAAATTAAATATTTTGCATATTCATAGGGTTAGCGCGAAAAAAGGTGTTGACACCCCTCCGGAATTCCGTAGAATGCCGCCTCACAGCAGGCACGTAGCTCAGTTGGTTAGAGCACCACCTTGACATGGTGGGGGTCGTTGGTTCGAGTCCAATCGCGCCTACCAAACAAAATCCGCTCTGCTGGGCGGTCTAGAAAGGCTCACCGAAAGGTGGGCCTTTTTTTGTTGCCTGGGATTTGCAAAACTCTTGCAAATCCCACCTCAGAACGCCAGTTCAGAGTGTGGGTTGCCGATGGTAGCGCACACGGCCTTGAACCGACCGCAGGCAACGGGCTGAAAAGATGCGGTGCGACCAGTCGACCCGACTGCACCTGACGAGAGGGCGGGAGCTACATGGACGAGCTAAGCGTTTTCAAGAATCCCCACTGGGCCGTGACTCATCGAAGAGATGCCCGTTACGACGGCTATTTGATTATTTCATCAGAGGAGACGGCATCAGGGCTCGGCGGTTTGAGTCATGCAGCCCTGGCGTCTTTAGGTTCGGTAATGAAAGCGGTCGAGCTTCTACTGACCAAAGCGTACGCACCCTACAAAGTAGTGTTCTACAAGCTAGGGTTCTCACCGGGTTTCAACGTCCACTTTCATGTCGCTCCAGTCTCGCAAGCGTTGCTGGCAGAGATATCAAATCACCCCGGGTATTCCGACAACCCTGACGGTAATGACGCCATTGTTTTTCTTAGTCGGGAATACTGCGAACGGTCACTGAGCGCTGACGAAATAGAAAAGCAGCTTTCGGCAGTTTGTCTGCTTAAAGGGCTTTTTGACCAAGACCCAACAGGGTCAGAATAATCTTAAGGCCCGCGATAGGTGGCCCAGTTTACCGAATCTGCGATTTTCATCCCCTCAACTTGATTCAACTGGGTGAATGAATCTGTCATCTTGAACAGCTGGCATAGCTGGCATAGCTGGCGCTGCGGTCACCGCCCTCTGGAGCGGGCGACTGGCGATCAGGCGGCGAGGCAACCACATCCTCAAAACGTCTAAGTTCATGGAACATCCCGCACCTTTGAAGGAGCAACTCATGTCCAAATCTCGCTCATTGATTGCCGCTTTAACCTGTTTTGCACTGGTCTGCGGCCCGGCGACTACGTGGGCCGACCCTGGTAATGGGAAAGGTCAGGGAAAGGCGCAAGGACATTCGCCAAACGGCCAGGTCCATGGGAACCAGCAAGGGCATGGGGACAAAGGTAAAAATACCGGGGGTGATTGGAGTAATGGCCCAAGCATTGATCGCGGTAGCGTGCTCGGTATTTTGGGTGGCAATCGGGGCTACTGGAGCCCCGGCCCGGCTTTACCACCCGGTATTCAAAAGAACCTCGCCAGGGGCAAACCCCTGCCACCCGGCATTGCGAAAAAACTCGATGGTCGATTGGTCGGCAGACTGCCGCATTACGATGGATATGAATGGCAGCAAGCGGGCACTGACCTGATATTGGTCGCGCTGGCCACCGGAGTCATCTTCGAAATTCTCAACGGGGCATTTGATTAGTGCCGGAATGTCGAGTGGGAGCGTAAGAAACGGAGCCCCTGCAACCTTGCGCCTGGTGGATGTTCCGGGGGAGGTACAGGCGACATTGATGACGACCTGCAAGTGGGCCGGGAAGATGGACCGTCAGTCTTGGTTAACTGAGAATCAAGGCCAGCCATTGATCCCACCAGAACACCATGGAAATTAATGCCAGGCCACAGGCGCCCGCAAACACGAGGCAAACCCAGTCTGAAACCACCATGCGCAGAATCATTGTTACCACTCCTCTTGGCGGGACCTGGACTCAGGTTAGTTGAACTTCTGCGCATTGAGGCTGTCCGAGCAGACCATTTCGGTATCCTCAGAGGCGTGGGCGACGAAAGGGCGACACGCCTCAGTCGATTCGGGCCTGGCTCAACGCATGGTGCAGCTTGTCCCGCAGCACGTGCTCACTGAACGGCTTCTGCAACACGGCTGAGGCTTCCAGCCCCAGTACGTCCACGTCCGCGTAGCCGGTGACGAACAGCACGGGCACTTCGGGGGTGCGCTCCCTGATCAGTTGCGCCAGCTCGCCGCCGGTCATGCCCGGCATCGCGAAGTCGGTCACCACCACGTCGATCCCCGGCCCGAGCTTTTCCAGTGCCTGTATTCCGTCCTGTGCCTCTTCAACGCTGTAGCCCAGCGATTCAAGCATCTGCACGGTGACCGCGCGGACTGCAGGGTCATCGTCGACCAGGAGTACGGTGCGACCCTCGGCCACAGCCTGAGGCACCATTTCCGGCGGAGCTTCTACCGCAGCTGCGGCGGTTTTTTCCACGCAGGGCAGGTACACCATGACTTTGGTGCCCACTCCCAGTTGTGTCTCGATTCTCACGCCGCCGCCGGACTGCTTGGCAAAACCGAACACCTGCGCCAGGCCAAGGCCTGAGCCCTTGCCGACTTCCTTGGTGGTGAAGAACGGCTCGAAGGCCTTGAGCAAGGTGTCGTCGCTCATGCCGCTGCCCGAGTCCTGGATGGACAGGACTGCGTAGCGGCCTGGCTCCGGGTCTTCAGGGCGAACCGCAGGCTCGGTGATTTCGGCGTTAAAAGTCGAAAAGCACAGGGTGCCACCCATTGCCATGGCATCCCGGGCATTGATGGCGAGGTTGAGGATGATCATTTCCGTCTGGGTCGGGTCGCCCATGGCGTGCCACAGCTCTGGGCACAGTTCGCTCTTGATCCAGATGCTGCCGCCCAGTGCTCGCGCCAGCAGGCTGCCCATGCCGCGGATGGTGTCGTTGAGGCTTAGAACCACCGGTTCCAGGCGTTGCCGGCGCGAAAACGAGAGCAGTTGTGCAGTCAGCCGGGCGCCACGCTCGCCGGCCTCGATGACGTTTTGCAGGCGGCGGGTGGTCTTGTCCAGCGTGCCTTTCTCGACGTCGCGGATGGCAAAAGCGGTGCTGGTCAGGATCACCGTCAGCAAGTTGTTGAAGTCGTGCGCCACGCCAGCGGTGAGTTGCCCGACAACCTCCAGGCGCTGCATCTGTTGCAGTGCAGCCTCAACCCGCTCGCGTTCCTGGATCTGGTCGCGCAGCCGCTGGTTGGCTGCGGCCAGTTCGTCGACGACAGCGCGCTCTTCGGTGATGTCGCGCACGGCGGCATACATCAGTCCGTTTTCCGGCACGATGGTCCACGACAGCCAGCGATAGTCGCCGCACAAGTGGCGCATGCGATTGACGAAGCGGGTGGAGACGTTACCGCGGGCGATGCTTTCAGTTTCGCGTACGGTCGCCTCGAGGTCCTCGGGGTGAATCAGTTCCCACAAGCGCATCTGGCTGATCTGTTCATGGGACCAGCCCAGCGCGGCTTTCCAGGCCGGGTTGAAGGCAATGGGGGTCATGTCCAGGCGCAACACGGCCAGCAGCTCCCGGGACAGTTCCCAGGTGCGGTCGCGTTCGCGGGTGCGCTGCTCGACACGCTGCCCGAGTGCCTCATTGAGCTCCACCAGCTCTTCGGTCGCGCGTTTACGTTCGCTGATGTCTTGCATGACCCCGGTGAAACGCACGCATTGACCGTTCTCGAACACCGAGCGGCCATTGGAAAAAATCCAGCGCTGGCGACCGCCCTGCAGGATGACCCGGTACTCGACCTGGTAATCCGCCTGGGCGGTCATGGCTTCCTGGACTTTGCCTTCAACCAGCAAGCGGTCGTCGGGGTGACAGCGGTCCAGCAGATAAGCCAGGTCAATCGTCGCAGTCGGCGGCAGCTCGTACAGCGCTTTGCAGCGCTCGTCCCAGAGCAATCGACCGGTGCTGGGTTCAAGCTCCCATACGCCCATTTCCGCCGCCTCGATCGCCAGCCGCGCTCGGGCCTCGACCTCCTGCAGGGCGGCTTCGGCCACCAGCCGCTGCTTGCGCTCGCGCACTTCCGAAACGGCACGGCGCACGGCCTTGGGCAGCATCTTGAGGTTTTGCTTGAGGACGTAATCCACCGCCCCCAGGCGAATCATCTCCACGGCCTGGTGTTCACCGAACATGCCGGAGAGAAAGATGAAGGGAGTCTGTGGGGCGATTTGCTGGGCGATCTGCAGCACATCTGCGCCGGAAGACCCCGGCAGCAGGTAGTCGCACAGCACTACATCGTAGCTGCCCTGGTCGAGGGCCTGTTTGGCCCCTTTATGGTTGTGAACCAGGGTCGAATCGACCTCGATGCCACTTGCCTCCAGGGTCAGCACAATCAACTCGGCGTCGTGAGGGCTGTCTTCGATCAGGAGGATTTTCAGCGTGTTCAGTGGCATGTAGTTCAGCTGTGCATGTTCATCGAATGATCAGGAATTAGAGCGGCGCACGGTTCTGACAGAGCCCGGTGGCGGTTCGTTCAGCACCGCCCAGAAAATTCCCAGGTCGGAAATGGCGCCCACGAATTCCTTGAATTCCACGGGCTTGACCACGTAGGCGTTGACGCCCAACTGGTAGGCGCGCGACAGGTCCGGCTCTTCCCGGGAGGACGTCAGCATGACTACCGGGATGCTGCGCAGTTCTTCAGCCGAGCGAATCGCCTCCAGCACCTGCAGGCCATCGACTTTCGGCAACTTCAGGTCCAGCAGCAGCACGGCCGGGTTACCGTCGGCACGACCGGAGTGGGCGTTGCGGCGGAACAGATAGTCCAGCGCCTCGGCGCCATCCCTGACGACCACTACGTCGTTGGCCAGTTGGCTGCGCTCAAGGGCGACCAGTGTCAGCTCGAGGTCGTTGGGATCGTCTTCTACTAGCAGGATCGGTTTAAGCATGGCGGTTTCTCTGTGTCATCGAGCGACTGGGCTCAGGTGTTTTTTTGGAAGGGTGATCGAGAACGTGGCGCCCTGGTCGAGGACACCCTCGGCCTTGACGGTTCCGCCGTGGCGCTCGACGATCCGCCTGACGTTGGCCAGGCCGATGCCGGTGCCCTCGAACTCATCCATGCGGTGCAAGCGCTGGAATACGCCGAACAGTTTGCCGGCGTACTGCATGTCGAAGCCCACTCCGTTATCCCTGATGCTTACAGTCACGGTGTCGGCTGTCTCGGCCGCCGTGATTTCAATCACGGCGACTGCTTCATTGCGGGTGTACTTGATGGCGTTGGCGACCAGGTTGCGCATGGCCAGGTGCAGGAACGCGGGGTCGGCCACGATGATCGGCAGCTCGCCGGTGATCCATTCGATCGTCCGGCCTTGGTACTCCGGCTCCATTTCCCGCTTGATCGACTCGATCATCGCGGCGAGGTTGACTTCGGAAAGGCGCATGGCCGAGCGACCCATCTGCGAGAAACTCAGCAGGTTGTCGACCAGTGTCCCGGCAAATTTTGCCGACTCGCCAATGGTGCCGAGGAAGCGTTGGCCGCGCTCGGTCAGGTTGGCCTGTTCCATGTCCGTGAGCAGCTCGGCGTAACCGGCGATATGCCGCAGCGGGGCGCGCAGGTCATGGGAGACGCTGTAGGAGAACGCCTCGAGCTCCTTGTTGGAGCGCTTCAATTCGGTGGCCATCTGCGCCAGCTCTTCCGCCTTGCGCAGGACGATGCCCAGCACCGCCAGGCGCAACTCGGCGACGCCTTCGATCTCGGTTTCGTCCCACGGCGTGGAATAACCCTCTACTGTCTGGTGCCACTTGGCAAAACTCTGGCGCGGCGAGAGTGAGCCGCTGACATCCACCACTTTCTCCGGCTTGCCCGCCCAGTGCACCACATGGGTCTGCTCGGGCTTGAACCACAGAATGTAGTTGGAGTGCACTTCGGAAATCGATACCGCCAGCACACCGCCGATGGATTTGGCGAGGCCAGGCAGGTTCGGGATGTCACGGCCGACATTGTCGCTGTGAAATACGTCCGAGCCCTGGCGATTGTTCAGCCAGGTGGCGAGCGCATGTACTTGATTTTGCGGTGGAGTGAGACCGTACAGGTCGCACTCGGTATCGGACACCACCGCCGCACCGCTGGCGCCGACGAAACCCAGAAATACGTCGGACAAGGATTTCAGGCCGTTGAGCACGCTGTCGTGATCGGCCATGGCCCCGAGCATCTGCACGATCTGCTTTCTCAGGCTGAGCATTTTCTGGCTGCGCAGGTGGGCGCCCTTGGTCTCGACCTGCAGCGACAACACCCGGCCCAGCAGTTCGCACGCGGTACGGGTCTGGAAGCTCACATCCCGTGGCGCATGGTTGTGGCAGGAAATCAGCCCCCACAGTTGGCCATTCATGACAATGGAAATGGACATCGACATCGAGGCACCGGTGCCCATGTTGCGCATGTAATGCAGGTGCACCGGGGAAACGCTGCGCAGCGTGGCAAAGCTCAAGTCCAGCGGCTGCCCGGTGGCGGGGTTGTGCGCTGGGATGATCGGCGAGGGTGCGTAGTCGACGTCAGCGATGATGCGAATGCGGTTGGCGCAGTAAAGTTCGCGGGCCTGCTGCGGAATGTCGGAAGCCGGAAAGCATAGCCCCAGGTATTTGTCGTAGCCGTCGTCAGCCAGTTCGGCGTTGACCACGCCATTGCCTTCCTTATCGAACCGGTACGCGTTCACCCGGCCATAGCCGGTGATGCGCTTGATGAACCCGACGGAGCGCAGGCACAACTCATCCACGCTTTCGTCTTCACGCATCTGGCTGATGAACGAACGAATCAGCGGGTACAACCGGCCATGGGCGCTGGAGGCATCACTGGCGGGCTCGAACTCGGCAATCAGCACGCCGTCGTTACGATGCAGCATCATCGCGAACAACTGACCGGCCCGTTCACCTTGGATCAGCGTGGTGTCGCCGACATGAAACGCTTGCAGCTGATCCTCGTCCAGGTCGCTCAACTGATCGACGAAGGCCGAACCGCTCTTTACCAGGTCATCGAGGTGCATACCCAGCAGTTGCGAAGGGGCTATTTCGATCCAGTCAGTCACGTTCTCGCTGACCTGCACCACCGTCATGCTGGCCTCGTCGATCACCAGCAGAAAACCTTGGGGCTGAATGCTGCCCGGGGTCCTGATGGGTTCGCGGGCGCAGTTTTCGATAGCGGCCTGGAGGTCGGCAGCGATTGCGGTTGTGGTCAAAATCTTCCCCTTTAAGGCGTTAAAAGCGGTTGGCGTTTGCCTGGCTGAGCTTTAGGTCGCCAAATCCATTCGCTTTAAAAAGTGCACGACACATTAGCAAAAAAAACCGGGCAGCAGGGGTGCCGGGCTGTCCTGATCTAAACATTACGACCAGCCGCCTGCGCGTTTGTTCGCCTGGTTGCGCTCGTGCCATTTTGCCAAACGGGGCTTTTACGCGCAGCCGCGAGATCGCGAGCCGGCTGGGCCTCGACGCCAGCAAGGGGGCAGCATTCCTCCAAGTCTATGGCGCCGCCACCGGCCGACGCTGGCGGGAGTCATTGGCCACCTGGGTGCTGCAACCCTTGAGGCACCCGCACGTGACCGCGCAGTGACGGCAGTCCGGCATACCTTTGCCTGCTTCGAACGCTGGCTGGACAGCGCCTCGGTATTGTTCCCCACCGGGGAGGAGGCACGCCAGGCCGCGATGGGCTACTACTGACAGACCGATCATTGGTGCTGACAGGGGTATTTCGATGCTGACTCACTGGTTGCTGGCTGCGATTCATCTATTAGCGTATGGGCTTGGCTTTTGGGCCGTATTGTCCCGGGGGACGGCGTTTCGGCGACTGGCGGCGGGCACGGGAGAGGCACGCAGCGTGCTGATTGCCGATAATCTTTGGGGGCTCAGCGCTCTGGTGCTGCTGGTGACGGGTGTTATGCGCGCCTTTGCAGGCTTCGAGAAGGGCACTGACTACTATCTGCACCAGCCGTTGTTTCACCTGAAGATGACGCTCTTCGTGCTGATCCTGCTATTGGAGCTGGCGCCGATGATCACGTTGATCAAATGGCGAATTGCACGAGGAAGGGGCGGGGCAGTAGACACTGGGCGTGCAAAGCTGTTCGCACGAATCAGTCATGTGGAGGCGTTGCTGGTATTGCTGATGGTGGTGGCGGCCACAGGTATGGCGCGAGGGGTGACCTTTGCTTAGCCAGCTTTGGGTCAGGTGCGCTGCACTGGAATTCTAGCCAGCCGAAGCTCAGGGGCGAACGGGCTGGCTACTGGGTGCCGCAAGATCAGTTTTGTGGCTTGTCCGGTGCGGTCAGGCCAGCCTGAATGCGCTGGTAGATCTCTTCGCGATGAACCGCGACGTCCTTTGGGGCGTTGATGCCAATCCTGACTTGTTGGCCGCTGACGCCGAGGATGGTGATCGTAATGTCATCACCAATGTTTATGCTTTCACCGACTTTGCGGGTGAGTATCAGCATGGTCTTCTCCTTGATTGCTTTGTAGGGCACCTGATTCGAACAGTGCAGAGGTCGGTGGTACGTATAGATTAGTGCGAAGTCTCACAGTTTGGGTGCCTCTTTCTGACGCGCAGATGCAGCATTAATTCCCAAGGCGTAACTATACAGAGGCCGCACCCATCATTCTCGTTGTTTTATCTCGATTTTTCGGCCCTAAAGAACTATTCATGAATGCTAAAATGCGTGCTTTAGGCATTCAGAGGGACAACTCGTGCGCAAATGGGTCTGGGTAGTGGCAATACTGGCGTTGGCAGGGTGCGATCAAGGCAAGCGCGGCGACGTGCCACCGCCGAAGCCGACAGTCGCCACGACGCCGGCCGCAGCTGCCGCGCCACAGTGGGATCTGGAAGTTCGGGGCGAGATCACCCAGGCCGTCAGCGACCTGAGCGGCTGGTTGATCGAGCACAGTTTTGTTTCCAGCGTGGTCAGGGAAAACGGCAAGACCCGTATCCTGATGGGCCCCTATGGTTCCGAGGCTGAGGCCAAGGCCAAGCAAGCCGAAGTGCAGGCCGCGCTGGTGCGGGCGAAAAAACAGAACATCGAATTGCTGGTGATCGAGCGTCCGCTGAGTCAGTAAGACACCCATGCACTTTGCAGGAGCGAGCTTGCCGCAGGCGGCGTGCCGACGAAGAACCAACGGGCACCGCGTTTTCCAGGCTTCACGCGTTATCGTTGAGGTTCTTCGCGAGCGAGCTCGCTCATACAAAGTTCGGTGTTCAATCAGCCGCAGGCTTTCAGGTCGACCGGGCCGACGAACTCATTGCCCCGTCCCATCACACACGCCACCGTCTGGTTGCGCTGGCTTTCCCAGGCCTGTACCGGGTAGGTCTTGTTCCAGGCTTCGTAGAGCTGCCGATCCTGCCTGGACAGGCGCAACCCGTACTGTTTGCTCATGTAGAAGTAAGTGCGTGCGATCATTCCGCGAATAGACGGGCGCGGCATGACTTTTTTCGCCTTGAAGTCGACCTGGGTCAGGCACGAGCCGTATTGCCCCGATTGCACCGGCAGCCAGCCGAAACTGAAGTTGCTGCGGTCGCCGTTCACTTCGCCGATGCTTGGCACCAGATTGTGCAGGTCGGCCTCGGCCTTCTGGTACACCGCGTCGTATCGGGTGCAGTTCTTGCGCCCACCTTCCTGCCAGCACTGGCGCTGATGACCGATCTGCCAGGCCGGCACGATATGCTCCCACTCGATGCGCGCGGCGCGCTTGGCATTCTTGCGCGGCACGTAACCACAGGCGGACAGGTTGACCTTGTTGCCCGTGTACTTGCAGCCGCAATAGAACTCGGTCGATTGCGGTGCGTAGAGTTTCCAGGCGACTTTCTTGGCTTCGGAAAAGGTTCGCGGGGCGGCTGCCTGGGCGCCCATGGCGCAGAACAGCAGCAGTAACGCTAAACAACGGACACTCATTGACTCAGTCTTCCTTCGGCACAACCCAAAAAATCTGCACGCCGCCATCGTCGCGGTAGGCGAGGGTGACGTTATCGTTTTCGTCGATTTCTTCGAGCAACTGCTCCCACTCGTCCACGGGTTCGTCGGGCAGGCGGAAGATCAGCGCGGCTTTGGCTTTCTGCGCGGTGGGGGAATTAATGATTTTCTGAACGCGCATGCCCATGCGTGCGTAGGAATCTGGAGCGGAGGAGGCGGTGGTCACGGAATTATCCTTATTAAGCTGTACGAACATACAGTATTAAACTGTAGGAATTATCGCAACTGCTTAAAATTCAAGAAATTCCTCTGACAGCGGTTTTCGCCTTTTGGTGTAGGAAGGGGACAGGTTTTTTATCAGGCCCCTGACCCCTTGAGGAGAAGCCAGGGCTGCCCGACCGGAATCGGTCGGGCGAGGAGGGATCAATACTCCCAGAACATCCGCTGCAGTTCTTTGCTGTCATTGGTCTTGGTCAGCGCGACCATGGCCAGGATGCGGGCTTTCTGCGGGTTCAGGTCGTGGGCCACCACCCAGTCGTTCTTGTCATCCGGTTGTTCGGCGTTACGCAATACGAAACCACCGGCATTGACGTGGGAAGAACGGATGATTTGCACGCCGTCCTTGCGCAGCGCCTGCAGGGCTGGAACGACGCGCGAAGACACCGAGCCATTGCCGGTACCGGCGTGGATGATGGCTTTGGCGCCAGATTGCGCCAGGGCCTTGTACGCGGTGTCGCTGACATTGCCGTAGGAATAGGCGATTTCAACGGCAGGCAGGCTCTTGATTTCCTTGATGTCAAATTCCGAATCCATGGTGTGACGCTTGGCCGGCAGGCGGAACCAGTAGGATTTGCCTTCGACTACCATGCCCAGCGGACCCCAGGCGCTCTTGAATGCTTCAGTCTTGATGTTGATCATTTTGCTGACGTCACGACCCGACTGGATCTCGTCGTTCATGGTCACCAGCACGCCTTTGCCTCGTGCGTCCTTGCTGCTGGCGACGGCCACGGCGTTGTACAGGTTGAGCATGCCATCAGCGGACATCGCAGTGCCCGGGCGCATGGAGCCGACGACGATAATCGGCTTGTCGGTTTTTTCCACCAGGTTGAGGAAGTAAGCGGTTTCTTCCAGGGTGTCGGTGCCATGGGTGATGACGATGCCATCGACGTCGCTGCTGTCGGCCAGTTCCGCCACGCGGCGGCCCAGTTGCAGCAGGTTGTCGTTGGTGATGCTTTCGGAGGCGATTTGCATGACTTGTTCGCCACGCACATTGGCCAGCTGGCTCAGTTCCGGAACGCCGGCGATCAATTGCTCGATGCCGACTTTCGCCGCCTGGTAGGTGGCACTGTTGGCCGCGCTGGCGCCTGCGCCGGCGATGGTGCCGCCGGTGGCGAGGATCACCACGTTGGCCAGTTTCTGTTCGGTCTGGGTCTGGGCTTCTTTAGCCTGGAGCGCGGTAGGCAGGAGGAGGAGCAGGGCCAAAGTGCCCGGAACGAAGGACTTAAGAGCAGATGTCATTATTTTTTTCTCTCTTGTGGTGAGACGGTGCTGATTGCAGGTCTTCCAAAATGGCCCCGGCACACCTGAATGCCGGGGTGGGAGTGAGAGAGCAGGATCCATACCAGCTGTAGAGTGCAACGAAATTATTCTTAACCTAATGATATGTAACGAATATTTGTGTCATGAGCGCAAGCGTCTCAAACCAGCTCGTCCGGGCTTCCGAACAGGGATGGTTTTTTTGTTCGGTCTGCCGAAAGTCCCTGCACATCCTGTTGAAATAAGGGTTCAGCGCTCAATTCCTGCTCGCCCCCTAAAGAAACCGCTATCCCGGTCGATGCCCCTGTAATGGATTGTTTAGGAGGGATTGGAAATGTCGTTGACCGTCGCTTTGTCGAATGCGCGTGTGATCAATATTGGCAACAAGCCTGCGGACGCCGCTGTTAAAACAACAGCCGAAGCCACCGCGCAGGCGGCGACCCCAGAAGAGGGCGATAACAAACCCTTGAGCGTGGCGCCTGCCCAGCAAGACGCCAAAGCCGAGAGCAGTAGCAGCAGCCAAAGTATTACGGTGCAGATGTTGCTCAAGCGCATGAAGGAGCTGCAGCAACAGTTGCGCGAACAACAGCAGCAATTGGCCGCGACCCAGGCCACCAAATTTGCCAACGAAGAAGCCAAGGCCACCGCGGTCATGGCGGTGCAACAGCGCATTGCCGACACCGCCGGGGCAATCGCCCAGGTGGCGGGCGCGCTGGCCAAGGCGCTGACTGAGGGTTCCACCACTGGCAGTATGGTCAGCACCTCGGTCTGACTTACGTCCTTTATGCGATCAGCATTGCCGGGCGTTGACAAATCTTTGCAGGGTTCGCATAGTTCTGTCTTCGCAAACGTTTGCGCAGTATTCTGATAGCCTGTTCCTACAGAACGCTGCATAGCCTACGCCAGCGCAAGCGTTGCTCAGAATAATCATAAGATCGGAGTGAACCCATGAAGCTGCCATTCGCTGGACGCCTTCTCGCTGTCGCCATGCTGGCTGCCGCATCCGCCGCATTGTCCATCTCCTCGGCCTTCGCCGAAACCCCGGAAAAACCTAAAGTCGCGCTGGTCATGAAATCCCTGGCCAACGAATTCTTCCTGACCATGGAAGACGGCGCCAAGGCTTACCAGAAAGAACACTCCGCCGATTTCGACCTGATCTCCAACGGCATCAAGGACGAAACCGATACCGCCGGGCAAACCCGTATCGTCGAGCAAATGATCTTGGCAAAGGTCAATGCCCTGGTGATCGCGCCGTCGGATTCCAAGGCCATGGTGCCGGTGATCAAGAAAGCCATCGATGCCGGTATCACCGTGATCAACATCGATAACCAGCTGGACCCGGCCGTGGTCAAGAGCAAGAACATCAGCGTGCCCTTCGTGGGGCCGGACAACCGCAAAGGCGCACGCCTGGTCGGTGAGTACCTGGCCAAGCAGCTCAAGGCCGGTGACGAAGTCGGCATCATCGAAGGCGTGTCCACCACCACCAACGCCCAGGCCCGCACCGCAGGCTTCAAGGATGCAATGGAGGCGGCGCAAATCAAGGTGGTGTCCCTGCAGTCCGGCGACTGGGAAATCGACAAAGGCAACAAGGTAGCCGCTTCGATTCTCAGCGAGTATCCGCAGGTCAAGGCGCTGCTGGCCGGTAACGACAGCATGGCCGTTGGCGCGGTGTCTGCGGTGCGTGCCGCGGGCAAGGCGGGCAAGGTCCAGGTGGTGGGTTACGACAACATCAACGCCATCCAGCCAATGCTCAAGGATGGTCGCGTCCTGGCCACCGCTGACCAGTTTGCCGCCAAGCAGGCGGTGTTCGGCATCGAGACTGCTTTGAAGATCATCAAGGGCGAGAAAGTCGACAGCGGCGCCAATGGCGTGATCGAAACCCCGGTCGAGCTGGTGACCAAGTAGTCCTTCTGGTGACGCAAGGTGCTCGCTCCTCGTGAGCGAGCGCATGGAGAGTTTTTATGTCAGTTTCCGCTGCGAACGCTGTCCTTACGGTCAGCGGCATCGGCAAGACCTACGCCCAGCCTGTCCTCACCGGTATCGACCTGACGCTGATGCGCGGCGAAGTGCTGGCGCTGACCGGTGAAAACGGCGCAGGTAAAAGCACGCTGTCGAAGATCATCGGCGGGCTGGTGACGCCGACCACCGGGCAGATGCAGTTCCAGGGCCAGGATTACCGTCCCGGCAGCCGCACCCAGGCCGAAGAACTGGGCATCCGCATGGTGATGCAGGAACTCAATCTGCTGCCGACCCTGTCGGTGGCGGAAAACCTGTTCCTGCACAAGCTGCCGAGCACCGGTGGCTGGATCAGTCGCAAGCAATTACGCAAGGCGGCGATCGAGGCCATGGCGCAGGTCGGGCTCGACGCGATCGACCCGGACACCCTGGTCGGCGAGCTCGGCATCGGCCACCAGCAAATGGTCGAGATCGCGCGCAATCTGATCGGCGACTGCCACGTGCTGATTCTTGACGAACCGACGGCCATGCTCACGGCGCGGGAAGTCGAAATGCTCTTTGAACAGATCACCCACCTGCAGGCACGCGGGGTGTCGATCATCTATATCTCGCACCGACTCGAAGAGCTGGCCCGTGTGGCCCAGCGCATCGCGGTGCTGCGCGACGGCAACCTGGTGTGCGTCGAGCCCATGGCCAACTACAACAGCGAGCAACTGGTCACGTTGATGGTCGGGCGCGAGCTGGGCGAACACATGGACATGGGCCCGCGCAAAATCGGCGCACCGGCGTTGACGGTCCGCAGCCTGACCCGTTCCGACAAGGTTCGCGACGTGTCCTTTGAAGTGCGCGCTGGCGAAATCTACGGCATTTCCGGGCTGATCGGGGCAGGGCGCACCGAACTGCTGCGGCTGATCTTCGGTGCCGATATTGCCGACAGCGGCACGGTGGCCCTGGGTTCGCCGGCGCAGGTGGTGAGTATCCGTTCGCCGGCCGACGCGGTCGGTCATGGCATTGCGCTGATCACCGAGGACCGCAAAGGCGAAGGCCTGCTGCTGACCCAGTCGATCAGCGCGAACATCGCCCTGGGCAACATGCCGGTGATTTCCCGCGGCGGCTTCGTCAACAACGGCGACGAGATGTCCCTGGCCCAGCGCCAGATCGACGCGATGCGTATCCGCAGCTCCAGCCCGACGCAACTGGTGTCGCAATTGTCCGGGGGCAACCAGCAGAAGGTCGTGATCGGCCGCTGGCTCGAGCGCGATTGCTCGGTGATGCTGTTCGACGAGCCAACCCGGGGCATCGACGTCGGCGCCAAGTTCGACATCTATGCCTTGCTGGGAGAATTGACCCGTCAGGGCAAGGCGCTGGTGGTGGTTTCCAGCGACCTGCGCGAATTGATGCTGATCTGCGACCGCATCGGCGTGCTGTCCGCCGGGCGCCTGATCGACACGTTCGAACGCGATACCTGGACCCAGGATGATTTGCTTGCTGCCGCCTTTGCCGGCTACCAAAAACGTGATGCGTTGCTCAATGAAGCAGCGCCTAGGGACCCTCAATGAAAACTGCAACGTCTGTTGGCAAGCGAAGTGGCAACTTCTATGGCCTCGGTACTTACCTGGGCCTGGCCGGTGCCCTGTTGGCAATGATCGCGCTGTTCTCGGTGCTCAGCAGCCACTTCCTGTCCTATGACACCTTCAGCACCCTGGCCAACCAGATCCCCGACCTGATGGTGCTGGCGGTCGGCATGACGTTCGTGTTGATCATCGGCGGCATCGACCTGTCGGTAGGTTCGGTACTGGCACTGGCCGCATCGGCGGTCAGCGTGGCGATCCTCGGCTGGGGCTGGAGCGTATTGCCGGCGGCTTTGCTCGGCATGGCCATTGCCGCACTGGCCGGGACCATTACCGGCTCGATCACGGTAGCCTGGCGCATTCCGTCGTTCATCGTGTCCCTGGGCGTGCTGGAGATGGCGCGGGGTGTGGCGTATCAGATGACCGGTTCGCGCACCGCCTACATCGGCGACGCCTTTGCCTGGCTGTCCAACCCGATCGCCTTCGGCATCTCGCCCTCGTTCATCATCGCCTTGCTGATCATTATCATCGCCCAGGCCGTGCTGACCCGCACCGTGTTCGGTCGTTACCTGATTGGCATCGGCACTAACGAAGAAGCCGTACGCCTGGCCGGGATCAATCCCAAGCCTTACAAGATCCTGGTGTTCAGCCTGATGGGGTTGCTGGCCGGGATTGCCGCGCTGTTCCAGATCTCGCGCCTGGAAGCGGCGGACCCGAATGCCGGTTCCGGCCTTGAGCTGCAGGTGATCGCGGCCGTGGTGATCGGCGGTACCAGCCTGATGGGCGGCCGGGGTTCGGTGATCAGTACCTTCTTTGGCGTGTTGATCATTTCCGTACTGGCCGCCGGGCTGGCGCAGATCGGCGCCACCGAGCCAACCAAGCGCATCATCACCGGTGCGGTCATCGTGATCGCGGTGGTGCTCGATACTTATCGCAGTCAGCGCGCAAGCCGGCGGACCTGAGTCATGGCAACCATCAAGGATGTCGCTGCCCTGGCGGGCATCTCCTACACCACGGTGTCCCACGTGGTGAACAAGAGCCGCCCGGTCAGCGAAGAAGTACGGATAAAGGTCGAGGCCGCCATCAAGACCCTCGACTATGTGCCGAGCGCGGTGGCGCGGTCGCTCAAGGCCAAGACCACGGCGACCATCGGCTTGCTGGTGCCCAATAGCCTCAACCCGTACTTCGCCGAGCTGGCGCGGGGGATCGAGGATTACTGCGAGCGCAATGGCTACTGCGTGATCCTGTGCAACTCCGACGATAACCCGGACAAGCAGCGCAGCTACCTGCGGGTACTTCTGGAAAAACGCATCGACGGCCTGATCGTGGCTTCGGCCGGCGGTGATGCCGGGCTGGCGGAAGGTCTTGCCGCCGTGCGCACGCCGATGGTGATCGTTGACCGTGGCCTGGAAGGCGTGAACGCCGACATGGTGCGCATCGATCACGAGTACGGCGCCTACCTGGCCACCCGGCACCTGCTGGAACTCGGGCATCGGGACATCGCCACGATTGGCGGCCCGGCGAGTACCAGCGTGGCGCAGATGCGCCTGGCCGGTTTCTGCAGGGCCCTGCGCGAGGCAGGCATTGAGGTGCCGGGCGAGCGCATGCTCGAGAGCGATTTTACCAGCACTGGCGGCTACGCTGCGGCGGCGCTGTTGCTGGAAAACAATCCACCCAGCGCCATCTTCGCCGGCAACGACATGATCGGCATCGGCGTACTGCGCGCGGCTGCAGAGCGCAACATTCGCGTACCGGGCGAGCTGTCGGTGATCGGCTTTGACGACATCCAGATGAGTCGTTACGTGTACCCGGCATTGACCACCGTCGGCCAGTCGATCCTGCAACTGGGCGAAATGGCAGCGGAAGTGCTGCTGCGCCGGATCGCCAGCCCGGCCATGGCCACCGACCAGCGGATCGTGACCCCCAGTATTGTCCTGCGAGAATCGACAGCGCCATTGGCGGGAGTCTTTGTCGAGTACCGCTGAACCCACCGCATCACTGAAATAGAATTGACGAGTAGTGACGAATGCCAGCAAAAGTAGCGGTAATAGGCAGCCTGAACATGGACCTGGTCACCCGGGCGCCACGGCTGCCCCGTGGCGGTGAAACCCTGATCGGTCAATCGTTCGCCACGGTGTCCGGTGGCAAGGGCGCCAATCAGGCAGTCGCCGCCGCCCGGCTGGGCGCCCAGGTGTCCATGGTCGGTTGTGTCGGCAACGACGCTTACGGCAGGGCGCTGCGCGACGCACTGGTGGCCGAGCAGATCGACTGCCAGGCGGTCAGCTCCGTCGAAGGCTCCAGCGGTGTGGCCTTGATCGTGGTTGACGACAACAGCCAGAACGCCATCGTGATTGTCGCCGGGGCCAACGGTGCGCTGACCCCGGCCGTCATCGGCTGCTTCGATGCGGTCCTGCAGGCGGCCGATGTGATCATCTGCCAGCTGGAAATACCCGATGCATCGGTCGGTCATGCGCTCAAGCGTGCCCGCGAGCTGGGCAAGACCGTGATCCTCAATCCGGCGCCGGCCAGTCGTCCGCTGCCGGCAGACTGGTACGCCAACATCGATTACCTGATTCCCAATGAGAGCGAGGCCACGGCCCTGAGCGGTGTGCCCGTGGATTCCCTGGACTCCGCCAAGGTAGCTGCCGCCCGGTTGATCGCCCTGGGCGCCGGCAAAGTCATCATTACCCTGGGAGCCCAGGGTTCACTGTTCGCCAGTGGCAGCCGCCTGGAGCATTTTCCCGCACCGGCTGTGAAGGCGATTGATACCACGGCAGCCGGCGACACCTTCGTCGGCGGCTTCGCGGCGGCCCTGGCCAACGGTCAGGACGAAGCCGCAGCGATCCGTTTTGGCCAGGTGGCTGCGGCGCTGTCGGTGACCCGTGCCGGCGCGCAACCTTCGATTCCCACCTTGTCTGACGTGCAGGCGTTCAAACCATCATGAAAAAGACTCCGTTACTTAACGTCGCCTTGTCGCGATTGATCGCCTCCCTGGGGCATGGCGACATGGTGGTGATCGGCGATGCCGGCTTGCCGGTGCCCGCCGGCGTCGAACTGATCGACCTGGCCCTGACCCATGGCGTGCCGGATTTCATCAGCACCCTCAAGGTGGTGCTCAGCGAGATGCAGGTTGAAAGCCATGTGCTGGCCCAGGAGATCCTCGACAAACAACCGACGGCGCTGGCCACCCTGGACGAGCTTGATGCGGCCGGCGAGCTGGGCCGGCGCGAGCTGATCAGTCACGACCGGTTCAAGGTACTCAGCCGCCAGGCGCGAGCGGTGGTTCGTACGGGCGAGTGCCAGCCGTACTGCAACATCGTGCTGATCGCCGGAGTGACCTTCTAGACATTCGACATCACTGTTTCCTCACGCACAAGGAGTGCGCCATGCACCGCTATGCTCAGAAACTGCACCAACTGATCCGGAGTTTGCTGCTTTTGTCCTTGATTACTGCAACAGGCGCCCAGGCGGCGGAAAAGATCGACCTGATCATCGACACCGACCCCGGTGCCGACGACGTGGTTGCCTTGCTGTTTGCCCTGGCTTCCCCTGAAGAATTGAACATTCGTGCACTGACCACCGTGGCCGGTAACGTGCGCCTGGACAAGACTTCGCGCAATGCCCGCCTGGCCCGCGAGTGGGCAGGGCGCGAGGAGGTGCCGGTGTACGCCGGTGCCGCCCGACCGATGATGCGCACGCCGATCTACGCCGAGAACATCCATGGCAAGGAAGGCCTGTCGGGTGTCACCGTGCACGAGCCGAAAGCAGGCCTGGCCGAAGGCAACGCGGTCAACTACCTGATCGACACCTTGAAAGCCGCCAAGCCCCACAGCATCACGATCGCCATGCTCGGCCCGCAGACCAACCTGGCGCTGGCACTGATCCAGGAGCCAGAGATCGTCCAGGGCATCAAGGAAGTGGTGATCATGGGCGGCGCGCACTTCAACGGTGGCAACATTACCCCGGTGGCCGAGTTCAACCTGTTCGCCGATCCCCAGGCGGCAGAAGTGGTGCTCAAGAGCGGCGTGAAGCTGACTTATCTGCCACTGGATGTGACCCACAAGATCCTCACCAGCGAATCGCGCCTGAAGCAGATCGCTGCCCTGAACAACAATGCCAGCAAGCTGGTGGGCGATATTCTGAATGAATACGTCAAGGGCGACATGGAACACTACGGCATGACCGGTGGCCCGGTGCATGACGCCACCGTCATCGCCTACCTGCTCAAGCCCGAGTTGTTCAGCGGTCGTGCGGTCAATGTGGTGGTCGACAGTCGCGAAGGCCCGACCTTCGGCCAGACCATCGTCGACTGGTACGACGGCCTGAAGGCGCCGAAAAACGCGTTCTGGGTAGAAAACGGCGACGCCCAGGGTTTCTTTGACCTGCTGACCCAGCGTCTGGCGCGTTTGAAGTAAGCAGCAGTCGCTTCCCGCAGGTGCCAGCCTGCGGGAGTTACTTGGCCGCCGTGTACGCGGCGCCCATGTAGTTCACCGGGTACTTTTCAAATACCTGGGTAATGAACGACTGGGCCGCTTCTGTGCCCAGTTCCTTGACCAGAAGATCTATGCCGATGATTGCCAATTCTTCAGGGCTGCCGGGGCTGTAGGAACTGTGGCCCTGCGGCCACTTGGCCTTGATGTCGGCATCGATACTTACGGTGGTCATGAATAGCGCTCGTGAATGGGTAGAAGTCTGTTTGCGAAGTTAACCATTTTGCGCGGCGTTTGGCACTCCGACTTAGGCATGAGGGGAGGGCTATGCGACACTTGGTCTTTGAACAATGTCCAAGGACCACCCCGTGCAGATTGATTTGAACACGCCCGACGGCTTGACCCTGGATGCCGTTCGCCATTTGCTGGCCTCAGCCAGTGACGATGAGCACACCCAGTTGCGGGTGACTAAAGCCGGCATTGCCTATATATCCTCAGGTGTCGTCGGCGGTACCGAGATCGGCGGCCTGCTGTTTCGCCTGGAGACCTGGGCCAAGGGTTCCGGTTATGTCGGGCGCGTGGCCGCCAGCGATGAGGTGTGGGTGATGCAGATCTACAACGCGCTGAAAGAGAATTGGCCGAACCCGCCGTTCGACTACATCGACGTCTACTAAGGCCTGTTCATATTCAGTCACGATTGAACAATGATCAGCCGGCTGGTGCTCAGGCAAACTTGGCAATTATCCTGTCTGGGGGCAGGGTGCTATCAGCCACGGTGAAACCAATCACCGGAATGGCGGTCGCACGATCTCAGCTTAACTATTGAAAAGAGGAGGCTTCATGCCTTGGAAGCTCGCGTCATTGGGTACTTTGTTGGCCGCCACGTTGCTGGCTGGCTGCAGCAGTACGTCCTCCGAGTCGGCAACAGACCCTGTAGCGTCGACCGATACGGGTCACAGCCGCTGTGAAGCGAAGGCTGCCGAATTCGCCATCGGCAAGAAGGCTTCATCTGAATTGCTGGAACAGGCCCGCACTCGCGCAGGCGCGCAGAATGCCCGGTTCCTGATGCCCGATGACATGGTCACCCTGGAATATCGCTCCGACCGCCTGAACCTCAATACCGATGCGGCTCGAGTGGTCACCCGCGTCAACTGCGGCTGACAGCGTCCGGCTTTTGTTGCACGCATAAAAAACCCCGTCACATGGACGGGGTTTTTTTAGTGCGCCAGAAACTTACTCTGGGCGAACCTGTGCAGCTTGCATACCCTTTTGGCCTTTCTCAGCCACGAAGGAAACGGTCTGGCCTTCTTTCAGGCTTTTGAAACCGTCGCTTTCGATAGCTTTGAAGTGTACGAACAGGTCGTCACCGCCACCTTGAGGAGTGATGAAGCCGAAGCCTTTTTCATCGTTGAACCACTTAACGGTGCCGGTTTGGCGATTAGACATGGTGTATCTCCAAGAAACATATATTTTTTCAGTACTGTGCTGCTCAGGCCAACTGGGCACACCGGGGTATCATAGTCGAAATGTTCGCTTTGGGAGCCCCCCGCAGGTGCTGTTTGCCTTGCTGTCACGCTTGCTTTGCTGCTCATATTGGCTGAAAGCCCCGATTTAAAAGGCTTTCAGCCGAAAGTAAAGACGATAAAAAAAGCGTAAAAACCTGAAAAATTTGTAGTAAAAGGCGGTTTTCAGGGGCTTTTTTGCGCTCGTCCAGGCTGAAAACGAGCTCAGATGGGCTTATTTTTTCGCCTTCGGATCGGCTTTGCAGGAGGCGATCTGGGTCAGCGCTTTCTGTTTCAGCGCGTCACTGGCCTTATTGTCCATCAATGCCTGGATGTCGCTGGCCGGGTACGACTTGATCGCATCGGCGCCACAGGCGCAGTGGGACTTGGCAGCAGCGGCGCCGATCTGCGGCGTGGCCGCCTGGGTGCACTGAGCCATGTATTTCTCGCGCTCGCCCTTCGGCCAGTCCGCGTGGGCGGCCAGCGGCAGCAGCAGGACGACGGGGGCGACGATGGCGAATAAACGATTCAGACGCATGCGGGGATGCTCCTTGTGGGTCAATGTCTTGTTATCTGAGGGGTAAAACCCGGTTCAAGTTCAGCACTCTGGCATAAAAAGCCCTGATTTGCCCGAGCGGCGCGCTGCATGGCGTCGACGACCGTTCATCTGTGCTAGCATGCCTCGCTCGGGCGTTTGCAGGCTCCGGATGACCTTCAGTCCCGGTGGCGGCACAGGCCCGAATAACCCTGATTTGAATCCCAGTCACTCTGGTTCGGTTTCCGGTTGGCCGCAAGGCTCCTGCCGCTGTAAGGCAGGCGTTCGTCATTGAATGGCCTGGACCGGATCTTGTACTGGCTCATCCCAACCCACGTGACCTTTGGTAGGGGTCACCACTAGGAGAGGAGGCGCCATGCCAACTATTACTCTTCCCGACGGCAGTCAACGTTCATTCGATCACCCGGTTTCCGTAGCCGAGGTCGCCGCATCCATTGGTGCTGGCCTGGCCAAAGCCACCGTGGCCGGCAAGGTCAATGGCCAGCTGGTCGACGCCAGCGACATCATCAGCAGCGATTCCACGCTGCAAATCATCACGCCAAAGGATGAAGAGGGGCTGGAGATCATTCGCCACTCTTGCGCCCACCTGGTTGGCCACGCGGTCAAGCAGCTGTATCCGACCGCCAAGATGGTGATCGGTCCGGTCATCGACGAAGGCTTCTATTACGACATCGCCTTCGAGCGTCCTTTCACCCCGGACGACCTGGCCGCGATCGAACAGCGCATGCAGCAGCTGATCGAGAAAGATTACGACGTGATCAAGAAAGTCACTCCGCGCGCCGAAGTGATCGAAGTGTTCAAGGCTCGTGGCGAAGACTACAAGTTGCGCCTGGTCGAGGACATGCCGAACGAACAGGCCATGGGCCTGTACTATCACGAAGAATACGTCGACATGTGCCGCGGCCCGCACGTGCCGAACACCCGTTTCCTCAAATCCTTCAAGCTGACCAAGTTGTCCGGCGCCTACTGGCGCGGCGATGCCAAGAGCGAGCAATTGCAGCGCGTCTACGGCACCGCCTGGGCTGACAAGAAGCAGCTGGCGGCTTACATCCAGCGCATCGAAGAAGCGGAAAAACGCGATCACCGCAAGATCGGCAAGCGCCTGGGCCTGTTCCACACCCAGGAAGAGTCGCCGGGCATGGTGTTCTGGCACCCGAACGGCTGGACCCTGTACCAGGTGCTCGAGCAGTACATGCGCAAGGTTCAGCGCGACAACGGCTACCTGGAGATCAAGACTCCGCAAGTCGTTGACCGCAGCCTGTGGGAGAAATCCGGACACTGGGCCAACTACGCCGACAACATGTTCACCACCCAGTCGGAAAACCGCGACTACGCCATCAAGCCGATGAACTGCCCGTGCCACGTGCAGGTGTTCAACCAGGGCCTGAAAAGCTACCGCGAGTTGCCGATGCGCCTGGCCGAGTTCGGTGCCTGCCACCGTAACGAGCCATCGGGTGCGTTGCACGGCATCATGCGCGTGCGTGCCTTCACCCAGGACGACGCCCACATCTTCTGCACCGAAGAGCAGATGCAGGCCGAGTCCGCCGCATTCATCAAGCTGACCATGGACGTCTACGCCGATTTCGGCTTTAAAGACGTCGAGATGAAGTTGTCCACTCGTCCGGAAAAACGCGTAGGTTCCGACGAACTGTGGGATCGCGCCGAGGCTGCCCTGGCTGCAGCCCTTGATAGCGCGGGCCTGCCGTACGATCTGCAACCGGGCGAAGGCGCTTTCTACGGTCCGAAGATCGAGTTCTCGCTGAAAGATTGCCTTGGCCGCGTCTGGCAGTGTGGTACCCTGCAGCTCGATTTTAACCTGCCTGTCCGTCTGGGAGCCGAATACGTCTCCGAAGACAACAGTCGCAAGCACCCGGTCATGTTGCACCGGGCGATCCTCGGATCCTTCGAACGTTTCGTCGGAATCCTGATCGAGCACTACGAGGGCGCGTTCCCTGCGTGGCTGGCTCCGACCCAGGCAGTGATCATGAATATCACTGACAAGCAGGCTGATTTCGCCGCTGAAGTTGAAAAAACTCTCAACGAAAGCGGATTTCGTGCCAAGTCTGACTTGAGAAATGAAAAGATCGGCTTTAAAATCCGCGAGCATACTTTGCTCAAGGTTCCTTATCTCTTGGTTATCGGAGATCGGGAAGTCGAGATGCAGACTGTCGCTGTGCGTACTCGTGAAGGTGCTGACCTGGGCTCGATGCCCGTCGCCCAGTTCGCTGAGTTTCTCGCGCAAGCGGTTTCCCGGCGTGGTCGCCCAGATTCGGAGTAATTACTATTAAGCGTGAAATGAGACAAGATAAACGAGCTGCACCGAAAGCCCCGATCAACGAGAATATCTCGGCACGCGAGGTTCGGTTAATTGGGGCTGAAGGCGAGCAGCTTGGGATTGTGTCAATTGAAGACGCGCTTCTTAAGGCTGAAGAAGCCAAGCTCGATTTGGTGGAAATTTCCGCCGATGCTGTACCTCCTGTCTGCAAGCTGATGGACTACGGCAAATCGATCTTCGAAAAGAAGAAGCAGGTTGCCGCAGCCAAGAAGAACCAGAAGCAGATCCAGGTTAAAGAAATCAAGTTTCGTCCAGGGACGGAGGAAGGGGATTACCAGGTAAAACTGCGCAACCTGGTACGTTTCCTGAGTGATGGGGACAGGGCCAAGGTATCCTTGCGATTCCGCGGCCGTGAGATGGCCCACCAGGAGCTGGGGATGGAACTCCTCAAGCGAGTTGAAGGTGACTTGCTCGAGTACGGTTCGGTCGAACAGCATCCTAAGATGGAAGGACGCCAACTGATCATGGTCATCGCCCCGAAAAAGAAGAAGTAATCATTTGGGCACGGCAGGCCTACTGATTATGTTTATCAACTGAATGCGGAGTATCCGAACATGCCAAAAATGAAAACTAAAAGTGGTGCTGCTAAGCGGTTTCTGAAAACTGCTAACGGTATCAAGCACAAGCACGCTTTCAAGAGCCACATCCTGACTAAAATGTCGACCAAGCGTAAGCGTCAACTGCGCGGTAGCAGCTTGCTGGCACCGTGTGACGTGGCAAAAGTCGAGCGCATGCTGCGCCTTCGTTAATTTAGTCAAGAATAGAGGAAGTAACTCATGGCTCGTGTAAAGCGTGGCGTCATTGCCCGTAAACGTCACAAAAAAATTCTGAAACTTGCTAAAGGCTACTACGGCGCTCGTTCGCGCGTATTCCGTGTTGCCAAGCAAGCGGTAATCAAGGCAGGCCAATACGCCTACCGTGACCGTCGTCAGAAAAAACGTCAGTTCCGCGCTCTGTGGATCGCTCGTATCAACGCTGGTGCACGTATCAACGGTCTGTCCTACAGCCGTTTCATCGCCGGCCTGAAAAAAGCGTCCATCGAGATCGACCGTAAGGTTCTGGCTGATCTGGCAGTGAACGAAAAAGCGGCGTTTGCTGCGATTGTCGAGAAAGCTAAAGCCACCTTGGCTTAAGTACCCCCGACAGTCACCCTGCCTCACCTTTGTGGGGCCAGGTGTTAAACGTCATAAATAGGGGAAGAGCCTTCAAGCTCTTCCCCTATTTTGTATCTGGAGTCTGTACATGGAAAACCTGGATGCGCTCGTCTCTCAAGCACTAGAGGCTGTGCAAAGCGCTGAAGATATCAATGCCCTGGAGCAAATCCGGGTTCACTACCTTGGCAAGAAGGGCGAATTGACTCAGGTGATGAAGACCCTGGGGAATCTGCCGGCAGAAGAGCGTCCGCAAGTCGGCGCCCTGATCAACGTTGCCAAGGAGCGTGTCACAGAGGTTCTCAATGCCCGCAAGGCACTGTTTGAAGAGGCCGACCTGGCCGCCAAACTGTCTGCCGAGTCCATTGACGTGACCCTGCCTGGCCGCGGCCAGACCTCGGGTGGTCTGCATCCGGTTACGCGTACTCTGGAACGAATCGAACAGTTCTTCACCCATATCGGCTACGGCATCGCCGAAGGCCCTGAGGTCGAAGACGACTACCACAACTTCGAAGCGCTCAACATCCCAGGCCACCACCCGGCCCGGTCGATGCATGACACCTTCTATTTTAATGCCAACATGTTGCTGCGCACCCATACCTCGCCGGTACAGGTCCGCACCATGGAATCGAAACAGCCGCCGATCCGCATCGTCTGCCCAGGCCGTGTGTACCGCAGCGACTCCGATATCACCCACTCGCCGATGTTCCACCAGGTCGAAGGCCTGCTGGTCGATCGCGACATCAATTTCGCCGACCTCAAGGGCACCATCGAGGAATTCCTGCGGGTGTTCTTCGAGAAGGAACTGGCGGTGCGCTTCCGTCCTTCGTACTTCCCGTTCACCGAGCCATCCGCTGAAGTCGACATGGAATGCGTGATGTGCAGCGGTAAAGGCTGCCGTGTCTGCAAACAGACTGGCTGGCTGGAAGTCATGGGCTGCGGCATGGTTCACCCGAACGTGCTGCGCATGTCCGGGATCGACCCGGAAGAGTTTTCGGGCTTTGCCTTCGGCATGGGCGTCGAGCGCCTGGCCATGCTGCGTTACGGCGTGAACGACTTGCGTCTGTTCTTCGACAACGACTTGCGGTTCCTCGCGCAATTTCGCTAGTCGTAACGAATTCTTAGGAGAGCAGGATGAAATTCAGTGAACAATGGCTGCGCGGCTGGGTAAGCCCGCAGGTAAGTCGCGACGAGCTGGTTGCTCGTCTGTCGATGGCCGGTCTTGAGGTCGACAGCGTCACGCTGGCCGCCGGTGAATTCAGTGGCGTGGTCGTGGGCGAGGTGCTGAGCACCGAGCAGCACCCGGACGCCGACAAGCTGCGTGTGTGCCAGGTCAGCAATGGCGCCGAAACCTTCCAGGTCGTGTGCGGTGCGCCTAACGTGCGCCCGGGCCTGAAGATCCCTTTCGCCATGATCGGCGCCGAGCTGCCAGGCGACTTCAAGATCAAGAAAGCCAAGCTGCGTGGCGTTGAGTCCAACGGCATGCTGTGCTCGCAAGCCGAACTGCAGGTTGGCGAAGGCAACGATGGCCTGATGGAATTGCCGGTCGATGCACCGGTTGGCCAGGACATCCGTGAATACCTGGGCCTGGACGACGCCAGCATCGAGGTCGACCTGACCCCGAACCGCGGCGACTGCCTGTCCGTGGCCGGCCTGGCCCGTGAAGTCGGTGCGCTGTACGCCGCCCAGGTCACCCGTCCGGTTGTGGCCACTGTGCCCGCCGTGCACGACGAAGTGCGCTCGGTGGAAGTCCTGGCGCCGGCCGCTTGCCCGCGCTACCTGGGCCGCGTGATCCGTAACGTCGACCTGTCCAAGCCAACGCCACTGTGGATGGTCGAGCGCCTGCGTCGTTCCGACGTCCGTAGCATCGATGCTGCCGTCGACATCACCAACTACGTGATGCTGGAACTGGGTCAACCGCTGCACGCCTTCGATCTCGCCGAAATCAATGGCGGCATCCGCGTGCGCATGGCCGAAGAAGGCGAAAAACTGGTACTGCTCGACGGTCAGGAAGTCAGCCTGCGTAGCGATACCCTGGTCATCGCCGACCACACCCGCGCCCTGGCGATTGCCGGCGTCATGGGTGGCGAGCACAGCGGCGTCAATACCGCGACCACTCGCGACGTCTTCCTTGAAAGCGCGTTCTTCGACCAGATCGCCGTTGCTGGCAAGGCCCGTTCCTACGGCCTGCACACCGACGCCTCGCACCGCTACGAGCGTGGCGTGGATTGGCAGCTGGCCCGTGAAGCCATGGAGCGCGCCACCGGCCTGCTGCTGGAAATCACCGGCGGCGAAGCCGGCCCGATCATCGAAACCGTCAGCGAACAGCACCTGCCGTCGATCGCACCGGTCACCCTGCGTGCCCAGCGCATCAGCCAGATGCTCGGCATGGAAATGGAACCGGCCGAAGTCGAGCGCCTGCTCAACGGCCTGGGCCTGAAAATTTCCGCCGACGGGGCAGGGCAGTGGCGCGTAGAAGTGCCAAGCCATCGCTTCGACATCAGCCTGGAAGTCGACCTGATCGAAGAACTGGCTCGCCTGTACGGCTACAACCGCCTGCCGGTCCGCTACCCGCAAGCCCGCCTGGCGCCACAAGCCAAGGCCGAAGCCCGCAGTGACCTGCCAGAACTGCGTCGCCTGCTGGTCGCCCGTGGTTACCAGGAAGCGATCACCTACAGCTTCATCGATCCGAAACAGTTCGAGTTGTTTAACCCAGGCGTTGAACCACTGCTCCTGGCCAACCCGATCTCCAACGACATGGCCGCCATGCGTTCGTCGCTGTGGCCAGGCCTGGTCAAGGCGCTCCAGCACAACCTGAACCGCCAGCAGGATCGCGTCCGCCTGTTCGAAAGCGGCCTGCGCTTCGTCGGTCAACTCGACGGCCTCAAGCAAGAGCCGATGATCGCCGGTGTCGTATGTGGCAGCCGCCTGCCGGAAGGCTGGGCGCAAGGTCGCGACGTCGTCGACTTCTTCGACGTCAAGGCCGACGTGGAAGCCGTATTGGGCTTCGCCGGTGCACTGGATTCGTTCACGTTCGTGCCGGGCAAACACCCCGCGCTGCACCCGGGTCAAACCGCGCGCATCGAACGCGAAGGCCGCCTGGTCGGCTTCGTCGGCGCCATCCACCCGGAATTATCGAAAACCCTCGGTCTCGACCGTCCGGTGTTCGTATTCGAGCTGGTTCTGGCGGAAGTGGCACTGGGTAAAATGCCTAAATTCCAGGAGTTATCGCGCTTTCCTGAAGTGCGACGTGACCTGGCCCTGATCGCGGAAAAAGACGTCGCAGCCAGCGCCGTTCTCGACGTAATCCGTGAAAATGCAGGCGAATGGCTGACAGACCTCAGGCTATTTGACGTGTATCAGGGTAAAGGCATTGATCCTGATAGAAAAAGCCTTGCAGTCGGCTTGACCTGGCAGCATCCATCGCGCACTCTTAATGACGATGAGGTGAATACCACGACGCAAAATATCCTCACCTCGCTCGAACAAAGGTTGAACGCCACGTTAAGGAAGTGACGTATGGGGGCTCTGACGAAAGCTGAGATGGCGGAACGTCTGTATGAGGAGTTGGGCCTGAATAAACGGGAGGCCAAGGAATTGGTCGAACTGTTTTTTGAAGAAATCAGGCACGCTCTGGAAGACAACGAACAAGTCAAATTGTCCGGGTTCGGCAATTTCGACCTTCGGGACAAACGCCAGCGGCCTGGCCGCAATCCGAAAACGGGAGAAGAAATCCCGATCACGGCTCGCCGTGTGGTCACCTTTCGTCCAGGGCAGAAGTTGAAGGCCCGAGTTGAGGCTTATGCTGGAACCAAGTCATAACGACGAGCTACCCGTCATCCCAGGCAAACGCTACTTCACCATTGGTGAAGTCAGCGAGCTGTGTGCGGTAAAACCGCACGTGCTGCGCTACTGGGAGCAGGAGTTTCCTCAACTCAACCCCGTCAAACGCCGCGGAAACCGCCGGTATTATCAGCGACAAGACGTGCTGATGATCCGGCAGATCCGCGCGCTTCTGTACGATCAGGGCTTCACCATCGGCGGCGCACGCTTGCGTTTGTCCGGCGACGAAGCCAAAGATGACACCACCCAGTACAAACAGATGATCCGGCAGATGATTGCCGAGTTGGAAGATGTGCTGGTTGTACTCAAGAAATGATTTTTTGCTTTTAAATACTTCCAGTTTTCAAAAGCTTGCGATATATTCTTGAGCGTCCTTCGAGGTGAAGGATGAGTTTCACGCCTAGTCGGGGCGTAGCGCAGTCCGGTAGCGCACTAGCATGGGGTGCTAGGGGTCGAGTGTTCGAATCACTCCGTCCCGACCATATTTTTCAATGACTTAGCCCGGTTCGGAAACGACTGGGCTTTTTCATTTCTGGCTCAGGGGTAAACAACGGGGTAAACACATTTCTTTCTTGCGAGTTCACGCTGCTTTTGGCCCTTTCTTGCGCTGCCTTTGGCTCCCATCCTGTTTGATGTTTCTCTTCCTTTCGGGTGCCACCAAGCTGAAATTTGTTGACGTCTTGCGCGTTCAAGGTGGCGTCGACGATGCAGCGAGCGGTCCCGTCCAGTGGCTTCCTTACCCGAGGAGCAGCTTGCGATCCCTCCGCAGAGCCCGTTTCAGCACCACAGGTGTGACTTGATCGTGGGTGACCAGATGCATCTGCCTTGAGGTACTCCACCAGTGGCTGTGGCGTTATCACATGCGTCAGAGCATTAGACGTCGACATAATGTGAGTTCACGCCGCTTTTGGCCCTTTTTCGCGCTGCCTTTGGCACCAACGTCGAGCCTCACGTGCGTGGCAAATGGGTTCGCGATCAGTACGAACACGGACCCAGGCATCAATGCCAGCGCATTGCATCGAAAAAGTCATTTTGACGGTAGGGGAGAGAACCTTTCGCACTGGCTGTATTCACAGCCAGACGACCAGCACGGGCACCAGGACTAGCGCTTTAGGCTCGAAAATCTCGCGCACACGTTTTACCGCGGCGTAAACCAGCTGCCGAAATTTACCCAACTGGTCTCGACATCATTGGGCCGCTAGCCGTCCACGAGGACCGCGCGGGCTATTATGAACAGTGGCAACATTCATGCTGCGCATGGCTGGAGAAAACCGCTCCGATTACTCGATGGTAAAGCTGAGCTGCATTGATCTGCTCCTTGTTCAATTGTTATCAGAACTTAAGCTTCCGCCGGCGGAGATAGCATCGGCTCGCCCATCGCCCATCGCCCATCGCCGGTGCAGCCGCGGGGAAGGTCCCTCGTACACCAGTGCACAGTTGGAGCCAATGCATGGTGCTCGGCTGCTCCCGTAGGACCTGGACCCGGGCCGGCTCGCCATAGAGATTGCCTACGTTGATTCGCAGCGTGTCCTGGAACGCTGGAAAGATCAGCGCCCCGGTGCAGCATCAGCGGCATTGCTCCGCCATTCCGTCTCACAACATGGATGTTTCGCTGGGCGACGTGGCGATTCCACGAGGCGTCGAACTTCGGCTCACCTGGAAAGTCGGACTGATTATCCCACACCCGCACCAGATATTCATGCCCGCCGTTCAGGAACTCTGGGCTCCAGGGTTCCGGGCACTTGACCACCCGGTGGCAATTCCCGCTACCCTTGTGGCCCAGGGAGGTCATTATCTGGGCGATCAGGCGCACGCTGCTGGCGTTGATCCCAAGCGAAGGGTCGCACCAGTAGAATTCGACAACTACCTCATGGGCACTTGCCTTCCCGAAATTCCAGATGTGTGCGTAGAAGGTATTGGGCTCTCCCGCGCGTGCGGTGTCGTCGAGGTTCTCTTTGGGCGGGATGGATGGTGCCATCAATGGCATGACACCAGGTAGGGCAATGATGTCCGGGCTCTCCCAGAACGGCGCATTTGTGATTGGTCGCAGGCCAAGGTCACCGGCGTTGGCGCGCATGAATAGATAGGGCAGGTCCATCTCGGCCCGCGGTCCGACGAAGACTCTTGGCGCAAGGGGCTTTTGGATATCGCCCTTGTTAATCGGTCCGCCGTCGCGCAGCCGTCCGGTATCTTCGCCAGCTGGCCGCTTGGGCCGATTTTCGTTCGGGTTCCCGTCGCGTACGCTGTCGCCAATCTCGCGATCGAGCATGCGTTCGCCGCCGGAGCCGCATTCAGAACTGCACGCGGCTTCGGGTGTATCGCACGGCTCGAAGATCCATTGCCGTTCTACGATCCTCGACAGACGCTGTCCTGGTGCACTAGGACTCGGCGCACAGGGATCCTGTGAGCCCGGTTTGGGGGGGCAGGGTTCGGCGGGGCCTTTTTCGTCATCGGCTTGGCGCTGCAATCTTGGCAGTTTCGGATGGTCCGTGGCGTTGCACCTCCTCAGGCTTGGATCTTACCGCCTATCTACTCCGCGGCCGCCGGGTCCGCTTGGTGGTCAACAGAAGGTCCAATAACTTTGGGCGATCGACGTATTTTAGCTGCAGCGGATCGTTGGGGCTCCAGCCAACCGCATCCGCTGGTGGCACAACCGGCGGCGTGTACTTCACCCCTAGAATCCCATTCTCGGGGTTGCCGCCGCGGATCCAGTCCCAGGTGAGGTAGGCGAAGGCCCGATCGCTATCGAGGTTGAACTGGGTTGAATAGCCCGTAGGATTCACCAGTTGGCTGATCAGGTGGACAGAGAATGGGATCGGGTTTCCGAGCGGACTGACGCCGATTTTCTCTGAATTAAGATGTAGGGCGTTGAGGCTGTCCGTCGCCCAGGGAGTCTGGGCGTTCTCATATTGCGTGCGCACTTGTGGATCGACCGTGCCGGACGCGTCGAAGAAAACGTCGGGCATCGCTCCGTAACGAAACGGCCCCGGCTGCAGTGGCTAATAACCCTTGTTAGGGGGCGCCGGCGGTGGCGACGGGTCGTTCGGGTCAGGCGGCCCGTCGAAGCCGCTGAGCGGAAAGTACTTCTCGGTGGGCGTGTCGATCGTGTGGTGATTGGCACCAGTGACACTGGTCGTAGGGTAAGCCCAGGGGCGATGGAACTCCCAGGCGTCCGTTTTGCCGGCGAGATCGGGGCCTTCGTACGCGCGCACCGGGTAGTAGGGATAACGCGGGTCGTTGACCGAATGTCCGTATCCGATCACGTCCTGATTCTGGTCAAGGTTTCCTAGAGGATCGAAGGCGGCTGCCAGCGCCGCGCGGAACGCGTCGTCCACCGTTCCGCCAAGGGTGATCATCGGAATGTCAATCTCATTTGGGAGCCGAAGCTCCCCGTCGTCGTAAGCCTGTTGGGAGTGCGGCGAAACAAACCCGGTATGAGCCAAAATCTCATTGGTTCTCGTGGTGACGTCCCAGATAAGCATCGCCAACTCGTAGAGGCCCAACCAGAATAGGTAGGACGCCGGGCTGGTGACCATCTTGATTAGGTCTTCGATCAGTTTTACGGTGGCCTCCAGTGTCTTGATCACCCAGTCGAAAAGCGCCATGAATAGTCCGCACACGTCGTCGACTGGATTGGACCCAGGCTGTGTGAAAACGCCAGTGATTGTCTAACCTTCTGATCGTCTAGATCGTATCGGGGGCGATCATGAAGCGATTCATCGAAGGTGAGGCTCGGACGCAAGTGACGCTGCTGCCAGAGTGTCTGGACGATTACGTAGCCGAAGAAAATCCAGTGCGCGTGGTCGATGTTTTCGTCGACTAACTCGACCTGGGTGCACTGGGTTTTGAGGGCGTCGATCCTGCCGCAACGGGTCGTCCGGCCTACCACCCAGCGGTGTTGCTGAAGATCTATATCTACGGCTACCTCAATCGGATTCAGTCCAGCCGCCGGCTTGAGCGTGAGGCCGAGCGCAACGTCGAGTTGATGTGGCTAACGGGGCGTTTGGCTCCGGACTTCAAAACCATTGCCGACTTTCGCAAAGACAACGGCAAAGCCATTCGCAGCGTATGCCGCCAGTTCGTAGTTCTTTGTCGCAACCTCAATCTCTTCTCCCAATCGATCATCACCATCGACGGCAGCAAATTCAAAGCCGTCAACAACCGCGACCGTAACTTCACCCAAGGAAAAGTGAAGGCACGCATGCAGCAGATCGAGCAGAGCATTGAACGATATCTGGCGGCGATGGATTCGGCGGATCGGGCAACGCCCGAAGTGGCCGAGGCCAAAGCAGAGCGGCTTAAAGAAAAGATCGAAACACTGAAAAAGCAGATGCAGAAACTCAAGGAAATCGAGGCGCAGCTTCACGAAAGTCCAGACCAGCAAATTTCCCTCTCAGATCCTGATGCACGTTCAATGGCCACGAGCGGCCGAGGCACCGGAACGGTCGGCTACAACGTACAAACAGCGGTCGACGACAAACACCATCTGATCGTTGCCCATGAGGTGACCAACGTTGGTAATGATCGTGGGCAACTGAGCAATATGGCGAGCCAGGCGCGTGAAGAAATCGAGGCTGAGTCGCTAACAGTCGTGGCCGACCGAGGCTATTACAAAGGTCTGGAAATCCTTGCTTGCGAGCAAGCCGGCATCACTACTTTCGTGCCGAAACCCCTGACATCAGGCAGCAAAGCCGAGAGTCGATTTGGTAAGCAGGACTTCATCTACCTTGCTGCATCGGACGAGTATCGATGCCCTGCGGGACAGTTACTGACCCGGCGGCATTCTTCGGTGGAAGACGGCATGCTACTGCACTGTTATTGGTTCTCGGGCTGCCAGTCCTGCGCAATGCACAAGCAATGTACGACGGGTAAGGAGCGCCGGGTAAAGCGCTGGGAACATGAAGCCGTAATCGATGCGATGCAGGTACGGCTCGAAAATGATCCAGCGATGATGAGGCGTCGCCGACAGACCGTTGAACATCCTTTTGGAACGCTCAAATACTGGATGGGAAGTACCCACTTCCTGACCAAAACCCTACCAAGGGTAAGCACTGAAATGAGCCTTCACGTGCTCGCCTACAACCTCAAACGGATGATGAGCATCTTCGGCATCTCAGGACTGCTTGAAACGATCAGGGCGTGAATCCAGCCGTTTGATCGTCCGTGAGTGGCTGTTTGGGCCGCTGACGCGGCCCAAACAGCATTTACGAACGCCTATGTAGCTGACGAGGGCAACTCGCGCTTCAGTCTGCTGGTTTCGCAGGCAACGCCCATAGCTCTCAACTTTCGACGTATTCAGTGCGTTTTCACACGGCCTGGACCCATTGATGCCGCTGAGGTCAGGCGGTTGGAGCAGGTTCTGGAAGTCCGACGCTGGGGGAAAGATGATGAAGTCGGGCTTCTTCGTTTTCGACATTTCCCAAGATCCACTGAACGAAAATTTGTAATACGTAATCATGATCTTGTAGATCGTTTGGATCTGCCAAGGCAAAGGGAAGCCGGTGGGAACGGTCATGGACGGCTTAGGTGCGATGCCATTAAGCAGCTAGGAGAATGGTTCATCCGAGCCTTTCCCTATCACGTTCTCGATTAGGGCGGTCAGTAGGCCGGAGTCGATGCTCGACTGGAAATTGCTACCCGGGAATATCTGCGGGTGCGGCCCGGCGCCGAAAGTGTCGATCAAGGCATTGACGATTGCCTCGGCCATCCACTCAGGCATGTTGCCGTCGACATCTAGTGCCTTGTCTCGGGCGTCCGGTTCTTCTGGAATCCCGGTTGGGCGCTGGGCGCCCTGGATCTTGCCGTCCGGATCGTCGGGCGTGATCTGCACCGCGTACCACAGCGCCGACATAGATAGTTCGGGGTAGTCGGTCGTATGGCCCCAGGGATCTTGGGCGATCTTTCCGCCCGGCGCGGTCTGGGAGTAATTCCACGCGTCGATGTGGTTCTCGATGAGGTGGTGGCGCTGCGGGTGGTTGCGAAAGGGGCCCCCGCACTGCTCGTTCACAAACGCATGACCGATCGTATCGGTGCCGAGATGGGTGATATAGCCCAGGGTGAATGCCAGGAACTGCTCAGACTCCTGCGCCATACCTTTCTGCGCGAGTTCATGGACCTGTTCGACGAACCCGCACATCGGCATCGAGTGCTGGGTTTCCAGGTTCATCCTGCGCTCCACCCCATACGCTGCAAAGATGGAGTCGATGTGTTGACGCGACGCGAGAGCGTGCGGATAGGAAATGAAGCACTCCCCCTCAAGTTCCTGTGGGACGATCACTGCCTTGTCGCGTAGTGGGTGATCGAAGGGCAGGGCGCATCGTAGAGATGACTGAATAATTTTCTCACCACTGGGGCTGGGATAAGCGTTGGGTTGCGCAATGAACCCGACATCGCATCGCTCGCCGACAATCGCGTCCACCACTTCTCTGGAAGATTGAACTACCAAGGTTATTTGCGCATGTTCATGCATGTTGAGAAATGCACAGATGGCACGCGGCAAAAACGACAGTCCCAGCGCCGGAGCGCAGGCTACTTGGAGTGAGCAGAGCTTGAGATCAATGATCTCAAGCCCTGTGCGGGCCATGACTGCCATTCCTACTGCGACCGCTTCATGGGATTAAAATGGTGTCCACACTTGTGGGCACCATCGCTCTAAGCGTTGGGATCAGGAAGGCGTTTTGGTCGGACGCTTATCTCTTGTGTTGCTCTTGGCGGCGCGCATTTACAGGGCCGAGACCGTAAGTGCAGGGCGTACGCAGCGTTGTGTGCGTCAGTTTTCAGGTTGACTTGGTGCTGGCACGGCTTTCTATCGTGTTCGTCACCGTTGAATTGGTTAGGTGATAAGAGGGAGGCTCCACTGCCTCGGTCACCAGAGCAATCTCCTTGCCTTCGGCGTCGAAGAGCTTGCCGTCACTAAAATAATCGCCATCACGCAGCGCCGCGACATCTTGAAAGCGCAGACTGCGCTCGGTACCGGCGACGAATACCGACTGTTGATCCGAGTTGCCGATGGTGAAGTGGTTGAACGTCAGGTTCAGAGCAATCGCCATGATTGCCGAAGAACTGATACCCGAGTGGAAAATCGTGGCGAACCAGCTCGGGAAGTGGTCGTAGAAGCTCGGTGCCGCGATGGGAATCATGCCGAACCCGATGGAGGCGGCGACAATGATCAGGTTCATGTTGTTGCGGTAGTCGACCTTGGACAGTGTGCGGATACCGCTGGCAGCTACGGTGCCAAACAGGACGATCCCGGCGCCACCCATCACTGATGTCGGTACGGCGGCAATCACCCGGCCCATCACTGGCAGCAGCCCGAGAATTACCAGAAACAACCCGCCAGTGGCTACCACGTAACGGCTCTTGACGCCCGTGACGGCGACCAGCCCGACATTCTGCGCAAAAGCGCTTTGGGTAAAGGAGCCGAAAATTGGCGCAAGAATGCTCGATAGCATATCGGTGTTGGCGCCGATGCCGAATTGATCTAGTTACCGAGATGCCACTGACCCAGTCTGATTCCTCGCGAACCATTTCCTGTGCTGGATTTCTGCCGATTGGAGTTGGGTCAGTCTTGCGTCGGCACGTAGGTCAATTCGGCGTTGGCGCCTACAGTGTAAAAACACTTTGGATGCAGAGGATTGGGTAATCGGTGGTTTTTCGCTGCGCTGGAGGTCTCCAAGGGCCTCATCCAAGCCAAATCAATGTTGCTGTATTGATCGGGACTTGTGCCAGCGGGTACCTGCTAGATGCGGTTATCGCACCGCTCAAAAGGCTTCAGGCCTTCATTGCCGCCATCAAGCCATCACTGCCCAACAGCCGCAGCACGCGTTTGAAGTTGTAGGCGAGCACATGCAGGCTCATCTCCGTGCTCACCCGGGTAAGGGTTCTGGTGAGGAAATGCGTGGCCCCCATCCAGGACTTCAGTGTGCCGAAGGGATGCTCCACTGTTTGGCGGCGGATCCGCATCATTTCTGGTGCTTGATCAAGACGACTTTGCATCGCCTCGACAACCGACTCATGTTCCCAACGGCTAACTCGCCGCTCAGAGCTGGGCGTGCAACGTTCCTTCAAGGCACAATTCCGGCAGTTCCAACTCCAGTAGCGATGTAGTTTTAACCCCTTCTCGACGGTTGAGTAACGCCAGATCAAGCTTTGCCCGGCTGGGCATCGGTATTCATTCGTTGAGGTGTCATAGATGAAATCATCTTTGCCGAATCGACCAGCCGCTGTCGCTCCCGACGTCAGTATCTTGGGCACGAAAACGGTAATTCCCGCTTCATGGCACGCCAGTATTTCTTCCCCTTTGAAACACCCTCTGTCTGCGACTACTGACAGTTCTTCGACACCCATGGCCTCTCGTGCGTGCTTTGCCATCGAACTCAGTTGGTCTCGATCAACGCCATCATTCGTCACCTCGTGCGCCACGATCAGGTGGTGCTTCGCATCAACTGCAGTCTGGACGTAGTAGCCGACCATTCCTGTTCCGCGCGTTTTCATCGAGCGAGCATCAGGATTGGTTAGGGAGATCTGTTTATCCGGCGTTTCGTTTAGCTGCACCTCGATTTGCTTGAGCTCCTGCATCTTGGCTTTCAAGGCCGAGATCTTGTCATGGAGGCGTTCGGCTTTGGCCTGAGATACGGAAGGTTCCTGACGGTCTGCGGTATCAAGTGCTGTCAGATAGCGATTGATACTGGACTCAATGTCCTCCATTCGCCGTCGAAGTTTGGCGCTGGTGAAGTTCCGGCCTCGATTGTTCACCGCCTTGAACTTGCTACCGTCGACGGCAACGAGCGCTTCGGAAAACAACCCCAGTTGTTGGCACAGCACCACAAATTGGCGGCACACACCGCGGATGGCCTTGCCGTTGTCTTTGCGGAAATTGGCGATGGTTTTGAAGTCCGGCATCAAGCGACCAGTCAGCCACATCAACTCGATGTTGCGCTGGGCTTCTCGCTCCAGGCGCCGGCTTGATTGAATGCGGTTGAGATAGCCGTAGATGTAGATCTTCAACAGGGTCGCGGGGTGGTAAGCAGGCCGCCCAGTATCGGCAGGAATGACGCCTTCAAAACCCAGCTTGACCAGGTCGAGTTCGTCGACAAAGACGTCGACTACGCGCACCGGATTGGTATCGCTGACGTAGTCGTCGAGGCTCTCGGGAAGCAAGCTGCCTTGGCCTCGATGTTCACCTTGGATAAAGCGCTTCATGGGCGATCCCTGCGATGAAATCCTCAGAAATCATAGCAAGGGTTCGCGGAGGCGTTTTTACACACTCTGGGCCTAAGGCTACCGCTCAAACCTGTCGAAGAAAACGGAGTTGGCTCACACTCCTCTGACAGGCCCTCAGCGACAAATGAGTCATTTGATCTACGATATGTCGATCACGTAACCCATGCCGCGTGAGGTGTGAATCAATTTGGATTCAAAACGGTCATCAATTTTCGCTCGCAGTCTACGCACGGCAACCTCGATGACATTGGTACCACTCTCAAGCTGGATATTCCAAACCTGTGATGCAATGAGTGATTTCGGGAGAACTTCACCACGGTGCTGGAGCATAAATTCCAATAACGAAAACTCTTTCGCCGTTAGGTCAATCCGTTTCCCTCCTCGAAACGCCTGATGCTTGAGTACTTCAAGCTCAAGATCTCCGATTTTTAGATGGGTCTGACTGGAAGGAGGGATTGCTCTACGCAACAAGACCCGGACTCTAGCAAGCAGCTCGGAGAACGCAAAGGGTTTGACCATGTAGTCATCAGCACCCAGATCCAACCCTTTAACTCGATCTTCTACGCCATCCCGAGCTGAGAGGAACAACACTGGCATATTTACGCCAGCGGCTCGGATCTTTCTCAGGACATCCCAACCATTGAGACCAGGCATCATCACATCCAGGATGAGTAGATCGTAGGATCTGTCCAGAACGTGTTGAAGAGCGTCGATCCCGGTTATGACACGGTCAACACTGAAGCCGGCTTCAGTGAGGCCTTTCTGCAGGTAAATTCCGGTCTTTAGTTCATCTTCAGCTACCAAGAGTTTCATGTTGGCAGGTTCCACGATTTGTATTGCAGCAGTTTGCGGCCAAAACGGATGCCCCAATACAAGCTGATGTAATTTCTACGGCCGACTCAGCGCGGGCGCACCGGCTCAACTTAGAAAATTGCAAAGGACTGCCTGCATTCACTTCACGGGTTACTCAGCTGACATCTCCATCTCTGGGCTGAGTGTGCCGAGCCAGGCAACCAGGCCCATAATGATCACCGCGACCGAGAACTCTAGAATCATGCTGCGCCGTAAAGCGTTGATCGCGACGGTGTGAGTATCTGCCTGAATAGATCGCTCAAGCAGCGGGCTCAGGTGAAAGCGGTTCACCGCCGCAAATACCAGCATCCCCGCAAACAAGAAGACCTTCAAAGACAGCAGGGCCCCGTACGTGCTGGATGTCAACGTCTCGAATGCTGGCCCGACAACCATCAGATAGTTGACGATCCCGGTGATAGCCAGGGTTGCGACGATAAGCGTCCCCGTTGATTCGAACCCAGTCAGCGTTCGAGCCAGCAACCGTATCTGCAGATCGCCTGTGAGGTTGGTTGAGCGCAATAACAGCGCGAATGCGGCAAGAGCGCCCAACCAGCTGCCTGCACTCAGAAGATGGACAATATCGCTGGTGAAGTGCAGGTAGCGTCGACTGCCTTCATCCATGGCGCCATGTCCTGTCCAGGCCAGCGTCGCCAGGGCGATGGCCCCGCACAATGTGGCCAGCCAGAGGCTAAATGCCGGGGCCCGTCGATTGAGGGTCGCGGCGATGACCGCTACCGTCAACGAGGCTATTCGAACCATCCAGGTCAACCCGACGTCAGTGTCCATCAGCATCATCTGTAGGATGTGGTGATGCAGTTCCATGACGCTGGACATACCGCTCATCGTCTTGGCCATGTGTAGCATGGCCGCCATCGATAGCAGTACGCCGATAAGGGCAGTTCCCACCAGTAACGACCCAAAATTCAACACGGCGCCGTCTGCGCGTTCCTTTCCTTTGAGACTGTACAGGCCAAACAGTGCCAGCCCGAAGAGCAGCATCAAGTCGATGTAGAGTGCGAAGCGAAGGCTAATGTAGATTGAGTCGTCCATGGGGTCACTTGACTTTAAAGGTCACGGTGCCTGTGATTGGGTGGGTATCGGAAGAAACCGCTCTCCACTCGACCTTGTATGTGCCAGGTGTGAGCGCCGCCGCCGGGGTGATGACCATCATTTTCGGATCGTCGCTGCCCGCGACACTCGCTTTGACACCCATGGGGGAGTGGGCAGACATGCCTGGCATTTCGGTCATGATCAATTTCGCGCCGGAAAACTGGGTAGTGAGCTTTTCCGAGAAATTCAGTTCGATTTTTGCCGGTGCGGCCACGGTGGCGCCATCGACCGGGGTAGAGGACAGTAGTTTTGGATGCGCCTGAGCGGCAGCGCTCAAAAACAAACCGATGCTGAGTGCCGCGACAACACCAACGGCTTTAAAAGATGACATGCAAGGCTCCTGACGGCCTGGACCGTGAGTGGGGTGTTACTGTTTGAATGGATGTGGGGGTGTATCTTTCGGTCAGGTTTAGAACCACATTCGCACACCGACGACAAAGCGCGTATCGCTCTGGTCTTCGCCTTCTTCAAGGCGGTAATCCGCCGTTTTGCCGTAGGAGCGGTTCCAGGTCACGCCGATGTAAGGTGCGAACTCGCGGCGTACTTCATAGCGCAGTCTCAGGCCGACCTCGGTGTCCGACAGCCCTGAGCCTGTGGCCCGTTGTGGGTCATTTCTGCCATAGAAGTTGATTTCAGCAGTGGGTTGCAGAATCAAACGGTTGGTCAGCAAAATGTCGTAGTCACCCTTGAGCCGCAGCGCGGTCTGGCCGGCCTCGCCCAGGTAAGCGGTGGCTTGAGTTTCGAAGTCGTAGAGCGCCATGCCTTGCAGCCCCAGCGCCGCCCAGGTCTGCGGTGCGCCAGGTTTGAAGTCCTGTCGCACACCACTGACCACGTCCCACCAGGGACTGACGGCGTGTCCCCAGAGTGCCTGAAGCTCAGCGCTTTCGGTCACGCCATTGGTTCGCTCGCCTTCGGTGCGCAGCCAGAGACGATCCGTGTCACCGCCAATCCAGCCATTGGCTTCCCAACGTAATGCACTGCCCTTGTCAGCGTCTTGCCATTCGAGTTGATCGATCAGGAAAAATGAGTTGATCGAGCTGTCGTGCATCTGGTGGCCGGCATGGCTTTCAAACACCGCCGCGCGATCGGCATCGGTGAGCGCCGGAATGGGTGTACGGCTTTGCTGGGGCGCGGCGGGTTTCATCCCCTGCATCTGACTGTCGTCCATGCCCTGCATTTGGGAATGATCCATCTCCTGCATCTGCTTGCCGTCCATACCTTGCATTGGCTCGGTCTGCCCATACGCAAACGGCATGACGCCCATCCCTAGGATGGCCAAGCCGGCGAGTAGCGGTTTAGCGGTTCTTTCGAAGTTCATGTCTGGCTCCTACTCTTGCACACGGACTTCGCGGAACATGCCCATTTCCATGTGGTACATCAGGTGGCAGTGGTACGCCCATCGCCCCAGGGCGTCGGCAGTCACGCGGTAGCTGCGTTTGGTGCCAGGCGGCATGTCTATGGTGTGCTTGCGAACCATGAAATCACCGTTTTCATCCTCCAGGTCACTCCACATGCCATGCAGATGAATGGGATGCATCATCATGGTGTCATTGACTAGAACCACTCGGATGCGCTCTCCATATTTGAGATGAAGTGGCTCGGCATCAGCGAATTTGACGCCGTCAAAAGACCACGAGAACTTTTCCATGTGTCCGGTCAGGTGCAGCGTGATGGTGCGGCTGGGTTCCCGACCATCGGGATCCTGGAAGGTGCTCTTCAGGTCTGAGTAGGTCAGTACCCGGCGACCGTTGTTTCTCAGTCCCATGCCAGGATCGTTGAGTTTCGGTGTGGGGCTCATCGCCTGCATGTCGACCAACGGGTTATTCGCTTCCGAGGCCGGGTGAGGCTCCATCGAGTCCATGCTGCTCATGCCCGACATCGAGTGACCTGACGTGTCTGCCGAGCCTGGCGTCTGACTGTGATCCATGCTCTGCATCGATCCACCGTCCATGCCCGTCATACCCTGCATGCCTTTGTCGTCGCCGGCCGACATTTGGCTGTGATCCATACCCTCCATGCCTTGCATCGAGTCCTGGGTCATACCCTTCATATCGCCATGATCCATGCCGGCCATATCACCCATGCCCATGTCGCTCATCGTGATCAACGGACGTGGATCCAGGGGAGGCACAGGAGCTGAGAGCCCTTCATGTACAGCCAGAGTACCTCTTGCGAAACCGGTACGATCCATCGACTGGGCGAACAAGGTGTATGCGTTTTCGGTGGGTTCGACGATCACATCAAAGGTTTCGGCCACGGCGATGCGGAACTCATCAACGCTCACCGGTTTCACGTACTGCCCGTCTGCGGCGACGACAGTCATTTTCAGCCCAGGAATACGCACGTCAAAGTAGCTCATCGCCGAGCCGTTGATGAACCTCAGGCGTAGCCGTTCTCCGGGCCTAAAAATACCTGTCCAGTTGCTATCGGGAGCCTGCCCGTTAAGCAAGTAGGTGTAGGTGGCGCCGCTAACGTCAGCAAGATCGGTGGGGTTCATTTTCATTTCAGCCCACATTTTCCGATCCGCGACGGTGGCAGACCAACCGTTCTTACCAACGTCATCAATGAAGTCGCCGACGGTGCGCTTGTGCAGGTTGTAGTAACTAGATTGTTTCTTGAGTTTCTTCATGACCCGAACTGGGTCTTCATCCGTCCAGTCGGACAGCATCACCACATAGTCGCGGTCATAGCTGAAGGGTTCGGGATCCTTTGCATCGATGACCAAGGGGCCGTAGACGCCGACCTGCTCCTGGAACCCGGAATGACTGTGATACCAGTAGGTGCCGTTCTGTTTGACCTTGAACGAATAAACGTACAGGCCGCCCGGTTCGATGCCGTGAAAACTCAGGCCCGGTACACCGTCCATGTTCACCGGCAGAATGATGCCGTGCCAATGGATCGAGGTGTCTTCCTTGAGCCGGTTCCTGACCCGCAACGTCACCGTATCGCCTTCACGCCAGCGCAATATCGGGCCAGGGAGGCTACCGTTGATGGTCATGGCGGTGCGGGGCGTGCCAGTGAAGTTCACCCCCATCTCACCGATAGTCAGATCGAAATTAGTGCCAGCGAGCACATTCCGCTGCCCCTCACTGGTAATTGCCCACACCGGGCTGCGCCACAGCCCAAAGCCTGCGAGTACCCCGCCTGCAGCCAAGGCTTTCACGAAAGTGCGTCTTGATGTTCTGGAATGCATGGAGGGGTATCCAGTAAGTCGGAGTGCAGGCAGATACGAAACCGCTGCCACAGTAGGGCCATGGCTCGCTTCAGAGAGTCGGTGCCAGCCGCCATTTTGCGAGCAAGATGTCATATCATCAGGCGGCGCGTGATTACATTTCCGTCAGGTTAGCAATGGCAGTTTGGCTGCGCTGCGATTGGGCAGCATCGATAGATTTGTCTTGTTGTGATAGGCCGTGTCAGGTTAGCCCTGACGTAGTCGTCAATTGCCGTTTAAAAATATCGCTTACCGACAGCAGCAACCGCCACCGTTCCCGCCACAACCAGAGGCTTTCTTACTCGCTACGCTTTCCATTGTCACCAGCTGTGCTGGATAGCCAGCGTCCTGCAGGGCTGTAAGCAGCGCAGGGCTGTCCGAATCGCCACTGACCTTCACCCGTCCGGCTTGTAGATCCACTGCTATGTCACTGACGCCTTCAAGTGGGCGCAGCGCTTCGGTGACGTGTTTGACACATGAGCCACAGCTCATGCCTTGGACTTGCAGTTCAACGGTTTTCATCGGTGACTCCTCATAACAAAATGCATCAAGCAAAGACTGAGGCATTCAGCTTTTCTGCGACGTTGGCTTATCTTCAACCTTGCTGCCATGGCAAGGTCAAGCGGGCGTTTTCACTCAATCAATGGAAGCCTGGCGCAGGCGTAACGCGTTGAATACCACCGACGCCGAGCTCACGCTCATGGCCAGTGCGGCAATTAACGGTGACAGAAGGTGACCGGTAAGCGGGTAGAGCAAGCCTGCTGCCAGCGGGATGCCCATGGCGTTGTAAAGGAAGGCGAAGGTCAGGTTCTGGTGCATATTTCTCACCGTTGCTACTGACAGGCTGCGAGCGCGCAGGATACCGAGCAGATCGCCTTTGACCAGGGTGATCTGAGCGCTGTTCATCGCCACGTCAGTGCCAGTACCCATGGCGATACCGACATCAGCGCGAGCCAGCGCGGGGGCATCATTAATGCCGTCGCCGGCCATCGCCACGCGGTGTCCGGCTTGCTGCAGAGATGCAACCAGACGTTCTTTATCTTGCGGTTTGACCTCGCCATGCACCTCCTCAATGCCCAATTGGCGAGCTACCGAGCGCGCAGTGGTAAGGCCGTCGCCAGTGGCCATGATGACCTTGACGCCATCCGCCTGCAGACGCTCGACGGCCAGCTTCGAGGTGGGTTTGATGGGATCGGCTACAGCCAGCAAACCCGCCAGGGCGCCATTGACTGCCAGGTACATGATGCTCGTACCGTCGCCGCGTAGCTTCTCGGCCTGCGCTTGCAAGCGCTCAGTGGCGACGCCGGCTTCCTGCATCAGCGCCGTATTACCCAATTGCAGGCGGCGACCTTCAACCTGACCGCTTACACCAATACCGGAAGCCGACTCGAAGGTTTCAGGTGGGCTCAGTGTCAGACCTGCGGCGCGTGCCTGATCGACGATGGCGCGGGCCAACGGGTGCTCGCTGCCCTGATCAAGACTCGCAGCCAGGCGCAGCACCTCATCCTGAGTGAATCCGGGTACGGCCCCGACGCTATGGAACGCTGGTCGACCTTCAGTGAGGGTGCCGGTTTTGTCGACTATCAAGGTGTCTATTTTGCGCAGGTTTTCGATGGCGGCGGCATCGCGAAACAATACGCCGCTGCCAGCAGCCTTGCCGGTGGCGAGCATGACTGACATCGGTGTCGCCAGGCCAAGGGCACAGGGACAGGCGATGATCATGACCGCGACAGCGTTGATCAGTCCGAACACCCAGCTCGGCTCGGGCCCCCACAGTCCCCAGCCGAGTAGAGTCAGCGCGGCGATAGTAATCACCACGATCACGAAGTAACCGGCGATTACATCAGCCAGGCGTTGCATCGGCGCCTTTGAGCGCTGGGCCTGAACAACCATCTGCACGATTTGTGCGAGCAGGGTGGCCGACCCTATCTTCTGCGCCTGCATCACCAGGCTGCCGTGGATGTTGAGAGTGGCGCCGATCAGCGCGTCGCCGGCCCTCTTCATGATCGGTATCGGTTCGCCAGTGAGCATCGACTCATCCACAGCGCTTTCGCCTTGCAGCACCTGACCGTCGACAGGCACTTTTTCGCCTGGTCGCACACGTAACGTGTCGCCGCTGTGTACGTGCGTCAGGGGGATGTCTTCTTCCGTGCCGTTGGCATTGATCCGTCGGGCAGTTTTGGGGGCCAGTCCAAGCAGCGACTTGATTGCGGCCGAGGTTTGCGAGCGCGCCTTGAGTTCAAGCATCTGGCCGAGGAGGGTGAGTGAGATGATCACAGCCGCCGCTTCGAAGTAGACGCCGATACGGCCGTCCATCAGGAAGTTGCTGGGGAATACATCGGGGGCCAGGGTCGCCACAACGCTGTAAAGAAAGGCCGCCGCCGTGCCAAGGCCGATCAGCGTCCACATGTTCGGACTTCGCTGAATCACCGAGCGCACGCCGCGTACATAAAATGGCCAACCAGCCCAAAGCACCACCGGTGCGGCCAGTCCCAGCTCGATCCAGTTTTGCGTGGGGCCGTGAAACAGCACTAAGGCATGGCCGCCCATGGCCAGAACGGTGACGATTATTGTCAGTGGCAATGTCCACCAGAAGCGCTGGGTGAAGTTCTTGAGTTCAGGGTTCTCTTTTTCCTCCAATTCCGGGATCACCGGCTCTAAGGTCATGCCGCACTTGGGGCAGACGCCGGGGCCAATCTGGCGAATCTCCGGATGCATGGGGCAGGTGTATTCAGTGTCAACGGTCAACGGTTCTGCTGGTGCCTGATGGATGTGTTCAATTTCAGTCGGAGATATTTGATATCGCTCAGGCTCTGCCCTGAAGGTCGTTTGGCATTTCTGGCTGCAGAACCGGTAGGTTTGCCCCTTATATTGCGTACTGAACTGGCTTTCGCTACTGACGGCCATGCCGCAGACCGGATCATGGGAACCGGTGGGTTCAAGCTTTTGTATTGGGTCGTCTTGACGAAGCTCAGGGGCGTGCATGGGCTAACTCCTGTTCGCATCCTTGGTTGAGTCTGAGCTTTCGCCGTGATGACTGTGTCCACCGTGGTGGTGCCCGAAAAAATGCATCAGCGGGCACAGCAGCAAAATCATATAAGGCAGTAAGCCCAGCATGTGGCCGTAGTGTTCTCTGGCCAGATAAAACAGCGCGATCACCAACAGCATGCCCAGCGCTATGCCGGGTTTGCTCCTCCAAAATGCTGGAGAGGTTTTAGCTGAATGTGCTGAATTCATCATGGTTTTGTACTCCTGAGGGAGTTCTATCGAGTAGTACGGCGGTGTCGCTCTAGCCATGCTGGCCATGGTGACACCGCCGTTGCATTGCAAGCGCCGCAATCCTGGGTGGATAGCGGTCGTTACTTCTTCATTGGCATGTCCATCATCGACGACTGCTGATCCATCATCTTCATCATCATCTCCATCATTCCTTTACCCATGCCCATACCCATACCGTCCTTGGAGCCAGACATCCCCATGCCTGAGCCCATCTCCATGCCCGTACAACCAGCAGCCCCTTGCTGCTTACTCATCATGGTCAAGCTGTCCTTCATCGTTTTCATGCCCTCTTGCATAGCTGCTTGCCGCTCGGCAGGGGTTTTCGCAGCTGCAGCTTTGTCATGAGCTGCCTGCATTTTCTGCATTTGCTCGCTCATCGCTTTGCTCATCGCTGACTCGGACGGTGCGCTGGCAGCCGTTGCACTGGCAGGTGCGTCGCCAGGTGCGTCGGCAGGATGATGCTCATCTTCCGCATAAGCCATGAATACGCTGCTGGCTAAAATAGCGGCAAGAACCAATTTCAATTGTGTTTGCATGGTGAACTCCGGGTTTTAGAGACAAGTAGGAATTACTAGGCCGCGCCTAATTGGCGCAATGAAGCAGGACGGCCACGGTGTGACCGCCCTGAAAGTTGGATTAATCGTTGAAACGGACGAATATCAGGCGGGCTGGAGGCCCCGATGGCGCGGGGCGCTTCAGTGCGAGTGCAGCGAAGGTTAATGTTTGAGCGGGGATAAGCAGCAGCATCGCAGGTAACAGCAAGGCAAGCGCCAAACTGGCGAGATCCAGTGTCGGGATCTGCGATGCGGGACTGATCGCCTTTGCTGCATCGGCACAATGCTTAAGGCAGCCGCTGGCATGCAGCGCATGTTCATCCATCTGTTGCAGCGTGGAAGGCGTCTCGTGCGTTGCACTCAGGCTGTGCTGCGGCTGCACCAGGCAGCCGTGAAATACCGTCACGATCACAGCCAACACCCACACCCCTAGGGTGAGTCGCAAAAGATTGCGGTAGTGATGACGGAACCAGTACATGACGTGCTCCAAGGGCCTGTTAGTCCCTAATTATCCCAGTGTAGACATCCAGGCCGTCGCAGAGTTGACTTCAATCAAGTAAGTGGGTTTTCGGTACGCTTGGGCAGCAAGGCTGTTGCGCGGAAAGCAGGTGTTGCTGTGGTCATGATTCCGTGAGTGCAATCTCTCCGAGCCGGTTTATTTCGGCGGAACTAAACTCAGCTTTTTTGGATACAGGTCATCCTCGCCGGCTGTTCATCGGCAGGCTTTAGGTAAATTGGAGCTAAAGGTTTGACGGTGATGCCAGCGGCGGTCAGAGCGCTGCGTAAGGACTGAGGCGCAGCGAAAGCGAGTTGCGCAATTCGAAACTGCCAATGCATGACAATCGGTAAGTGGCATGAGAAAAAAAACATCACCAGAGCATCACCTTCAACTTCGGGTACGCGAGCTTGGACAGTTGTTTAACTCGATGGATCCGACACCTTTTCTTAACAAGGATCTCGATCGCGAAGCTGAAGCGTTCATTGAGACTTGGGCGGCGGAATTTTCGTCGGACAGCCGGCTTCGTATCACAATCCACCTTGAGCACCTACCAGCAGAGGGCGATCCAAGTGCGATCATGATCGAGGCAATCCACAATTACTTTGATCATAAGGCAGGCCTCACGCGCAGTGATTTAAAACACCTCCTTCGAGATGGCCGCATCAGCCTGGTGATCGGCATCGCCTTTGTTACCCTTTGCCTGATTGCCGTGGATGTCATCGGCCAACTTGGCACTGGCGCTGTGGTCGGCATGGCACGCGAAAGCCTAGTGATCGTTGGCTGGGTGGCGATGTGGCGACCACTGCAGATTTTTCTATATGACTGGTGGCCGCTTTTAAGATTGATTCGCGTCTACAAAGCCATCAGCCATGCACATGTTCGAGTGGTGCAAGGTAAATAATTTCTGCCGTAAGCCGAAAGACGCCGGTATCGGCGATGTACCTGCTAGTCCACGTTCGCCGCTATCAATCAGACATCGATTTCTGTGTCTTACAGTGACGAGCTAACAGGACATTGCCATCCCAATCTCCATTTGAGGTTCCTGGGGGACGTGGAAGAAGTCGTCCATCGTCAAAAGCGACAGCTAGCGTGCTTCGTGGTGCATTCACACCAGGCTGTGTCGACGTCAAGGTAATGAGGAACAGGGGGTGATAGATACGCTCCTCGACAACTGAGCCCATCCACAGCGAGAAAGTACGCCCGTTTGTGAGCTCCAAATCTACGACCCACACTCGAAGCACGAGGCGTGAACTGGTGAGTGCGCCCCCACTGTTCGGTCGAACGAGTGTCAGACTGGGGAGGCGACCACTGGCGAAAAGTGGAATAACCGGAAGAGCTGTCGGGTCGGTCTGGACGGAAAGCCAATTCAGGGCATTAAGAGGTGTCCAGGCCGCTGAGTCGCGCCACCCATTACGCTGCAGGACATCCTGCAAGTCCTGCAGACCACCGGCCCACTGGAACGTCAGTGGCTCATTCGTCTCGCCCGTGAGATCAATACGCCGCACCGGCAGTTGCTGCCAACCCGACGCCCACCAATCGGTGGCGGCCATGGACGGAGTTCCTATCTTGACGGCATAGCGGTCGCTGTCGGTCGCATGGCTACGATAGATATTGAGTCCTCCGGCAAGAATCAGTGCTGAACATCCGGCGGCGAGTAGGCTCTTTGGCTCAATGCCTACGGCTTGGCGCCATAGGTAGGAAAGGCCGAGCAGCGCCAGCCAAGCCGATCCGAATGCCAATCCCCCAATAACGTCGGAAAACCAATGCGCACCGAGGTAGAGGCGCGAGAATGCAATCAGAAATATCAGGGTTGCTGCGCCGAGAGCGACCACGAGGCGCCATGCCGGGCGGATCTCACGCGTGATGAGAAAAGCGAGGAAACCGTAGAGCACGACATTGACCGTGCTATGCCCACTAGGGAAGGAAAATGCACTCCAGCCGGAGTAGAGAAGCTCGCCGGGGCGAGCGCGATGCAACGCCACTTTGATGACTGAGTTGAGTGCTGAAGCACCGGCAATCGCAATCAACCAATAGGCCGCTGTACGCCAGGCGCGTTTCCACATGAGCCATGACAAGACAACCAGCGTGACTGCCGCCACGACCGTGGTGTCACCGAGTTCCGTAATGGCGATCATTACCGCGTCGCCCGGCGCTGTACGAAGCTCCTGGAGCACTTGGTATATCGCGCTGTCGACGAGCAGCAATGGGTCACCGGTGACGAGATCTTCAAGAATGCCAAAGAAGAGCCAGGCTGCGCCGACGAGAAGCACAGCCGATAATGCGAGAGTCCGTGCTTCGGGTCGCGAAGGATCGAGTAAATGGGTGAGACTGCTGCTTAGCCAGGTGTCGTGGGTGCCGGCCCAGCACCGCAGCCGTCCCAGTGCGTCGATGAAGTAGGGGACGCCGCGACGCAACGTCCAGCGCACGATATGCGAACCTGCCCAGCCCATTACGAATAGAACAACCAGCAGGATTGCGAGCGGCTTTGCGGTTGCGCCGAGTATGCTGAACGTCGCGCCTACGAGTACACCGGACAGGATATGCGATGGAGCCCAAGCGAGTGCCGAGGCAACATTGACGGCATAGAATCGACTAACCGTCATGCCCATCATTCCGGCAAGGAGCGGGATGAAGGCGCGGACGCCCGGTACGAAGCGCGCGAGAAATACACTCTTGACGCCATGACGCTCGAAAAAGGCCTCGCTGCTCTGAATCAGTTCAGGGTGGCGGTTCAAAGGCCAGAAACCAAGAATCTCGCGGTGATATCGATGTCCCAGCCAGAACGAAAGACCATCACCCACGATGGCGCCTAACGTGGCGGCTACCAGCAACGGCCAGAGTAGTAATACGCCGCTCGGCACCAAGGCACTGAGCGCGAGGATCACGGCTGTGCCGGGAACGACAGCTCCAATAATCGGGATTGACTCGGAAAGTGCCAGAAGAAACACCGCCAGATAGGCGACATGCGGATTCACCGTGAGGAACTCGATGATCGATGAGACCAGGGACGTCATCATTCGCGGGCTGCCTATGCAATGTCGGTGATGAGGCGATCAATGTGTATTTCTTTGCGATAGATCGCACAGTCGTTATGAAGCAGGTGCCACGTCAGCAGGAAACTCTTCTACGCGCTTTTCAAAGCGTCCAAAATGCAACGCCAGGGTTGGTAGGTCAATTCGAGGTCGGCGCCAACACCAATAGGACTGGGTAGAGTAACCGTCTCGTGATGACACATAGGGTACTCACCCATAATCAAGTGCAAGAAAAGGATTGTCCGGTGGTATCGATACTAAAAGTGAAGCCGGCTCTCCAATCACGTACCCCTTCAAAACGGTTTTCTTCCTGGGACCTTGCACTTGGCAGGTCCAGATATTCAGACCGTCTTCACGCTTCCTGTGGACCTTCAGTTTCTCGAACTGCTTCTGCACCCAGCGCCACTCATCCATGTCTTCGTTGGCTCCGTAGGCGATGCCTGGAAACTCCTGAACATAGCGCTGGAAGATGCTCGGTGTTACCAGAAACACAGTCCCGTTCACGGTGTGCACTTTGGCCTTGCTGTCATTGATGATCAGCTTGTGACTCTGGATACCTTTCCTGACCCAATTCAGGAAAACCTGACCGGGATTTTCCGCAGGGGGATTTGAGGTGGCGAGAGCACTTTCTGACTGTGCTTCACTGGCCTCGGACTCTGCCGTTTCGAACATGTCCAGCAGTGGTCCGAGGTAGTCATCAGCATCTTCCATCGCCAGTGGATTGGGCGGCGATGGGCTTTGAGTTGAGTTTTGGTTCGCAGCCATGGGGGCAGCAGGTGTTGTTGGAACGTGAGTCGGCTGGTCTTCGAAGGCCACACTCACCGTTCCGCTGAAAGCTGCGGGACGGTCTTCGCTCCCCCATATCAACGCCGGTTGAAGGCGTAGAAAGGTGAAGCTTTGCTGCCAATTGCTCTGGGTCACCAGCGCGGTCCAGATGGCTTTGCCTTCCGGAGTCGACTCGACCAATCCGTGCGACTGGAGTTCCTCGAATACGGCGATATTGGACGAGGGGATGCCCTCGATCGACTGCGACAGCAGATAAGCGCGCAACTTGTCAGTGACGACCTTGCTGACCAGCCACAAAGCGTCCTGGGTCAGCCAGCCGGCGGCACCCGGTTGGTTGAGTTTCAGCTCGTGTTGGACCAGGTGCCGCAGTCCGCTGATCAAGTGATGTTGCAGCGAATGGATCGGCGCTTTCAGCGCCTTGCTCGGGTTGCCGCCGATGTTCTGCGCGGTGGAAACGCGGTCGGCCTGAATCACCAACTCGCCGAGTACGCCGGCATGTTCGTACTGACCGGCCAGGACATACAGTAAGCTGGCCCACAGCGGCGGAAAATTACTGAGCCAGTCGAGAATCGGCCGGTCAAGAATTTGGGTGTAGAGCAACCCTGCGGCGGCGCCATGCAAGTGGTAGTCACGACCCTTGAGGTAGCGAAAGCGGTAGGGCTGATCCAACGGTCCCTGCCAGGGGTGCCAAGGGCGACCATCCTGGCGTTCGACCTGCAGGTCCACGGCAATCTTGCCAATATCATGCAGCAATGCACCATAGGCGATGCCGGCCGACCAGGCATCGGTCTGGGCGGCTTGGTCTTCCGGCGCGGCACCGGTGGGGAGCAGATGGGACTGACGCAGTTTCAGACTGCAGGCGACCAGCTCCAGGCCATGGTCGAGCATGCCGCCGAGATACGCATGGTGGTGTGTTTCACTGGCCGGGAGTTGCTGGACTCGTTCGGCGTAGCGCTGGATTGGCTGCAAGTAGAGCTGAGTGAATTGCGCGTGGGAGAGTGCGGTGTACTGCCAGATACGATCGAGCAACTGGCGGCGATGCTCCGCGGCTAACAGGGTGTGGGCGGATTCGATGGGCAGGTAACCTTCGGCAACGCTCACGGTTAGCGGTGGAGCGGGCTTTGGCCTTTTGTGGTGGTGGCGAAACAGACTGAACATCGTGACCTCCGGCAGGGGGCGGGGCCAATGGTCTTTTAGCCTTTTCGGATAGCGCTCTTACCCTTGCGGCCCCATTCCCTTCCAACCCTTACCTGTCCTTTTGGCTGGTAACCTTTTGTGCGGCAAGGGGAATAGTGATACTGCAGGGCATCGTATTGATGAGGGTCGTGCTGGTGCGGAAACGGCCAGAGTCGGTACACTGCGCTGCATATTTTTTGGGCCAAGCGATGAACCTCACTGACGCCACACTGGTGCTGCTCTTGGCGGCCCGTATCCATGGCACGGACGAGGCTGTCAGGGCTTCGGCGAAGAGCGTGGTCAAGAAGTTGCCACGCAGCAAGCGTGATCTGATCTACAAGGTGATCGACAGCCGAAGTCCGCTGGAACTGGTGGATTTTCTGGCGCAAAACTTGGATACGTAATAGCTTGCCGCTGGCGTGCGACCACCTCCGGTACAGTCTCGAAGCGTGAGGCCTTCTGTTGTTCAGGGCGAAAAAAAAGGCCCAACTCGCGTCGGGCCCGATGAAGCGGTTGCAGCGGAGAGATAATGGTTAAGCTCCATTGTTCACGCACAGCGGGTCATCCAGGACCGCTGACTTCGATTGTTGCTCCAGGTTGAGCACATACTCGGATGCCGTTCGGGCTTGGCCACTGGCCCGAAAGATCGCGCGCTTGTCTGCCTTGAGCAGGCTGAGCCAGGACTCAAGGTAACCCTCATGGCGCAGTTCGCCCTGAATGCCGCAATGAGCACACAAAAATGCGGCGCCCATTTCAGCCACCAGTTCCTCGAAGGCATAGCCCGGCGTACCGAATGGGCTAGGTGCAACCACTCCTTCGCGTTGCAGGCGCGAGGCATGTCCGCTCCAGTGCGATAGCTCATGCAGGGCCGTGGCGTAATAGCCGCTTTCGTTGTGAAATTGCGCCTTTGTCGGCAGTTGGATGAAATCCCTGAGCGGGTGGTAAAAGGCTTGGTCGGCCGGCCGATGAACGATCTTTGCTCCAGAACTTAACAGCAGATTATCCGCCGCGCTGTTGGCCTGAAAGGGCTCGCTCGGTTCCGTTTCGATCAAGGTTGCATTGAGTGTTTCGAGCCCCTCTGTTTGCTCGATATTGAACAGGAAATGCGTCCGGAGAATGCCAAAGTGAGCGACCTTGGGCTGGCCGTTCTCATCGAGAACGGGTTGACCTGATTCAGTCTGTTCTTCGCGTTCCATCGGCTTGTAGAGAACCGCCAAGGTGCTGTGCTCACCCTTACGGATGTGTCCACCGGCATTTTTGGCTTGGTTGAAGGTCAGCCAGCGATCTTGTGTGAAGCCCTTTAACCGGGCCTCGGCCCAGAGCAGGGGGAGATTAATGCCTGAATAGGCACGCCGAGTGATCGCGTTGATGGGGAAGGGTTGGTGAGGACCGTAGTTCGATGAGCCAGTTGAGGTCCAGGGTTTGATCCAGGGAGCAACGCCTTGGCCTAAAGCGGTCACGATCTTGTCGGTCACGTCTTGGTAGATATCGCGCATGGCAGTTTCCTCGAGAGAAACGGAGGAACACCTTGCCCGTCGGGGAGGGTTCCCCGGTTGGGTGAAGAGCTGGATAGGTGCAGGCCTTGCAGGCCATCCGACTGTGGAAATGAGGCTGAGCGGTACGGGGAAAAATTCCCCGCCGTGGGGTGAAAAAAAACGCGTGGGTGTACCTGACGAGCAGGGCTCGAAAGACGCTCTGGGGAACAGTAGGCATTCATCACCGCAGCAGCGGTGACCGTGCGAGCTACCGAACGCTAATCGCACTTGGGGGAGAACCATCACCAGGGTGACGTAGTCTCGAAGGCTCTGACTACCTGGGCAGGCGCTGTCGATCACAGCAGTCCGTACTGAGGGTTTTAGCTGCGGGGGTGTATGCGGGTCAACCCCTTCAGCTACGCGGTTGCACGCGGCTGGTCTGCTGACTTCCAGTGAAAGTTTATCGGCGGGGAAAACTGATAAACGGTCAAGCGCGGACCGTTTTCAGTAGTAGGCTGATACTACTGTCTCTATCATGAACACGCTCAGAGAAGGCGAGACCATGCCGACGCAGAGCCCCGTTTCGGTTTTCCGCGCCCAGCGTTGGGCCTATGCCTGTGGCATGTCAGTAAAGCGTGGGTATCGCCGGTTGAAAGCGTTCGAGTCCCGCGTGGCCGAGCGAGCGGTGGCAGCAGGTCTACCTGCAGGCAAAGCCATTGTTCGCGGAAGCTTTCTGGTTGCGAAGCTAGCCCTGCTCGGGGCATTTCTTTTTGTTAGCTTCTGGTTATTTGTGTTGATCTGCACTGTTGTCGCAATTGCAGCTATCCCAGTTGTTCAAGATTCAGACATTCCAGATATTGATGATCTCGATAATCCGATGCATAGAACGTCGTGGCCTGAGCAGTACGATAAATGGGGTTCGTTGAAGTAGCCGAGGGGTTATTTTGAGCCCGATTTCCCTGAGGCGATTCTTGCTCCGCTCATCAACTGAGAGGTTCCGCTGGAGCTGGCTTTCTGCGCAGCCTGGGCTCCCCGGCTAAGCATTCCTTCTACGCCTGAACCTACGCTATACCCGGTCCAGCTCATAGCCCCTAGAAACAGCATCGGCAATACGACGAACATCGCCCCCATCACATACTCAATCACTTGTGCCGTGACCGTTCCATCCATGACGCCAGATGTCGGCAGCGACAACAGCACTTTGTTGGACGTCGAAACCTGACTGTACAGGGTATTGAGCATGCTGGAGTCGACCCAGCGTGCCAGCTCCCACCAGAAGGTCAGCATGTGCAAGGTAAACAGCGCGAACGTCACCGTCATGACGGTCTTCAACTGGTAGGTACTGACCAACAGAACCAGTGGCAAGCTGATGATGACCCCCATGATCAGGAACGCCTGCACCATCGGTAGGGCGGCGCGAAGCGCATTCATCGCGGGAAAGTTGCTGAAGGAGCCGAGGGCCAATCCGGTGTTGGTGGCCAGGTTGTTGAGCCCCTGACTGATCGATCCACCGCGGGCACTGGAGCCATAGTCCTGAAATACCTGTCCGGGCGACATGGACCTCGATTGCTGGCGCGGACTGATCAGCTCGCGCAGGGTGGCATCCTCGATCTCGGTGTTCGAACGGCCCGTCAGCCAGCCCTTCAGCTGCGTCAGCAACGAAGGATCGACCTCCTTGATCAAGCGCTCGCGTAATCCGACACCGCTATCGCTCCACCACTGCTTACAGGTTGGATATCCCGCGCCATTCGCTAGCCGCGGCAAGGACACATCGCGGCTTACATCGTACGGCCAGCTGACTCGTGGCGTGCGTGAGCGATCGGTATCGTAGTAGCCGGTCGTCTCGAGGAAATAGCTCGAGCCGATCCAAGACGCGTCGTGACTTTGTGCTTTATCTAATTGCGGGCGGTTGGTGAACAACCGCGAACGGGAATAGCCATAGCAGTCACGGGTGAAGTCGGCTACTTCCTGCAGCAGCACCTGACTGTCAATCCGTGAGCTGTCGATCTCCATGCGCATCTGCCGGATATCCGATGCGCAGGGGATGGCGGCGGTGGCCGCTGCGGTCACGCCTTTGCTCACTGCATGTACCAGAAACCACCAGACGGGCACGTTGGCGGAACGTTCACCGATGGTGTTGAAGGTGGCACCCCAGGCGGTGTCCGCTGGCTTGGTCACACTGATACCGCAACGCTGGCTGGCCGCCGCATCGAGTGTCATGGAGGCGAGGTTTAATGGAAAGACCGGCGCACAGCCGAACAACACCACGATGTAGGCCAGCCACAGCCGGTTCTCGATCCGTGGCACCGAGAACAGCCCCTTGTTACCTTCATCCGCACCTTGCTGACGGGCCGACAGCCATTCCTGCAGGATGATGGCGCCGAAGGGCGCGGCGAACAGCCCAGTGTCGGACAGCACGCTCCAGAGCCCGTTGTTGATAATCCAGGCCAGCAGGGAGAGGTAATACTCCAAGTAGCTGTTAGTGCTCATGAACATGGCGGTGGCCTCACAGTCGGGTGAGTTCGACAAAGGTAAAGAGTGCGAGCCCCATGGTCCCGATGCGCTGTAAGCGCAGTCGATCCGCTGGTCGATGGCGGTAGCGGCGATGCAGATCCCACCAGAGCGCCAACAGGGCGCAGTAGAGCAGGGCACGCCATACCCGCAGATAAGGGCGTGCCGATTCGAGTGCCAGTTGCCAGCTTTCAACACTGCCCAGCGCCGTGCTGCCGATCTGGGTGAGCAGTGCGGCGATCAGCAGCATCACCGTGGCAATCCCCAGACCCGAAAGCAGCGTGAACAGCCGTAGGCGTTTCATGGCTTCACTTGTCCGGCATTGGCGTTGTTGAGCCGGCCCGGCTCGGGGTCGCCTTGCTCGATGGTACGCGAGGCGTCGGCCCCCCCGGCATGCCGATCGAGTACCAGGCTGGCGGTGTTGGTGGCCAGCATCTGCCGGACCTGCAGTTCGGTTTGCAGCAAGCGGACTTCACGCTCTAGGGCGTCGATGTTTTTCGTCAAGGCAGTTTGGGCTGGTTCGGCGGAAGCAACGTTTGGTTCGTGACTGCCGGCCAACAGGGTGTGCAGTAGCAGGAGGGCTTTGTCGAGCACACTGGATAAAGCCGTCTCGCTGGCCAAGCGCCGTGCCAGCAGATCCTGGTCGGGATCGTCGCGCAGGGCTTCGATGACGCGGCGGGTGACTGGCAGCATCGGACTGGAGGCCTTAACCAAGTTGTCCTGGGTAGATGGGAGTGCGCCCGATAGCAGCTGTTGCAAGGCTTTCAGGCGTTCGCTGTAGGCCTCCTGAATCAGCGGTGTCAATCCGCTGCCTGCGGTCGCCCGCAGGGTTTCGCAGCTGTCGCAGGTCGCGACTTCCGTCTCGCCCAAGACGCGGACCGCCCACTCGGACTCCTCTTGGGGCGACGCCCAGGTCTGGCAAATGGCCCCGCCCTGACAGTCGTGGCTACTGATCGACGCACTGTCCGCCACCGTCCGGTTATGCAACAGGTTATAGCCGGCGCGAACCACGTCGGCGGTCACCCGGATCGGTGTCTGCCCGTTACCGCCAGCTTTCTGCCCACCGACCCAGGACACCCCGTGGTTGCCGTTCTGCGCCTCGGTGTTGTTCACTGCGGCGACGGCATCCCCACCGGTTTGCTCCAGATGGCTCTGCATTTCTTGGTTTTTGGCCAGCGCGCCCCAGCCGGCTGGACCGACCTTGTCCGCCATTTTATCGGCCATGGCCTGGCAGGTCAGCTTGGAGCGATCGAAGTCGATACGCCCCTGCATCACCCCGTTGCTCAGCAATTCATAGAGGCCGGGGTTGGCGCGTTGAATGATCAACGCTGGCAGCGACATCACCGCCTGGGTAGCGTTCTGCACAATGCTGCCCATGATTTGCTGGAAACCTTCGGTGACGCCGTTCAACTGGTTTTGCAGGGTATTGCTCAGGCTCATGTTTCCGCACATCAGGTTCGCTCGCCAGGACCCGCCGATCCCGAGACCGCTGGGGCGGTAGAACGAACTCGGGGAACCCACCGCCGAGCCGCCGCCAATGGTGTACATCACCCGATCGTCGAGCACGTCGCCCTGAGTGCCCAAACGGTAATCATCCTCGGCGGCGCGGGCATACGTGGCCATGAGCAACAGTCCGCAGAGCAACAGACGCATCACGCTACAACCTGATCGGGTAAGGGGGCGATTCATGAAGCACCTCCTGCGAAGTCGATGCTGAACAGCAAAGTCTGCCCTTCACGTTTGCAGCAGCTGTAGGGCCGCCACAGCGACCATGCGTAGCCGCCATCGGCACTCTGCAGCGGATCGCTAGGGAAGAGGGCACAGGTGGGCTGCACCTGGGGGTAAAGCAATTGCCATTTGTGGGTCGAAGCGTCGTTTTCCACGATCGGCCCCGGCGGCCAATAGCCGTCGCGTTTGTCGGGGGTGAGCGGCAAGTACACATGGGGCTGTCCGTGACGGGTAATGACATCGCCGGCCCGTTGCGCCATGACCGCGGCGGCCTTGAAGTCATCAAGCTGCACCAAAAAGCCCTGACGGGGATAGACGTTGCCCCACATGTTTCCCGCCGCCTGCTGACCGATCTCACGAACGCCGGGCGTAAGGGATTCGGGGTAGACACTTTCCGGGATGCCATGGCGCCAAGCCAATAAATCTAGGGTGCTCAGGTAGTAGGGCTTGAACGCGGTGGCGCCACTGGCACAGGCATAGCCGGATTGCGAAGCTAATTGCGTCGCGGCCGAGCCTCCGGGGTGGCCAATGCCATCGACATTCTTGAAGCGGGCCAGGTTGTCACGTCGGGTGTTGGGGGTGATCAGGTTGCCGCCGCCCTCCGCGCCGCTAATAGGGCTGGATAGAACGGCCATCTCGGTCCACGGGTTGTTGCCGGTGGTGGCGTAGCTGGAGACCACCAGTTCAGGCGTGAAATGCCGAACCTTGGTCGAGGTTTTGATCTTGCAGCCAAAGGGCGTGCAGAGTAGCCAGAAACAAATGCCGACGACCCGGTATTCGAGGCAGTTTGGCGATAGCGCGGAAGCCGTGATGCTGGCGCTATCCAGCGCCCCGCTGGGTCCAGACACCAGTAGCAGGCTCAGTGCCAAGGATCGCAGTTTCGGGTAGGCATTGAGTGCGGAGGGCGCAGGCATGATTCAGGCTCTTGAAGTGAAAAGCCTGGTCAGGTTCGACGACCCCATGCGGGCTGTCAGCGCAAAATGCGAGAGCCGGAAGATCGGTTTACACGGGGGGGCGCGAGCGACGACTATGATTCGACGTGCAACGTCTGCTGCAGGGCGGTGGGCTCGATCAGCAGTTGATCGGTGGTGATGCCGAAAATATTGGCGAGTTTGCACAGGACCAACAGTGACGGATTGCCCGTGCACCGTTCGATTTGACTGACGTAGGTACGGTCCACCTCGGCCATGAGCGCCAACTGCTCTTGGGTGAGGTTTTTCACGCGCCGCATCAAGCGGATGTTCTCCGCCAGTTGCACGCGAAGCCGTTCGTAGTCTTGAGCCATGTGCGCAAATTGCGCTTTGAGAGACTCTCAATCCACGGGATATAGTCTACATTTGCAATGGTCTAAGCTATTGAATGCTCATTATTGGTCATGAGCGTGTCTTTTGTGGCGTTACGATGGTCGAAATCGAATTCAGTCTCTGGCCTCCCAGTAGAACTCTAAGGTGTGTATGGACGAAAACTTGATTTCAATTCCAGCGGCTGATGGTTGTCCGAGTGTGCTGACACCGTGGGGCAGTGAATTTGCGTCGATGATCGAGCAGGGCGTGCAAGCTGCTCAGGCTTGGCTCGATAGTAGCGGCGAGACTCCGCTATGGTGGGCGCTGGCGCAAGTGCGCAAGACCTTGCCTGTCGGTGAAGGCCAGGATGCCTTTGAAGCAGGATTTTTATTGAGGATTCAGCAACGGCTGCGGGGCGTAGCGCACTAGTCCGTTGCTCTGGCTCAACCGCCTAATGCCTGAATAGCCCGCCCTAGGTGGGATCGATGCCTCGGGTTCTATCGATCCGTTCCGCGACCCGGTAGGCCGCGTCCAATTCCGAACAACAGTGCTCCTGCATCAGGCTCCAACGCTCGGCTTTTTCCTCGGGTTCGGTCATGGCCAAGGCCAGGTATAGGCTTGGCGGAACCACCCGAAACAGGGTTTCGAGCTTCTTCGACAACACCACGCCTTCGGTGTATTTGCCCGGCTCCTTGCTGGCCGAGAGCAACAAGGCTTTCTGCGCCGGCGTGAGCTTTTTGAACCGAGCGATCTCCTCGATCTCCGCGGGCGGCATGTTCAAACAAATCCACCACTCGATCATGTTGAGCATGGTCTGCGCGGCATTCGGGAAGTCGGCCAGGTTTTGCGTGGCCAGCCAGAACCAGGCACCGAGCTTGCGCCACATCTTGGTGCCCTTGACCACGAACGGCGCCAGCAACGGGTTCTTGGTGATGATATGGCCTTCGTCGGTGACCATGATGATCGGTCGGCCCAGGTACTGATCGCGCTCGGCAATGTTGTTCACGGTGTTCATCAAACTGATGTAGCTGATGGACAGTTGCGCTTCGTAGCCTTCGCGAGCGTAGGTGGCGAGATCGACAAGGGTCACATCACTCTCAGGCCAGGCCGTCCCCGCGCGATCAAACAGTTCGCCCTCGAAGCCCTGGCAGAACAGGTCAATGGACTCGCCCATTTCCTGGGCGCGTTCGCGACGTTTTTCCGGTAGCTGCGGATCGGCGGCGACGTTCAGCAAGGCGTCGCGCACATCGCGGGTCAGGACCTGCCGGCCCGCGGTGACGCAGCTCTGCGCGGCATCGAGAATGCACTCGCGGATCAGGCTGCGATCGGCGCGACTCAGGCGCGCGTCTTCCTTGGCCTCGCCACCGGTGATCATCAGGCGCGCGGTGATTTCCAATTCGCCGAGCACATCACGTTGATCTTCACGACTGCTGGCCGCCTCATCGTCCCACTCGTAAACCGACAGACTGGCCACCTGATCCGGTTGCTCGACCAGACGCCAGGCATCGGCAAAGGGCGCGAGGCTCACCGCGGCGCCAGGTTTTAATTGGACCTTGTTGACTGACAGGCCTAGAGTCGAAAAATAGTCGCCTTGCAAACCGAATGAGTTGCCGGCCTCGACAATGAACAGCCGCGGGCGGTACACCGCCATGACCTGCATCAGCAGGCTGACCAGGGTGGCTGACTTACCGGCGCCGGTCGGCCCAAACAACAGCAGGTGGCCGTTCATGGCTCGGTCCAGGCGGGACAGCGGATCGAAGCTCAAGGGCGAGCCGCCGCGATTGAACAGGGTGATCCCCGGATGGCCGGTACCGGTGCTGCGGCCCCAGACCGGTGCCAGGTTCGCCAGGTGCTGGGCAAACATCAGACGGGTGTACCAATTGCGCGTGTCGCGTGATGGGTTATAGGTCATCGGCAGCCAGCGCAGGTAACTGTTGCAGGCGGCGACCTCATCGCCGTCGCGCACTGGCTGTAGCCCGGCACCCAATAGCGCGTTGGCCAGGCTGACCGAGCGCTGGCGCAGTTGTGGTTCATCGTGCCCGCGCAGGTAGAACGCCAACGTCCCTCGGTACAGTTTGTGTTTACGGCCGATGATTGTCCGGGCCTCTTCGACATCCTGGCGGGTCTGGGTCGAGGCCAGGTTTTCACCGATGGCTTTACGCGCCAGCCGGCTTAACTGATCCTCCAGCACATCCTGTGGTTTGACCACCAGGGTCAGGCTCATCACCGTGCCTTCCGGCAACTGGTCGAACAGCGCGTTCACCGCATCGCCCTTGCGGGTTTCGCCCGTGAGTTGGCCAATCAACGGCGCTCGGCGCAGTTTGTCCACCACCGTCACCCGATGGGGCTGCTCGTCGAAATACCATAGCCCGCGCTGGACATCCGAGCGCGGCTCATTGAAGAACAGGCGCTCGGCGAAGTCGTGATCGAAGGGCAGTTCCAGCGACTCACCGTCGCTCGATTCCGGGTAGGCCACACGTCGGTAGAACGCCGCGGGTGCCTCATCGGTGAGTCGGGGTGCCGGGTTGAACCACGGCAACAGCCAGTCATACAACCCCCGGCCGTCGACCCGTACCGCGTCCACCCCGCAGGCCTGCAGCGCGGCGCCGATCCGTTCGCACGCCTGTTGCAGGGCTTGCACCGGCGTGAGCCCCGTCTCCTCAGTGTCCGACTCGAGCCAGCGATAGACCACCAGCCGCACCCGCCGGTTATTGCCGTGCCAGGGCAGGTGCGTGACCACCTTGTCCTCAAACAGCCCCCCAGGCTTGGCGATGGCTTGCAGATGGCGGCGGTTGAGTTCCAGGTAGGCCTCGGTGAAGACCGTGCTGCGTGCGCGGTCCCGAATATACTCCGTGAGCCGGTTCAGGTAGGGGGTGAAGTCATGGTCGTCCTGACAGAAAAACTGCGCCACCCAGGGTGCCTGATCCAGTTCGTCAAAACTGTCCTGCAGGGCATCTTCGAGCGCATCGCGCGCCGCCATCAGCCAATCGGGTTCGCGTCCTTCGGTGCCGAGGGGCAGCAGCTCGAACACTGCGCCCACCGAGCGATTGTCATCCAGCAGAAAGCACTGCTCGGTCTCAAGGTATTCGACCCACGGCAGGTGATCGGTGAAACTGGGGTTGTGCGCATAGAGTGCAGCTTCGTCGGCCACGGTGGCGCGAGGGCGTAATGGGTTGCGCCAGGCTTTCCACCCAGGAGTGCGGTCGTCCGCGTCGTCGCTGTGCATTACAAGTCTTCCTGACGTTCACCGGGCAGCGCGTACTGCACGCGTTGGTAGAACGGAAAGACTGTCGAGTAACCGGGGACCGGTGCCTGCTCGGTACCACTCAAATGCGGATACACGTACAGCACTAGATCGGGATTGGGCAGGCGAGGGAACAGGTTGCGGATCTCGTTCGCCGCTGTGCGAGTGTACGGCTCCTGGAGATAAGAGGAGAAGTCTGCTTGATCCAACGGGCGGCGTAACTGCTGCCGAGCATCTAGCAGTTGCTGCTGAGTGCCTTGCGAACCGGCGCCGTTCCAGATGTCCAGCATGGTCCGCTCGCCATGGGGCAGGAGGGTTTCTTTATTGGTGGAACACCCGACCTGGGCCAGGCAGAGCAGGCTAATCCAGGTCAGACAGAGTGGCATGCGATGGTTCATGGCGAACGCTCCGGCCGTTGGGCTCATAGTCGATAGTGATTTCATGGTCGAGGTGCAGGGCGACCTGCGCGGCAGGAGGGACGTACACCGCCGCAAAGGCCTCGCCATAGAGTTTTTTGACCCACTCGCGGATATCACTGACCCCACCACTGAGGATGGAGTTGAGTGCACTGTTGCCCGTGCTGCTGGTGACCCCTAGCGTACTGCCGCCCGAATTAATCACGCTGCTGTCGTTCCGCTCACCCCCGAGCAGGGCGGCGACCCCGGCACCGGCGGCGGTGATCAGGCTCTGGCTGCCGAGGTACTGCTGGGCGTTCGAGCGACGCTCGCCAGCAATGCACGGGATGCCATACGGATCGGACAGGTAGCCGAGCCCTCCGCGGATTTTGTCGGTGGTCGTGCTCTGGCTGGAGGAGGCATTGCGACTGGCCACCGCCTGTGGCTGCGGTACGGTGCGGATGGTGCCGTCGGTGAAGACAAAGGTGATCGACTCGACTTGCCCGCGTACGCAGGACAGGGTCCAGTCACCGGACGCCGTGCCACTCATCACCGCACCGGCCACTTCCGGCAGGTCAATGCCGTTGGCGGTCAGGTTCTCGGGGCCGACCAACACCTTGAAGGGGTAGGGATCATTCACCGTGCCGTCCACCGGGACCCGGCCGATCAGCGCTGTCATGGCGACCGAGCCCATTAAGGTCGCGTTTTCAGGAATGGTGTAGATCGGCTTCGCGCCTTCGCTGCGATCGACGGAGCGCGCCAGGTCGCGCTCACCTTTGGTGACCGCGCGCAACTGCTTCTGGCTGCGATCGATGGCGTTGTCGTTCAGACCCTCCAGCGAGTTGAAGGCGCTGGGCAAACTCAGTTCGGATGAGCTTTTGCCTTTGTTGCGGGCGTCGGCGGGCAGCGTATCCGAAGGCTCAATCCACTGCAGCGCCTCACTGGCCGGACGATGCCCGTCGAACTGCGCCCCATCCCCCGGCTGCAGCCCCAGCCCGATCGGCAGATCCTGGCCTTTGCTGGTCAGGCCGGACAACTGCGCCTGCAGTTGGGTCAGCAGACCATGGGCCTGACGGCTGTCTTGTTCCGCTTTGAGTCGGGCGTCGTTGGCTTGGCGGCGGCCTTCGTCGACCTGCTGGGTCACGCTGCCGAGGGCGCTTTGGATACGCGAATCGACACTGTTTTCCCGTTCACGCAGACGGTTATTCTCCGTCTGCAGCGCGTCATTGTTCTTCTTCAGGCTGAGCATGTCGCTGCGCATCGCTTTCACCTGGCCAACCAGGGTGGCGACCGTGTCGCGCGGTGTATCGCCCGCGATACCCAGCGACTTGGCCTGTTCGGCGGACAGTTGGAGGTTAGCCTGATCAACCAGATCCTCCGCAGAGGGTGTGCTACCCCCCGCGACCCAGGATTTCAGAATGATCAACACCACGGCCAGCAGCGCACCCGGTACCAGCCATTTGAGCAGCGCATTAGCTTTCATCGTCAGCACCTCGCACCGCAGGTGGGGGCAACAGAAGGGCGTGTTCGAGGCCCGCGCCGCGGGTGACCAGGTAGGCGATCGTGGTGTCTTCGGCACTGCTGACCGGCCCGAGGAAGGTATGCTGAAAGGCGGCGGCAAACAGCTGGGCTTGAAGTCGGCGCGGATCGAGTGACACCGTCTCGGCACCACGGTTGCGCAACTTTACCGCCGTCACCCAGTAATCCCCGAGTCGCCACGCAGCGATGGGAATGCTGGACACGTTCTCGCTTGGTAGCAGGGTCGGCAGTGCGGTACGCCGCGTAAGCGGTACCCGCCGTACGCCGGGCAGAGACTCCACGGTGCGAAGCGGCGCGTACAGGCTTTGTGCGGCATAGCGGGTCAAGGCGACCGGGATCGGTGTGCGTTCTGGAGCAGGGGCGCTGCTCGGTTCACCGTCGGTGGCCTGTGGCGGCTGAGCGTTTCTGAGGATGCGTACGGGCTCCACCGCTTGATCACCCGGGGTTGCCGCGATATCCAGCAGGATGATCTCGCCCGTCGTCACCGATTGCAGTTGTAATCGGGTCGGTGCAATTGCTTCCGCCGCGTGCAGGTACAGCGTGCCGCCGGTGGATTGCACGCGCAGTTTGCCGCTCAGCGATGAGGGCAGACCGACGCGAACGTCCTCGTCGATAAAGACCACCCGCTCCTGACCGATTACCAATGGGACGGCGAGGGGCAGGCGCTCCCAGTGCATCAGCTCGACGGCCTGAGCCAGCCCCCCGCACAGCGCCAACAGCACGGCGGGCCCGATCACTAACATTCGTTTCATGGCTCACCTCCGGGCAGGGCGATTTTTTGCGGCGTGCCCTGGTAACAATCCAGCGCCAATCCCCATTTATTGCGTTCGGGATCCAGGTCAAAACGCACCACGCGCAAGGGATAACGCACCACCACCCGTTTCACCGGCTCGGCGGCGTAATACTCATCGGCATTGAGGTCGAGCTGGACTAGCCAGCTGTCGCGGTCGAGTTGCTTGACCCGTAAGGCCGGATCCTCGCTGTAGCCGCGGCCCAGCACTTCATAGACCCCGCGTACGCGCTGACGCAGCTCGCCGGCGGCCTTACGGTACTCGTAGTCGCCGTCGAGGAAGATTTTGCAGGCGGGTGTCAGGTAGGCCTGCAAACTGTAGATGGCACGGCGATAATCCTGCTCTCCATCCGACGGCCAGCGGTTGAGCTGGCCGAAGATGTACAGGGCAAAGGCATAGACATTCTCCGGGGGCACATCCCACCATTTGCGGGTGCTGCCCGAGCGCAGATCGGGAGGGACATGCACGGTCAGGTCGGTTGGTGCCGAACGCCAGCCATACCAGAGCCCGGCACAAATCAAGGCCAGAATCCCTACCGCCAGACGCAGGCTGACGATATGCGCTTGTTGGGCATCGACCTTGTTCCGAAAACGGCTCATGGCTGCCACCGCGATAGGGCGGGGCGCAGGCGCCGCGAACGGCGAACCGTCCAGGCGCCGGAGTGGAGGATCAAGCCCCCATGCCCCAAGCGCCAGCGACTGGCCAGGACCCATTCGAGCTTGCGGTACAACCAAGTCTCGGGGCGGGCCCGTTTGGCCCGACGCAGCAGCGTGCCTCCAGCAAAGAGCACCAGCGCCATGCCCGCGATCATGCTGGTTGGCGCCACGGCAATGGAGGCCGTGGCGATCGCCAAGGGGACGCCCAGCATCAGGCCAAGGGCTGCGCCGGTGCCTAAGGCGAGCCACATTTCATCATTGGTCAAGCCGCGCAATACCGCCGGATCTCGGTTGAGCCGCTCCGGCAGAAAGACCAAGGTGCCGTCGATGAGGCATTCGATAGCGTCGTTCATACCGACCTCACAGAATTGCGGCAGCCTTGGTCAGGAACCAGATGATGATCACCACCAGCAGGGCGCCGATGCCGACCACCGCGCCGAGGTCTTTCCAGGTCTTGCGCTGGTTCTGCACATCGGCATACACGGTCAGCGAATGCCAGGCCACGCCCAAGAAGGCGAGCAGGGCAATCAGCAGGCCGAGCAAAATACCGCCGTCGTAGGCGTAGTTTTTGATCGTCTCGATCAAGCCGGTGCCTTCACCACGGGAAGGCGCTTCCATGGTCGGGAGTGCGGCCAAGGCCAGGCTTGGACCGAGCACCAGCAACAGACCGATCAGGTGCTGGCTGGCACGGTCACGCAGGTTGTTGTTCATGGGGGCAAAGCACTTGAGCATGACGGCGATCTCCTGGATTAGGACAGGGTGAAAAACATCAGGACCAGCAACACCAGCACGACCCGCGCGGCACTGCCGCCAAACGCGCCGAAGCGCACGTTGCCAGTCGCCCAACCCCGGTACGCTGTCCACATCACCCAGGTACACCAGAGCAATGCCAGGACGAGCGTCAGGGATAGCCAGAGCGTCGAACTGTTCTGCGCCGAGAAGCCGGAAGCGTTTTGGTACGCGGCGGTCTGCGCGGCCGTCATGCTCATGGCGAGGGCTCCGCGGGCGGCGTGTCGAGGCGGTAGTCGCCGATCAGTTCAGCGGGATCGCGCGGTTGGGCGCGGGAAGGGGACAGGTAGCCCTGTACCCCTTGGCGGATGCGCTGAATGTCTTGGGATAGGCGGGAATAGTCGAAGCGATAGCGTTCGCTATATTCAGCCGTGCTGGCGGTCTCAGCTCGCGTGGCAAGGCGTTCGATCGTGTCCAGTTGCTGCAGGATCAGACTGAACTGAGTTTGTTCCTGGGCGGAGGCCGCGTAGCTGCTGCCCTGGACGATGGCCAGTGACAGCAGTAACCAGCAGCGAAAGGCGGTAGTTGGCATGATCCTGCCCCATGTCGGTATGGGCACAGAATCGAGTTAATGGCGGGGTTGTTCAGTAAAAAAAGCGAGTGGCGGTGGATCGCTTTTTTTCGGGGGAACATTGGAGATGAAGTTCGACGTGTCGCTATTTCATTTCCCGCGATCAAGATTTATTAAGCAGCTCGTCCAGAATCCCCAGACTGAACTGGCGTTGCAGGGTGACAGCGAAGAACTGCTCGGCGATGTCTGGCACCTCGGCATACAGCTGCAGATCACCGCTGCGCAGCTCGTCCTGAATCACCACCGCCGGCAACAGGGCCATGTCGCCGGAGTCGCGCGCGAGCAGACGCAGCATGGCCATGTCGTCGACCTCGGCGCAGATGACTGGATTCAGACCATGGCTATTGCAGTAGACCTCGAACTGGCTACGCACATCGCTGCTGCGCCCGGGCACGATCAAGCGCGCCTGCTGCAGGTCACGACGTAGGTCGAACGGCCGGGCCTCCTTACGTGGAGGACCGATCAGGCATACCGCCTGGCTATCTAACAGCCTGCATTGCCAAGTACGATTGCCATCGGCACTGACTGCCCTGTTGGTCAGCACCACATCCAGCTTATGGAGGGTCAGGCGTTCCAGCAGGTCATCCAGGCTGCCTGATTCCAGGGTAAAACGCAGGTCGTCGCGACCGAGGAAAGGACGAAGCAGGTTTTCCTGGAAGTTACGAGACAGCGTGGCCACGGCACCGATGCGTAGCGTCTGGCTGGATTGTCGGGTGTTCTGCAGGGTGCGTTGCAGTTCGCTGCCCAGAGCGAAGATGGTCTCGGCGTAGTCCAGTACCAGGCGACCCGCTTCGGTCAGCTGCAGACTTCGGCCGGAGCGGATGAATAGGGCGTGACCGAGCTGGCCCTCCAATACGCGGATTTGCGTCGACAAAGCCGACTGCGACACATGCAGCGCTTCGGCGGCGCGTGTCAGATTGCCTTCCTTGGCCACTGCCCAGAAGTAATGCAAATGATGGAAGTTCAGTCGGCGCATTATTCGTTCTTCTAAAGTAAACAATAGATTCTTATCTATCTATTTTTAATAATTCAAGCACTCCTCGACACTTGCGCCATTAAACCATCGCGGAGACTGCCCCATGCCCAGCCTGTTTTTTCCCCTAGCCCAGTTGCTGCCCTGGGTGTATACCCTGGCGCTGCTGCCGGTGGCCCTTGTGCGTACGCCAAAGGGACTCTGGTGGCCGGCCCGTTTGGCCGGTTGCCTTGGTCTGGGACTGGCGGCGGGTGCCTGGTTGCAGGCGGCCCTCGATGGGCATGGCAACGATCGGCTCGGCTTGGCGATGGTCGGTCTGGTCGGCCTGCTAGCGCTGGTGATCATCGACTATTCTTGGCGCTATCTGGAGGGTGAGCCAGGACAGCGGCGTTATGTACTGGCCTTGCTCGGTACCTTGGCAGCCGTGGCTACGGTGGTGACCAGCTCCGATCTGTTCCTACTGGTCGGGGCCTGGATACTCTCCAGCCTGTGCCTGCACTTACTGCTCACCTTCTACCGCGACCGCCCGCAGGCCCTGGTGGTGGCACACAAAAAGTTTCTCGCCAGCCGCCTGGCCGATGTGTGCCTGCTGCTGGCCACCGTGCTCCTGGTGCGCGCCGGCGGCGACAGCAGCATCGCGATGATTCTCGATGCGGTGAACGCACGCCTGCAGTCCAACGGCCAGCTCGGCTGGGACCTGCAGCTGGCCGCGTTGCTGCTGGCTCTGGCGGTCATCCTCAAGTCGGCGCAACTGCCGGTGCATGGCTGGCTGATTCAAGTGATGGAGGCGCCGACACCGGTATCGGCGCTGCTGCACGCGGGGCTGGTCAATCTGGGTGGATTTTTACTGCTGCGCTTCGCGCCGCTGTTTTCCGCCGCCGTGCCGGCGCAGAGCCTGCTGGTGCTGGTCGGCGGACTGACGGCTGTAGTCGCCGCTTTGGTCATTATGACGCGCATCAGCATCAAGGTGCGACTGGCCTGGTCGACCTGCGCACAGATGGGCCTGATGCTGCTGGAGTGTGGTCTGGGGCTCTATGAGCTGGCCCTGGTACACCTGCTGGCGCACTCGTTCTACAAGGCCCATGCCTTCCTGGCTGCCGGAGAGACCGTGGCACTGGCGCGTCGACATGCCTTGCACCCCCACGCTCTGATGCCCAGCCTGGGCAGCCTGTTGCTGGCCCTGTTGCTGGCCCTGCTGCTGGCCGGCCTGGCGCTGACGCTGTTGCAGGGGCTGTGGACTTGGCTGGTACCAACCTACGAGTTGCCCCTGGCGGCCCTGGCGATCCTGGCCATCGGCCTGGCCCCCTGGTGCCTGCGTCAGGGCCACGTGCTGCATGGAATGGTGGTGTTCGCTCTACTTCTAGGCGCCTACCTGATCTGGCATCAGGCGGCGGCCTGGATATTGGACTACCCGCACGCAGAAGCGCCCCTGCCGCTGACCTGGCTGGCAGTGCTGCTGTTCCTCGGGCTCTACGTGCTGCAGGCCGTGATCCTGGCCCGCCCCAAGGGAGTACTGGCGCAACGCCTATATCCGCTGGCCTTTGCCGGCTTCTACTTGGATGAGCACTTCACCCGTCTGACCTTCCGCCTGTGGCCGGTTCGCCCGCTCCGGGTTTCGACCTTCGCGACTGGAGACCGCACATGACTGCGCTCGAACATTTAGTCAGCCTCGACCGGGATGCTCTGCATGCGTCAGCGCTGCAGGCCTGTGCACGCATCGCGCCGACCTGGCCGCTGGATCGCATGATCGCAGTCAACCCGCTGTGGGAGCGTCGCGAGCAACCCTGGCATGAGGTCGCACAACAGCTCTGGCTGCGCGCTGGCAGTCGCCTGACCCTGAGCACCGAGGACTACCGGCAGGCCTGGCAAGAGGGCAGCATCGCTGAGCGTCACCTGCATCAGGCCCTGACCGAGCAGGGTGTGTCCTGGACCAGCGAGCATCTGCTGCAGGCTCTGGATGCGAAGCAGGAGCCAAACGGGGGGCTGCCACTGCTGGAAGACCTGGCCGAGCCTGGTATCCCGCAGCCGGGCTGGCCGGTGCTTATCACCCAGCAGATCGGCCAGTGCTGCGCTGCCTGGTTCGACCGCGAACAGGCCGACTGGCGCCCGGATGACAGCGCCGGTCTGTACCAGGCCTGGCGCAGCAGCATGTTGGCGGATAGAGGGCTCAGCGTACTAAGTGCCTGTCGCGACCTGGACGGACGCATCGCCGAGCTGCCGTTGCAGCCGCAGGTGGCGCTGGAGGCGGCGGTGCAGCGCCTGGGGCTGACAGCCGATGACTGGGCCCCCTGGTTCGACTGCCTGCTGCTGCGCAGCCTGGGCTGGGCTTCCTGGTGTGCCTACCAGCGCTGGCAGGCGCGCCAGCAGGGCGAGGATGACCAAACGATGCTGGAGCTGCTGGCCATCCGTGCGGCCTGGGAGTGGCTGGTAGACGATCGTCAGCGCGACTCGCAGAGCCGCTGGCAGCGCTGGCGTTCGGCCTGGCAGCGCCTGCTTCAGCAGCCGCCGTCGGCCGACTGGCAAGCCCTGCAGCTGTGGCAGCGGGCCGACGAGTTGGCCTGGCAGGAGCAGTTGCAAGGGCTATTGTGCCGAGCCAAACCGGCGGCAGCGCCAAAGGCGCGGCTGGCCAAGCTGTTCTTCTGTATTGATGTGCGCTCCGAGCCCCTGCGCCGCGCCCTGGAACAGGTCTGTCCCGAGCTCGATACAGGCGGTTTCGCCGGCTTCTTCGGCCTGCCCATCGCCTACACGCCGCTGGGCACCACCGCCACCCGCCCGCAGTTGCCGGGCCTGCTGGCACCGCAGCTGCAGGTCAGCGACAGCAGCGGCGATGCTGAGCAGGATCATCAACTGGTTCGACTGCGGCAAGACCGGCTGGCACGCCAGGGGCGCTGGCGCCTGTTTGAACGTCTGCCGGCCTCGACCTTCACCCTTGTCGAGAGTGTCGGTCTGGGCTATGCCGGGGCTCTGCTCGGACGCACCTGCGGTCTGCTCGGGAGGGCTGAGGAGGCGCACCGCAGTGCCTGGCGCCTCGCCGAGTGGCAGCAACTGCAACCGCTGCTGCCGGCCATGCCGCTGGCGCAGAAGGTCGACCTAGCCGAGCGCATCCTGCAGGCCATGGGGTTGAGGGGGCCTATGCCTGCGCTGCTGGTGCTGCTTGGGCACGGCAGTCAGAGCGCCAACAACCCCCAGGCGGCTGGGCTCGACTGCGGCGCCTGCTGCGGCCAGAGTGGCGAGATCAATACGCGCCTGCTGGCCGGGCTGCTCAATGAGGTCGAGGTGCGTGCCGAGTTGTGCAAGCGCGGGCATGATTTGCCGGCGTACTGCCACGTCCTGGCCGGTCTGCACAACACCAGCACCGATGAGGTGCAGGTGTTCGCCCACGAGGCTGTTCCGGCCACTCTGCAGCCAAGCTGGCAGCGCGTGCGTCAGGCACTGGATGAGGCCGCTGCCCGGGTACGCCGCGAACGGGCGGCCAAGCTGGGACTGGCCCCGGTACAGGAGCAGCCCGGCAAACTGCTCAATCTGCTGCGCCGGCGAGCCCGGGACTGGGCCCAGACCCGGCCCGAATGGGGCCTAGCCGGCAATGCGGCCTTCATCGCCGCGCCGCGCTCGCGCACCCGGGGCGTGGACCTGCAGGGCCGGGCCTTCCTGCATGACTATGACTGGCGGCAGGATGGCGAGGGGCGGCTGCTAGAGTTGATCATGACCGCGCCCATGGTGGTGGCGCATTGGATCAACCTGCAATACTTCACCTCGACCACCGACAACCTGCGCTTCGGCAGCGGCAACAAGCTGCTGCACAACGTGGTGGGTGGGCACATCGGCGTGTTCGAGGGCAACGGCGGCGATCTGCGCATCGGCCTGGCCCGTCAGTCGCTGCACGATGGCCGGCAGTGGATGCATCGCCCTCTGCGCTTGCATGTGGTGATCGATGCGCCGCAGGCCATGATCGATCGGGTGATCGCAACGCACGCGGTAGTGCGGGATCTGGTTCACCATGGCTGGCTTCATCTGCTGCGCCTCGACGGTCAGCCGGCTCAACTGGAGCGGCGTACGGTCGAGGGCTGGCAACCTCTGGAAGGTGACTAAGCTGCGCAGGCCGTCTCTATCGGGAGCGGGATTGCGGCCAGGCTGACGGGGAAAACGCGTCGGCGAACCGGGGGACAGAGAACACAGATAAACGCAAAGGCCGTCTGAGGGCCCAGTCTGCTCTTGCGCTCTAGAACCCGGCGAGCGGGCTAGAAATAAACCCTCGACTTTCTTATCCATCGAGCCTTCCTGTTCATGGTCGATGACTCAGCCTTGGTTTTCGGAGGTCCGGGTCAGCAGTATCTCTTGGGTAATCACGGGCGCGACTACGCCTTGGACTCCACGGCGCTGGTCAGCGGGTAGCGGCTAAACGTGCGAAAACATACCAGCGGATCTGGATACTGGCGCGCTGATACGGGCTCAGGTGCGCGAGCAAACGCGTCGTCCTGCCGTGCAGCTCTACCACTGGACTTGGCTCCGCGCCGTACAAGTCGACGACCTCGATACCCAAGATATGGTTGCACTGCCAGATATCCAGCTCAGTCCAGTTCGACAGGAGAAATATCGTGATCGTTTTCTAGCCGGCCCTTTAGATCACTGAGCGGGAGCCATGAATCATAAAGGTTCGCAGACACGAGTCTTCTCGCTTGCTGATGCTAGTAATGTTGGCCTTCCACCTCTGGAATGCTAACGAGTTACGAGGCCTAACCAGGCAGCTAATTGCCGCCCGTTTTTAAAGTTCTCCGCATCACGATAGAGCGACTACTGGCCTAGTAGTGAGCACTACAAGCTTCCATGCCGATCAGGTAGCGCGGTAAGTTGGCAAAATATACTGCCACCTGATCGCGTTTCAGTTCCTTGCGCAATAGGGGCCTGCCTCACTCGTTTATGCCATGAATCTGGAACACATTTTTGGCTAAGTCGATACTAACAATTCTGATTTCCAGAGCTGACTACCCCTTCGTGCGAGTGGATGGTGACACGACTCACTCTGGTACGCGATCCGATTATGGGCGGGGGCGTCCATACCAAGGCCTATGAAGTTTTTTCCAGTTCGGTTGGAGGCAAGCATAAGCGAGCGCATATCGAAAGTATGGGGCCTTTGATGAATTGCTGGAGTGGCTTCCGACCCTGTACTGCCGGCGCGTATCAGCATCCTGAATGCCAAGCTGGCGTCCGCCCGAGGACAGCTATTAGCACTTAGGCATTTTGCTAACACCACCACTGTTCTGCGTTTGGATGGATAGGTCGAGGTAACTGCTGATGGGCATAGCCGGCCGGATATCCCCATGATCCCATGCAAGAGGCTAGCAGAGGCAGCCGCAGGATAATTTTGCAAAACTTGTACATCTGGCGCATTCTGTACAACTAAAATCTTTACATCGGCCAACGGGAATACGTCATGGAATTAGTCAGTTTCGGGTCCAACGACATTGAAAACACCCTCGCTAGGATGACCACCGGGCAACTCGATAAAGTGGCGTTTGGCGCCATTCAGCTCGATGCCTCTGGCAAAATCCTGCAGTACAACGCCGCTGAAGGTGACATAACGGGTCGTAAGCCGAGTGAGGTTATTGGCAAGAGCTTTTTCCGTGATGTGGCTCCTTGCACCAATCGCCCGGAGTTTCAGGGCCGTTTCGCCGATGGTGTCAAAAGTGGCAACCTCAACACGATGTTCGAATATGTATTCGACTATCAAATGAAGCCCACCAAAGTAAAAGTGCACATGAAGAAGGCCCTGATCGACGACACCTACTGGGTATTCGTTAAGCGCCTCTGATTGAACTCCCCATGCCTAACCAGCCCGCAGAGATCAGCTTGAACCGACTTGAACTGGATAAAGCCAGCATTCTGGCCGTTATCGTGTCGTTACTCGCTGATGAACTCAAATCCCTGCGCTACCTGTCTGTACACCATATAGGTAGCGAACTCTGGGATGCCTCGACCCTGATCGGTGACGTGCATGAAACCTGTGAGTCTGATCAGTACCCGATCGCCATAGGTGCTGATTCCCTGGAGCTGCTCAGCCTGGCGACCCGCGTCGCCACCTTCTTCAACATCTATGACAGCGGTCTTGAAGATTACCTACTGCGCTTCAAGACCATTGGCGAATGGGCAGAGCTGGTCGTAAACGCGCGTCTACGCGGATCTGAGAACCTCACCTTTGCCACATCCGGCAGCACGGGTACGCCCAAGCAATGCCCGCAGAAGTGGGATGTCTTGGTCAACGAGGCACACTTTTTTGCCAAGTACCTAGGTCCAGACACCGAGCAGCCAGCGCAGCGCATTATCGCGCTCAGCCCATGCCACCACATTTACGGCTTCATCTTCAGCGTACTGCTGCCCTTGCAACTGCAACTGCCGGTTATTCGGGGCCCACAGGCATTGGCACTGATCAACCAACGCAAGATGCAGGCAGGCGATCTGCTGATCGGCTTTCCGTTTATCTGGGGGCAACTGACTCGCCAGGGCGCCTGCTTTGCAGAAGGGATTACCGCCATCACCTCTACCGGTCCATGTGATCCCAGGCTAATTCGCCAACTGCGCCAGCAAGGCCTGGAGCGCATGATCGAGGTCTACGGCTCAAGCGAGACCGGCGGGATCGGCATGCGCGGCGACCCCGAGTCGCCCTTCAAACTGCTTCCGCGATGGCAGCGCGGCAGTCACGCTGACTCCTTGAGCGAATGCGTCAGCGGCTCAGATTATGAGCTAAACGACCAACTGCAGTGGCTGGATCAGGCTTATTTCCGGCCGATAGGCCGTCGAGACAAGGCGGTAAAGGTAGGCGGGATCAATGTGTTTCCAGCCAGCATCAGCGAGCGCCTGCAAAGCCTGCCGGAGGTCGCGGCGGCGGCTGTTCGGCTTATGTCGCCACTTGAAGGCGAACGCCTGAAAGCCTTTATCGTGCCCTCAGAGGGCCAGGATGACGAAGTAGCCCTTAAGGCACTTCTGCAGGCATGGTGCACGTGCAATTTGACAGTGGCCGAGCGCCCCAAAGCCTTTACATTCGGTTCAAAACTGCCGCGCAGCGCATTAGGCAAGGAAAGCGACTGGCCTTTATAGGACTATGCCTCATCTGGCTCAGCGCAAAGTAGGCAAGCTAAAAGTTGTCTGTTGACGCCGACGCTGAATTGATCAAGTTGCCGAGATATCGCTGACCCAGTCTGTCCCTCGCGAACCTTTGCTTTTGCTGAATTTGTGCAGATTTGGAGGCGGATCAGTCTTGCGTCAGCACGTGGGTCAATTCGGCGGCGGTGTCAACACGATGGCCGCCACGCGCGGCATTTGGTGTTTACAGAGCACGTCGACGATTCGCTTCACATGTTCGTGGTTTTGGCCTTGCGGCACCGAGCGACGAACACTGGTGCGCCGCATTCCCAATGCCATACTCGGACTCGGCACCTTCACCGACTGATCGCCGCGAAGTGCCGCCATAGTCCGGTTCACGCTGGACAACCGATTTTGCGCGGTCGCGAGGCCGATAGCGCCTTGTTCAACTTGTTGGCGCAGATGCTCTGCGTAGTCCAGCAAGGTCTGCCGATCTATGTGTCGCGCATCGTTAAACCCCGGCCCATCCTCCGAACGACACCAGCGGATAAACGCCTGCCAGCGATCACTGTGCGCCTTGACCGTGGCGTAATGCCCGCCGCCAAAAAAGTCGCGCAAGGCTTGCGGTCCGGCATAACTCAGTTGTCGGCCATAGCCAAAATTTCGTCCACCTCGTCTACCCACCAATGCCATGATCAAACTCCTCTCGAAGCCATCAGCTGCGGGGGGTGTCCACTGACGCGTGACAGGCGGCTCCTTCCGGCCGAGAATCGCATGCCGGGAGCTTGGGCATCTATGAGCTGGCCTCCTGAACACTTGCGCAGATAAGCATTCGTGTCGCACTCAGAGATATTTTTTGAACGTCGCCGCTGTGATGGCCATGGTCACCCCGAGCATCACGGCGCACGGCAGAAATACCGCCATCGGGTTAAGCGAAAAGGGTAGGGACAGGTAAAGGATCCAGGGCACGATCAGCAATGGGATGACCGCTCGCTTGGCCCGGTGATAGACAAAGCTGCTTTCTCGCCCGGCTCCAAATTTTCGCAGGTCGCGGCGCATCAGGCCATCGATAAAACCGGTGAACATGGCCAGCAGAAACAGAGGAATCGCCAAGGCCAAGATGGTCAGACGCACCACAAAGGTGAAGCTGACATACACCGCCGCCAGGACGAAATCCTCAATGCTCACATACAGCTGATTGATCCCGCTCCAGAAACCCTTGCCCTGGCTCGACACCCGCGCCTGCTGGGCAAAGTCTGCAAAACCGGTCTTGACCAACAACCAGTGGTTGAGGAAATCCATCCACTGGATAATCGTCTGCCCTGGTTGTTGGAGGATCAGTGAGGATTTGAAGTGCTCACTGAGCCAGCCCAGTTCGCTGCTCAGCATTGCCTGACTGTGTCGCCAGCCTTGATCACCCCAGAACAGCAGCAGACCGGCAAACTCGATCAGGATCGAGAACAACAACGAGGCGATCAGCAAACCGATAATGCGCAGGAACAGGCCAATCGCCGACACGATCAGCCCTGGGCGCTGGATCGGTTGCGGTGGAGGGGGCTGAACTGAAGTCATCCTTCTTGACTCCGCGAGGCGCACTGCCGGGGCGGCATTGTCACGGCACCTGCTGAGTAGGCGCACTTGAATCCACCACTGAGGAGGTACGTGGTGGCGTGGCGCGATCTGGATCGAAGTCGAGCGTCGGACCGCCACCGCTTGCACTCCACCAGTGCCCCGCCTGCTCGTTATAGCTGGCGCGCATCCGCTGAGTCAGTTCCTGCAAATCCTTGGGCATGGCGTCGTCGGGCGAAGGCTTGGGCAGTGGCATGCGGACTTTCCAGAGCTGTCCGCCCACTTGGAAGGAGAACATTTGCCCCTTGGGTAAGCTGACGATATGGGCCGGCTCGATCAGCGGCACGCTGGTGCTGCTGACCCGGTCTTGGGAGGACGAGGTGAAGTCTGTGGTGGCCTCCGGGTCGGAAGTATCGGTGGCGCCTGAGACCAAGGTTTTGGTCAGCACGTTGATCTTGGGCAACTGTTGGGTGAGCAGCTCAGCGGTGGCGGTTTCGCGTACTCGGAGCATCTGCAGGGTGTTGAAGTTTCCGATAACCTGGCCGGCTTTGGCGCGGTTACCGATACGTGCCTCGATATCGCTGAGGGTTTGGGTGTACGCCGTCACCTGAATGCCTGCGCCACCGCCCTTGTTGATCAGCGGAATGAATTCATCGCCCATCAACTCGTTGAACTCATCGGCGTGCAGGTTGATCGGTAGCTTGTCGGCGCTGCTGCCCGCGGCAGGCAAGCCATGGTCGATGCCATGCTTGTAGATATGCCCAGCCACCGAGACCAGGTCGGCGAACATGGAGTTGCCCACCGCCGCGGCGACCTCGGCATCGGTCAGCGCATCCAAGCCGACATAGACGATGCCGCGTTTGCGGATGATCTGCATCCAGTCGAAGATCGGTCGCGGGTCATCCAGGTCGGTGTAATTGGGGGCCAGCAACTGCGCAGTCTTACCGGTGGTGAGCTTTTCCAGTAGTGGCAGCAGCGAGGCGACGATTTTGTCGAAATAGGTGCGGTCGTAACGCACCGCCGAGCGCAATCCATCCAGTACCGGATCGAATACCCGTTTCGCCGCCAGGTATTGTTCGATGGCCACCACGCGTTTTTCGCGTCCAACCATATGGCGAGGAATGTTCTTTTCATTGAGTTTACCTTCGAGTTGGACGATGACCTCCCAGGCTGTCGGGTCGGTCTTGGCGAAAAACTGCTGGGCGTATTCGATAAACAGGGCGTCGATATTGACCACATGCCGTTGGATCTGCAGGTAGTCCGGGCGCCGACCCAGCTCGATTAGGGCCCGGGCGATGATATTGACGAAACGCCAGGCGAACTCGCGAAAAGCGGCGGAGTTGCCTTCGCTGCTGAGTTGCCCGGCGATGCGCGAGGCCACCTCCGAGATACGCCCGAAGCGTCCTACGGCGTTGTAGCGGGCCGAAATCTCTGGCCAACCCAGATGGAATACATAGAATTCCTTGTCCCGGCCGGCCCGTTTGGCCTCCACGTACATGCGTTTGAGCAGGTCGGCATCGCCTTTGGGGTCGAACACGATCACCACCTCAGGTTTTACGCGGTGGATGTCCTGGGTGATGTACACCTCGGCCAGGCGTGTCTTGCCCACACGGGTGGTACCCAGCACTAGGGTATGTCCGACCCGTTCGCCCAGTGGCAGACTGACTTCCATCTCATCCGGCTCAACCCCATGCAGCAGCGGTGAACCGCCTACAGTGGGCAACGGCCGTAGCGGATTGAAGGTGCTGTCCCACGCGGTGATTCGTGCCAGGGTTGACAGTGGAAACGGCGCATGCTCCAGGTGCCGTTCAAGCCTGCGGGCCAGGCGGTAGCGGGTCGGCGGATCGACATAACGGGCCACGGCCGGGTCCTGGGCCTCGACCAGACGCTGGGTGTGCAGGCGAGTCCAGCGAAAACCGCGGCCCATGAACAAGCGTTGGCGGCTGACGGGCATCTGTCGACTGGTCAGTTCGTAGCGGGGCAAGCGACGGATATTGCGCCGATAGCGGAGCACGTCCCAGGCTTGGCGCAGTCGAATAAAACCAAACAAGGCATAGGCCAACGCCGCGACCAGGCCGATTTCAGGGGACAGCGCCACGGCCCAAGGTGAATACAGGCACAGCGCGGCGGCCGCGATGCAGATCGCTACGGTGTACAGTTCCACCGCCGGCCGGAGCTTGGATTCCATCGCATGTTCGGCCATGGTCGGGGCTCACTGTTCCAGTGCGGTGGCGGTGATCAAGACGGGGTAGTGCTCGATCTGCAAGCGGATGGCGATCTCGTTACCGCTGACCGGCAGGATGGTGAGGCCCGGCGCCGCCGCTCGAATCCGGAGCAAGGCTTCGGTATCGGTTACTTCGACGGCCAGGCCGGCCGCGCCCAGCTCACGGAGTTCAGTCGCGCGTTGACGCAGCCAGGTCAGCGACTGAGGGTCGCCACCCACCAAAAAGAAGGGTTGTAGGCCAGGCATGTTCAGGGTTCGTGGCGAGATTGGGCCAGGACTCAATTGGGAACTGCGGACTGGCAGGATCCACGCCTCATCGGTAAACGTAGACAGGTCGGCATGCATGGCCCGATCAGGTTGAGGTCGGTCACTCCTCTGAGCACCTGTCACGTGTAAATAGGGCAGCGTGACGTCGTCCGGCGAATCTCCGACCACGGTCAATTCCGCCTGGGCGAAAGGTGCCAGGAGCAGGATGCAGTAACAGGTGAGAGGTATGCGCTTCATGGTGGTGTGACCTCGTTGAGGGAAATCAGCAGCCGTTCGAGTTGCCGGGTAAAACCCGCGCGGTAGCGCGCAGCCGCTGCACCTCCCGCCGGGCGGTGATAACGTCCGGCCGCCAACACCCAATCCCCGGTGACGGCGTGGTGCTTACGCAGCAGCGCGGCGGTCACGGCGAGATTGCGATAGGGGTCGAGGGCGTCGCAGGGGCTGGAAAAGTGTTGTCCCTGGTAACCCAGATTGGTTTGCCCGAGACCGACATCAATCCGCTTGGCGTCATGCTGGGCGAGCGCTAGGAGCAAGGCTTGGCACGCCGCCTGGCGGGTGGCGAAGCGATAAGGGCTACCGGCGATATTCAGGGTCCAGGGCCAGGGCAGTAGTCGACCCCGGACGCGGAGTCCACTCTCTTGCAAGGCAATGGCGAACAGCACCGTCGACGGGATGTCGGAACGCTGTGCCGCCAGTTGGTAGGCGGGTGGCGGTAGTTCCGCGGCCTGAGTCGCCAGCGTCATCAGCATGAGTACCAGGCTAATCAGTGGAGGCGTTGCCATTGTCCATTCACCTGTTCGAATGTGGCGGGCAAAGGTCCTGGTGCACCGAGGCTGAACCAGTGACCCCGGTCATGGTTCAGGGTGATCTGCCGGCGTTGGACCCGGGCTGGGTCAATGCCGGCTTGCCGCGCCCAGCTGCGCACACGCTCATCCTCACCTTGGCTGCCCACCAGGTAGATATCGAATGCCACGTCACGGCTTTGCAGACGTTGCGCTTCGGCGGAACAGGCTGGGCATTGGTCTTCGACAAACAAGGCAGGGCGGGGTGCGACCGGTGAACTGGTTGGGGACGGGGACGCCATGCCCTGGATGGGCAGCAGTCCGGGAAACAGCTTGGCCCAAGCGGTGTTGTAAGCGTTCTGGTAGGCCAGTTCGCGTTCGGCCCGTTTAGCCTCTAGCGTGACCTGTAATTCGGCATAGCGCTGACGTGCCTGGTCGCTCTCGGCTTCAATTCCGAGTGCGGTCAACGGGTCGAGGTTCGGGCTCCAGAAGCCACGTGGCCCAGCCTGGATGCGCTCGAAACGTGACCACTCCTGCTCGGTGAGTCCCCAGTTCGCCGCTTGCGCGGTGCGGGAGCGTGCCAAAGACGTCGACGGCGTATCCTGAATCAATGATTGGGTCGTGACGGTATCACCGAGCGCGGAGCCTGCGGCCAGCAGCGACACGAAGCAGACGAGAGTGGCTAACGGCGCTCTGTTCATGATCGCTTCTCACGGGAGTGGCACAGTCTGATCGGGTTGACCCGTCACCGCGAAGAGGGCGGATCTCGGCTCCAGTGCTTTCAAGCGCCAGGCCCCGACTTGTTCACCGCTATGCAGCAGCCGGATATCCGCGAGCGAGCGACTGCCAGGCGGCGCGGTGGCGAGAAAGCGTTCACCCGCGCGGGACTCGACCGCCAGCACCGAGAACGGTGGTGAGAGTGCGACGAGCTGGGGGCTAGCGGTCTTTTTTGGTTTGGACTCTGAAGATGTTGCGGGTGGGGTAGGTGACCGGGGCTTGAGGTCCAGAAGTCGTTGCTCGGCCTGCTCTAGGCGTGCGCGCAGCGCCGTCATGTCGGCCTCGGTGGCACGGGTGGCCAAACCCTTGCGCAGTTCTTGGATATCTTGCGCCCACTGATCCAACAGGGGGTCGAGCGTATTGCCCTGTTGCTCGCCGCTATCGACTGCCAGTTTCAAGTCGTTCAATGCGAACTGCAGCTTTTTCCGTGCATTCTCCAGTGCACTTACATCGTGTCGCAGAGTGTCTAGGGGCTGTAGGCGTTCGGTGGTCGTACTCTGCAGCTCGTCCAGACGCTGATACTGGTTGTACAAACCACCGGTCAGGCCGGCGACTGCCAGGCAAAGCAAGCCAACCATGAAGGTTTGAAAGGTCGAGGATTTCATGGGCCCGTCTCCGGTGAGCGGGACAGGAAAGCCGTCAGCGGCAGGGCGGCGAGACCGATTGTTTGTTGGGTGAAGCAGACCGAACGACTGACTTCATCGACCGTGAGTGGCCAGGTCGGACCAGCCAGCACCTGCAGTGCGCTCCGCAGCGTGATGGGGCCAAGCCGGTAATGGGCTGCGGGCAGGGGCCGGGTGAAGAGCACTTGCACCGATGGGGTGGCAGGGCAGAGCGAATAGCCCGAGCGTTGGAGCACGTGGTGCAGGGCGTCCTGTACTGAGGGGCTCAGGCTGGACGGGATGGTCACCTCGATAATTTGCGCGAGAAGATCCCACTGCTCTGGCGTGGGTTCGGTGCTGACCCGCGTATAGCGGCCGTAACGGAGCTCTGCCTGATGTCTTCCTTCGACGGTGCTTATCGAGGAGTGTGCCCGACTGGCACCTCTGTCGATCAGATGTGGGGGTGATGAGGTACTGGTGACCTGCGCGGTGCAGGCGCTGAGCATCCCCAGCAGGCAAATAGGCGTGAAGAAACGGCCCATAGAAAAATCCTCATGTCAGATTCAGTACAGAGCCTGGCATGAGGAGCAGGATGACTCAGTGAGAAATCCGACTCAGGGTGGGTCGTTATAATGCATTGCGCTTCACGTTGTTACTCATCAAAAACGGCGAGTCCGACAATGACAGGCTAATGGAGGATTTCATCCGCAATGGACAGTATAGATAGCGTGCTGGGGGTGCCTGCATATGCAAAAGTACCCCCTCAGTGGCGGCCTTCGGCGGTTTTGGAAGGGTTAGCGTGTGCTATCTTTTTTTGATAGCATAAGACGCATGAAGAACAGGCACCGAAAAACTCTGGAATCTATCTACCGCACGCCAACCAGCGCGGGGGTAGTTTTTTCTGACATTGAGGCCTTGGTCATTCATCTGGGCGGTCAGGTACTGGAGCGCGAAGGCTCGCGGGTCAAGCTCGTACTGAGAGACGCGCAATGGCGCTGCCATCGACCGCACCCAGGAAAAGAAGCCAAGAAGTATCAGGTAGAAGAAGCTCGCGAGTTTCTTCAGCGAGCAGGAGTTGAGCTATGAACAGCATGACCTATAAGGGCTATACGGCTCGAGTCGAGTTTGATGAGCGTGACGACATCTTCGTCGGCCGAGTGTTGGGTGTGCGCGACATCATCAGCTTTCACGCCGATTCCGTGGCCGAGCTGCGCGCCGAGTTTGCTGGCGCTGTAGAGGATTATTTGGCTGACTGTGCTGAGCAAGGGCTCAGCCCTGAGAAGCCAGCCTCTGGGAAAGTGATGCTGCGCATTCGTCCCGAAGTGCATGCTGCCGCGACCATTGCTGCCCAATCCGCCGGCAAGAGCCTAAACCAGTGGGCTGACGAAGTGTTCGAGCGTGCTACGCACGCGTGATGCCAGACAGCAAAAAGCCCGCACGGGCGGGCTCTCTGTAGATAGGGCCAAATCCTTTTGGCTGACCGCATGATGCTTGGCAAATGTGACGAAGGCATAACAGGGTAGATACGAATTAAAGCCCGATGCTTTGCCGGGCGTATCATCCTGAGCATGTCAGTCATGCTCCATTGATTCAGTTCTGCTGTTTGAAAGATCTTCCTCTGCCGCTGAAGGCGATGCTGTGCCTCTACCGATCTCTCATGTCCGAAGCGTGTTCTTCGCTGGACGATTGCAGTCTTGAAGACTTGAAACTTCTTCAATCCCAGCAACAGCTCATCGTCTTCCCTTCGTTTGCTGTGGTCAGTTGACGGTGGGACATTCATCCACAAGATTGTGTCTCCATGCTGGGTGCATATGAACAAGGCGCCCGAAGGCGCCTGTAAGGGTTAAAGCCAGCCATATTCGGCCAGGGAGAGGGGACGGCCTTCGCCTACGATAAAGTGATCCAGTACACGCACTTCGACCAAGGCCAGGGTTTCCTTCAGGCGTGCGGTCAGAAGGCGATCTGCCTGGCTGGGTTCCGTACAACCTGAGGGGTGGTTGTGAACCAAAATGGCAGCGCCCGCGTTATGCGCCAGAGAGCGCTTAACGACCTGTCGCGGATAAACGCTGGCGCCGTCGATGCTGCCGTAAAACAGAATTTCGAACGCCAGCACCCGGTGCTTAGCATCTAGAAAAATCACACCGAAAACTTCATGCTCTTGTTGCGCAAGCTGCAGTTTGAGATAGGCCGCCACGGCGTCAGGTGAGGCCAGGTCGGGGCCGCGGGAGAACAGCCGACGATCCAAAATAAGCAGGGCTTCGTCGATCACCCGGTTTTCCTGGGCGATACGATCGGCCTCGAAATCCATGTTTTCAATCAGCATGAGTTGGGTGCCCATGGTAGTGCCTCCGATGGAGTCATTAGGGGGAGGCACCCCAGGGGAGTGGTCTCCCCAGGTGGGTATGAAATGGCGGGCGTTAGCCGATGTTGCGTCGTTTACAGCCGAGTGAATTGGTGGCGTTGACCCGATTGGGGCGATCCACAACCCTCACAGGGCAACGAGGAAAAGGTTTTGATTCCCCAGCCGGCCTCGGCGTCGAAGTCAGCACTGATGGGCATCAAGTGCATCAGTCCACGTTGGATAGCCGCGAGGCGTTTCTCGACTTCATCCGGTGTGTCGTAGAGCGATAACGCGCTGTAGTCCTCGTAAGCAGCAGCGAACAGACAGTCGTTGCAAAGCCAGAAGGATTCCATGGTGGTTCTCCTGTGCTAAGTGAAGTACAGGCGCTCGACTGAGCGCCTGGGTGAGGAACATCGCGGACTGTTCAGATGGACTGAACAGTGTGGGTTGCGTCACGGCTAGCGGTGTGTGGAGAGGGTTGATTTTCAGGTTTGAGCTGAGCCTCTGTTGGGATTGCGCTCTCCTCAGATTTGGTCTCCGCCGACGCTGGAGAGGACTCATGATTTGGCGCGTGCTCCGCAGGGGCTGGTGCTTCCTGCCTGGCGGGCGCTTTGTACTCGATCGAGCCGTCGACCTTGATCCAGTCGATGAAAAGCAAACGACCTTTCAGGCTGGCGCCTGGCTGGCCTTGTCTCTCACCTTTCTCGTATAGAAACGGATCGATCCACAGATCACCGATACGAAACGACAGCAAAACCTTTTTCTCAGCTTTGACGGCGTCCATATAGAGACGAATCAAGCGTTCAGCTTCGCCGCCGGCGACCTTGCAATCGAAGCGGGTGTATTCCACCGCATCGGTGGCACCGTGTAGGGCGGCGATATCGCAAGCCATGAATGGCTGGCCGCGGCGGACTTGTACTTCACGAACACGGTTGAGGTAGCCGATACCGACGGTGTGCAAATTGAAGTAGGTGATGGCTTCTTGGGGTTGGTTGGCGTGGGCCATGATGGTTTCTCCTGTTTCATGGGAAAACGGCGACACACACTCCCTGGACGGGGAAGTGAGCCCCCGTCAGGGTGGGTAACGTAAAAGTCAGCAATGAACGAGCCGTCAGCGGCAAGCCAATGACGAGCAGGATGCTGCATCTGGGAAATAGCGGTACGGTAGAAGAGCGTCCGCGGGAAAAGTCCGAGGACCTGGGGGAGTGGGCATTCATCACCGCTGAAGCGGTAACCGTGCGAGCCTCCGAACGCTGATCGCACTTGGGTCAACCACCACGAACGTGGCGTAGCCTTAAAGGTTCTGGCTACCTGGGCTGGGCTGTCAACGACAGCGAACCACGCCCTTTCTGTAAACCTTGCAACGTCGCGCGTCAAGGCGCTGCAAACCAATTTTTGATACCTGGAATACAGTGGCAATCAGCGGACTGAAAAAAGTGAAGAGGGGCCCGGCGGGGGCCAGGCGAGGAAGAGAAAAGCCACCTTTGACGGTCTTGCGCAGTCGAACGGCTCCTCGCAAAGCTTGATTTACTGCGTCATGATTCGCCAACCGACCCTTGTCGTGGCCTGGGTCGGAACCTACTGGCACGCATCCGCGCACAAAGGGTGCCCAGTATTTCCCCGGTGGGCGCCGGGGCTGAATATGAGCGTCGAAGCGGATGACCGCTATTGCCTGGTAGAGGCAACAGGGGTCATCCGCCACCACGATGAGGTCGAGCATGTAGTGGGGAAATTGTTCCACTGAGCAGAAGGCCCCGAACTCTGAGAGTCCGACCGAGCTACCCGGAGCTTATCGGTCTTGGGTCGCCATTGGCGATGCACCGAAACTACTACAGCAGAGACGGCGCGCCAGCGTCAAGTCTGAACTCAGTGCTGAGGTACTGCCGAGAGGTGCGATCATTCGCTCCACCCTTTGCGGAAGAGAAATCCTGATGTTTAGGCGACGCATCACTGGCGATGCGTCTCTTTTTTGAGGGGCAAAGTCCCCTTGCATGCCGGGTACCGGGAGCACGACCAGAACAACCCCGACGTCCCTTTACGCTGAAGTATCGTATTGTTGCAAACCGGACACGTCGGACCGGCTGCGACAGGCACCGCCAAGCTGAGCGTCCCACAGTGTTCGATCAATTGCGCAATCCAGCTTGCCTGCTTGGCGACGAACGCCTCGAGGGTCAGACGTCCTGCTTCGATTTCGTCCAGAGCCTGTTCCCAGATCGCGGTCATCCCCGGATCGGCGACTGCGGCCGGTACCGCCTCGATCAGGGTATGGGCCGCTGCCGAAGCCTTTAGGGCACGTTTGTTCTTCAGTAAATAACCACGGTCGATCAAACCCTTGATGATGCTGGCGCGGGTGGCTTCGGTACCGATGCCGGTGGTATCCCGCAGTTTCTGTTTCAGGCGGGAATCGCTGACCAGTTTGGCCACGTTTTTCATGGCCTTGATCAGCTCGCCTTCGGTGAGGGGTTTGGGGGCGGTGGTGCGCCGGGCCTTAAGTTCGACGTCGCTCACAGTGCATTGCGTACCTTGTTGTAAGGCGGGGAGTACCTGGGACTTTTGGCTCGGCTCATCGTCTTCGGCGCTGTCGTCGAGCAAGCTTTTCCAGCCCTGGGCCAGGATCTGTTTACCCACCGCGGTTAACCGCTGTCCACCGCACTCCAGTTCGGCCTGGGTCCGATCAAACTCATGATGCGGCAGAAATTGCGCCAGGTAATGGCTACGGATCAGTTCGTAGACTTGGCGCTCGGGTTCGGACATCCGAGCCAGGTTCGCTGGCTCGGTGGTGGGGATGATGCCGTGGTGCGCGGTGACCTTGGCATCGTTCCAGGCCCGTGAGTGCAACGAGCTATTGAGTCTTTCGAGTGCGCTCTGCAACGCAGGATCGGTGGTGAGCAGGGCATCGAGGACCGCCGGCACTTCGTCGAACATGCTCTCCGGCAAATAACGGCAATCACTGCGTGGATAGGTGGTGGCTTTGTGGGTTTCATACAGGGCCTGGGCGATATTCAGGACTTCCTGAACACCGAACCCCAATTTGCGCGAGCAGACTTCCTGCAGCGTGCTCAGGTCGAAGGGCAGAGGCGGTGCTTCGCGGCAATGCTCAGTCTGCAACGAGAGCACTGTGGCGATCTTGCCGCCTGTGATCGCTTGGAGCGCGTGACGGGCAAGTGCCTGCTGCAGGCAACGACCTGCGTCATCTCGTCCTGAGCTGGGCGGTAACCACGACGCGATGAAACGCTGACCCATCGAGGACAGGTTCACCTCCACGTCCCAGTAAGGCACTGGGACAAAACTGGCAATCGCACGATCCCGATCGACCACCAAACGCAGGGTCGGGGTCTGCACCCGTCCCACCGACAGCACCCCGTCGTAACCCGCACGCCGACCGAGGAGGGTAAACAGCCGACTCAGGTTCATGCCGATCAGCCAGTCGGCTCGGCTGCGGGCTAGGGCTGCATGGTAGAGCGGAAAGGTCTCCTCGCCGGACTTCAGTGCGGCCAGGGCTTTGCGAATCGATGCCTCGTTGAGCGCGGACAACCAGAGGCGCTGAAGGGGCCCTCGATAGTGGCAGAGCTCCAATAATTCACGTGCAATCATCTCACCTTCGCGGTCGGCGTCGGTGGCGATGACGACGCTGGAGGCTTCATTGAGCAGGCGTTTGATGACCTTGAACTGTCCGGTGGTCTTGGGTTTGACCTCGACCTTCCACTGCCTGGGAATGATCGGTAGCTGATCCAGCGACCAGCTCTTGTACTGCTCGCCATAGGCTTCGGGCGGGGCGGCCTCGAGCAGGTGGCCGATGCACCAGGTGACGGTGGAGTCGGTGCCAAGCAGGCAACCATCACCGCGCCGGGTGGCGCCCAGCACTTTGGCAATGTCTCGACCTTGAGAGGGTTTTTCGCAGAGGAATAGGCGCATAACACTGCTCCGGATGGGGTCCAGAGCAGCTTCGAGGGAAACCGCAGGGGCGGGCTATGAGAAACCTGAATGCCAGACTCTCCACATTTTTCATGCCGGGAAGCCTAGCACTGAAGGGTGAACGTCAGGCTCACCAGAGGCGCACCTTGTAGGCCCGTCGCCCTTCGCTTTTGGGTTGATTACGCCTTGCGCTTCCTGGATTTTGCGGCTGCTGAAGAGCCCTGGCTGTTGGCCCGGGCTATACTGTGTTCGCCGCGTTTCTCAGGCGCCGCCTGTTCACTGGAGCGCTCCCGCATCACCACGCTGTGCACACGGTGCGGCAGGATGCCAACGCGGCGGGCCTCGATCTTGAAGGTGACCCGTGCGTTGTCCTCGCTGTCTTCCCACTCGTCCTTGACCGTGCGGCCTTCCACCAGAATGCGCATGCCTTTTTGGTATAGCGTACTCCAGTGTTCGGCGTCGCGGTGCCAGAGCTCTACTGGCGCCCAGTAACCGCCGCGGTCTTCATAGCTGCCCTCGCGTGGCACGGGGTTGTCGAAATACACATTCAGCCGGAGCAAGCGGCGGGGTTCGTCATTGCCGGAAGTGAATTCCTGGAACTCTGGCGCACTGCCGATGTTGCCTTCGCCGACGAAAAAAGTACTCATCGTGATACCTCCACTGCGGTTGTGAGTTGGCGCAGCACCTGCTCGGCGCTGGCCATTTTGATCGCGCAGGTGGTGGCCTGGCGAAACAGCGAATGCACCACGCTCATCTGCAGGTTCAGTGCAATGCGCTCGCATTCGAATTGGTACAGCCCTTCGCGCATGGCCGGCGACAGGATGGGATTGGTCACTTGCTGCTCCCACACCGCCACGCCCATGCGGGCGAAGTCACGGGTACGCCAGCGCAGGAAGGCGCTGCCGGTACCGGTGTTTTGCAGCACCAGTCGCGTATCCAGCAGTGAGTAAGGTGGTCGTCCGGCCTGATGTATGACGGCCTCCATCAATTGGCATAACTGCGCCTCGATGTCCCTCGCCACCTGCGCCAAGTGCTCCAACTCCCCCTTACCCTTAAAAGGTTTTAAAAGGCCTTTTAGGGAGGCTGCGTGTTCGAGCTGTCGATAGGCATCCGCTGTCAGCATGTCGCGGGGTATCGATTGCGTCGGGTTGATGGGGCTCATGCTTGATCCTCCGGCTCAGGCAGGATCGCTGGCGGATCTTCCGTGGTGCCTACCAGGGCTTCAGTGTCAGCCATGGGCGCAGCACCACCGCGGATGATCGGCGGTGCAAACTGCGAGCGCCGCAGGCCCTCGAGGATGTCCTGCGGCGGCAGGCCGAACTTATCGATGGCTTCATGGGCTCGGGCGTTGTTCGTCGCCATGTCATCCCGGGTGACACCGGCATGCCGATAGCGCTGCGCCAGGCCGAACAGGCTGCGCAGCAGATGGGCACCGTCGTCGATCCAGGCTTCCATGTCGACGCGCCCGATCAGCGCGGTGTGATGGGCGAGCAAGGTGCGGCGCACCAAAGTGTCGTAGTCGGTCAGCAGGTACACCGCCAGAAAACCCAACTGACTGCCGATGTACAGTGGCAAGGTCACCGGATGGATATTGAGGTTGTCACCCATGTCGATCTGGGTCGGCAGGTCCTGCTTGACCCGATCCAATTGCTGAGTCAGTTGCAACATCCCGGCCTTGGCCTGCAGCAGTTTTTCTTCGAGTTGCAACATGGCCCAGTCGGCGTAGGGATCGTCGTGGGCCGAGGTCTGTTTGATCAGGTTGGTGACGCTGATATAGCCGGCCATGCCCATGATCGGATGCACGCCTTCGCGAGCCGTCCGGCCTTGCCAGATGCGCGCGGCGTGGTGAGTGTGCAGGGTCAGGGTGATGCTGCTGCGCAATGAGCCCAGGTTGAGTTGGTAGTGATCGGCCATGGTGTTGTCCTCGCAGGTACTTTGGCGAGAGCATTGCGGCGAAGGATGGGCAAGGGCAGCCCAAAAGCTGAACGCGGTCCGTTCGGTTTGCCACGGGTGAATGGTGTTGCTGATCGCTCTCGGGTGTGATGCCCGGGGCATCAAATCCATTGATGTCCAGGATCGCTATGGGGACAACTGCCCCCTCAACGATCTGAGGTCTCAGGACGGCATCCGCCTTGATGCCAGGGGCATCAAATCTACTAACCGCCAGGGCGTTTCCCGGGGAGCTGACGCAACTCATCCATGCAGGCTTGCACCAAGGGTGATAGGGGCTCACCTGGTTTTCTGGATCGAGGTGGTGGTGGTGGTGGTGGTGGTGGTGGTGGTGGTGGTGGTGCCGTCGCACCTGAGCTGACGACGGGTGACGCTGCCGCCTGACCCGCCCAGGGATGGAATTCTCCGCGTAGCGCACGCTGGATCAGACCCATCAGGTACGCGGTGGGTTTGCGGATGCCACCGGCCGCGCAGCGGGCCCCCGCCTCGTTTAATACCGCCTGGCGATCACCGGGCTCCAGTTTGTTCAGCGCAATGAGCGCGGCCTGTTGCTCCTCTGGGGTCAGAGGCAATGCCGCGGGCCACTGCACGCTTGGCTTTTCCATACCGGAGTTCGCGTGCAGTACAGTACTAATACATGCTTTTAATACAGTACAGGCAGCGTTCGGATTCTGAACGCTGCCGTGAATGCTGGGTTCTAGGCCGGGTTCGGACTCCGAACTAGGGGTTGCACGAATCCGAACGGCGGTCGTTTCACCCAGTTCGGATTCGTGCAGGGGGGCGTCGGGCGCGGGTGTCTCCAAGGCGTGCTCTGCCAAGCGCTCACCCAAGACATCCAGCCGGGTGGGCAGCCGGCGCTGATCAATATCGGTATCTCGCTGAACCTCTTCCAGAACGTGCTGCGCAACGATACGCACGTTCTTGGCGGCGTGACCGAGGCAATGCCCGACCAGCTCTAAATAGTCCGGATCCAGTTCCATGGCTTCGGCTGGGGTCAGTGGCTCGTCGTGCAGCACATACAGCGACCCTTGCAGGCGCCCCGTGGTGGGATTGCGGCCACGTGCTACCAGGCTGAGCCAGCGAGTGAGGCGGAGCACGGTGAGCACACGGGCGATGGTCTCGCGAGAGGCCGCAGGGCCAAAGGGAACGGTCGACAAATAAGGCTGCAAATCTTGGTAGCGGGGGGTGGCCAAGCCCTGGCCGTCCAATAACAAGCGCAACACCTGCCAAGCGTTGCGCTCGAGCGGCGTCAAGCGACTGTCCAGCAGCAAGCGGCGTGGCACGGCATCGAGGGATTGGCCGCTGTACAGAAAGCCGGCCTGCAGACCAGAGGCGGAAGGTTTCGGGGCCGCAGGACGGGCAGGCCACTGATTTTCTAACTGTCGGGCGCACTGTTGAAGCACCCGTTGCCAACGGGAGGTCGTCATAGCATTCACGGCTGTGTGCTGTGCTGCGCGATTTGCTGCCAGACCACCACCAGGCTGATCTGTTGCTCTTCGGCCAGCATCATCATCGCGTCGAGTTGATCCTCCGCGCCTTCCTGCTCACGCAACTGGCACCAGCGCCGCCAGAGCGCATGTTCTTGCGCTTCGCTGAGGTGATGCGGACGGCCCTTACGGGTTTCGATTTTCAGCAGCCGACGGCGCAGCGCGGTTTCCGAATGGGCCAAGCCGAAGCACTGGTACATGATGGTGCTGCTGGCACCGAGTTTGAGGGCCCGGTTGATCAGCCGCTCGTTCTGTTCGTCGCGATCAGCTTGCTCAATCAGGCGCCGCAGCACCGGTGAGTCGATGCGGATTTCGACCCAGGATACGCTGGCATGGGCCAGGCGCGACAAGGTGGTGGGCGGTAAGGATTGCAGCAGGGTGAGGTCGTCTTCGCCCAAGCCTAATGCCTTGCAGCGCTGCAGGTTGCCCTGACGCAGTTCATGCAGCACTTGGGTCAGCATGGCCTGATTGAGCAGGTTGAAGGACAGGCTCATGACAGTGCCTCCGGTGGGGCGAGCGAAGGCCCAAGCGTCTGATCGATCAGGCGTCGAGCCAGGCGGATAAGCCGAAAGAGCTGGATCAACTGCTCATCCGGCAGCCGCTCCAAGCCCACGTTCAGGGCGGGGCGATCATTCAGCGGGATCTGGTAGACGCCAACGAGCAACTGGCCGAACAGGGCCGAGGGCAGTTGTTGGCGATCCTCCCAATGGACCTCGTCATGCACGCGCAGCAGGGCGCTCAGCAGCAGATGAATACCGGTGGCGCGGGGTGAGCACTGCTTGAACGGCTCCATCCGCTGGGCATAACCGAGCCCGTTGTTCTGCTCGACCACGCTGTCGGTCTGTCCGGCGTAACTCGCTAGGTGCTGTGCCAGGTTGAAGATGGCGGAACGTAGCTGCTCGGGAGTGTCATGCGCGGGTTCGATGAGCCAGAGGTCGCCCACTGTGTGACACCCATCCACCTGGACAGTAGTGGGTGCGACTGTGTGCTCCTCTGCCTCTGCCTCTGACAAAGATTCGCTCATGGTCTCGCGGGCGATCAGATCGCGGATGTGCTGAACCCGTGAAGGGGGACTGGGTGGCGCTGATAGCGGGTCATTTATCTGCGCAGACGACTGCGCTGTTTTTTCTCCATCGGGAAGCCGGTAGTCAGGGGAGGAGGGGCAAGATTCAAGAGCGGGTGGGGCTGACACGGGCGGGCTCAAAGGTTGACCGATTTCGGGCAATGGGCTTACCACAATGCCAGGTTGCGGCTGCGGGCGTTGACTGGCGGTCAGCTCCAACGCCAGCATGCGATAGGACTGTCCGAGCAATTGGCTCATTCGCTCAAGGAGTTCATCCTGAACGCGCTCCACGTCAAAGCCCTCTGGCTCGGCATCGAAGCTGGCCAATGTGTCGAGCCAGAACTCGTTGAAGGCATAGGCGTTCGACCGGTAGCGGTTCCAGGTCTGCTCGGCCTGGTTGCGCAGGCTAATCAAACGCTCGACTTGATGTTTTCCCAAGCCGGCATAGAGCACTTGCGGAATGGCCGGCAGCAGGTGCTCCAGGGCGCCGAGCATCCGGCTGAGGTGCGCCTGTGAAATCGGATAACCACCTGTTGCCAGGCGGGTGGCCAGTTCGCGTTGTGGCAGCGCGGCGCCCTCCTGTTCATACATAGCCTTAAGTTTGGCGACCGCCAGCGCCCGCTCGATGAAGGTGAGCTGACCGTGCAGATCGCTTTCGGCCAAGTGGCCGAGCAGGGCGCTGACTTCATTGGTCCAGGGTTTGAACAGGCAGTGAATGCGAAAGAAACGTTCATCACGGGTTTCTTGCCACAGCTCACCCAGTATCGCCAGACGGGTATTACCACCGTTGCGGATGATGAAGGATGCATCACCGGGACGTCGGGTAATCGGGGGGGGCTGATCCAAACCACGCTCGCGGATCGAGGCCTTGAGCTCGTCGTACAGGGGGTTACGGAGAAAGCGCGGGTTGTGTTCATACGGTCGCAGCTGCTCTAGGGTCACCAGCATGGGCGTATCGACGAGAGGGTCGGCGATTTGATCCACCTCAAGGCGGTGCCCGAAGTGGCCGGTCATCAGCTTGCCGCTGATGTCCTCCTGAGTCGGCTTTTTCATTCGGCAAGCCTCACGCGTGGGGGTGATCCAAGTCATTACCGACGTGGAACCGGACGATTTCGACTGTCCCCGCGCTTTCAACGTACTGGGACAACTCGACCAGCAACTCACTCCTGCTCGGACGCCCGCCTCGCAGACGAAACACCACGGTGCAGTATTCTTCGTCCAGAACATCCAGCAGAGCATGTCGGGTCGGTAAGCCGGTTGGCTCAAGGGCTTGCCGCATCAGGAGGCTCCTTGCCAAGCGCTGTTGGCATGCAGGGAAGTAAAGCGGGTTTGCTCGGCGATGAACAAGACCCGCAGGAAGCCGGTCGGACCATTACGGTGCTTACCGATGATCAGTTCGGCGGTGCCGCGATCGGCGGTCTCGGGGTGGTACACCTCATCGCGGTAGACGAATAGGATCAGGTCGGCATCCTGCTCGATGGCACCCGATTCGCGCAGGTCAGCCAGTACCGGGCGCTTGTTACTGCGTTGCTCCAGTGAACGGTTGAGTTGGGAGAGGGCAATGACCGGGCAATTCAGCTCCTTGGCCAGTGCCTTGAGGCCCGCGGTGATCTCAGCGATTTCCAGATTGCGGGTCTCGCGGCCCGGGGCTCGCATCAGTTGCAGGTAATCGACCATGACCAAGGCCGGTGCGCCAAAGCGGCGAGCCGCGCGCCGGGCACGGGAGCGCAATGCCATGCAGGTCAGGGCCGGGCTGTCATCGATGATCAAGCGTTCCCCGTAGCCCTGTAGTTTGGCCGCGGCGGCCGTCAGGTGTGGCCAATCGTTGTCGCTCAGTTGGCCTTTCATGAGATTGGCCAGTGAGAGATGACCCAGAATGGCCAGCAGCCGATACACCAGCGCCCGTGCAGGCATTTCTAGGCTGTAGATCTGTACTGAAGCGCAGGGGCGAGCGGCGAGGGCGGTTTCGACAAAGTTCAGCACCAGACTGGTTTTACCCATCGACGGTCGTGCTGCGACCACCACCAGGTCGGCTGGCTGAAAGCCGGCGATCTTGAGGTCCAGCTCGACCAGGCCGCTGGGGACACCGGTGGTGATCTCGCCACTGTTAAAGTGCTGGTCGATCTCCTCGATCACACCCAGCAGGCAGTGATTTAGGTCGACGAATTCTTGCCGTTGTTGCGCCTGGCCCAGGGCGAACAACCGTTGCTCAAACAGCTCCTGGACCAATTGGCTGCTGGCTTGGGGTTCAGCGGCTTCGCGGCTGCAAGCGAACCCGAGCTGGATCAGTCGACGCAGGTGGGCCCGTTCGCGAACAATCTCAGCGTAGGTCTTGATGTTGGCCACTGAGGGGATGTTTTTGGCCAGTTCTCCCAAGTAGGCCAGTCCACCCCATTCGGGCTGGTCGGTGAGTTGTTCGGCCAGGGTCACCACGTCGAAGGGCTTATCCTTCTGCGCGAGGGCCTCAATGGCCTTAAAAATTGCCCGATGCTCGGAGCGAAAAAAGTCCTCGGCGATCAGCCGATCGGCCAGTAAGTCCCAGGTGCTATTGTCCAGCATCAGCCCGCCGAGGACACTTTGCTCCGCTTCGAGTGAGTAGGGTGGTGTCAGGTTGTCGATGTGCATCATGGCTTCTCCGCACTGGTGCCGACCCTCGAGATGGCGGCCTGCCATTCGGGGAACAGTTCAATGGCCAGGGCTTGCAGGGTTTGCAGAGCGGAGGGCGAGCGTCGACCGCTCGGGCTATGTGTGTCCACCCGGTGAACCGGAAGGCCCAACGAAGCGGCATTGACGTAGGCCACCCGATTGGGGATCACGGTGTTCAGCACGGCAATTGAGCTGGCGGCTGGGAAGCTGTCGCGCAATCCGCGCACGATCATCCGTGCATCCAGCCTGACCAAGTCCACCTGGTTCAACAGCAGGCGCAATGGCGGCACGGCAATCCCCAGGTGGCGAAAGGGCTCCAGATCGCCGAGGAGTTTTAGTGTGCCGCGGTTCAGTTCACGTGCGGCGAGCATTTCCGGGTTGATCGGGGAGAGCACCAGGTCAGAGGCGAGGATCGCCATCTCCAACAGCACGCTCCGCGCGCCCTGCGTGTCAATCAGCAGCAGATCATACTGATCGCGAAAGCCATCCAGCAGGTGTCGTAGGCGCAGGCGGCCATCTGGGGCATGCAGTAATAGCGTGTTGAGTTGCCCCCGATGGTCGTTGGAAAGAATCAGGTCGAGGTTATCCAGTCTGGTGTGGGAAACGATCTGTGGGGGATCGGTCAGGCTGAGTGCGATCAGCTCATAGGCGCCCGCCGGGGCGACATGCTCCAGCGGGTAATAACTGGACAGCGTGGGCTGGCTGTCCAGATCCAGCAACAGCACGCGCAGACTGGCATCGGCCAGGAGACCACCGAGATTGGCGGTCACCGTGGTCTTGCCAACACCCCCCTTGGTGGAAATCACCGACACCACGCGCATGCTCATTGCTCCTGCGGCGTCAGCCGTTCGGTAATCCAGCGCTCGATCTCCACCGAGTCCCAGCCCACTGCGCGTAGACCAATGCGTTTGGCTTGAGGGAAGCGGCCCTCCTTCATCAGGTTGTAGATGTGCGCCCGTTTAAACCCGGTTTTGCGTTCCACTTCATCGCGACGCATGATGTGGCGTTCGGCCGGTGGTTGATGACTGTCAGCGTGTGGGATGGATGAACTGGACATGCTGGTCACTCCTGGCGCCGCTTGGCGCGTGATGGGATGTGACCTGAATTGAATAGCAGAAAAGCGAGAGTGTCATTGCACTGCAATGGAGGGCATTGCAGTGCAATGCTGTTTCGCTCAAGTGGTTTTTTTGAGGGCGCGATTGGCTGCGGCGAATTTTGCGTCCAGCGTTCGTTTGCTAAGACCGGGAATGTCTTTAAAACGCGCGGTTATGGCATCGACGATCGCGGCTTGATTTTCGAGCACGGACATGGGTTTGCCGGCAGGTGACACGTCCAGGATGGTGTAGTTCAGAGCGCCAATGATCTGCAGGAGGGTGTGTTCGCTGCGCTCGCTGAGTTGCCCTTGCGACTTCACTAACGCGTTAAGGCTTTGCTGTTCAAGTCCCAGTGCTTGAAGGTCAGCCGTAACATCTTGAATCTGGCGTTGCAGGGTATTGCATTCTTGCATAGCAGCATCACGCTCTGCCTGGAGGGAAAGGTAAGCCAGCGGGCTGATGTGTTCATGTGTGTCATTGATGGACTCGAACAAAAAGCCCGGTCGCTGATCGGGGTAGTGACGTTGCATCCAGAAACGTAAGTCAGAATGGCGCACGGTTAACGCAATCGACTCCAACGGAGTTCCCGGCGGCACTGAAACACCGAAGTGACCATAGACCAACTCCCCATTACGCATCGCATCGTAAAGTCGTTCAAGATTGGCCTGAAGGCAGGGCCATTGAGGGAATAAGGTCCCTAGCCGCTCCGGGCAGTGCCATGCGGCTTGTAATATTTCTGCCTCGTAACGTACAAGGTTGCACCATCGCAAGGCGGCATCGATCGGTCGATAGAAGATTTTAGCCTGCGGATTGAAATTGTCGGCGTACATGTGCGGACGGACCTCCATTTCTGATGGATAGGCCTCCCGCGGAACATCCCTGCACCGCCCACCTGCTGGGAAACTGCTGGGAGTGGTTGCTTAATCGGATTTTAAATTCGGTGAGGCCATTCCATTTGTCTACGACCCTACGTGGCTAGCTTTGATCTTCGTCCAACGTTTTCCTGGGGTCTCACTGCAGGTCTCTGCGTTGCCCAATCGGGTCCGGAAAGGTAGATGTTTATCCTCTCGATGCCATGGCATCAACTGTGACGATAGCCGGTTTCAGGCTGAGTTCAATCTATCGGCCGCGGTCCATAGGGATCGACGCTTCAGAGCGTTATAGCGAAATGGTAAACGGACACCGGGGGGGGCGCTCATCTTGGCATCGATACTGAGCCGGGGCTGGTGTCGTTTAAATACTTTGGCCATTACCCAGTCACAGAAGTGCTTGAAGACCGTACTCCATTTCCCGAAGTGAGATGGCAGATCGCGCCAAGGGCTGCCGGTGCGGGCAATCCACAGCATCGCCTTGATAAAGCACCGATTATCGGTACCGCGGCGCCTAGGGTCGCTTAGCTTGCCTACGCAATGTGGTTCCATCTTCGCCCACTGGGCGTCTGAGCAAAGCCGCAATCACACCGCTTTAAAAGGCTGTAATTAGCGCCTCGGCCTTCTGCTTCAGGCGATCAGCTTGTGCGCCAGGCATGGCGCGTTGCGCGTTAGCTCAATTAGTTTGGCTGTGGTGGCCACGCTGGTGACTTGGAGGTGAAAGTCCTTTACACACCCGGCAAGGGGAGTGTTAGCCAGAGATAAGGGGGGCGCGGGCGACTGCGAATTTGAAGGAAGCCCGAGGCAATGTATGCTCAGCCCATCTCCTGCAGCCACGGACGATAAGCGGTAGAGGATGCTTGCCCTAATGTATCCGGGCTCATGTTTGGACGGTTGCGCTGCCCGGGCTTTGATGAGTAATCGCTTTCTGTCTGTCCTTAAAAATGCGGCAGCCTCGAAAGCTGTTTTGCCTCTCAGGTTCTCAGTCAGGCTCTGAACTGTTTATCGTCACCAACGCTGTCGTCGCCAAATGCTGGCCCGAGGAACAGGGGGCGGATGAGGCGGTGCAGTGGCGTAAGACGGCCAAAATCCTCAAAGTCCAATACTTCCACGGAGCGCTACGACGTATATCCGACAGGCATAAGCAGGAAGGTCGCGCGAATTACCCTCAGAGATCTACATGTTTGCCAGCGTGCTACCGAGCGTCGAGAGGCGACGGGATGAACGAGCAAATGTCATGTATTGACGCCCGCGGTTTATCAAGCGGTCGGTTCGTTAGGTTTTGAAGGCAAAGACTTCGGCCATGAATCCGGACTTTGTTTGGCCCACGGTCGCTGTCCCTGATGGAGTTTTCAGGTCGGCTCCTCTATCAGCAGAGTGCATTTTGAATGCTCTGACTTCGAAGGGTCTTGCCAGCCACGGTTTGACCTGTTTTGCCATCACTTTTGAACGGTTGTGTTGGCAACGAGTCTATGATCGGGACAACAATTGCTCGTTAATTAGCATTTGATCTCGTCCACGCGACACTAGCCAGCGATGGAAGTCGCGGCAATGGGCCTTGTCGAAAGCATCTTTAGCACCCACCAAGAAATACGGCGAGGGTAATGGAAGTCCCCGCGCGAAAGGCATGATCAAACGCTCGTCCGCCAGCGAATTGGCAATCATCGAGCATTGCGCCAATACCACTCCCTGTCCCGACACAGCAGCCTGAATGGCCATCGATGACAATGAGTAGACCCGATAACCATCGCGTAATTGCGAATGGTCTACGTGTTGCGCGTCGAACCAGTCACGCCATGAGGGGGGGGATGCGAACTTCGGTAACCAGTCAATCGACAACAGCGGATAATTCAGCAAATCCGCCGGGCTGTGCAACGGTGCATCGCCGCGTAAAAGCTTTGGGCTACAGACTGGAACCACGCAATCGCGAAACAACTCTACAGCGTTTTCAGTCAATGCATAGTGCCCATAGGTCACCCGGAAATCGATTTCATAGCCATCGGAGGCCGGTTCCGTATGACTTCCGTCTAGAAATAGATTGAGGTCCGGGTGCTCACTCTGCCATGCGTAAATCAGCGGTGCCAGCCAGTCCGAAAACAACGATGGCAAGGCACTGATGCGCAAGTTGCTAGCGTTCTTCGTACGCTCGACTTCGACCTGAGCGATACGGAGGCTTTCGAATGCCGCAGCGCAACTGTCGTGGTAGCGCTGCCCCGCGGCGGTTAGGCGAATACGCTTACCGACCTTGAAGGTTAGGCTCAAACCCAGGCTGTCTTCCAGCAGTTTCATTTGCTGGCTTACCGCACCTGCCGAGATGCCTAAGCGCCTAGCGGCTTCGACAATTCCACCAAAACGTCCGACGGCGTCAAAAACCTGAAGAGCACGCAGAGAAGGCAAGTTATCCATCAGCATTTCCACAAAAGAATTTTCAGATTGATGCTTTAGCTCAGGTGCATAAAGTAACTGTTTTTAACATTTCTATGAAAGTAATTACCATCTTCTGGTGTAGATGGACAAGGCTTGACCGTAGAAATGACCTACGTGAAAAAAGAAATACGAGAGCCGTAGCTAGGTTGTCGTTCACGTGCTTGCTCACGGACGCAAGCTGATGTCCAAATGAAATGTGGAAGGTATCGATGGGAATAAATCTCCCACCACCGCTACGATACGTAACAAAATCACAGTCTTGCTAACCATTCGCCCCGCCCCCCCTTTCAGTCAACATTGTCCAAAAATCGTAGCCCCGCGTGATCCTTTGCAAGATTGGCCTGTATATTGCCTGTCATGTATATACAGGTAATTTCATTTAATGACGTGTCTGTATGCAGTTCATCCAATAGACAAAGGAAAAACAAGAATGAAAAAGTTTGTCCTAGCCATGGTAATTGCACTCGCTTCTACCTGCGCCCTTGCCAGGGACTTGAGTGTCATTCGATTTGGTGTAGACCCGACCTTCGCTCCCTTTGAATCAAAAAATCCGGATGGCCAGTTGGTGGGCTTCGACATCGACCTCGGCAACGCCATTTGCGCCCAGCTCAAGGTCAAGTGTGTTTGGTACGAAACCGCTTTTGACAGCATCATCCCAGCGCTCCGGGCGAAGAAATTCGATGCGGTCCTTTCAGCTATGACTGTCAACGAAAAGCGCAAGGAGAATGTCGCGTTCACGGACCGGCTCTACAACTCGCCCAATCGGCTGATCGCGAAAAAGGACAGCGGCCTGCTGCCCACCGTCGAGTCGCTCAAGGGCAAGCGTGTCGGCATTGCCCAAGGCACCACCCAGGAAGCTTATGCCAAGGCCGTCTGGGCACCACAAGGGGTCATTCTGGTGTCTTACACAAATCAGGATGTGTTGTACCCGGACCTGATCAGTGGCCGTATCGATGCCACTCTGACGGATGCAGCCGTGGCCGATATCGGCTTTTTGCAGACATCTAATGGCACCGGCTTCGCCTTCGCCGGCGATGCCGTCACAGATGAAAAGTTGCTCGGCGAGGGGATCGCGATCGGTCTGCGCAAGGACGACCCGGAGTTGATGCAGGCGATCAATGGCGCGCTGGCAGAAATGCACAAGAACGGCACCTACGACGCGATTCAGAAAAAGTATTTCACCTTCGATATCTATAACTGATACCCGATGCCTGACTAGCTCTGATCACCAGCGTATCGGTGATCACGAGCCTGGTCGTGCCCAAAGGTTATTTCCGAACATTCAGCCCCCTGAATGGACGGTCTTCAGACCTCCATTGCCAAAGGAGAGACAGAACATGCTTTTACAGGGCTATGGTTCGCTCATTCTCGAAGGTACGTTTGCGACCATCAAGCTAGCACTACTCTCGATGTTGTTGGCCGTTGTGCTTGGCCTGATCGGCGCGTCGGCCAAGCTTTCAAAGCATCGGCTGTTGCGTTATCTGGCAGCCAGCTACACCACACTGATTCGCAGCGTCCCGGATCTACTGATCATGCTGCTGTTGTTTTTTAGCCTGCAGATCTGGCTCAACAACTTCACCGAATGGCTGAAACTCGAGCAAATCGATATCAATCCTCTGGCTGCCGGGGTGTTCACCCTTGGCTTCATCTATGGCGCCTATTTCACTGAGACCTTCCGCGGCGCGTTTCAGTCGGTCCCGGCCGGTCAACTCGAGGCCGCCATTGCCTATGGCATGAATCCCCGGCAAGTGTTTATGCGGGTGCTGTTTCCACAAATGATGCGCTTTGCGCTGCCAGGTATTGGCAATAATTGGCAGGTGCTGATCAAGGCCACCGCACTGGTTTCAATTATCGGTCTGATCGACATCGTCAAAGTTACTCAGGATGCCGGCAAGCATTCGATGCAATTGTTCTTCTTCAGCATCATCGGCGCACTCATTTATCTGGCAATTACCACCCTGTCCAATGGCGTCCTGATATGGCTGGAACGCCGATACGCCATCGGCGTCAGAGGAGCGCAGCTATGAACTCAATCGTGCAGGAATATTGGCAAGCCTATCTCTGGTTCGATGGTTACCAACTGTCCGGCGTGGCCATGACCTTGTGGCTGCTGGTCGTCTCCATCGCCATCGGCGGTTTGCTTTCGGTGCCGATGGCGGTCGCCCGAGTCTCGAGCAACCCATTGATCCGCGGTCCGGTATGGTTCTACACCTATGTGTTCCGTGGTACTCCGCTGTATATCCAGCTGCTGATTCTTTACACCGGGATCTACAGCCTGGAAATGGTCCGCAGCCAGCCGGTGCTTGATGCATTCTTCCGCCAAGGGATCAACTGTACGCTGTTGGCCTTCGCGCTCAACACCTGCGCCTACACCACGGAGGTCTTTGCCGGAGCGATCCGGGCGACGCCTTACGGCGAAATCGAAGCCGGGCGCGCCTATGGCATGTCCAAATTAACCTTGTATCTGCGGATCATTCTGCCCTCAGCGCTGCGGCGCTCACTGCCTTACTACAGCAATGAAGTGATCCTGATGTTGCACTCAACTACTCTCGCCTTCACCGCCACGGTACCTGATCTGCTCAAGGTCGCCCGCGATGTAAACTCGGCGACCTATTCCTCATTCGAGGCCTTTGGCATCGCCGCGGTGTTGTATGCCTTGATGGTGTTTGCCCTGATCTGGCTGTTTCGGCGCTGCGAAATGCGCTGGTTAGCCTACCTCAAGCCACAGACTCATTGACTGGCCGTATTTAGAGAGCATCGAATATGTACAAACTAAGCGTAGATGAACTGCACAAGAGCTACGGCGCCCATCAAGTCCTGAAGGGCGTGTCACTCAACGCCAAGGCCGGTGATGTCATCAGTATCATTGGTTCCAGCGGATCGGGCAAAAGTACCTTTCTTCGGTGCATCAACTTCCTCGAACAACCCTGTGCCGGGCGCATTAGCGTGAACAACGAGGAAATCCGCACAAAAAAAGATATCAACGGCGCCTTGCAGGTGGCTGACCCATGCCAACTGCAAAAAATGCGCACCAAACTGTCGATGGTGTTCCAGCATTTTAACCTGTGGCAACACATGACGGTCTTGGAAAATATCATTGAAGCACCTGTTCACGTCCTTGGGATCAAACGCAAGGAAGCCGAGCAGCGAGCGCGCAAGTACCTGGCTAAGGTAGGTTTGGAGTCTAGTGTGGAAACCAAATATCCATCCCACCTCTCAGGTGGCCAGCAGCAGCGTGTGGCGATTGCCCGGGCACTGGCGATGGAGCCTGAAGTTATGCTGTTCGACGAGCCGACCTCGGCACTCGACCCGGAGCTGGTCGGTGAAGTGTTGAAGGTGATGCAGGCTCTGGCCGAGGAAGGCCGGACCATGGTCGTGGTCACCCACGAAATGGGCTTTGCGCGCAACGTCTCGAACCACGTCATGTTCCTGCATCAAGGCCGCGTTGAGGAACAAGGCCACCCCAGCGAGGTGTTGGTCAACCCGCAAAGCGAGCGTTTGACGCAGTTCCTCTCTGGCCGTTTGAAGTAATTCGGCGAGCGCCCCTAACTTTGTGCCGGGCGACTCCTGAAAGCCCGGTACCTGTTGATCAAAATGAGGCAATCATGAACCCAGGCTTTCCAACGCACCCCAGTTTTGCCAGTCAACGTGAACGGTTTTTAACGGCGGCCATAGCCGCAGGCGCGAGCCTGAGCGAGTACCCTCACCCCTTGCGCGGGCCTTTTGACGAGCATCTGAGCACCGATGTCGCCTGGCTCGGTGATCCAAAGGCCAAGCGAGTGCTGGTCTGCCTCAGTGGCACCCACGGGGTTGAGGGTTTCTATGGCTCGGACTGCCAGATCCAATGGCTGCAAACCTTCACCGAGAGAAACCTACCCGCCGACGTCGCGGTGCTGATGATTCACCTGATCAATCCCTGGGGCACGGCCTGGATCCGCCGCGTCAACGAAGATAACATCGACCTCAATCGCAACTATCTGGACTTCACTCAAACTTTGCCGGACAACCAGGGCTACGAGGCCCAGCATGAGATCTATACCTGTCCACAGCTGAAGGGGGCGATACGCGAACGCGCTGATGCCTTGCTCAACGAGCGTGTACGTGCGGAGGGCTGGTCAGTCGTGATGTCAATTGTCGAGGCTGGCCAGTACTGTCATCCCAATGGTCTGTTCTACGGTGGCCAGGCACCAGCTTGGTCAAACAAGACTTTACGTAGCATCCTGAAAAAGCACCTGGCGCACACTCAGGTCGCCATGTGCTTTGACCTTCACACCGGCGCCGGGGACTACGGCCACCCAATGCTGATGAGCATTGCCCAGTCGGCTTACCCGGCGCTGAACACTGCTCAGGCGCTATACGGTCCGTGGCTCTACACGCTGCTCACTGGTGCCAATAGCCAGAGTTCTACCGGGGTGGCCGCGACAGCCACTGGCTACACCTCGCAGGCCCTGCTCGATGCGCTACCACAGGTTCACCTGATGCCGTTCGTAATCGAATGCGGCACTTATCCCGGGGAGCAGATTCATACTGTTTTGCGCAACGATCAGTGGCTGCACCTATACGGCGACCTGACCGACCCGCTGGCCAGGCAAATTAAGTTGGAGTTGCTCGAACAGTTCTATCCGGCTGACAGTGACTGGCGGGAGCTGGTCTGGCTGCGCACTCGACAAATCTGGGAGCGGGCCCTGGCGGCATTGCCTCAGATTAAGCTTCCACCCTACCTCTAACCCCCCCCCCTGCTCATCGCAGTCGCGGTTTGCGAATTAAACCTATCCCCCAATTCAAGGCTGCCCTGCGCGGTCTTGAATGCTTTCCGCGGCGCCATTGGCGTGCAATGCCCAAGGTGCACCTAAAACTATTGATTTAGAAAATCTAAATAAACCGACAGATAAAGACATCTATTCTTACCTAATAAGAACCTCGTATTCTGGGCTCGTGATTAGCCATCGTTCTTCTGCAAAGGGCGAACAACAAAATATAAGGAGAGATCTCATGTTTTTGCGAAACGCGTGGTATGTCGCCGCCAGCGAAGCCGAACTGGGCGAAGATCTGTACCCCGTCACTCTGCTCAGTGAATCGGTGGTGCTGTACCGCAAGAGTGACGGCACCCCGGTAGCCC
>NZ_SCFH01000012.1:0-154235 GCF_022496665.1 Pseudomonas sp. TMW22090
CCACTTGCGCTTTCGATCTCTCGTTAGCGGGAGGCGAATTCTACAGCGTTACACGCTGCTGTCAACACCTCTTTTTCAACTTCTTTTGCGCTTCGATGACCTGAAGCAGCTGACCGTCAAAACTGCGCAACTCATTGTTTACCAAGGAGTTTTCCGTTTCGACTGCGCCGGAAGTGGGGCGAATTATAGACATCTGAAATCTGCCGTCAAGCGCTGTTTTCACAAAACTGTCATATCAGTCAAAAAAGCCCCGAAAACACAAAGGCCGGCCCAATGGGCCGGCCTTTGTCCCCTGCTTACAAGCTAGGGAATGCGAACTGCGATGCCTCATGGCTCGCCCGTTGTGGCCAGCGCTGGGTAATCGCCTTGCGGCGAGTATAGAAGCGCACACCATCCGGACCGTAGGCATGCAGGTCGCCGAACAGCGAACGCTTCCAGCCGCCAAAGCTGTGATACGCCACGGGTACCGGCAGCGGCACGTTAACGCCAACCATGCCGACTTCAATCTCGTCGCAGAACAACCGCGCCGCTTCGCCATCACGGGTGAAGATGCAAGTACCGTTGCCATACTCGTGATCGTTGATCAACTGCATGGCTTCTTCCAGGCTGTTGACCCGGACTACGCACAACACCGGCCCGAAGATCTCTTCTTTATAGATGCGCATCTCTGGGGTGACGTGATCGAACAGGCAACCGCCCAGGAAGAAGCCTTCTTCATGACCGGATACGCTCAGGCCACGACCATCCACCACCAGCTTCGCGCCAGCGGCAACGCCGTCATCGACATAACCGCTGACCTTGTCCCGTGCCTGGCCGGTCACCAGTGGCCCCATGTCCAGGCCGCAGGAAGTGCCCGCGCCAATCTTCAGCGCCTTGATCTGCGGCACCAGCTTGTCGACCAGCGCATCGGCAACCTGGTCGCCCACGCAGACGGCCACCGAAATCGCCATGCAACGCTCGCCACAGGAACCATAGGCCGCGCCCATCAGTGCGCTGACCGCATTGTCCAGGTCGGCATCCGGCATCAGTACCGCGTGGTTCTTGGCGCCGCCCAGTGCTTGCACGCGCTTGCCACGCTTGGTGCCTTCGGCATAGATGTATTCGGCAATCGGCGTCGAGCCGACAAAACTCAGCGCCTTGACCTCAGGCGCCTCGATCAACGCGTCCACTGCGGACTTGTCGCCATGCACCACGCTCATCACGCCTTTGGGCAGACCGGCTTCGAGCAACAGCTGAGCGATCAGCAGCGTGGAACTCGGATCACGCTCGGACGGCTTGAGGATGAAGCAGTTACCGCAGACGATCGCCAGCGGGTACATCCACAACGGCACCATCGCAGGGAAGTTGAACGGGGTGATACCCGCCACTACACCCAGCGGCTGGAAGTCCGACCAGGCATCGATGTTCGGGCCGACGTTACGGCTGTATTCGCCCTTGAGGATTTCCGGAGCGGCACAGGCGAACTCCACGTTCTCGATGCCACGCTTCAGTTCGCCCGCGGCGTCTTCCAGGGTCTTGCCATGCTCTTCGCTGATCAGCTGGGAGATGCGCGCTTCGTTCTGCTCCAGCAGTTGCTTGAAGCGGAACATCACCTGGGCACGTTTGGCCGGTGGCGTATTGCGCCAGGCCGGGAACGCCGCCTTGGCCGCGTCGATGGCTTGTTGAATGGTTTCGCGGCTGGCCAATGGCACTTTGTGGATGGGCTGACCGGTAGACGGGTTGAACACGTCGGCAGTGCGACCGTTATCGGTCACCAGTTCACCATTGATCAAATGCGGGATAAGGCTCATGCGGGGCTCCAGAAAATGTGTTCGCGGGCGTCTTGGGAACGCCTGCTTATATATGTAGGTGCTAGCTTGCTAGCGATGGAGGCTAACGATGACGTGGCTGCCTTTATGACTGTGGCGCCCTCTGGTTCATCGCTAGCAAGCTCGCGCCTACAAGTGTTCGGTCAATCAGTCCCAAGTAGTGGGCCAATCAATTCAGGTACAGAGTCGATCAATCGATTTTGTTCAGCACTTCGCCGACCGCGTCGAACAAGCGATCGAGGTCCTGCGGCTTGCTGTTGAACGTTGGGCCGAACTGCAGGGTGTCGCCGCCGAAGCGCACGTAGAACCCGGCTTTCCACAACGCCATGCCCGCTTCGAACGGTCGCACGATCGCATCGCCATCACGTGGGGCAATCTGGATCGCACCGGCCAGGCCGTAGTTACGAATGTCGATGATGTTCTTGGAGCCCTTGAGGCCGTGCAGCGCGCTTTCAAAATGCGGCGCGACGTCCGCCACGCTTTGCACCAGGTTTTCCTTTTGCAGCAGGTCGAGCGCGGCCAGGCCGGCAGCGCAAGCCACCGGGTGCGCGGAATAGGTGTAGCCGTGGGGGAATTCCACCGCGTACTCAGGCGTCGCCTGGTTCATGAAGGTCTGGTAGATCTCGGAACTGGCAATGACTGCACCCATCGGGATCGCACCGTTGGTGACTTGCTTGGCAATACACATCAGGTCCGGGGTCACACCGAAGCTTTCGGCACCGAACATCGAACCGGTGCGGCCGAAACCGGTGATCACTTCGTCGAACACCAGCAGGATGTTGTGCTGGTCGCAGATCTCGCGCAGGCGCTTCAGGTAACCCTCAGGCGGCACCAGCACGCCGGCAGAACCGGCCATTGGCTCGACAAATACGGCGGCAATGTTCGAAGCGTCATGCAGTTCGATCAGCTTGAGCAGTTCATCCGCCAGGGCGATACCGCCCTCCTTCGGCATGCCACGGGAGTAGGCATTGCTGGCCAGCAGCGTGTGCGGCAGATGATCGACGTCCATCATCGCCTGACCGAACATCTTGCGGTTGCCATTCACTCCACCAAGGCTGGTGCCGGCAATGTTCACCCCGTGATAGCCGCGAGCGCGGCCGATCATCTTGGTCTTGGTGGCCTGGCCTTTGAGACGCCAGTAGGCACGGACCATCTTCACTGCAGTATCGGCACACTCCGAACCCGAGTCGGTAAAGAACACATGGTTCAGGTTGCCCGGCGTCAGGTCGGTGATTTTCTCTGCCAGCTGGAACGACAGCGGGTGGCCGTACTGGAAGCCTGGCGAGTAGTCGAGGGTGCCCAACTGCCTGGAGACCGCTTCCTGGATTTCCTTGCGAGTGTGCCCGGCGCCACAGGTCCAGAGACCCGACAGCGAGTCATACACCTTGCGGCCCTTGTCGTCGGTCAGCCAGCTGCCTTCGGCGGCAACGATCAGGCGTGGATCACGTTGAAAGTTGCGATTGGCGGTGTACGGCATCCAGTGCGCGTCCAGCTTGAGCTGGCTGGCCAGCGGCGACCGGGCGTTTTCGGGCATGTTCATGTGCAAAACCTCGCAGGGCAATAAGCGGCATAGAGATCAAAAGCGTTCTTGCAGCTAAATTGCCACGGAGATAAAGTCTGTGAAATCCAACTTTTCTAATGTTCAGTCAGCCCCTTACTAAACTTTGAGCCATTCGCCCATGAGCACACGCCGCCCCGATCCGCTGGCGCAAGTCAGCGACTTTGATATCCGCCTGCTGCGGATCTTTCGCAGCGTGGTCGAGTGCGGCGGGTTCTCCGCTGCCGAGTCGGTGCTGGGCATCGGTCGCTCGGCGATCAGCCAGCAGATGAGCGATCTGGAGCAGCGCCTGGGCTTGCGCCTGTGCCAACGCGGTCGCGCCGGTTTTTCCCTGACCGAGGAAGGCCGCGAGGTATACCAGTCGGCGTTGCAGCTATTGAGTGCACTGGAAAGTTTTCGCACCGAGGTCAATGGTCTGCACCAGCATCTGCGCGGCGAATTGACGATCGGCCTGACCGATAACCTGGTCACCCTGCCCCACATGCGCATTACCCACGCCCTCGCCCAATTGAAGGAGCGCGGGCCCGACGTGCAGATCCAGATCCGCATGATCGCCCCCAACGAAGTCGAACAAGGCGTGCTCGACGGTCGCCTGCATGTCGGCGTCGTGCCCCAGGCCAGCGCATTGTCGGGGCTGGAATATCAGCCGCTCTACGACGAACGCTCGCTGCTCTACTGCGCGGTGGGTCATCCGCTGTTTTATGTCGACGACAAGCAGCTCGACGATGAGCGCCTCAACAGCCAGGACGCCATCGCCCCAACCTTCCGCCTGCCCGCCGATATCCAGGCGCACTACCAGGCGCTCAATTGCACCGCCAGTGCCTCGGACCGTGAAGGCATGGCGTTCCTGATCCTTACCGGGCGCTTTATCGGGTATCTCCCGGACCATTACGCCAGCCTCTGGGTGCAGCAAGGCCGCCTGCGCGCGCTAAAACCCAAGGCGCGGTTTTATGACCTGAGCCTCGCATCGGTCACCCGCAAGGGCCGTCGCCCCCATTTGGTGCTGGAAAGCTTTCTGGAGAGCCTTGCCGCGACCCGGTAAAAATCCATTGAGGCACCGTAATCAAAGGGCTGGAGAGAACCTGAAGGAAAATAACCTGAGCACTTGGACAGCTTTTTGCAGGACGACACTACCGTCACCCGTTCAAGAAGAACTTTGTCCATGCAGCCAGAATCCTCCAACCCCAGCGACCTGATCTACGGCCTCAACGACCGCCCGCGACCCCTGGCCGCGATCCTCGCCGCCTTGCAACACGTGCTCGCCAGTTTCGTCGGCATCATTACGCCGCCGCTGGTCATTGGCTCGGCCCTGGGCTTGATGGCCCATTTGCCGTACCTGATCAGCATGGCGCTGATGGTGTCTGGCGTTGGGACCTTCATCCAGGCTCGCCGGCCTTTCGGCATAGGCGCCGGGATGATCTGCCTGCAGGGCACCAGTTTTGCTTTTTTGGGGGCGGTGTTGTCCGCCGGGTTTCTGGTCAAGCAACGGGGCGGCAGCCCGGAGGACATCCTCGCCATGATCTTCGGCGTGTGTTTCTTCGGCGCGGTGGTCCAGGTGATCCTGAGCCGCTTCATCGGCCAATTGCGCCGTGTGGTCACGCCGCTGGTCACCGGTATCGTGATCACGCTGATCGGCATCAGTCTGATCAAGGTCGGCATCACTGACCTGGGTGGCGGTTTCAATGCCACAGACTTCGGCGCCCCGGGCAATCTGGCCCTGGGAGTATTCGTGTTGTTGACGATCATCCTGCTCAACCGTTCGAACACACCCTGGGTCCGGCTGTCGGCAATCATCATTGGCCTGGTGCTGGGCAGCCTCGCGGCATGGTTCAGTGGCAAACTGGTGCCGCAGCCCTTGCCCGACCTGCCCCTGGTCAGCCTGCCCCTTCCTTTCAAGTTCGGCTTCAGCTTCGACTGGACCGCGTTCCTGCCTGTCGCCCTGATCTATCTGATCAGCACCATCGAAACCGTTGGCGACCTGACGGCCAACTGCATGCTCGCGCGCCAGCCGATCAGCGGGCCGTCCTACATCAACAGGCTCAAGGGCGGTGTCCTGGGCGATGGCGTGAGCTGCCTGATTGCCGCGACGTTCAGCGCATTCCCTAACACCACGTTCGCTCAGAACAACGGCGTGATCCAGTTGACCGGCGTAGCCAGCCGCTACGTCGGGTTGTACATCGGCGCCCTGTTGTTTTGTCTGGGTCTGTTTCCGTTGATTGGTGCAGTGCTGCAGCAAATCCCCAAACCGGTGCTCGGTGGCGCGACCCTGGTGATGTTCGGCAGCGTCGCGGCAGCGGGCGTGCGCATTCTCGCCCAGGCACCGCTGGACCGGCGCAGCATGTTGATCATTGCCACTTCCTTCGGCGTGGGCCTGGGCATTGCCGCGCAGCCCAACCTGTTGCACCTGATGCCAAAACTGGTACAAAACCTGTTCGACTCGGCCATCACCAGCGGCGGCCTTACCGCCATCCTGATGTGCCTGTTGCTGCCGGAAGCGACATCCGCCGCACAGGCAGACGCGGCCCTGCCCAAGAGCGAGCCAATCAAGCAGCTGTAAGGCTTTTATCAAGACAGGACTTGTCGGATACCCGTGGGTGCGCTATCAACGCTCTGGCTGCACCCACCTACCTGTTCGGAAGTGACTATGACCTTTGAAGTCCCTGCTCACGGCGGCAAACCCGCCAGCCGCATTCGTCAGAAGAACGAAGAGGCGATCATCAAGGCCGCCGAAGACGAGTTCGCCCGTCACGGGTTCAAAGGCACGAGCATGAACACCATCGCCCTGAATGCCGGCTTGCCCAAGGCGAACCTGCATTATTACTTCACCAACAAACTGGGTTTGTACGTGGCGGTGCTGAGTAACATCATCGAGTTGTGGGACAGCACTTTCAACACCCTGACAGCCGAAGACGATCCCGCTGAAGCACTGACGCGGTATATCCGCGCCAAGATGGAATTCTCCCGGCGCCAGCCCCAGGCATCGCGGATTTTCGCGATGGAAGTGATCAGTGGCGGCGAGTGCCTGACCGAGTATTTCAACCAGGATTATCGCGCCTGGTTCCAGGGACGGGCGGCGGTGTTCCAGGCGTGGATCGACGCCGGAAAAATGGACCCGGTGGATCCGGTCAACCTGATCTTCCTGCTGTGGGGCAGCACCCAGCACTACGCTGACTTCGCCACCCAGATCTGCCGCGTAACCGGCCGGAGCAAGTTGACCAGGCAGGACATGGAAGACGCCGGCAACAACTTGATCCGCATCATCCTCAAGGGCTGCGGCGTGAAGCCTGCTCTTTAAGACACCCCACTTAAGATCACTATGCCTTATACCCTCAGCGACCTTTGCGAGTATCGCGAAGAGATTCGCAAAAGCCGCTTCATCACCCTGGCCGCTCCCATCAGCAGCCCGGCAGACGCCCAGACGTTTATCGAGCAGCACAGCGACCTGAACGCCACGCACAACTGCTGGGCGTGGAAGCTCGGCGATCAGTACCGCAGCACCGACGACGGCGAACCCGGCGGCACGGCAGGCCGGCCGATTCTGGCGGCAATCGATGCCCAGGATTGTGATCAGGTGGTAGTCCTGGTGATTCGCTGGTACGGCGGCATTCAACTCGGCACCGGCGGCCTCGCCCGGGCTTACGGCGGTGGCGCCAACAAGTGCCTGCAGGCGGCGGCAAAAATCGAACTGATCAGCCGCGTGCCCATGAACTGCGCGTGCGCCTTCGCCGAGCTGGCCTTGGTAAAGATTCGGGTGGCGGAATTGGGCGGGCTGGTGGTGCAGGAGACGTTTACCGGCAATGGGGTCGATTTGCAGCTGGCGGTGGGTGAGCATCAGATCGATGCGCTGCAGTCGTTGTTGGCGGATCTGAGTCGTGGGCGGATAGTGTTGGAGCGCTAAGATCAAAAGATCGCAGCCTTTGGCAGCTTCTACGTAAAGCGTCACCTTGTAGCAGCCGGCAAGCCGGGGCCTGCGGATTTGCGTGGCGCCGCAATCCAATGTGTACCCCGATCCCGTAGGAGCTGCCGAAGGCTGCGATCTTTTAGGGCATCACCCAATTTCCCGACGACCACTAATTGCCCACATCTGCTGTGCACCCGCCTGTGGATAACCTGAGCACATACGGCTGTAACCCTTCTGTCATGCGGCTTTGCGGCCTTTGTTCATTTTTCGTTCAATGCTGCTGACAAAACCCGCAAATTCTCGTGAAAACAATCAGTTAGCCCTGTTTATGTCCTTTAGAAGAAAGCAAGGCAGTACTTATGCCCGGTGTTCGCGCTTGCGCACAAATACTGTGGAGCAATCTGTGGATAACCCGTTCACTCCTGTCGCGACCCCAGATCCTGCATGGGTTGCGGCCGACTGATCGATTTTTAACCAAATGTTCATGCGCGAAATCACAGCGTCATCAAGGGCTCTGCCCCTTGTTGGTGCCCGGATCGGCAGGCGCTGCCGACCGGGCATTGGCTCCACGGCCTGTGATTCAGGATTATTTGAATTTTCCTGACTCAATGGCCAGGAAATTGCTTTATCCACAGGCATAACTTCAATCGACCGAGCCTGTCATGTCTATCCAAGCGCCGATCCCTGATCGAACACCGCGTCTGCAACTGCGCAGAATCACCAAGCGCTACCCCGGTTGCCTGGCCAACGACGCCATCGACCTGACCATCGCACCTGGCGAGATCCACGCCTTGCTGGGTGAAAACGGTGCTGGCAAAAGCACCCTGATGAAGATCATCTATGGCGTCACCCAGGCCGACGCCGGGGAAATGATCTGGCAGGGGCAGCCGGTGCTCATGCGTAACCCGGGGCAGGCTCGCGAGCTGGGGATCGGCATGGTGTTCCAGCACTTCTCGCTGTTTGAAACCCTGAGCGTGGCGCAGAACATTGCCCTGGCAATGGGCGCCGCCGCCGGCACGCCGAAACAGCTCGAACCGAAAATTCGTGAAGTGTCGCGCCGTTATGGCATGGCCCTGGAACCGGAACGACTGGTTCACAGCCTGTCGATCGGCGAGCGCCAGCGGGTGGAGATCATTCGCTGCCTGATGCAGGACATCAAACTGCTGATTCTCGACGAACCGACTTCAGTGCTGACGCCCCAGGAAGCCGACGATTTGTTCGTAACCTTGCGCCGACTGGCAGCCGAAGGTTGCAGCATTCTGTTTATCAGCCACAAGCTCGGCGAAGTTCGCGCCCTGTGCCACAGCGCCACGGTATTGCGCGGCGGTCGAGTGGCCGGGCATTGCGTTCCGGCGCAATGCTCGGACCCGCAACTCGCGCGGCTGATGGTCGGCGAAGCTGCCGAGCTGATGACCGAATATCCGAAAGCGCAAGGTGGCGAGGTTTTCCTGGACGTGAGCGCCCTGTCATGGGCCAACCCGGACCCGTTTGGCTGCTCGCTCAAAGACCTCGACCTGGCTGTGCGCTGCGGTGAAATCGTCGGCATCGCCGGGGTTGCGGGTAATGGCCAGGATGAATTGCTGGCCTTGCTCAGCGGTGAAAAACGCCTGCCCTACAGAGACCGCAACATCATCCGTTTCAGCACAAAACCTGTCGCCCACCTGCGCCCCGATGCGCGCCGTCAACTCGGCCTGGCCTTTGTCCCCGCCGAGCGCCTGGGCCATGGCGCAGTGCCGGACCTGAGCCTGGCCGACAATGCCCTGCTGACCGCCTTCCAGCAGGGCCTGGTGAGCAAGGGCCTGATCCAGCGCAGCAAGGTCAAGGCCCTGGCTGAAGAGATCATTCGCCGCTTCGGCGTCAAGACACCCGATACCCAGACCCCGGCGCGCAGCCTGTCCGGCGGCAACCTGCAAAAATTCATCCTCGGCCGGGAAATCCTCCAGCAACCAAAGCTGCTGGTGGCTGCACACCCGACCTGGGGCGTCGACGTGGGTGCGGCGGCGGTTATCCACCGGGCGCTGATCACCTTGCGCGATGCCGGCGCAGCGATCCTGGTGATCTCCGAGGATCTCGACGAATTGTTCCAGATCAGCGACCGCCTCGGCGCACTGTGCGGTGGTCGACTGTCGCCCCTGAGGGCCACCGTCGACACTCGCCTGATCGATGTCGGCGGCTGGATGGCTGGCCAGTTCGACGCTTCCTGCTCACCCGCACCGGCGACGGTTTAACGGAGTCTTTCATGCTGCTTTCTCTCGAACCCCGTGGCCGCCAATCGCGCCTGATGTTGTGGTGCTCGCCGTTGCTGGCGGCAGTCCTCACGCTGGCCTGCGGCTCGTTGTTGTTTATCGCACTGGGGCATGACCCGCTCCTGACCCTGCACACGCTGCTGATCGCCCCCGTGAGCGATTTGTATGGGGTCTCCGAATTGCTGGTCAAAGCGCTGCCAATCCTGCTGTGCGCCCTGGGCCTGGCAGTGGCGTACCAGGCGCGGATCTGGAACATCGGCGCCGAAGGTCAACTGCTCCTCGGCGCGTTGGCCGGCAGTGCCCTGGCGGTGAACATCATTGATATGCAGAGTCGTTGGGCACTGGTGCTGATCCTGCTGACCGGCTCCCTGGCGGGTGCCGCCTGGGCCGGGCTGACGGCGTGGCTGCGCACGCGCTTCAACGCCAACGAAATCCTCACCAGTATCATGCTCAACTACATCGCCCTCAACCTGTTGCTGTTCTGCGTGCACGGGCCGCTCAAGGACCCGGCAGGCTTCAATTTCCCCGAGTCGGCGATGTTTGGCGACGCCAGCCGCCTGCCGCTGTTGATGGAGGACGGCCGGGTTCACGCCGGTGTGTACTTTGCCCTGCTGGCCTTGGTGACCGTGTGGGTGCTGCTGCAAAAAAGCTTCGTCGGCTTCCAGATAAAAGTCCTCGGGCTGGACACCCGCGCGGCCGGTTTTGTCGGCTTTCGTGAGAAGCGTCTGATCTGGTTGGCACTGTTGATCAGCGGCGGCTTGGCCGGGCTGGCTGGCGTTTGCGAAGTCACCGGGCCGATCGGCCAACTGGTGCCGCAGGTCTCGCCGGGGTACGGCTACGCGGCGATCACCGTGGCTTTTCTCGGGCGCCTGAATCCGCTGGGCATTCTGTTTGCCAGCCTGCTGATGGCCCTGCTGTACATCGGCGGCGAGAGCGCACAAATGAGCATGAATCTGCCGCAGGCGATCACCCAGCTGTTCCAGGGGATGATGCTGTTTTTCCTGCTCGCCAGTGATGTGCTGATTCTCTACCGACCGCGCCTGAACCTGCGCTGGGCCCGTCGCGCCCCAGCCACCGCCGCACACGCTGGAGCCCTGTGATGGACATCGACCTGCTGAGCAATATTTTCTACGCCATGATCCGCTGTGGCACGCCGTTGCTGCTGGTGGCGCTGGGCGAGCTGATCTGCGAGAAGAGCGGCGTACTCAACCTGGGCCAGGAAGGGATGATGCTGTTCGGCGCGGTGATCGGTTTTATCGTCGCACTCAATAGCGGCAACCTGTGGCTCGGTGTGGTGCTGGCGATGCTCGCCGGGATGCTGCTGTCATCACTGTTCGCCCTGGTCGCTCTGGTTTTCAACGCCAACCAGGTAGCCACCGGGCTGGCGCTGACGATATTCGGCGTGGGCCTGTCGACCTTTGTCGGCGCGGCGTGGGTGGGTAAACCCCTGGCCGGATTCGAGCCGGTGGCGATTGCGTATCTCAGCGAGATTCCACTGATCGGGCGCATGCTGTTCGCTCAGGACCTGCTGGTGTACCTGTCGTTTGCGTTGTTTGGCGTGGTGGCGTGGGTGATTTTGAAAAGTCGCGTTGGGCTGATCATCCAGGCGGTCGGCGAAAATCCCGACGCGGCCAGCGCCATGGGCTTGCCGGTGCTGGGGGTGCGCACCCTGGCCGTGTTGTTCGGTGGGGCGATGGCCGGGCTGGCCGGGGCTTACCTGTCCCTGGCCTACACGCCGATGTGGGCCGAAAACATGAGCGCCGGACGCGGCTGGATTGCCCTGGCGCTGGTGGTGTTTGCCAGCTGGAGGGTGTGGCGCCTGTTGCTGGGCGCCTATCTGTTCGGTCTCGCCAGCATCCTGCACCTGGTGGCGCAGGGGTTGGGGCTGGCGATTCCGTCGAGCCTGCTGGCGATGCTGCCGTATGTCGCGACCATCGTGGTGCTGGTGCTGCTGTCCCGGGATGCGGTGCGCACACGGTTGTATGCGCCGGTGTCGTTGGGGCAGCCTTGGCAGGCTGGGCGTTAGGGGGTGCCTGTCAGGCCCTCATCGCGGGCAAGCCCGCTCCTACAGAGTTCGGTGCCGACCGATAATATCGAGTTCAACTCGGCCATTGTGGAAGCGGGCTTGCCCGCGATGGGGCCTTCACAGGCAACACCTGAACAATGCCCCACGCCAATTCAAACACCAGGAACACCACCAGCAACGAGCTTCCCCCCTGCAGCAAGGCATTGAGCTGCCAGGCCGCAAACAAAAACCGCCCCGCCGCGTCATACCGGCCATACACCTGCTGCGGATCACGAATCCGCAGCACCGACCACACACAGACAATCGACCCCAAAAGGTTCGCCATCAACATGTGCACCGGCGCAAACACCGGCAGCTCCCCAGGCAGGTCCAGCGCCTGCATGACAGCCGCGAGCAGCCCATGCAGCGCGGCGAAACTCCAGGGGGTCACGAAGGCCGCCATCACGATCAGGTCATACCAGGCACTGCCGCGCACCAACCGCCGATACTGAGTGGAAGTCCACATCGTCATTGCTCCATAAATTCAGGGAGCAACAAGGCTAAAGCCTGGAGTATGCTCAAGGGTCAAGCCCTTCTCGAGAGCCCGGTATGCGCATCGGTGAACTAGCCCAGGCCAGCTCGGTCAGCCGCGACACGCTGCGGTTCTACGAACAGCGCGGACTGATCGCCGCGCAACGCAGCGCCAATGGCTACCGCGACTACCCGGTGGAAATGGTGCAACTGGTGCAATACATCAAAACGGCCCAACGACTGGGCTTTACCCTCGGTGAGATCGGCGACAGCGTCGCTGCCCTGTGGCAGTCGCCCAATCCGGACAGTGCAGTCACTCAATTGCTCCAAGACAAGCTCAAACTGATCGAGGCGCGCATGGTAGAACTGGGCGAATTGCGTCACCAGTTGCAGCAACGACTCGGCCAGCGTTGTCCATTAAATCCGTGATCCTCATTCATCAAGGAAGCCACTCATGTCCAAGGCAAAAACCGCACTCATCATCGGCGCCTCCCGGGGTCTCGGGCTAGGCCTGGTGAAAACCCTGCTGGCCGATGGCTGGCAGGTCACCGCCACCGTGCGCAACCCGCAGAACGCCGAAGCCTTGCAGGCCTTGGGCAATGTGCGCATTGAAAAACTCGACATGGACGATCAGCAAGCCGTGATTGCCCTGAGCCAGAAGCTCAAGGGTGAACTGTTCGATCTGTTGTTCGTCAACGCCGGGGTCAAGGGACCGGACGTGCAAACGCCCGGTGGCGCTACGCTGGCCGAAGTCGGGCAACTGTTCTTCACCAACGCGGTGGCACCGATCAACCTGGCGCAACGATTTGCCGCACAGATCCAGCCCGACAGCGGCGTGCTGGCGTTCATGAGTTCGGTGCTGGGCAGCGTGACCATGCCGGACGCGCCTGAGCTGGCCTTGTACAAAGCCAGTAAAGCCGCGCTCAACTCCATGACCAACAGCTTTGTCACGCAATTGGGCGAGCAGAAACTCACGGTGTTGTCGCTGCATCCGGGCTGGGTGAAAACTGACATGGGCGGCGAAGGGGCCGACATCGACGTGCAGACCAGCACCCGCGGGCTGGTGGATCAGGTCAATGCGTACGCCGGCAAGGGTGGGCATCATTTCGTTAACTACAAAGGCGAAACCATTCCCTGGTAAGCACTTCCTTTAGCCACCGGCCGGCTCTTCAGGAGCCGGCTTGCCGGGGATGGCCTTTGCTCGGCATTGCTGAAACACCGAGGCGCCTGCATCGCCAGCAAGCTGGCTCCTGCAAAGGGTGCGCGCAGGCCCACGCGGGGTGAGCGCCAGCGTCCGGTCGGGCCGGGCTTGCTCGCCAAGCGGTTTTGTTTGAAACTGCGCACCTCGTCCCCGCGGCGACCCTGGATCAGCAGACAGGGTAATCACTGAGCTGGCTAACCTGAACCCAACTTTCAGAGGAGCCGGCCAACATGCCTGCGACCCGTACCTGGTTAAAAAATCCCCTCGCCATTTTCACTGCCAATGAGCTCGACGCCCGTGGTGGCCTGGTGGTGCAAGACGGTGTGATCGTCGAAGTGCTCGGCGCTGGCCAGCAGCCGGCCACCCCCTGCGATCAAGTCTTCGATGCCCGCGAACATGTGATCCTGCCTGGGCTGATCAACACCCACCACCACTTCTACCAAACCCTGACCCGCGCCTGGGCGCCGGTGGTCAACCAACCGCTGTTTCCGTGGCTGAAAACCCTGTATCCGGTATGGGCACGCCTCACTCCGGAAAAACTCGCTTTAGCCAGCAAAGTGGCCCTCGCCGAATTACTGCTGTCCGGTTGCACCACGGCTGCGGATCACCACTACCTGTTCCCCGAAGGACTGGAAAACGCCATCGACGTGCAAGTCGAGAGCGTGCGTGAACTGGGCATGCGCGCGATGCTCACCCGCGGTTCCATGAGCCTTGGGGAAAAAGACGGTGGCTTGCCGCCGCAACAGACCGTACAGCAAGGCGAAGTGATACTCGACGACAGCCAGCGACTGATCGCCGCTTACCACGAACGCGGCGACGGCGCGCAAATCCAGATCGCCCTGGCGCCCTGCTCGCCGTTTTCGGTGACGCCGCAGATCATGTCCGCCAGCGCCGAACTGGCGAACAAACTCGACGTGCGTCTGCACACCCACCTGGCCGAGACCCTGGACGAAGAAGACTTCTGCCTGCAGCGCTTCGGCCTGCGTACCGTCGACTATCTGGACAGTGTCGGCTGGCTCGGCCCGCGCACCTGGCTGGCCCATGGCATTCACTTCAACCCGGATGAAATCGCCCGCCTGGGCGCGGCAGGCACCGGGATCTGTCATTGCCCGAGCTCAAACATGCGCCTGGCCTCAGGCATTTGCCCAACCCTGGATCTGACCGCTGCCGGCGCATTGCTCGGCCTGGGTGTGGACGGCTCGGCCTCCAATGATGCGTCGAACATGATGCTGGAAACCCGCCAGGCCCTTTACATTCAGCGCCTGCGCTACGGTGCCGAGAAAATCACGCCGGAACTGGTGCTGGGCTGGGCGACTAAGGGTTCGGCGGGGTTGCTGGGACGTACCGACATCGGCGAACTGGCGGTGGGCAAGCAGGCCGACCTGGCGCTGTTCAAGCTGGATGAACTGCGTTTCTCCGGCAGCCATGATCCGGTGTCGGCCCTGCTGCTATGCGGCGCGGATCGCGCGGATCGGGTGATGATCGGCGGCAAATGGCGGGTGATTGACGGGCAGGTGGAAGGGCTGGACCTGAAGGGCTTGATAGCGGATCACAGCCAGGCCGCCCGGCAGTTGATTGCCGGCACCTGACATCACACCGATCAAAACTGTGGGAGCGAGCCTGCTCGCGATGGGCGGTTTTTCAGCCGACATCAAAAGGGTCTGAAACATTGCTAGCGCGAGCAGGCCCACTCCCTCAATTGATTGCTGTGAGTCTCAAAGGCCCAGCAGCGACAACATGATGAACGTCGCGAACAGCACAAAGTGCGTCATTCCTTCGATGGCATTGGTCTCGCCATCGTTGAGGTTGATCGCGCTGACGATCAGCGTGAGGAAGATCATCACCGTCTGCACCGGGGTCATCGCCATCTGGAATGGCTGGCCGGTGTAGAGTGCCATGGCCTCCATCACCGGTACGGTGAGGATTACCGTGGACAACGACGCGCCCATCGCGATGTTGACCACCGACTGCATGCGATTGGCCAGTGCCGCCCGCAGTGCGGTCAGGATCTCCGGCGCGGCGGAAATCGCCGCCACCAGGATTGCCGTGATCACTGGCGGTGCTCCGGTTCCTTCAAGGCCCAGGTCCAGGGTCTTGGACATCACCTCGGCCAGCGCGCCAATCACTACCACCCCAAACACCAGCGTACCGACGGAAACGACCAGGCTTACAGGCGCGGGTTCTGCTTCTGCCGGCTCCTTGCGACGGCGTTTTTCCGGGTAGCTGTAGCTGAAAAAGTAACTGTGCGGCCCGACCTGCATGCGCAGGAATAACGCATACAGCACCACCATCGCGCCAATGGTGAAGCCCGAATAAATCTTCCAGTTGGCCTCGGGAATAAACTCCGGAACCACCATCGACACGCCCATGGCGGTCAGGATCATCACGCTGTAGCTGCGCGCCGAATCGTCGTTATAGGACTGCTCGCCGTGCTTGATCCCGCCCATCAACGCAGCCAGGCCGAGGATGCCGTTGATGTCGAGCATGACCGCCGAGTAGATCGTGTCACGCACCAACGTAGGCGAGGCTTCGTTGCTCATCATGATCGCCAGGATCACCACTTCCACCAGCACGGCGGCCAGCGTCAGGATCATGGTCCCGTAGGGATCGCCGACTTTTTCCGCGAGCAACTCGGCGTGATGCGCGACTCGCATGGAAGCAACGACGATGAATGCGATCAGCACCAGTCCACCGATCAGCGCTACCGCCTGGCCACTGTTGAGCAGCCAGTGTTCCAGTGGATAAGCGACAAATGCGGCGATCAGGGCCAGCAGCAGAAACTTTTCTTGCTTGAGGAGTGTGAGCATTGCAGGCCTTTTACCGAATGAAGCGCAGTTGATGTGATGAGCTACTGACTACGGTGCGGCGCTAACGTTTCGTTACACCTTAGCGCACCAGCGGATGGCGCAGGTTCGGTCACGTGCACCGGGTTGGTCCTGGTGAATCAAAAGATCGCAGCCTTCGGCGGCTCCTGCAGAACAATGCAGACCATGCAGGAGCTGCCGAAGGCTGCGATCTTTTGATTTTGTTGTCCTGTTGGTCAGCAATTTGCATTGCCCACTGCCAACCTCACAACAACATGGAGTTTCAATTCATGCACAACCGCCCGTTGAAGAAACTGCTTTGCGCCGTCGCCGCAGCCATCGGTTTGAGCGCCAGCCTGACCGCCACGGCCGCCGAACCGCTGAAAGTCGGTTTCGTCTACATCGGCCCGATCGGTGACCACGGCTGGACGTATCAGCATGAACAGGGACGCAAGGCACTGGCCGAAAAATTCGGCGACCAGATCACCACCAACTATGTCGAAAACGTCCCCGAAGGCGCCGACGCCGAACGGGTGATCCGCAACATGGCCAAGGACAAATACGACCTGATCTTCAGCACGTCCTTCGGCTACATGAACCCGACCCTGAAGGTGGCAAAGCAATTTCCCAAAGTGACCTTCGAACATGCCACGGGCTACAAGCAGGACAAGAACCTCGGCACGTACCTGGCGCGCACTTATGAGGGGCGCTATGTCGGCGGCTTCCTCGCGGCCAAAATGACCAAGAGCAAAAAAATCGGCTACGTCGCGTCCTTCCCGATCCCGGAAGTGATCCGCGACATCAACGCCATCCAGCTGGCACTGAACAAGTACAACCCTGGCACCGAGATCAAGGTGGTGTGGGTCAATTCCTGGTTCGATCCGGGCAAGGAAGCCGACGCCGCCAATGCGCTGATCGATCAGGGCGTGGACGTGGTGTTCCAGCACACCGACAGCCCGGCACCGATCCAGGCTGCCGAACGTCGCGGCGTGTATGCCGTGGGCTACGCTTCGGACATGGCACATTTCGGTCCCAAAGCCGTGCTGACTTCTATCGTCAACGACTGGGCCCCGCACTACATCCAGGCGACGCAGAGCGTGCTGGATCACTCGTGGAAGTCCCAGGATTACTGGGGCGGCCTGAAGGAAGGTACTGTTGAACTGCCAATCAGCGACCTGGTGCCCGCGCCGGTGAAAGCCCAGGCCGAGCAGATCATTGCAGATATCAAGAGCGGCGCGTTCCACCCGTTTACCGGGCCGATCAAGGACCAGGCCGGTGCCGAGAAAATCCCGGCGGGCGTGACGGCGACCAATGCCGAACTGGCCTCGATGAATTACTACGTGGAAGGCATGAAGGCTGACATACCGAAGTAACTCGCCTGGGTTGAACCACTGGCCTTCCTGTGGGAGCGAGCCTGCTCGCGATGGCGCCACTGCATTCAACACCCATGCTGAATGCCCTGGCCTCATCGCGAACAGGCTCGTTCCCACGATATTTCTCCGATGTTCCACACACGGCGCACTCTCAGGACAATCGCATGAACAGCCTTCCCATCATCGACATCGCCCCCCTCTACAGCGACAACCAGGCTGCCTGGCAATCAGTCGCCATGGAAATCGACCGTGCCTGCCGCGAATGGGGCTTTTTCTATATCAAGGGTCACCCGATCAGTTCGGCGCGCATCGAAGAAGTACTCGCCCAGGCCAAGGATTTCTTCGCCCAGCCCAGCGCGACAAAATTGCAGATCGACATCACCCAGACCCGCCACCACCGGGGTTATGGCGCGATAGCCACGGAACAACTCGACCCGTCGAAACCCAGCGACCTGAAAGAAACCTTCGACATGGGCCTGCACTTGCCAGCCGACCACCCCGAAGTGCTGGACGAAAAACCGCTGCGAGGTCCCAATCGCCACCCGTCGATACCCGGCTGGGAAGCCCTGATGGAGCGGCATTACCTCGACATGCAGGCCCTTGCCCAGACCTTGCTGAGGGCCATGACCCTGGCGCTGGACATCGATTCCGATTTCTTCGACTCGCGCTTCAGCGAGCCCGTCAGCGTGCTGCGCATGATTCATTATCCGCCCCGCCATACCGCCAGCTCGGAAGAACAACAAGGTGCCGGCGCCCATACCGATTACGGCTGCATCACCCTGCTGTACCAGGATGCCGCCGGCGGCCTGCAGGTGCGTAACGTCAAGGGCGAGTGGATCGACGCACCACCCATCGAAGGTACCTTCGTGGTCAACCTCGGCGACATGATGGCGCGCTGGAGCAACGACCGTTATCTGTCGACGCCCCACCGGGTGATCAGCCCGCTGGGCGTGGACCGTTACTCGATGCCATTCTTCGCCGAACCACACCCCGACACCCGGATTGAATGCCTGCCCGGCTGCCAGGACGAGCACCATCCGGCGAAGTATCCGGCCACCACCTGCGCCGAGTTTCTGCTCTCGCGATTCGCCGACACCTATGCCTATCGCCGCGAGCCCCAGGCAGGGTGATGAACCACCTGGTCAGGTTTTACCAATTGTGGCGGCGAGCATCTGTAGAATGCTCGTCATCTGCACCTGATGAGAAAAGAATATGTACGACTGGCTGAACGCCCTGCCCAAGGCAGAACTGCACCTGCACCTCGAGGGTTCGCTGGAGCCCGAGCTGCTGTTCGCCCTGGCCGAACGCAACAAGATCGCCCTGCCGTGGAGCGATGTGGAAACCCTGCGCAAGGCGTACGCCTTCAACAACCTGCAAGAGTTTCTGGACCTGTATTACCAGGGCGCTGACGTGTTGCGCACCTCCCAGGATTTCTACGACCTGACCTGGGCTTACCTCTTGCGCTGCAAGGCGCAGAACGTGATTCACACCGAACCGTTCTTCGATCCGCAAACCCACACCGATCGTGGCATTCCTTTTGAAGTGGTGCTCAATGGCATCGCCGCCGCGTTGAAAGATGGCGAGCAGCAACTGGGCATCACCAGTGGCTTGATCCTGAGTTTCCTGCGCCACCTGAGCGAAGATGAGGCGCAGAAAACCCTGGATCAAGCCCTGCCGTTTCGCGATGCGTTTGTCGCGGTAGGCCTGGACAGCTCGGAGATGGGTCACCCGCCGAGCAAGTTTCAACGAGTGTTCGACCGGGCTCGCCACGAAGGTTTCCTGACCGTCGCCCACGCGGGCGAGGAAGGTCCGCCGGAGTACATCTGGGAAGCCATCGACCTGCTGAAAATCCAGCGCATCGACCATGGCGTGCGCGCTATCGAAGACGAGCGGCTGATGCAGCGAATCATTGACGAGCAGATTCCGCTGACCGTCTGCCCGCTGTCCAACACCAAGCTTTGCGTGTTCGATCACATGTCCCAGCACAACATCCTGGACATGCTGGAGCGCGGAGTGAAGGTCACGGTGAACTCCGATGACCCGGCGTACTTCGGCGGCTATGTGACGGAGAACTTCCATGCCCTGCACACCCATTTGGGCATGACCCAGGATCAGGCCAGGCGGCTGGCGCAGAACAGCCTGGATGCGCGGCTGGTCAAGCCGTAACACCCGGCACCGCCATCGCGGGCAAGCCTTGCTCCCACCGGTGTTCATACCTGTGGGAACAGGGTTTGTGATTGCATGAACAGCGGCTCCCAAGCTTCGGGGGGTAGCTGCTGGAGGACATTTCTCTCTATTCGGGCGATTAGTGCCTTGCCTCTGATAAACCGGGTAATTGCCTGCTCAATTGTGCGCATCGACTGGCGAGCATTTCCCGTAAAAGGTTCACAGGCTTACTCAATTGTGCGCGATGAGCGCACAACAAATTCAGAGAAGCGCGCTCGCCCGTCAGTTCCGGCATGAGGATCTTCAAGCGGCCAGCCAGGACATCTGCAGCAACATCCAGCCAGGATTTATAGGCAATGCCTGCCCCCGCCACGGCCCACAAACGCACCACGTCGGCATCGTCACTGAAGCGATCACCGCTGACTGTCAGGCCGACTTCGCGTTTGCCGTCCTGGAAACTCCAATGGTCGTGAACACGGCTGCCAAGCATGTATAGCAGGCAATTGTGCTGGGCCAGTTGCTCGAGATGCCGCGGCTCGCCATGGCGGGCCAGGTAGCTCGGCGCTGCACACAGCACGCGGCGGTTATGCGGGGCAATGGGCAGCGCCACCAGGCTTGAGTCCTCCGGTTCACCGTAGCGCAAGGCGATATCCACCGGCTGGCGGAACAGGTCGGCAATGCGGTCCCCCAGCAGCAGGCGCACCGTGAGCTTGGGGTGCTCGCGCTGAAAGTCGTCCAGCCAGGGCAGCAATACATTGCGGCCGAAGTCCGATGGTGCCGACAGCTGCAACACTCCGCTGACCTGATCCTGCCCACTGGCCAGCAGGCGGCGCCCTTCTTCTATATTGCTCAACGCCGCGCGGGCGTATTCGAGGAAACCTTCGCCCTCGGCGGTCAGGCGCAGGCTGCGGGTTGAACGGGCCAGCAGACGCGCGCCGAGCTGGTGTTCGATGCGCTTCAACGCCGCGCTGGCCACGGCGGCTGACATGTCCATGCCCCGGGCGGCCGCCGACAGGCTCCCCAGGTCGGCAGCCCGGACGAATAATTGCAGGTCATCAAAACGCAGCATGTGCGGCCTATTATCAAAAAAATATTGAAAGAGACTGCTCTTTTAGCGGGTTTTATCTTCGGTAGAAATAGCTAATCATCTGCCCATCGAAATCATCCCGACTCCTGGAGTGCTCCATGAAAGCCATTGCCTACTACGCGTCCCTGCCGATCAGCGACAACAACGCCCTGCAAGACATCGAGCTGCCGGACCCCGTCGCCGGCCCTCGAGACCTGTTGGTCGAAGTCAAAGCGATTTCGGTCAACCCGGTGGACACCAAGGTCCGGCAGAACGTCCAGCCACAAGACGGCGAGGCAAAGGTCCTGGGTTGGGACGTGGCGGGCGTGGTCAAGGCGGTCGGCAGCGAAGTGACACTGTTCAAGGCCGGCGACAAGGTGTTCTACGCCGGCTCCATCGCCCGTGCGGGCGGCAACAGCGAAATGCACGTGGTCGATGAGCGCATCGTCGGCCACATGCCGAAAACCCTGGGCTTTGCCGAAGCTGCGGCCCTGCCACTGACCGCGATCACCGCATGGGAACTGCTGTTCGAGCGCCTGCAAGTGCGCGAAGGCCAAGCTGCGGAGGGCCAGAGCCTGTTGATCGTTGGCGCGGCCGGGGGCGTCGGTTCGATCCTCACCCAACTGGCCAGCCAGTTGACCGGCCTTCAGGTCATAGGCACTGCGTCGCGTCCGCAAACCCAAGCCTGGGTACGTGAGCTGGGCGCAGACCTGGTGATCGATCACAGCCAGCCGCTCAGCGAAGCACTCAAGCGCGCGGGCGTGGAACAGGTGACCCACGTTGCCAGCCTGACCCAGACTGACCAGCATCTGGATCAACTGGTCGAGGCCTTGGCGCCGCAAGGAAAACTGGCGCTGATCGACGATCCGAAGGCACTGGACATCACCAAACTCAAGCGCAAGAGCCTGTCGCTGCACTGGGAGTTCATGTACACCCGCTCGCTGTTCGAAACCGCCGACATGATCGAACAACACACACTGTTGAACCGCGTGGCCGAGCTGATCGACGCCGGGACGCTGAAAACCACGGTGGGCGAACACTTCGGCACCATCAACGCGGCGAACCTGCGACGCGCCCATGAGTTGCTGGAGAGCGGCAAGGCCAAAGGCAAGATTGTCCTGGAAGGCTTCTAGAACAGAGGTGACGGTGTCGTGCGCACAGGGCCGACACCGTCAGTCAGAGAGTTGACCTTTGTCACAATTACGCGCTGGATCGGGACTACAATCGAGGCCTCTGCAAGGCAAATCTTTTACTTATAGGAGGTCAGCAATGAAGATCCTGATAAAAGAAGTGGCCCGTTCCCAGTGGCAGGTCCGCCTGGACCAACATGCCGTGACATTCCGCAGCGAAGCCGAAGCGCGCGCCTTTACCCGAACCCTGGAAGCGCGGCTGCAGGCGCCTCACCGTTTTCCCGACCAGCAGCGCGCTGCTGGCTGAGCACGCCCTCAAACCTGGGCCTGCACCAGCGCCCGGGTATTCTGCAAACGTCGGGTGAGCATTGCGACGCTCACCACCAAAGCCCCGCACAGGCTGATGACCATGGCCATCGGCATGGCCGTGCCGTCGTACAAAATCCCCACCAGTGACGCAGCCCCGGCGGCGACGCTGAATTGCAGGCAACCAAGCAGTGCCGACGCACTGCCGGCACGGGCGCCTTGGCCGTTCATCGCGCAGGCTGACGCGTTGGGCAGGATGCACCCCAGGCTGGCGATACAGATGAACAACGGAATCAGCAGCGGCCACAGTTTCTCGGTGTGCAGCGCACTCACGGCGAGCAGCGCCAGGCCTGCCGCCAGGTAAACCCATACCGCACGAGCCAGCAGGAATGCCGGCCCACGCTTGGCCAGCAACCGGGCGTTGACTTGGGCCACCAGAATGAAACCTGCCGCATTGGTGCCGAACAACCAGCCAAAATGCTCGGCCGGCACGCCATACAGCTTGATGAACACAAAAGGCGAGCCGGCGATGTAGGCAAACATCCCGGCGATGGCGATACCGCCCGTCAGGGCGTGACCCAGGAATACCCGGTCCGCGAGCAACCGGCCGTACTGCCGCAACGAGCCAGATAATGGTTGGCGTGGCATGTCGGCCGGCATGCTTTCCGGCAACCCCAGCGCCACGGCTACCGCCGCCAGCGCACTGAAGCCGGTCAGCACCAGGAAGATCGACTGCCAGCCTGTGGTATTGACCAGCAACCCGCCCAGCATTGGCGCAAGGATAGGTGCCAGCCCCATCACCAGCATCAGCTGGGAAAAGACCTTGGCCGAGCCCACCGCATCGCATTTATCGCTGACGATTGCCCGCGAGATCACCATCCCTGCGCAACCGCCCAGCGCCTGGACGAAGCGCGCGCCGATCAGCCAGTCGAGGTTCGGCGCAAAAGCGCAGGCCAGTGAAGCGACGGTGAACAATACCACGCCGGTGAGCAATGGCACCCGCCGGCCGAAGCGATCGGCAATCGGCCCGTAGACTAATTGACCAATCGACAGCCCCAGAAAATAGGCCGCCAGCGTCACTTGAACGTGTTGCTCGTCGGTGCCGAAAGCCAGCGCCATTGCGGGAAAGGCCGGCAGGTAAAAATCAATCGCCAGCGGCGCAAATGCACTGAGGGCGCCGAGGATTAAAATGGTACGAAAGTTCATCAGGCATCCAGTTGGACAGAAGTCAGCAGCCCAACAGTCTAGCCGGGGATGGACGCCTTGAACATTCCGATAGGTCGCTAACTAATAAAGACTTCAGGCGAGCTTTGCTTCATATCCTTCTTCAGTGATGGCGGCGAGCACCTCTTCAGCCGACAGGCTGCTCTCGACGCCAACTTCCCTGGCGCCCAGATCGACTCGCACGCTGGCGGCCGGGTCCCTGGCTTGAAGCGCATGGGTAATGGCTTTTACGCAATGGCCGCAGGACATGCCTTGAACAGTGAACACTTGCATGGGATGACTCCTGTTGATGGGATTGACACCAGTCTCGAGCTTGCCACCATGGCAAGGTCAAGTTCTGAAGTGAACGGCCGGGCTGGCAATCGCCGTCGAGCTCGGCCAAGCTGCGAGTATCAATGACTTCAACATCAGGAGATTCAGCCATGCGCTGGTCAGCTCTCAGCCTGTTTGGCTTCCTTGGCCTCTTCGCGGCCCTGCCTTCGGCCAACGCTGCCGGGGAGGACTACGGGGTGCTGATCATTTCCCGCGAGCGCCTGGAAGTGTCGACCAATTGCGAAATTGGCGTGTACCTGCAAGACCAGCTGTCCGCTCGGCTGTTCCAGGAGCAAAGCACGTCATTCAACTTGCCGCCGGGCAATGTCTCCCTGCGCCTGAAACTGCTGCCGGGCCAGGCCCCGGGGTGCAATCCGGGGATGCTCGCGCCGGGTTCGCAAACCATCACGCTCAAGGCCGGGGATGTGTTGAAATTCCGGATTGCGATGTCGCAGGAAGGGATGTACCTCAAGCCTGCGGCGTTGAACTACTGAGCGCCACAGATCGGATCAAGGTGATATTGGCGCTTGACCTTGCCCGCATGGCAAGGTTGATCCTGTAGGCATCCACTACAGGGAGCTTGACCATGAGCGAGACCACTACGTTCGACCTGCCGATTGCCGGCATGACCTGCGCCAGCTGCGCCGGGCGGGTCGAGCGTGCCTTGAGCAAAGTCCGGGGCGCCAGCGCCGTCAGTGTCAACCTGGCTACCGAACAGGCCCGGGTGCAGGCACCCGGCGACAGCCTGCCGGCCCTGATGGACGCCGTGCACCAGGCCGGATACAGCGTGCCACAGCAAACCCTGGAACTGAGCATCGATGGCATGACCTGCGCCTCCTGCGTCGGCCGGGTGGAACGGGCGCTGGCCAAGGTTGCGGGCGTGAAGAGTGTCAGCGTCAACCTGGCCAACGAACGCGCGCACCTCGAATTGCTGGGCCAGGTCGCTGCGCAAACCCTTATCGAAGCCGTCAGCAAGGCGGGATACTCGGCCAGCGTGCGGGAAGTCGAGCACGCTGCTGCCGATAACCAACAACAACGCCTGCACCGCGAACGCTGGAGGGTGATCCTGGCCATCGCCCTCGCCCTTCCATTGGTCTTGCCGATGCTGCTGCAGCCGTTCGGCGTGCACTGGATGCTCCCGGCCTGGGCGCAATTCGCGCTGGCCACGCCGGTGCAGTTCATTCTGGGTGCCCGTTTTTATGTGGCCGCCTGGAAGGCCGTCCGCGCCGGCGCGGGCAATATGGATCTGCTGGTTGCCCTGGGTACCAGCGCCGGCTACGGCCTGAGTATTTACGAATGGGCCACCGCTGCCGGGCGCATGCCGCACCTGTACTTTGAGGCTTCGGCAGTGGTGATTGCCCTGGTACTGCTGGGCAAATACCTCGAAAGCCGCGCCAAGCGCCAGACCGCCAGCGCCATCCGCGCCCTCGAAGCCCTGCGCCCGGAACGGGCGATTCAGGTGGTCGATGGCCGCGAACAGGACGTCGCCATCAGCGCCCTGCGCCTGGGTGACCTGGTGCTGGTCAAACCCGGCGAACGCTTTCCGGTAGACGGCGAAGTCGTCGAAGGCCAAAGCCATGCGGACGAAGCCCTGATCAGCGGCGAAAGCCTGCCCGTGCCCAAGCAACCTGGGGACAAGGTCACGGGCGGCGCGATCAATGGCGAGGGCCGGCTGTTGGTGCGCACCCAGGCACTGGGGGCCGAAACCGTGCTGGCGCGGATCATTCGCCTGGTGGAAGACGCCCAGGCGGCCAAGGCTCCCATCCAGAAACTGGTGGACAAGGTCAGCCAGGTTTTCGTCCCCACCGTGCTGCTGATCGCATTGGCAACACTGGTGGGCTGGTGGCTTTACGGCGCGCCCATCGAAACAGCGCTGATCAACGCCGTTGCCGTGCTGGTGATCGCCTGTCCTTGCGCCCTCGGCCTGGCCACTCCCACGGCAATCATGGCCGGTACCGGGGTCGCTGCACGCTACGGGATCCTGATCAAGGATGCCGAGGCACTGGAACGCGCCCATGAAGTCAGTGCAGTGGTGTTCGACAAGACCGGCACGCTGACGTCGGGTGCGCCGCGCATCGCTCACTTGAGCGCCATCGGCGGCGATGAAAATGCATTGCTGCAAAAAGCCGGCGCGTTGCAGCGAGGCAGCGAGCACCCCTTGGCCAAAGCGGTGCTGGATGCTTGCGCCGAGCGCGGGCTGAGCGTCGCCAATGTCAGCGACAGCCAGTCCCTGACCGGGCGTGGGATTGCCGGCACGCTTGAAGGACGGCGCCTGGCCCTGGGTAATCGCCGTCTGCTGGAGGAGACCGGTTTGCAGGCTGGCTCCCTGGCGGACTCGGCCAGCGCCTGGGAAACCGAAGGCCGCACGCTGTCATGGCTGATCGAGCAAAGCCCCGAGCCGCAGGTGTTGGGCCTGTTCGCCTTTGGTGACACCCTCAAGCCGGGTGCATTGCAGGCTGTGCAACAACTTGGCGCGCGGCATATCAGCAGCCATCTGCTGACCGGTGATAACCGCGGCAGCGCCAAAGTGGTCGCGGACGCGTTGGGTATTGAGGATGTCCACGCCGAAGTGCTGCCGGCCGACAAAGCCGCCACCGTGGTCGAGTTGAAGAAAACTGCAGTCGTGGCCATGGTCGGCGACGGGATCAATGACGCCCCGGCCCTGGCTGCCGCCGACATCGGTATTGCCATGGGCGGAGGCACCGACGTGGCGATGCACGCCGCCGGTATCACCTTGATGCGGGGTGATCCACGACTGGTGCCTGCGGCACTGGAGATCAGCCGCAAGACCTACGCCAAGATCCGGCAGAATCTGTTCTGGGCCTTCGTCTACAACCTGGTCGGGATTCCCCTGGCAGCCTTCGGTTTTCTCAATCCGGTGCTGGCGGGCGCGGCGATGGCATTGTCGAGCGTCAGCGTGGTCAGCAATGCGCTACTGTTGAAAACCTGGAAGCCCAAGGACCTGGAGGACAACCGATGAACATCGGCCAAGCAGCCCGCAAAAGTGGCCTGAGCGCCAAGATGATTCGTTACTACGAATCCATCGGTCTGCTCAAAGCCGCCCATCGCACTGACAGCGGTTACCGCGTGTATGGCGACGATGACCTGCACACCCTGGCCTTCATCAAGCGTTCCCGGGATTTGGGGTTTTCCCTGGAAGAGGTCGGCAAGCTGCTGACCCTCTGGCAGGATCGCCAGCGCGCCAGCGCCGATGTAAAAGCCCTGGCCCGCCAGCATATCGACGAGCTGAACCAGAAGATTCGCGAGCTTGGCCAACTGCGCGACACGCTGCAGGACCTGGTGGAGCACTGCCAGGGCGACCATCGGCCCGATTGCCCGATCCTCAAGAACCTGGAGTCGGGCTGCTGTGCTGAGCCTGCCCATCAAACAACGAGACCGCGAGCCCCCCTGTAGGAGCGAGCTTGCTCGCGAAAAACCAGCGGGCGCCGCGGGGTATCAGTTGCCCCGCGTCACCGTTGACGACCATCGCGAGCAAGCTCGCTCCTACAGGGGTTTAAGACGCTGCGGGGTATCGGCTGTCCCGCGTCATCGTCGACGACCATCGCGGGCAAGCCGGTCACAAAAAACCCGGCCGAAGCCGGGTTTTTCATCAACCAGTCACTGCATCCAAGGCGGAGGCGGTTCTTCGGTTTTGTTCGGTGGCGCGTCATCTGCCGCGCGCACCGCCTGCTTGCGCTCTTCATCCAGGCGTGCCGCCTCGATTTCGCGCATGATGCCGCCGACGTCGGCCAACTCTTCCGGCTCGTCGAACTCGCCGGTCAGGATGCTGGCCGGGTGCAAGGTGCCGGCTTCGTACAAGGCCCACATCTCCTTGGCGAACCTGGTCTGCTTCAACTCCGGAGCAAACCGCCCGAAGTATGAGGCCATGTTGCCCACATCCCGTTCCAGCATGTTGAACGCGTGGTTGTTCCCCGCCGCGTCCACTGCCTGAGGCAAGTCGATGATCACGGGGCCGGTCGGGGTCAACAGAACGTTGAACTCGGACAGGTCACCGTGCACCAGGCCGGTACACAACATCAGCACGATCTGCGAGATCAGGAACGCGTGATACTCGCGCGCCTGGTCCGGCTCCAGCACCACGTCGTTCAGACGCGGCGCAGCATCGCCGTACTCGTCGGCCACCAGCTCCATCAGCAGCACGCCTTCGAGGAAGTCGTAAGGCTTGGGCACCCGAACGCCAGCACCGGCCAGACGAAACAAAGCCGCCACTTCGGCGTTCTGCCAGGCGTCCTCGGTTTCTTTCTTGCCGAACTTCGAGCCCTTGGCCATGGCCCGGGCCTGACGGCTGTTGCGCACCTTGCGGCCTTCCTGGTATTCGGCCGCCTGACGGAAACTACGTTTATTCGCCTCCTTGTAAACCTTCGCGCAACGTAACTCGTTGCCGCAGCGCACCACATAAACAGCTGCTTCTTTACCACTCATGAGTGGGCGCAGCACCTCGTCGACCAGACCGTCCTCGATCAGGGGTTCAATGCGTTTTGGAGTCTTCATCAGCTTTTATTGTGGGTCCTTTATTACCAAACACGCGAAAGTCATTCGTTATACGGCAATCCACTCGCCGGTGGGAGGGGTTGCCGACCTATGAACGCTGCTATCTGCCTAAAGATGCACACAATGTGCCGATTATGCCCCGTCAATTTGGCCGCTTTCAGCGGACTTTTCAACGGCGCACGGGATTATCAACGCTCGATAATCGCCGTCACGCCCTGCCCGCCCGCGGCGCAGATGGAGATCAGGCCACGGCCCTTGCCTGCCGCGTCCAGCAGCTTCGCCAGGTTGGCGACGATGCGTCCGCCGGTCGCGGCGAATGGATGACCTGCCGCCAGGGAGCTGCCTTTGACATTGAGCCGGCTGCGGTCGATGGCACCCAATGGCGCGTCAAGGCCCAGGCGGGTCTTGCAGTACTCTGGGTCTTCCCAGGCCTTCAGGGTGCACAGCACCTGAGCGGCAAAGGCTTCGTGGATTTCGTAGTAATCGAAATCCTGCAGCGTCAGGCCGTTGCGCGCCAACAAGCGTGGCACGGCATACACCGGCGCCATCAGCAGGCCTTCGGCGCCGTTGACGAAATCCACCGCAGCCGTTTCGCCGTCGCGCCAGTAGGCGAGGATTGGCAAGCCGCGTTCCTTGGCCCACTCCTCACTGCCCAGCAGCACCAGGGACGCGCCATCGGTGAGCGGCGTGGAGTTGCCCGCCGTAAGGGTGCCCTTGGCGCTTTTCTCGAACGCCGGTTTCAGCCCCGCGAGTTTTTCCAGGGTCAGGTCGGGGCGCAGATTGTTGTCGCGGGTGAGCCCGAGGAACGGCGTCATCAGGTCGTTATGCCAGCCCTCAGTGTACGACGCGGCCAGATTGCGATGACTTTCCAGGGCCAGTTGGTCCTGGGCTTCGCGAGGAATGTTCCAGGTCTGCGCCATCAATTCGCAGTGCTGGCCCATGGACAGGCCAGTGCGCGGCTCGCCATTGCGCGGAAACTCCGGAATCAGGTGCTGGGGACGCAGTTGCAGGAACGTTTTCAGTTTGTCGGCCGTGGTCTTGCCGCGATTGGCCTGCAGCAGAATTCGACGCAACCCTTCACTGACACTGATCGGCGCATCCGAAGTGGTGTCGACGCCACCGGCAATCGCGCAGTCGATCTGGCCCAGGGCAATCTTGTTGGCCACCAGCAACGCCGCCTCCAGCCCGGTGCCACAGGCTTGCTGAATGTCGTAGGCCGGGGTGTGGGGTGACAGGCGCGAGCCGAGCACACACTCACGCGTCAGGTTCATGTCTCGCGACAGCTTGAGTACCGCCCCTGCAACCACCTCACCGATGCGCTGGCCATGCAGGTTGTAGCGTTCGATCAGCCCTTCGAGCGCAGCGGTGAGCATGGCCTGGTTACTGGCAGTGGCGTAGGGTCCGTTGGAGCGAGCAAAGGGAATACGGTTACCACCGATGATCGCGACGCGGCGCAGTTGAGTCATGAAAAGCTCCTGATGAAATATTCCAATTCAAACGGCAAGCGTAGGCCTTATCTCGTGGATCGAACGACTGATCGCCATTCATGGTCCACACTTTGAACCCCAGCTACCGGAGTGCGTTCCATGTCTGACCGCTATATCGACTTCGCCAATTCATCCATCGGCCATCGCCTGGTCGGTGCCATGGGCCTGCCGTCGCCGGTTCGCCTGGAGCGCTGGCAAGCTGGCAGGCTGCGTCCGGTCGAGGGCGCGCTGCTGATTGGCGGTGGCCCGCTGGCGGAGAAAGTCAGTGCTTTCGCCAACCGCCTCACCGACGCGATCTACGGTTACGGCACCGAGCCTTCAGTGGCTACACCATGGATTCCGGGGCACGGTCCGAAACTCAAGGCCGTGGTGTTCGATGCCAGCGACCTGGTGCACACCGATCAACTCAAACACTTGCGCGAGTTTTTCCAGCCACTGATGAAAAACCTCGATCAAAGCGCGCACCTGGTGATCCTCGGTCGCTCGCCACAAGGCTTGAACGACCCGTTTGCCGCCAGCGCCCAGCGGGCCCTGGAGGGGTTCAGCCGGTCCCTGGCCAAGGAACTGCGCAGCGGCGGCACCCTGCAATTGATCTATGTCGGTGAAGGTGCCGAGGATCAACTGGAAGGTCCGCTGCGGTTTTTCCTGTCGCCAAAAAGCGCGTTCGTCTCCGGCCAGGTCATCCGCCTGACCGCCTGCGACACCCCGGTCACCGACTGGACCCGCCCCCTGGCCGGGCGCAAGGCGCTGGTCACTGGCGCGGCGCGGGGCATCGGCGCCTCCATCGCCGAAACCCTGGCCCGTGATGGCGCCGAGGTGGTGCTGCTGGACGTGCCTCAGGCCAAGTCTGACCTTGAAGCCCTCGCCGCACGCCTCGGCGGGCGCAGCATCACCCTCGACATTTGCGCCGAGGATGCCGCCGCGCAACTGATCGACCACCTGCCCGATGGCATCGACATCGTGGTGCAGAACGCGGGCATCACCCGGGATAAAACCCTGGCCAACATGACGCCGGAGTTCTGGGATGCCGTGCTGGCGGTCAACCTCAATGCACCGCAAGTGCTGACCAAGGCCCTGCTGGACCAGGGCACCCTGCGCGACAATGCCCGAGTGATCCTGCTGGCCTCCATCAGCGGCATCGCCGGCAATCGCGGGCAGACCAATTACGCCGCCAGCAAGGCCGGGCTGATCGGCCTGGCAGAAGCCTGGGCGCCGTTGCTCAAGGAGCGCGGCATCAGCATCAACGCCGTGGCCCCCGGGTTCATCGAAACCCAGATGACCGCCCACATCCCCTTCGCCTTGCGCGAAGCCGGCCGCCGCATGAGTTCCCTGGGCCAGGGTGGCCTGCCGCAAGACGTCGCCGAAGCGGTCGCCTGGCTGGCCCAGCCCGGCACGGGCGCATTCACCGGACAGGCCCTGCGGGTCTGCGGACAAAGCGTTTTGGGGGCCTAGACATGACGACCGACTGGCACACCCTCGATCGCGAGCCGAGCCTGGCCGACCTGTACTTCAAGGCCGCTACTCGCCGCAAAATCACGGGCACTACCCTGCCTGATTCCGGGCTGCGCACCGGGGTCGAGGTCGATCCCGGGCGCCTGGCGGCTTACCGCAAAGTCTGCGGCTTCGCCGACAATGCCTTGCTTGCACCCACCTATCCCCACGTACTCGCGTTTGCCTTGCAGATGCAACTGCTGACCGCCAGGGAGTTTCCTTTTCCGTTGCTCGGTCTCATCCATTTGAGTAATCGTATCCGCGTCCTGCGCCCGATGGGCGGCGTGGGCCGGGTGCGTGTCAGCGTGCGGGTGCAGAACCTGCAGCCCCACGCCAAAGGTGCAACCTTCGACCTCATAACGACCCTGGATGATCAACTCGGCGCGCTATGGGAGGCCGAAAGCCGGATGCTCTGTCGCGGCGTCAAGCTGGAGGGCGAAGCGGCGGAGGAAGTGCTCGCGCCGATGTTGCCGATGACCCAGGTCGCGCAGTGGCAAGCCCCGGCGGACATTGGCCGGCAGTACGCCAAGGTCTCCGGGGACTACAACCCGATCCACCTGAGTGCCGTCAGCGCCAAGCTGTTCGGCTTCCCCACTGCGATCGCCCATGGGTTGTGGAACAAGGCCAGGACCCTGGCGGCGCTCGCCGATCATTTGCCCGCGGCCAATGTGGACATTGCCGTGCAATTCCTTAAGCCTGTGCGATTGCCCAGTGAAGTGACGCTGATGGCCAGTGCGGCAGGATCGAGCGGGGACTTTCAACTGCTGGGGGCGGGTGACCTGGAGCATATGGTGGGGCATTGGGCGCCGATTGCTTGAGGCGCGTTGGAGATGGCCATTGTCGGAACGCCGCCCGGAGCAAGCTTTGCTCGCGCGCAGTGATTCAAATTGTATATATATCCAAAGTTCATGAACCCTTTCGAACTCCAGTAAGTCATTGATTTAGAACATAAGTCTTTTATCTATCAGCCCCCTTACACAAGGCGTTAATACCAACTGGAGAATGGTGTTGGCGCCCCCTTGCGACTGTCATGTCTACAACGGACGAAGGCATTGCCGGCAACAGAAACCGGCAAGCCATCGAAGACAGCGAACGTTGTAACAGGTGCAAGGAATACCACTCATGAAAACCCAAGTTTGGTGCAAATCAGCAATCGCCATGGCGCTCGCCCTGTCCCTCGGACTGACCGGCTGCAGCAGTGGCGGCGGCGGTCATCACAGCAGCTCCGACAGCTCATCCCCCGACAGCACTGCAGACGCGGGAACAGGCGGTTCCGGGGACTCGGGCGGAACAGGCGCAGGTGGAACCGGTGGCGCAGGTGACGGCACCGCAGGCACTGGCGGAACGGATGGAACTGGCGGCACCGGTGGCGACAACACTGCGGGCACCGGTGGCAGCGGAGGCACAGGCGGTACCGGTGGCACTGGCGGCGGCACCACTGACCCGACCAACCCGACCAACCCCACAGATCCGACTGACCCCACCAATCCAACCAACCCGGGCGTCACTCCGCTGGTGACTACCACCCTGGTCCAGGACGTCGGCAAAACCGTCAGTGGCGTAGGCGATGGCGTCGGCCAGGTCGGCGACAGCCTGGGCACCGTGCCCGTGGTCGGCGGTGTGGTGCAAAGTGCAGTCAACACCACCGGCAATGTCGTCAGCACCCTGGGTGATGGCGTCGCCAACGGCATCGGCAAGCTGGACACCGACCCCAATGGGCTGGGCGTCACGGCGGCATCGGTGGGCGGCGTGGTGCAGGATGTCGGCAATGGCGTCTCAGACGTCAGCGGCAAACTCGCCACGGCCACCAGCAGTATTCCTGTGGTGGGCGGGGTCGTGACCAAAGTCGCCCCCGTACTGGACGGCGTTGGCGAAAAAGTCACCATGCTCGGCGATACCCTGAGCACTGCCACCACCACCGGCCCCTTGGGGACCGTGACCAAGGAAGTCGGCAGCAAACTCGTGCCGGTGATTGCCATGGTCGAGACCACCACGGACAAGATTGGCGACGCCACCGGGCTCGGTGATCCACTCAAGGGCCTGGTGAACAAAGTCGGCAACACCGTGAATGGCGTGGGCGACAAAGTTACCTTGGCCGGTAACGGCAATGCCCTGACCAACACTGTTGGCGGCGCACTCAGCAACACCGGCACGGCGGTCGGCAAAGCCGGCGGGCTGGTATCCAATGGCACGGGTTCAGGCGCGGGTGGAGGTCTGGGTGGCGCCTTGGGCGGCACAGGTCTGTTGCAGACCGTCGGCGGCGCGGTGGTCAATGTTGGCAGCGGGCTCAACGCTGGCAGCACCAGTGGCGTGGTCAGTGCAGGCGGTGTAACGGCCGGGGCAGCGGGCAATCTGGTTGCGTCGGTTAACACCGTACTGGGCGGCTCCGGCGTCGCCAATACGGCAGTTACCGCGCCCTTGGCGAACCTTGGCACTGCGGTTGGCGCAGGCCTGAATCCGGTCACTACCGCCGTCACTGGCCTGACCCAGAACGTCGGCGCAGCGACAGGCCTTGGGGCACCCGTCAACGGCCTGACCAATCAAGTGGGTGGTGCGGTCAGCAATCTGGGTACAGCGATCGCCACCAGCACGCCAAACCCGGTCGTGGCGGCGGTCGGCAACACGGTCACCACGGTGGGCAGCACCGTCGGTGCCGTTGGCGGCCTGGTGAACGGCACGCCTGGCGAGGGCGGTGCCACCGGTGGTCTGGGTGGCTTGCTGGGCGGCCTCACCGGCAAGTTGAGCGGCAAGAACCGATAGTTTTTGCACCTGGCCGATTCGACGGCCTTATCTACAGCGCCTACGCTTGGTTGAAGGCGGAAGATTCGAAAGAGTCTTCCGCTTTTTCTTTGGAACATGATGATCCAGGCGAAGTTGTAACTTGAACATGGAGTGTCCTATGCGCCTCTTGGCATCCTTGCTAGCTTTGACCTTCAGTACCTGCGCCCTTGCCGACACCCTTCCCAGCTTCCTCAACAGCAACGAAACCACGCGCAACCTGCCGGCACCCAACCTGCCCGCCGATGCCTACCGACCCAGCACTGCGCCGCTCTCGGTGCCGGAACCCGGCGCCACCCAGGCCCAGCCGCTGATGATGAACACCCGAATCAAGCTCAGAACCGTGCAGATCGAAGGCGGAACCGTCTACCCTCTCAGCGAACTGGCCACGCTCTACCAGCCCCTGATCGGCCAGGAAACCAGCCTCGCCGACCTGATCGAAGCAACCCGCAGCATTACCCGCCGCTACCAGCAGGACGGTTACCTGCTGTCCTATGCCTTCCTGCCGCAACAGACATTCGACGATGGCGTGGCGCGGGTGGTATTGGTGGAAGGCTATATCAAGGATTACCAGCTGCAGGGCGACGTCGGACGGGTCAAGGGCCTGCTCGACAAGCTGGTGGCCAAGCTGCAGGCCGAACGCCCGCTGACGCGCAAGACCTTCGAACGCTACACCACGCTCATGAGTCGAATCCCCGGGGTGACCTTGCAGGCGCAGGTGCCGCCACCGGGCACTACGGACGGTGCGGCCTACCTGGTCGCACAGGCGAGTCGCAAACCCTTCACCAGCACCCTGAGCGCTACGGAAAGCAGCCGCAACGGCACCCAGGCCCTGCTCGGCCTCAGCAGCAACTCCCAGACGTCCATGGGCGAGCAACTGAGCCTCAGCGGCCTGTTTCCACCAGGGGAAGATCACGAGCAGTATTATCGCCTGGACTACAACCAGTTTCTGGATGCCGAGGGCACGCAGCTCGCGCTCTCCGCCTCGCGCTACCGCGCCGATCCGGGCACCAACGTGCTGACCGATAATGGCCTGGAGCTCGAGCCACACCGGGAGAATGACCGTTACTCCATCGGCTTGAGCCACCCACTTATTGCGTCACCCAATGAACAGCTCAGCGTCAGCTCAAGGGTGTACGCGGTCAATGACAAGACCCGCTACAAGGTGGTCGGGTTTCCACTGAGCGTCGACATCAACAGCGACGTGCGCGCCCTCGCTTTTGAAGGCGATTGGCGCAAGGCCGATGCCAAGCAATTGCGGATCCTCAGTGGCGGGGTTTATCAGGGCATCGATGGCATGGGGGCCGACACCAACAACACCGACCTCGACCTGGACTTCTTCCGCCTGCGTTTATCCGGGGTGCAGAGCGACCGGTTTTTCGACAATTGGCAGGGGGTGCTTTCTGCCGCGCTCTACTGGAGTGATGACACCCTGCCCGACAGCGAACGCGCGGTATTCGGCGGGCAGAATTTCGGCCGCGGCTACCCTGACGATCAGGCATCGGGCGACAAGGGTTGGGGCGTGGCGTACGAGGTCAACTACAGCTTCAACCGCGACTGGCGCTGGGTAAAAATCCTGCAACCCTACGTCGTCCTGGATCGCTCGAAGACCTGGTTTAACAAGCTGCCGGTGCAGGGCAATAGTCTGTCCTCGGGCGCCATCGGGTTGCGGTTTGGCGATGCCAAGTACTACAACATCGCCCTGGAAGCCGCCAAGCCGATGTCCGAGCAAGCACTGGATACCTTCAACCGCAAGCCGCGGTACAGCATCAGTTTCAGTTACCAGCTTTGAGTCATGGACCGGTTTGCTGGTGATGGCGACGGTGAACGAGCGCCAGAAGGACGGAGGTCTATACGAACCCATTGTAGGGGCGAGCCCGCTCGCGATAACCCCGAGAACGCCGAGGGCATGTCAGGCTGCCAGCGTTATCGTTCACGACCATCGCGAGCAAGCTCGCTCCTACAGTTGACCGGTGTGGGGCTGAGGAAATGAGTGCACGTCCTGCATCTCAGAGTGGGTTGGGGACCATTCCAACAGGTTGTGTCGGTTGTTGTTTCGGAAGCGGGGAATGTACGCTTTGGGTGTCGCTGCAAATTCAGTGAACGGGTTTGGTCGCCCGGGTTCAGAATGGCGCAATTTTAGTGCTTCAAACGATCCCCCTACGGGATCGGGTGCTGGTGGCGTGAATCGGCAGGACCGGGTTTGTTCAGCCAGAGGTCACTTGGGCCAAGGGCTGCGGGAACAGGTTGTTCAGCGTTTCCAGCAATCGCACGTGATAGATCGGCTTGCGAAACAGGTCGAGCACTTGCAGGCGCAGCATGTCGCTGACGTCCTCCATGTCCGCGTGCCCGGACGTGACGATCACCGGGAGATGCTGACGCGAGGTGTGCTCGCGCAACCTCTTTATCAGCGACATGCCGCTCTCCTCCGGCATGCGCAGATCGGTGATTACCAAGGCGATATCGGGATGGCGGGTAAGGTGATGCAGGGCGAGTTTGACCGACGTTGCCGTGAAGCAACAAAAGCCCTCGCCCTCCAGCAGTTCGGCAAGTTCCAGCAGCGCGTCTTCTTCGTCGTCGACCAAGAGCAACTGCTGGCGTGGGGGTGAAGTTACTGTCATGTGGCGTTCCCGCTACCGCAATCCTAGGTTTAACCACATTAGCCGACGACCAGAAAACCGGCAGGTTTATTTCATGCACCAGGTTTCGTAACCGCTGCGCCGCCTATAGCATCATTTACACGCTCAAATGTTTCAAACACCCAATCTCCGATCGGTGTGATGAATCCAACGATCATCACTGCCACCATCGCTGCAACAATCGCATATTCAATACCCGAAGCCCCTTCAGTACTTTCAAAAAACGCGCGAACCTTCACATACAGTTTAAGAAACATCTGACAACTCCTTGGGCCCCTGGGCACCGGTTTCACGGACCGAGACATGATTGCTCCGTGCCACCAGAGCATTGTCAAGAAATGGTCCCCCAGCAACTGTAAGAACGGCTTAATTACAAAGTATTAGTACTTTCTGATGCACTCCAAAAAAACCTGCCATTTCGGCCACTTCTTCAACTTTTGACAGCTATTTTCATTTTGGTTAATGGCATTTCGCTTTACCTGCGCTACCGTCAAATAGCGAAATCGTTGAATGTTCATAGCTGCTTAAGCACGAATTACCCCGTCTGGATATGGGCCAAGTCTTGCAGCTGGAAATGGAGAGCCGTCATGAACAGTCGCGTCACCATGGGTCTTGCAGGGATGTTGCTAGTAGGCGCAGTCGTCGCCGGCTACTGGGGATTGATGCTCAGTCGCGCGCCTGCTGCCGAACCGGTCGAGGCTCCCACCGCCGTTGCCGCCATCGAAAAAACCGTCGCCACTGCCGAAGACCAGACCCGCCAGTCAGTGGTCGTGGTAGTACGCGATGTGGCGCCATTCACGCCATTGACCGCCGCCGACCTCGCCGTGGAAAAACTGCGCAGCGCACCGGCCGGTAGCCTGGGCAACATCGACCAGGCAGTCGGGCGTACGCCGTGGCGCACACTCACCGCCGGCACATGGCTGAGTGAGGACAGCTTTGAAAGCGGTGGTGCCGTGGCACGCATGATTCGCAGTGACGAGCGCGCACTTGCAGTCGCCGTCGATGAAGTGATCGGCGCCGCAGGGCAACTGACACCGGGTGACTATGTTGATGTGCTGCTGTACTTACGCCAGGACGAGAGCAACCGGCAACAGTCGGCACAGATCGTCATCCCGGCCATGCGCGTGCTTGGGGTCGGCGACCAGCTCGGCCTGACCAACGACGGCAAGCCTGCCACCCCGCCCCTGAACGCCGAAGAAAAGATCAAGCAGGATCAGCGCCGCATCGCCGCCCGCACCGTACTGCTGGCCGTGCCGGCGCCGTTGCTCGGCCGGCTGATGCTGGCGACTCAGGTAGGCACCCTACGCCTGGCGGTACGCAGCGCCGAGGAGCAGCGCCTGGCCCGTTACTGGGCTGGCGAAAGCGACACGCCCGGCAATCTCGATGCGGCCAACAGCGGCCTGTTCCAGTTCACCCAACTGGCCCTGGGCGGCGCGCCGAAAACACCCGTCAGCAGCCCCGTACGCACTGCCGTCGCACGGCCTGGGGTGGAAGTCATTCGTGGTAACCAGATCACCCAACAAACTCCCTGATCGAGCAAGGATGCAGTGCTATGCCCAGTCGTTCCATGCCGATACTTTGCCCGCTGTTCGCTTGCCTGGTGTTGATCGCAGCTGACACCAGCCTTGCCGCCTCCAGCAATTGCACGGCCTTGAGCCCGCTACCCAGCGTTCTGGAAGTCGGCGAAGGCTTGCAGCAAGAGCTGCAGTCTGCGGTTGCGATCACGCGCCTGGCCGTCGGCGACCCGAAGATCGCCGACGTTCGCACCACCGGCGCCAGCGGCTTCCTGCTCACGGGGATGGCACCCGGCGCGACCAGCCTGATGGTCTGGACAGCGTGCTCGACCACACCGCGCCAGACCATGGTGTTCGTCCAGGGCAAGGCCACCGCCGCACTGACCGGCGTCGCCCTGCCGTCCGAGGAGCCGCTGCTGCCTTCCCAGGTGCAGACCGACATCCGCTTCGTCGAAGTCAGCCGATCCAAACTGAAGGAGGCCTCGACCTCGGTTTTCGGTACCCGTGGCAACTTCCTGTTTGGCGCGCCCCGCACCCTGCCGACCATCGACGGCGTGGTGCAGCCGCGACTGCCGGTGAATAACGATCAGTTCAATATCTCGTGGATTGGCGGCAAGACCATGGTGATGATCAACGCCCTGGAAGGCAGCGGTTTCGCCTATACCCTGGCACGTCCCAGCCTGGTGGCGCTGAGCGGGCAAAGCGCGAGTTTCCTGGCCGGCGGCGAAATCCCCATCCCGGTGCCCAGCTCCGGCAGTGACAACGTCTCGATCGAGTACAAGGAATTCGGCATCCGCCTGACGCTGACCCCGACCATCATCGGCAGCAATCGCATCGCCCTGAAAGTTGCGCCGGAAGTCAGCGAGCTGGACTACAGCAACGGCGTCAACATCGCAGGCACCGTAGTCCCGGCGCTGACGGTGCGCCGCACCGACACCAGCATTTCTTTGGCCGATGGCGAAAGTTTTGTCATCAGCGGCCTGATCAGCACCCGCAACAGCTCCCAGGTGAACAAGTTTCCGGGGCTTGGCGACATCCCCATCCTGGGTGCGTTTTTCCGCGACCAGAACATCAATCGCGAAGAACGCGAGCTGCTGATGATCGTCACCCCGCACCTGGTGCAGCCACTGGCGGCGAACGCGCAATTGCCCTCGTTGCCCGGGGAAAAGTTGCGCAACTACGATCCGAATTTCTACCGCATGTACTTCCTTGAAAACGGCAACTTCGATAGACGCAGCGGGTTATCGCAATGAGCCAGAGCCTGAGCCAGACCTTTCTCGCGATTACGCGCAACGCCACTGACCTGGAGTGGCTGCAGGGCGCCCTGGCACCTTTGGGCCAGGTGGTGAGCGCCGGTGGCGGCAGCCTTGACGAACTGCTGGCACTGGTGGATGTGACGTTCGCCAGCCTGGTGTTCATCGGCCTGGACCGCGACCACGTGGTGGCCCAGAGCGCGCTGATCGAAGGTGCCCTGGAAGCCAAGCCGATGCTGGCAATCGTCGCGCTGGGCGATGGCATGGACAATCAACTGGTGCTCAACGCCATGCGCGCAGGGGCCCGGGATTTCGTCGCGTACGGCTCGCGCTCCAGTGAGGTTGCAGGCCTGGTGCGGCGCCTGAGCAAGCGCCTGCCCCCTGTGACGCCCAACAATCACCTGGGCGGCCTGACGGTGCTGTACAGCGTGCAGAGCAATGCCGATGGCGCCTTGCTGTCCACCCATCTCGCGCAAGTGGTGCAGAAGAGCGGGCAACAAACCCTGTTGCTGGACCTCGGATTGCCCCGGGGTGACAGCCTGGCCTTGCTGGGCCTGGAGAGCTCGTTTCACTTCGGTGATGCCCTGCGGCACTTGCGACGCCTGGACGCCACGTTGATCGACAGCGCGTTCAGTCGCTGCGAGGGCGGCTTGCGGATCCTCGCCTATGCCAGTACCGATGAACCACTGGAACACACCAGTGCGGCCGAGCTGTACATGCTGCTCAGCGCGCTGCGTCATCACTTCCAGCACATTGTGGTGAACCTCACCGGGCAGCACGACAGCGAGGCGCTGCGAACCTTTGTCAGCCACTGCGACAAGTTGCTGTGGTACACCGACCAGAACGTGCTCGACTGCCGGCGCAACCTGGCGATCCTCAATTTCTGGCGCGAAAAAGGCATGAAGCTGGAGCACTCCCGGCTGCTGGTTGACCGCTACCTGCGCGACGTCACACCCGACGCCGAGACCCTGGGTAAAAGCTTCGGCATGGAGGTCATCGCGACGCTCGCCAACAGCCCGCAGGTGCGACTCAACGCCAAGAACCAGGGCGTGTCGCTGTTCGAACTCGCCCCGCGGGAAACCTTGACCCAGGGCCTGCGCACCCTCGGCGAACGCCTGGCGAAACGCTCCGAAGGCATCGTCAAACCCAAGGCCGGTTGGTTCGACCGCCTGCGGGGTGCGCAATGAACAGTGAAAAGCTGTTCGGCGCGCCAACCCGTGGCGCGGTCGGCAACACCGATCATGAAGGCCTCAAACTGGTGTTGCACCGCTACATCATCGACGCCATCGAAGAGTCCGGAAAAAACCTGCTGGAGGGTACCCGGCAGGTGCTGTCGCAGTTTGTCATCGACAAGATCGCCGAGTACATCGCCCGCCTGCACCTGGCAATCTCCCGCTATGAAATGGAGCGCCTGGCCGAAGAGATCGTCGACGAACTCACCGGCTTCGGCCCCCTCGAAGTGCTGCTGCGCGACCCGGCGGTGACCGAGATCCTGGTCAACGGCCCGCACCGGGTATTTATCGAACGCGATGGCGTGCTGCATCAGAGCGACTTGCGTTTCATCGATGCTCACCATGTCGAACGCGTGATGCAGCGTATTCTCGCGCCCCTCGGGCGCAGGCTCGACGAGTCCTCGCCAATGGTCGATGCGCGCCTGCCCGATGGCAGCCGGGTCAACGCGATCATCCCGCCAATCGCCCTCGATGGCCCGTGCCTGTCGATTCGTAAATTTCGCAAGGACATGCTCAAGAGTTCGGACTTGATGGCGATGCAAACCATTGACCAGGCGATCTTCGATTTCATCCAGGAGGCTGTCGGCAAGCGCTGCAACATCCTGATCAGCGGCGGCACCGGCACGGGCAAGACCACCTTGCTGAATATTCTCAGTCAGCTGATTAACCCTCACGAACGCCTGGTGACTATCGAAGACGTCGCCGAACTGCAACTGGGCCACCCGCACGTGGTGCGCCTGGAAACCCGCCCGCCGAATGCCGAAGGCCACGGCGAAGTGAAGGCCAGCGACCTGATCCGCAACGCCCTGCGGATGCGTCCCGACCGGATCATCCTCGGCGAGATCCGTGGCGTCGAAGTGGTCGACGTACTCACTGCCATGAATACCGGTCACGATGGCTCGATGAGCACCGTGCACGCCAACAACGCGCAGGATGCGTTGCTGCGCCTGGAGACCCTGGTGGGCCTGACCGGCCGCAGCATCGCCGAGCGTACCTTGCGGCAGATGATCTGCGCCGCGCTGGATGTGGTGATCCAGTTGACGCGCATGCCCGACGGACGCCGCTGCGTCAGCGAAGTCGTGGAAGTGGTGGGGATCCGCGACGACGTGTACGTCACCAATACCCTGTTCCGGCTTGATCGACGCACCGGTTTCGGCTTTCTGCGCGAGGCGGTCAACCCCGCCGGCGACAAGCTGCGCCGCGAGTCGTTCGGCGACCTTCACTGACCGCGAGGCGCACATGATCGGACCTCTGTTGCTGTGCCTGGTGTGCCTGTTGCTGCTGACCTTTTCCGTACGCCTGTTCTACCAGGGCGTGCGCAAATCCGGCAGCGAAAGGATCCTGGAACGCCTCGGCCAGGGGCAGCCGGAAGGGCTACCGGAAAAAACTCGCTGGACGGGCCTGGAGCGGGCATTCCTGCGCGCAGGCCTGGGGCGCCCCACGGACCGCCTGGGTATCTGGCTGGCGCTGTGGGTGGTGTCGATGCTGATGGGTTCTGCCGTCGCCAGCTGGGCCGGTTTCCTGCTGTTGCTGGTGGTGCCACCGTTGGCGCTGCGGGTGTATGTGTCCTGGCGCTACCGCCGGCGGATCCACCGGATCGTCGAGCAGTTACCCCAGATGCTGGACCACACGGTACGCAGCCTGAAGTCCGGTCGTACCCTGGCGGACGCGGTGATGGGCGCGATCGACGCCAGCGAGGATCCACTAAAAACCGCCATGGGCAGGGTTCAACGCAACGTTCAGTTGGGCGTAAACCTGCCCGACGCCGTGAATGACTTTGCCGAGCTGTATGAGCAGGACGAACTGCGCATGTTCGCCCTGGGCCTGAAGGTCAATCACCGCTATGGCGGCAACGCCAGCGAGCTGCTGGAGAACCTGATCAAACTGATTCGCGAGCGCGACCAGGGGGCTCGCCAGTTGCGTGCACTGACGGGTGAAACCCGCATGACCGCCTGGGTCCTGGGTTCGCTGCCGCTGATCCTGGTGAGCTATTTCATGATGAGTAATCCCGGCTACATGCTGGGGATGTGGAACGACGAGGGTGGACGGCAGATGCTGATCATCGCCGTGTGCCTGCAAGTCACCGGTTGCCTGGCGCTGTGGCGCATGTTGCGGAGCGTGTGATATGGCCGTCGCGATGATTGTCAGCTCGTTGTTGCTGCTGGGCGCCGTGTTATTGATGTTCGCCAGCCTGTTCGAGCGCCACCGCCGTGAACGCCAGGTCAGCCAGCGCCTGCAGGGGCAGATGGTGCGGGACAACCGCCTGGGCACCTGGCTGCGCGCCGTAGGCGACAGCAAGGTGGGGCAACGCAGCGTCAGTCTCGACAACGAAACCCAGGTGTTGCTCAACCGCGTGGGATGGCGCCGCGCCCGCCAGCGCTCGATGTTTGCCGCGCTGCAAATCGGCACGCCGTTCGTGGTAGTGGGCCTGGTGATCGTGCTGCAAACGCTGTTCTATCCACAGGCCAGCAACCACTGGATAGCGCCATTCTTTGCCTTGGCCATTGGCTACCTGCTGCCCAAGCGCCTGCTGGCCTACGCGGCCAAGCGCCGGCAAAAACAGATCGCTGTAGAAATCTCCACGCTTATTCCCTTGCTGCGCATTCTGTTCGAGTCGGGGATGGCCGTTGAGCAGGCCCTGAGGGTTTTAAGCGTCGAAGCCCAGCGGCTGTTGCCGCAGACCACCCAGGAGCTGAGTCTGATTCTGGCCCGGGTCGACTCCGGCCTGGAGCTGGGACAGGAGCTGAACAAGGCGGCCAATGTGCTGGCGATCGACGAGTTCACCGACACCTGCGTGATCTTGCAGCAACTGATCCAGCAGGGCGGCGGTGCGATGAAGTCGCTGCTGGCGCTCAAGCAGCTGCTCGACGACCGGCGCCTGACCAACTTGCAGGAATACATCTCGAAGATGTCGGCGAAGATGTCGGTGGTGATGATGCTGTTTCTGTTTCCTGCGCTGTTGATTGTGTTGGCCGGGCCGGGGTTTACCGCGATTGCCCGGGCGTTCTCCTCCTGATTCAGGCTCTTGAAGAGGTTACTTATGAAAGCACTGATAGCCGTGATGAGCCTGCTGATGTTGAGCGGATGCGCCACCAACGGCCAAGCGCCCTGGTCCGCCCTGACGACCTCCGCCAGTTGCGCCAAACCCAGCGCCGATCAGGAGCTGGCGCTGAACCTGGCCGATGACATGGCCAAGGACGGCAAGCTGCACGCCAGCCTCGCCAACCTGCAGAGCCTGCCGGACAACCTGGCGGATGTACGCCTGCGCAAGGCCCGGGTCTATCGCCTGCTGGGGCGCAGCGACGCCGAACCCTTGTACCGTAGCCTGCTGGGCAGCTGCCGCGCCGCCGAAGCCGAACACGGTCTCGGCCAACTCGCCGCAGGTCGGGGTGACAACGGCCAGGCCCAGGCGCATCTGCAGCGGGCCGCACGACTGGCGCCGACTGACGAAAGAATCCGCAATGACCTGGGCGTGGTCTACATGAACCAGCTGCGCCTGGACGACGCACGCTTCGAGTTCCTGACCGCAATCGAGCTCAAGCAGAGCGATCAACTGGCGGCGGTGAACCTGGTGGCATTGTTGATCTATCAGGACAACTGGCAACAGGCTGGTGAACTCGTCAGCCGCGCCGGCTTGAGCCCGGAACAATTCGGCGACGCCAAGGCCCGCGCCGAATCACTCAAGGCCCCCACCCCGCCACGGCCGTCCACCAGCGGCCAGGTGGCGGTTGTCACTGATGCGCTGAAGTAGAGGAGAACACCATGAAACTGACCATCCTGTGCTGCCTGCCCCTGCTGAGCCTGCCAGCCTTGGCCCTCGACGCCGGCCCCTCGTCACCACAACAGCAGGAAACCGAAGGCTGGCTGGTTTTGCAGAGCCGAAACCAGGCGGCGTCCAACATCCCGCAAACGGCCACGGCGGCCGAGCGGGAACGGGCCATGACGCGGTTCCTGAAAAGTTTTGAGTACCCGATACCGGAGTTTTATGAGCAGGATGAGGGCGGTTCACTGGAAGGGAATTGAGAGGCCTTCGAATACCTTATGCACGTCCGCGTAGGCGCTGCCGAAGGCAGCTCCTACGGTGGATTTGTTTCGCTCAGTGGGCTGTGACTCTTTGGCGCAAACCTGAGTTGTTCGGGGACAACGCCAGTGCCAATTGCGTGCGATTGTGCATGTGGGTCAGACGCAAAACCTGCGACACATACAGCTTCACGGTGTTCTCGGTAATCCCCAACTCACAGGCAATCTGATAGTTGGTCTGCCCCTTGCCCACCAGCCGTGCCACGTCCAGCTGCCGAGGGGACAGCTGATTGAAAATCGAAGGTATCTGCAGCCGGTCCGGGTCAATAAAAGCATCGTCCGAGGCCTCTGCCCCGCCACGGGCTGACGGATTGCGCCGTACCTTGTCCAGGTCCTGATACAGATCATCGATGGACTCGGAAAGGTACTGCAGCTTCTGATTCAAATGCCCCAGCTGCAGACTCTTTTGCCGCTCCTGCAACGCCACTTCCTGGCGGCGCAAACCGTTCAGCAATTCATCCAGGTCGATGGGTTTCTGATAGTAGTCGGCAAAGCCTGCACGCAACGCCTTGATCACGTCCTGCTTGTCCGCGCGGCCCGTCAACATGATGGCCTCGAACACTCGATGCTTGCCGGACAAGCGTTGCAACTCCTGAACCAGCTGAATGCCATCCATGGCGGGCATGTGCAGGTCACACAGCACCAGCCCGACATCGGGGTCATCGGAAAAACGTTCGATCGCTTCCTGACTGGAGCCACAGGGTACGCACTGATAACCACTGCTCTCGAGAAACTCGCCAAGTTCTTCCACGATCAACGGCTGATCATCAACGACAAGGACTTTTACTGCCGAGGTGAGCTTGTTCACGTGCTACTCCATGCCAACGCCAAAATCTGGCTATTCCTGTACTGACAGCCACGGGCTGTACAACTACGACTGATTTGAAAATAGACGTACTTTTCGACTCTGTACACACAACTGGCGACTAGCGGAGCCAGGCCAAAGTCAGCACCGCGCCTGCCAGTACGAACGGCGCAAATGGTTGTTTTTTTGACATTTGCGGCCCCATGTAGCGCAATTGCTCCCTAAGTGATTGACTCATATACAGCCAGAGTTTTGGCGAAATCAATAACCACAGCACGCTGGCCATTCCCGCGCCGATGATCGTGCCGAGAACGTGCATACCGTCCGTCGCAAGTGCCAAAGCTGTCACTAATTTCACATCACCGGCGCCCATCCGACCCATCCAGTAGCCCGGCAGCGTGAAGGCCAGCGCCAGCAGGAATGCCAGGCCGCCCTGCACGGCCTCGGCGCCCAGCCAGGTGCTCCCGGTCCACAGCAACCAGGCGAGCGCCACCGCGCCAGCGCCCAAGGTCAGGACATTGGCAATGTGTCGTTCTCGTGCATCCTGCGCGGCACACACCATCAGCCAGATGATCAGGAAAAAACTCTGCATGAGGTAAAAGCCGTCCGTTTTGGCTGAATGATTCTATGCTGATATTACATTGTGATTGTCAGGGTAGACGCACACATGAAAACCGCCCTCCCCCGTAAGCAAAAAGGTGCCGTGGCGATTGAGTTCGCGCTGGTGTTCGTGATCTTTTTCGCGGTGCTGTACGGTCTGCTCAGTTACAGCCTGCCGTTATTGCTGATGCAATCGTTCAACGAGTCGACCGCCGAAGCGGTTAGGCGCAGCGTGGCCGTTGACCCGACCACCGCTAATTACAAACAGACCGTCGAGACATTGGCGACCAGTGTCCTGACGCAACGCCTGTCATGGATCCCGCCGGCGTTGAATTTCAGTGTCGCCACCCACGCGAAGGCGGTGTATGCCGGCGGAGTGTTGACGGTAAGCATCGACTATCCCAGCAGCAAGTTGAACAGCGTGCTGCCTTCGCTGGTGCTGCCCGGGGTCGGCCCGATACCCAATCTGCCGACCACGCTCAGCGCCCAATCGAGCCTGCAGTTTTGAGTCCCGGCGATACATTGCTCGGTCGCCTGCTGCAACGGCCACCGGCGAAAACCCTCAACACCGAGTACGCCATGAGCGCGCCCGGAGTCGGTTTGCACATCCAGCTGGATGCCGCATCTCGAGTGATGCACCTGGCGGGGCCGCTCAGGCACGCACTCGCCCGTCAGGCCGTGAGCGCCCAGCCGGTACCGTTGCGCGACTACCTGATGCCCCACAGTTGCCTGTCCATCGAAGGTTCGCCCGGGGATTGGCTTGGGCACAGCCTGGACCTGGACTTTCAGGGCCTGGGCGATCAGCCCGTGCACCTGCGCGGCTGGGTGCAGCCTCAAGCCGAAGGCTGGTTATTGCAGCTGCTGGACATCGGTGATCTGCTGCTCGAACGTCGACAGGCACGCAGCCGCGAGCAGTGTCAGCTGCTCGCAACCCAGCTCAGCGAGCAACTGCGCCTGTGCAGTCTGCCGCGCCTGCCCCAGGTGCTGAGCGAACAGCTGCAACTCCTCGCCCAACGTTTGCATGTCCCTTGCATTGCCGTGGCGCTGCTCGACGAGCAGGAACAAGGCTGGCAGGTGCATCAGCATGCCGATGCCTTTGACGCACCGCAGTTATGGCACGCGGGTCAACGCCTGGGCACTGGCCTCGACACCTTGAACGGCGGCGCCCCCCAGCCGTTGATCAGCGGCGAGCATCCGCGCCTGCAGGATATTTTCGGCCATGCCGAAGGCTTCGCCGTACCTTACCAGGACGCCCAGGGTGTCGCGGCCTGGTTGTTGTGCGGTTTTTACCCGGTGCAACAGCGCGCGCCCGACTTGAGCCATCGCGACTGGCTACAGCTGATGGCCGCGCTGGCGGCGCCCTTGCTGGAGCGGTTGCGCGAGCAGCGCCACCATCTGCACCTGGAGCGCCTGGAAGCCCTGCAAACCTTGCTGGGCACCGGCTGGTGGGAGCTTTTCGGTGATCGCCACGAGCTGCAACTGGCCGCATCGCTGGCCAGCGACCTGGGCCTGGACCGGGGGGTTTTACCGGTGCGCGACTGGCTCGAACGGGTACACCCCGCCGATCGCGAAGAACTCAATGCCCGCCTGCTCGACCTGCAGGACAACAGTGCACCCCTGCTGCTGTGCATCCGCGTGCTGCAGGCCGAGGCCGCGCAATCGCCGACCTGGTATCGCCTGCAAGGCCAGGCCGTCGGCGCGGGGACACAGCGGCGAATCATCGGTTTCATGCTCGACATCAGCGACATCAAAAACCAGCAGCAGCACGCGGCAACGGCGCATGCACGGCTGGACAACCTGATCGCCAGTTCACCAGCAGTGATCTATGTTCAGCGTTACGTCGAGGGCGCGCTGCTGCCGACGTTTTTCAGTGACAGCCTGCTGCCGTTACTGGGCTTCACCCTCGCCGACTGCAGTCCCGCGATGCTGGTCGAGCGGGTACACCCGGATGACCGCGACCAGTACTTTGAACGCACCCGACAGCTGCTGCGCCAGGGTTCGGTGCAGGCACGCTATCGACTGCGCGACAGTCGTGGCGATTACCACTGGCTGCTCGATGAAGCCCGCCTGCTGCGCGACGATCTCGGCCTGCCGGTGGAGGCCGTGGGCCTGTGGCTGGATGTCACTGAAGCCACCCAGGCTGCCGAGCAGGTTCGACAAAGCGAGGAACGCTATCGCCTCCTGGTGGAAGACTCCCCGGCGATGATCTGCCGTTACCTGCCCGACCTCACACTGACCTTTGGCAACCGACCACTGGCGGCCTATCTGGAATGCGAGCCGCAAGCGCTACCCGGTGTAAACCTCGGCAGCTGGATGTCGCCGGAACAGCGCAAGGCGTTTGTATCGCGCCTGGGCCAACTGACCCCCGAGTTTGCGGTGAGTACCGCGGAAATCAATCTGCAACTGCCGGGACGCGAGCATGCATGGTGGGTCTGGTCGGATCGCGGGGTGTTCGATGATCAGGGGCGCCTTCTTGAAATCCAGGCCGTGGGCCGCGACAACACCGAGGTGCGGCGCGCCCAGCAGCAACTCACCCAGAGCGCAAAAATGGCCACCCTGGGCGAGATGGCCACGGGCCTGGCCCATGAAATCAATCAGCCGCTGAATGTGATGCGCATGGCCGTCGTCAATGTGCTCAAGCGCCTGGGCAACGGCGATGTGCAGGTCGATTACCTGACCGAAAAGCTAAAGCGCATCGACGCTCAGGTCCAGCGCGCAGCGCGGGTGGTGGACCACATGCGCGTGTTCGGTCGCCGTTCCGAGATCGAGCAGCAGCCATTCAATCCGTTGCATGCCATTGAAGGTACCCTGGCGTTGCTGGCCGAAGGCATGCGCGGCAAAGGGCTGGAGCTGCGAATCGGCGAGGCCGGCTTCGACGTGCAGGTGCGCGGTCATGTCGATCAGCTGGAACAGGTGCTGATCAACCTGATGGTCAATGCCCGGGATGCCCTGCTGGCCAAACGCGAGGATGATCACCCCTTCCAGCCGTGGATCGCGCTGGACGCCGAGCGGGATGCCCAACACGTGCGCCTGTGGGTCGAGGACAATGCTGGTGGTATCGATCCGCGGCTGATGGAGCGGATCTTCGAACCCTTTTTCACCACCAAGCCGGTGGGTGTTGGCACCGGCCTTGGGTTGTCCGTGAGTTACGGCATTGTCGAGAACATGGGCGGACGGCTCAGTGTGAGCAATTCGGTACACGGCGCGCGCTTCTGCATCGAATTGCCGATATTGCCCCTGTCTTAAATCACCAGCCCGGCGCGACCCGGGGGCTTGCAACTGAGGTTGGCGCCGACGTCGACTTTGTTCAGCGTGATGCCGAGGGCAGCGAGCAGGTTGTCGAGGATGGGGTCGAGGACTTTGCTGAGCAGGCCATCAATGACCACGCCCAGCGTGTTGTTAACCGCGTCCAGCGCCCCCGTCACAGTTGTCAGTAAATCACCCAGTACATTTGGAGCCACAGGTTTGTAGGCCTGCACCTGAACACCCGCCAGGGTGGTTTTCAAGCTATCGACAACCCCCTGCGTACCCAGGCTGTAGAACAACGGAGGTTGTTTGATCTCTGGAGGCTGGTTGTAAATGTGCGTGCTCTGGGTGCTGGCGACGGGCGAATCGACCTTGACCCCCAGGCCGCCGCCGTAAAACGGCTTGCGTGTCGACAGATCGCAGGTTTCTGGCCCCAAGCCCAGCAAGGGAATCTTGCAAGTGATGGCGCCAACGTCGATCAGGGGCAACGGCTGCACCGTTACATCTGCCGAAGACGAGAATGCGTTGGCCGTGTCGATTTTGCCGACCTTCAGTTTCACCAGGGCCGTATTGGTTTGGGTCGTCAGCGTTTTGGTGGCATCACTGGCGCATGTGTAGTCGGTCACATGGCTGTTGGCACTGCCGACTTCCAGGGCGATATCAATCCTGGAGGTGGGCAGTATGAGCAAGTTGGTACGCTGGCAGGTGCCCCCCAGAACACAGAAGACTGACTGGAGCGCTCCGCCGAGGTTGAGGTGCAACACGTTGTTCAGGGCGTCGGTCACGCCTGAGATCAAAGACGTATTCAAGATGGCAGCGGGCAGACCGGTCACGCCCGTCAACAGCGGCGGCAGATTAAGCGACAGCACGGTGCGCACCTGCGCCGTGCGCACGTAAATACGGTCGGGCCCCATCGGGTTGGCTTTGGCCAGCGCCGGATTACCCACCGCCGACAGCTGCGGCGGCTCGATCACCTTGACCCGTACCGAGCCGTTGACCAATGCAGGAATATTCAGTGGTAGGTCGACCACGATGCCGTTCTGGCTGTTGGCCAGCTGCACAAAGGCTTCCACCAGCTGGAACACTTGCAGATTGGTATTGAGCGCCGACGAAGGCGTGCCGGTCTGCAACTGCAGCAGTTGCCCTAATGCAAGCTCGGTGCTGCCGGCTACCACCTTGAGATCGGTGAGGCCACTGACCGCCACGTTAGCCGTTGTGCCGCCGGCCTGGAGCACGGTGATCGCGGTGTCCAGCAACTGGGTCAGCTTGATTTTCTTGTTGAGCAATTCGGTGTAGTTGCCGGCACTGACGTTGACGTCCAGGGCCAGTTGATTCAGGTAGCTCAGCAGATTGATGTTGGTATCGACCAGGCCCTGCCAGCCCACCGCGCTCAGATTAAGGCTGCCGCCGAGCATTTTCCCCAACAACAGGTTCAACGCAGCCGACTTGCTGGAATCGACCACCAGCGCTGTGCTGCCGATCGTCAACATCGCCAAGGGCGGCAGTACGGCCGGGGCAGCGACTGCTGTCGCGGTGAGCCGTGTGTTGAGGCTGGCCGGGCCGGGACTGAACAGTGCTCCGACGCCGGCGGCGATGCTGGTGGGGACCACTCGCGTGGCGATCACGCGGATGGCTGCTTTTTTACTGGCATCCGGCGTAAAGCTGCGCAGCTTATCGGCGCCGGTTTGCAAGACTCCGCAGGTGGTGCTCAGGGTAATGCCGTCGGCGACGGTCAGGCCGTTGCGGGTGGCGCTTTGAGTGGCGTACCTGGCAGCGGTGAGATTGGCCAGGCAATCGCCGTCGCGCGTCACGGCTTCAAGGGCCGCCACATCGGCGACTCGCTGCAGCTTGCGCTGCTCCAGGTAGAGCCTGCCACTGTCGAGCACCAGCAACATGAACATCAATGCCAGGCCGAGGGTAAGCGCGGCTAACAGACCGATCGCGCCACGTTGCCGGGCGGGGCCGTGAAACTGCAAGCGGGGAGACATTGTGCACTCCTTTGCCGGCGTACTGCCGAGGTGTTACCTCCATGGGTATGGGAGAGTGTAGACAAGGGTTTTCAGAGCTGCACATGAGCGGGTGTGTTGATTGCGGTGCTGCATCAAGTCTTTATCTAGGCGGGTAATTTGCCAATATCCGCGCCACCGTCTCGCGTATCGCGGTGCTGCGATCCGCCGGGTTCGGCGAGCGGGCGAGCATCTGTTCGTCGCTGCCGCGCCATACCAGCTTGCCGTCCTTGCCATCGAGCAGGTCGATCTGAACCGTCGCGACCTTGTAGGTGATGTTGCGGGTTTCGTTGTACATCGGCCCGCCCCAGTAACCATTCCACGGGCCGCCCCAACCACCGCCGTAGTTGGTGGTGACCTGCTGCTGGCGCTGCTCGACAATCAGGTAGGTCTGTACGCTCAGGTCACCCTTGGTGCCGGCGGCAGCCGGGCGCAGGCCGCGCTGGTCGAGCTGTTCGGTGACCGCCTGGCGGATGCGCTGCTCGGTCAGATCGCTCTTGATCCGCGGGTCATCGGGGCGATATTGCAGGGCCGGCTCCTTCCAGCTCCAGCTGCGGTAGGCGGCGAAGTCACGACTGGCATCAAAGTCATGGTTGACCTGGTCCGAGGCGCAGGCGCCGAGCAGCGCGACCACGACCAGTAAAGCGAGACGGCGGAACATGATGATTCTCCGAGTGAGGCATGAACCTGCGTAATGCGTCTTGTCTACTGTAGCTAACCGGGAGGATACGCCGACATGGCTTTTTCCACAGCCTCCCTGATCGCATCGGCCCTGGCGCTCTGCTTGCCCTGGTTGCTGGTTTCGGCACTGGCGCTCCACACCGGCTGGCCGCTTTGCGCATCGAACAGGTCGACCCGCACGACCACGACCTGCTCCTGATAGGTGCGCACGATCGGCACTGTGTTGTACATGCCATAGCCGCTGCCGCAGCAGCGGTTATAACCGCCACCGCCGCCGTAATAACCGGCGCCGCCATAGTAGTCATCCCGCACCTGACGCAAGCGGGTTTCCAGGCGCAGGTCAGCGCTGACGAAGAGGTCGGCCGGGCGATTGTCATGCAAGGGTCGCAGGCCGCGCTGGTCGAGGGCGTTGCTCACGGCTTCGGCGACCTGCGCCGAATCCGCCCAGGCAGTCCCCGGCGGCAATTGTCCGTTCAACCAGGCCCAACTGCGATACCGGCCGTAGTCGCGCGCAGGTGCCGGATAGGCGCTGCGGTCGAAGGTGGTGGCGGCTTGAGGCGGCGCGGGCGGCAACGGCCTGGAGGTCGCGACATAGGGGTTGCTGCCCTGACAGGCCGCCAATCCCAGGCAGATGATCAGTAAACCCGAACGACTTTTCATTTCATGCTCCGATCAGATCGGCCGGCAGATCCAGTGCAAGTAGCGCCCAAGCCCGGCAAAGCTTGGGTGACGGCGGTGCGCGAGTTCCATTTCAAGCAGGTCCACCAGTTCTGCGCGGGCCTGGAATTCCACCGGCATGTAGTCGTGGAAAACCCGTACCCCGCTCTGGGTTTCGACCTGCCACAGGCCCTCAAGTTGCGTCGCAAGTTCACGCGGGTCCAGAGGCTGTTGTGGGGTCAGGCTCTGTTTTTCCCCCGCCATGTCGTTTTTGCGCATCTTGCGAAAGTGGCCTTTTAGCAGGTTGCGGTAGATCAGCGCATCGCGGTTGTAGAAGGCCAGGGACAACCAGCCGTCCTGCCGGGTCAGTTGATGCAAGACCGGCAATATCGCGTGGGGCTCGGCCAACCATTCCAGCACTGCGTGACACAGCACCAGGTCGTAGGGTTCGGTAAGCTGGCCGAGCAGTTCCTGCCAGGGTGCCTGGATGAAAGTCGCGTGTTGCCCGGCCTCGGCGAAGCGCTGGCGAGCGCCTTCGAGCATCGGTTCGGCAGGTTCGGCAAGCGTGACGTCATGCCCGCGCTGGGCCAGCCATAACGACATGTGGCCCAGGCCCGCGCCGATGTCCAGAACGCGCAAAGGCCGGTCCGGAAGGGTTTCGGCCAGGTCGGCCTGGAGTACGGCCAGACGGATGGCGCCCTTGGCCCCACCATAGATTTTTTCGGCGAAGCGCGTCGCCAGTTGATCGAAATGACGGTCACTCATCAGCTGAACCGCCGTTCGCTGTCCGCCAGCTTGCTGCGTACCACTTCATTCATGTCCAACCCCAACTCGCTGCACAACAGCAGCAGATAAAGCACAATGTCGCCGACTTCCTGACCGGCATGGGCGAGTTTTTCGGCCGGCAGCTGGCGCGACTGGTCTTCGGTCAGCCACTGGAAGATCTCCACCAGTTCGGACATTTCCACGCTGGCAGCCATGGCCAGGTTTTTGGGGCTGTGAAATTGTCGCCAGTCATTGCGATCGCGGATGGCGTGCAGGCGTTCGGTCAGTTCAACAAGGTTCATCGGGCTCTCCTGAAGACGTATAGCTTCAAGGGGTTGGCCCAGGACTGCAAGCGTATCGATGGCGTGTCGAACTTTGCCCCATAATCAACAGTCGATGCCCTGTACAGGAGCTGCCGCAGGCTGCGATCTTTTGGCATAGTCATGAGCGCCAAGGATCAAGATCAAAAAACCGCAGCCTGCGGCCGCTCCTACGGGGCTCATCATTCTTTCAGGACGAACTACACATGCAGGTAGAAAGCTTTTTCGAATGGCTCGGGCAGGCACTCGGTTCAGTCATCCGTTTTATCGTCGACGGCCTCAGCGGCCTGTTCAATCTGTTGAGCCATGCCGGCGCCAACTTTGTCGAGGGGCTGTCCCGGGCGTTGGGGATGGACACTTCGATCATCAGCATCATCGCGCTGGTCCTGGGCCTGATGTTGCTGTGGTCGGCCATTCGAGCGTTCATGAATGCGTCGATCATCATGGGGATCATCTGGCTGCTGCTCGGGTTGTGGCTGTTGAGCTGGATCATCCACTGACACACAATGGCTCCCCCAAGGAGCCTGCATGTCCAACCTGAGCAACGACTGGCGCGACCGCCTGACCCATCGCCGGGTCTGGGCGCTTGCCGCGCCGATGATTCTGTCCAATATCTCGGTACCGCTGGTGGCGCTGGTCGACAGCACCGTCATCGGCCACCTGCCCCATGCCCATCAACTCGGCGCCGTGGCCGTCGGCGCCAGCCTGTATACCTTCCTGGCATGGGGCATGGGCTTCCTGCGCATGGGCACTACCGGTTTCGCCGCACAGGCGGCCGGCCGAGGTGATGGCGCGGCGTTGCGGCAGATCCTGTTGCAAGGCTTGTTGCTGGCCTTCGGGCTGGCGGTTGTCCTGGGCGCAGCAGGCGTGCCCCTGAGCGGAGTTGCGCTGCACTTCATGCAGCCTTCGGCGGAGCTGGACCAGCTGACCCGCGAATTCTTCCACACCCGATTATTCGGCCTGCCGGCAGCGCTGGCCAGTTATGCACTGGTGGGCTGGTTCCTCGGCACGCAGAACGCTCGGGCACCCCTGGCGATACTGCTGAGCACCAACCTGGTCAACATTGCCTTGAACCTGTGGTTCGTTCTGGGCCTGGAATGGGGGGTGGTCGGGGCCGCCCGGGCCTCGGTCATCGCTGAGTGGACCGGAGCAATCATCGGCCTGCTGATGACCCGCAAGGCCCTGCGCGCCTACCCCGGGCAAATCGCCTGGGCGGCGCTGGCCATCTGGCAGAGCTGGCGCCCCCTGCTGGCGGTCAATCGCGACATCTTCATTCGCAGCCTGGCGCTGCAGTCGATTTTTTTCCTGATCACCGTGCAAGGTGCGCGGCTGGGCGACGCCACTGTCGCCGCCAACGCACTGCTGCTCAACGGCCTGTTGCTGACGGCTCATGCACTGGATGGCCTGGCCCACGCCGTGGAAGCATTGTGCGGCCATGCCATTGGCGCCCGTGACCGGCAGGCGTTGCGCCGCTCCCTGGTGGTGGCCTGCGGCTGGTCGCTGCTGGCGAGCCTGGGTTTTGCCGTGCTGTTCCTGTTTGGCGGGCATCTGTTCATCGAGATGCAGACCGATATCCAGAGCGTGCGCGACACTGCGTTCATCTACCTGCCCTACCTGGCCGCGCTGCCATTGATTGCGGTGTGGAGCTACCTGCTCGATGGTCTGTTCATCGGGGCTACGCGCGCCCGGGAAATGCGCAATGGCATGTTGTTGACGGTGGCCCTGCTGCTGCCCTTCGCATGGGCGCTGCAAGGGTTGGGCAACCATGGTCTATGGCTGACCTTCCTGCTGTTCATGTTGCTGCGCAGCCTGACACTTGGGGCGTTTGCCTGGTATCTGCAACGCAACGACGGCTGGTTTGCCGGCAAAGCTCACTGAGCCGGCGTGGCCTTGATGAAGCCTGCGACTTCATCCAGCACCGGTGCCAGGCCCCGCATTGGCCGGGACAACGCTGCCACCAGGGTGGCATGACCGGTGCGGGAGAAATACAGGTCGCGCACCGGCACCCCGGCTTCACGCAACTTGCGCGCCAGGCCACCGGTGTTGCGGCGAGGGTCGACCAGTTCATCATCGCTGGACGCCATCAGCAACGCCGGTGGCGCGCCTCGACTGACATGGTTGATCGGTTGTGACAGGGCCGGCGAATTCGGCCAGAAGAACACCGGGCGCACGTCAGGGTTCACGATGGGCAGGAAGTCATAGGGACCGGCCAGGCCGATCCAGCCGCTGATATCATGGGGCGACATGCCAGCAGCCCCCAGTAATTGCGGGTCCAGCGCCAGCATCGCGACGTTGTACGCGCCGGAGCTATGCCCCATCAGGTACAGCCGCTGCGGATTGCCGGAAAACTGCTGGATGTGCGAGCGGGTCCAGGCTACGGCCTTGGCGCCATCCTCGAGAAATGCCGGGTAGCGCACCTGCGGATACAGGCGATAGTCCGCCAGTACGGCCACGATTCCCCGGGATGCCAGGGCCTCACCGACAAAACTGTAATCGCTGCGCGATCCGCTGTTCCAGCTGCCGCCATAGAAAAACACCACCACCGGAGCGTTCTCCATGGGGTGGCGCGGGACGTACACATCGAGTTTTTGCCGCGGGTCTCTGCCATAGGCGATGCCCTCGGTCTTGTCGAAGCCGTCGTCAGGGGTCAGGGCATTAAGCGCCTTGAGCGGAGAACAGGCCGCGAGCGCAGCCAGCACGAGCGCGCCAATGGCCCGTTTGCAAAATAGCCGAATCCAGATCGCCATCGACGCCACACCTCAGGGTTTGTTGCGCTGCCACAGGTAGCGCAGCCACAACCACTCATCGAGCCCTGACGCTCGCTGAACCCCAGCGCCAGGCCTTCCTGAAGATGGGACCACAGGCGCTCGTAATCGGTCCCCGTGGTTTCACTCCACTGCCAGGCTTGCCCGCGCCAGGCCAACCGGCCCCACGCGAATCAAGCCTAGGCGCCAACCCGTCAGGACGACAGGTAAGACGAACGGGTCAGGCCCAGACGCAAGGCGTCGAGGAACTGGGTGCGTTCGGCGGCAGTGATGCGCGCGCTGGCGCATTTGTCGCGGTAGTGGGTCATCAGCTCTTCCGGCGACAAGTGCACGTAGCGCAGCATGTCTTCGATGGTGTCGTGGGTTTCGATACCGGCGTGATACACACTGCCATCCGCATTCTGGTAGATGTTCACCGAGTCGGTGTCACCGAACAGGTTATGCATGTCGCCGAGAATTTCCTGGTAGGCGCCTACCAGGAAGATACCCAACAGGTAATCTTCACCTTCGTTCAGACCGTGTACCGGCAGGCTGGTCTCGATGCTCTGCTCGTCGACGTATTGCTTGATCTTGCCGTCGGAGTCGCAGGTCAGGTCTTGCAGCACGGCACGGCGCAGCGGCTCCTCGTCCAGACGGTGCAGCGGCAGGATCGGCAGGACCTGGCCGATGGCCCAGGTGTCCGGCAGGCTCTGGAATACCGAGAAGTTGCAGATGTACTTGTCTGCCAGCTTGTCGTTGAGTTCGTCGAGCACCTGGCGGTGCGAACGCTGACGCGCCTTCAACGAGTTGTGCAGGCGACGGCAGACCGCGAAGTAGCATTGCTCGGCCAGGGCTTTTTCCGCCAGGGTCAGCTTGCCATCGGCGTACTGGGTAGCCACGTCGCTCATGTAGTGAGTGGCGCGCCAGTAGGTTTCGGTGACCATCTCGATGTCGGTCGGGCCCAGCAGGTCCACCAGCCACTGCACGGTTTCCGGCAGGGCTTCCTTGTTCTCGATCTGCGGCACGTCGTCGTTGTGTTTCTCGACGTCGGTGACCTGCACCACCAGCATGGCGTGGTGCGCCGTCAGCGAGCGACCGCTTTCGGAGAAGATGTTCGGGTGCGGCAGGCTCTGCGCGTCGCAGAATTCCTTGAGCATCCCGACCACGACGCCGGCGTAGTCGTCCATGTCGTAGTTGATCGAACTGGCGTTACGCGAGTGGGTACCGTCGTAGTCGACGCCCAGGCCGCCGCCGACGTCGATATGATCCACCGGCAGGCCGAGGTTGCGCAGTTCGCCGTAGTAGCGGATCGCTTCCTTGAAACCGTGCTGGTAGTCCGCCAGGTTGGCGATCTGCGAACCCATGTGGAAGTGCAACAGGCGGATGCCCTGGTCCAGGCCCGCCGCGCGGAAACGCTCGACCACCGACAGCAGCTGCGCCGCCGACAGGCCGAACTTGGATTTCTCACCGCCAGTGTCCGCCCACTTGGACGATGCCAGGGACGACAGGCGCACGCGCAGGCCGACCTGAGGCTTGACCTTCAACGAGGCGGCTTCTTCGATGACCAGCTCAACTTCGGATTCTTTTTCGATCACGATGAACACGTTGTGACCGAGTTTCTGCCCCATCAAGGCCAGGCGGATAAATTCGCGGTCCTTGTAGCCATTGCAAACAATGGTGCCGCCCTTGGGTGCCAGGGCCAGCACGGCCAGCAGCTCGGGCTTGGAACCCGCTTCGAGGCCGATGGAAACATTCTGGGTGGCGATGATGTTTTCGATCACCGCTTCCTGCTGGTTGACCTTGATCGGGTACAGCGCGGTGTACTTGCTCTGGTATTCCAGGCGTTCGATGTTCGAATCGAATGCACCGGTCAGCTGACGCACGCGGTCTTGCAGGATGTCGGGAAAACGAACCAGCAATGGCAGGGACAAGCCGCTCTTGCGCAGCTGGTCAACTTGCTCGAACAGGTCGATAGGCGAACTGGCGGGGCCGTTCGGACGAACCTCGACGCGACCGGCGTCATTGATCGCGAAATACCCGGCCCCCCAATGGCGGATCCCGTAAACACTGCGGCTGTCCGCAACTGTCCATTGGCTGCCATCGTCTTTGCGTGTGCGTCGTACGGACATTGAAGTCCCCTATAAAGAAGTCATAGAGCGTCGCCTGGGTTCAGGCCGGCGCAGTCTAAAGAATGAAAATGACGGTTCGTCAACGAGGGGGTAGACCTCGCCGACCGCAGTGAGTTTAGAAACCGGTCAGAACAGGCTCTGTGAAAACCATGTGGGCGACGCCAGACCTGTTGTCAGGACTGGATCAAGTCGAGGGTGGTTTTCACAGAGGCTGCTAGCCGCCGGACTTCTTTGCCTTGAAACCGAGCTTGATCAATTCAGCCAAGAGTAGCTCGACATGATCGCCCTGGATTTCAATGATGCCGTCTTTCAACGCACCCCCGGTCCCGCAACGTTTTTTCAACGTGGTCGCCAGGTCCTTGAGCGCATCTTCAGCCAGGGGCACGCCGGTGATGGTGGTCACCGTCTTGCCGCCACGCCCCTTGCTTTCGCGGCGTACGCGAGCAATGCCGTCACCGGCCGGGATCACGGTCTGTTTGCAGATGCAGGCGTCCACCGGTTTACTGCACTCGGGGCAATGACGACCTGCGTCGGTGGAAAATACCAGGCCACCTAGGGCGGCGAAGGATGCGGCTTTTTTGGCCACCGGCAATCCTCTTGGGAGGACAAAGACTGGCCGCAGCAAATGGCTATCGACCGCGAAGCCCCACTCAGGCAGGGGCAGCGCTACTGAAACGAAAAAGCCGGTGTAGGAGCTGACGAGTGCAACGAGGCTGCGATCTTTTGATCTTGATTCAACGGCAAATCAAAAGATCGCAGCCTGCGGCAGCTCCTACGCCGTACTGATGTCGATTCAGTTTGAAAAGGTCGCGCAGTGTAACGGCAAAAACGCCGATTGCTAAGAGCCAATCGGCGCCAATTTATAGCTCTTTTGCGACGTCTTTCCCGCAGGCGCGAAGATAGCGCTTCAAAGCCGCGAGCGAGTCCGGGCAGTAAGGCTTCTGCCGGATTTCCAGCATCACCTGGTCGATGGGGAGAAAGCGCGCTTCAACCACCTCTTCCGGCTGCAGGATCAACGGCCCGTCCCACACGGCCGAGAACGCCGAACACCACAGGCGATTGCCGGTGTCCTCGAAGTAGAAATGGTCGTGAGCGGTCAACTCCACCCCGCCTACGCCCAGCTCTTCTTCCAGTTCCCGTGCGGCCGACTCGGCGTACGTTTCGGTGGCAAGCACCATGCCGCCAGCGGCGACGTCCCAGTAACCGGGATAGATCGCCTTGCTCAGGGTGCGGCGGTGCACGCACAGCTCACCCGCCGAATTGAACAGCATGATGTAGGTGCCACGCCCGATCAGGCCCCGCTCGCGCAGGTCGGACCGGACCAGCGCGCCGAGCAGGTTGTCCTGCTCATCGACCCAGGCAATCTGCTCGGCGTCCGAGGCCGCGCGGTGGGCGGCCTCTTTGTCGCTGTCGGCCATGACTCAGCCCTGGTTCAGCAATTGACGCAAGTCGATCACTGCGGCGTTCGCCCGGGAAATGTAGTTGGCCATGACCAGCGAGTGGTTGGCCAGAACGCCAAAGCCGCTGCCGTTAAGGATCATCGGACTCCATACCGGCTCCTGCGAAGCTTCCAGCTCACGAATGATCTGGCGCACGCTGACGGTGGCGTTTTTCTTCGCCAGCACGTCAGCGAAGTCGACTTCGATGGCGCGCAGCAGGTGGGACAAGGCCCATGCCTGGCCGCGGGCTTCATAGAACACGTTGTCAATCTGCATCCACGGGGTTTCGACGATTTCCTCGTCAACCTGTGGCACCTGGCCCGGGGCCACGACTTCGGTTTTCAAGGCGGTGTTGAGCTTGACCCGGCCAACGCTGGCCGACAGTCGCTGCGACAACGAACCCAGGCGTGTGCCCACATCGCCCAACCAGTTGTTGAGATTGTCGGCACGGGCGTAGAACAGCGCATTTTTCTGCGAAGGATCGGACAGGCGAGCCTGGTAGCGGCTCAGGGAATTGATGCCTTCCTGATACTCGGACTCACTGGACGGCAGCACCCAGCTCTTGTTGTCGAAGTTGAAGCGCGGCTCGGCCTTGGCCAGGTCCGAGTCTTCCGCCGATTGCGATTGCGAGCGGGCAAAGTCTTTGCGCAGCGCTCGCGTCAGGTCGCGCACCTGCACCAGCACCCCGTATTCCCAGCTTGGCGTGTTGTCCATCCACAGGCCTGGCGGGAAACGGTCATTGGAAATATAGCCGCCCGGCTTGCTCAGCAAGGTATCGGCCACGGTCTTGAGGGTTTCAACCGTGGTGTAGCCGATGACCATCTGCTTGCCTTCTTTCTCGGCAGCGACCTGGGCATTCTGCTGGACCGGGAACAGTGCCGGCTCCTGGCTCCAATACCAGCCCAGGCCGATCGTCACCAACAGGTACAGGCCGATCAAGGTGACCAGCGCCCGGCTGAACAAAAGTCCACCTATATAGCTGCGGGTCGCTGATTTTGGTTCAGCGGCACGTTCAGGCGCGCTGCCCGCGCGGTTCTTCCAGTCCAGCATGGCGATATCCTTTCAATCACTTGAGTTCATCGGTTCGACCACAACCCTACGCCATCGTGCCTCGTTTGCCGCGCATTAATACGCGCATGCCGCAAGCCACAACCGCACGGTCGATACCGCCACTATAAATGAACACCACGCCTTGTGTTGGTGCGGCGTAGGATGTGTCGAGTGCAACCAGCTCCTGGGCATCCCGTACGCATTCCGTACGCAGCAAAGCGACTCGCCAGTCATAAACTGAATGAGCTCGCTATGCACATTATTGACATGCGACACTGATCCACCCTCGGAAGAGATGCTAGCATAGAGCCACCAGTCGATCTCAGCATGCACCCTAACTAGTAGTCAGGATATGACCGAGCCAGAAGACCCCAGCCGTGAGCGCCTCAAGCAGCACTTTGCCCAGCGGGTAATTCATCAGGCACGTCAGATTCTTGAGACATGGCAGCGCCTGCAGCGCAGCGAGTGGTCTGCCACTGACCTGGCGGAACTGAGCGAAGCCAACCTGCGCCTGTTGCGGTTCGCCGAGCGCTTCGAGCAGCCGGAGCACATGCAGCTGGCTCGCCAGATCGGCCAGGCACTTGACGCAGTCGAAACCAATCGCGGTCGCCTCAGCAGCGGTCTGATCACCGACCTCAACCGCCTGATGCAGCGGCTGTCGCGCACCGGCCTGCGCCAGGGCGATCAGCTCGATCAGACGTTCCTGCCGCCCTTGCGCAAACCGATCTACGTGGTGCTGCAGGATCACGACCGCGCGGAGCGCCTGGCCAAACAGCTGGAATTTTTCGGGCTGAGCGCCCAGTCCCTGGACAGCGTGGCGGCGTTTCGCTCCTCGATGGTCGAGCGCCTGCCGGCGGCGATTGTCATGGATGTGGATTTCAGCGGGCCCGGCATCGGCCTCAAACTCGCCGCCGAAGCCCAGGAAGGCCTGGAACAACAACTGCCGCTGCTGTTCTTCAGTCTTAATGAAACCGACACCCCGACCCGCCTCGCCGCCGTGCGTGCCGGCGGCCAGGAGTTCCTCACCGGCACCCTCGAAGCGTCGAGCCTGCTGGAAAAAATCGAAGTGCTGACCTGCGTCGCGCAGTACGAACCGTTCAAAGTGCTGATCATTGACGATTCCCGGGCCCAGGCCATGCACACCGAGCGCCTGCTCAATAGCGCCGGCATTGTCACCCGCACCTTGATCGAGCCTATACAGGCCATGGCGGAACTCGCGGACTTCCAGCCCGACCTGATCATCCTCGACATGTACATGCCGGCCTGCACCGGCACCGAGTTGGCCAAGGTCATCCGTCACAACGACCGATACGTCAGCGTGCCGATCATCTACCTTTCGGCCGAGGATGACCTGGACAAGCAACTCGACGCCATGAGTGAAGGGGGCGACGATTTCCTGACCAAACCGATCAAACCGCGGCACCTGATCACCACCGTGCGCAACCGCGCGGCACGGGCGCGCAACCTGAAGGCGCGGATGGTGCGCGACAGCCTCACCGGCCTGTACAACCACACCCATATCCTGCAGTTGCTGGAAGACTGCAGCTTTCGCGCGCGCCGCGAGAACAAGCCACTGAGCTTTGCCATGCTCGATATCGACCACTTCAAGCGGGTCAATGACAGTCATGGCCATCCGATGGGCGACCGGGTGATCAAGAGCCTGGCGCTGTTTCTCAAGCAGCGCCTGCGCAAGACTGACTTCATCGGCCGCTATGGTGGCGAAGAGTTCGCCATTGTGATGCCCGATACCGATCTGGAGTCGGCCCACAAAGTGCTCGACGAAATCCGCCAGCGCTTCGCCGAAATTCACTATCCGGCGCAGCCCCAGGACCTTTGGTGCACCTTTAGCGCCGGGGTGGTGGATCTCGGTGAGAACTCCGACAGCTTGATGATGGCGAGCCAGGCTGACGAGGCGCTGTACCGCGCCAAGCACGCCGGGCGTAACCGCGTGCAGTCCTCGCGGGAATCAAAGCAAAAGGCCACTATTTCATCTGAATCCATCGAACCGGTCATAACCCTGTCATAGAAACGCAATAACTTCGGGCGCTTACCATTCTGCCGTTGGTAGTCCCGCAATGCGCCTTAAGCTGCTGACCAATCTCAACACCGTCCTTTTAATCGCCGTGTGCGCTGCGCTTGGCGCGACCCTATGGTGGTCGCAAAAAGCCCTCGAACGCCCCTATCTGCTGATGGAGCGTTACCTGAGCCTGTCTCAGCAGTTTCAGCGGCAGGTGGCGGGCAACGTGCAGGATTACCTCGTCAGCGGTGATGCCCTGCGCCTGAGCAGTGCGGGCCAGGCGATCGATGAGCTCAAACACGAGCTCGATGAACTGCCGCCCTCCTTGGCCGACGCCGTGCGCCCCAGCCTTGCGGAGCTTGAAGGGTTCAGCAAAACCGAACTGCTCGCCGCCGGCAAGCTTGCAGGCGACCCCCAGGCATTGCTGCTGCAGGCAGAACGGGAGTTGGGCGCAAACCTTGACCAGCTCAGTCAATATGCCAGTGCCAACGCGGACTACCTCAAGCCCTTGCTCAACGCCTCGCAGCACGTGGGCAAGCTGTCGTTGGCCCGGGACAAACTGGTCAGCAGCGGTCGCAGCGAACTGGCTGCGGAGGTGGAGCGAGAAGTCAGCAATATCCGTACCCAGGCCAGTATTCTGGAGGCCCTGCCGTTGCTGGGCGTGACAAGCAGCAGCGAGTCCAATACCGATGATTTCGCCGCCATGATGGGCCTGGAAAGCACTGAGAAGACCGCCGCCGAAGACGCCGGCATTGCACTCAAACGGGAACTCAACAGCCTGTTGGCCCGCTACCCCGCAGAACTTGCCCGCACCCGCGAACAGATCGAAAAACGCAGCGAGCTCAGCGCTGCGACTCATCAGAAAATGACCGCCGTGCAGCAGTCCCTCGCAGATCTGGAGCCGGCAGTGCGCGCGCAACACGGGCAGATCCAGAGTGAGGTGAGACTGCTGCAGGGGTTGATGATCGGCCTGATCCTGCTGATCGCGCTGCTGATCGACACTCTGCAACGGCGACTGGCTCGCACCCTGACCAACCTCGCACCCGCCCTGTCGACCTGGGCCGAGGGCGATTTCAGCCGGGACATCGAACTGGGCAAGACCAACCGCGAATTGCACGACATCCAGGCCTCGCTCAACCGCCTGCGAGCCTACCTGGTCGACCTGGTGGGAACCATTCGCCTGAACGCCGAGCAAGTGGCCGGCAGCAGTCGCACCCTGGCCGAGTTGAGCAACGACCTGCACGGCGGCGCTGAGGATCAGGCTGGCGACACCGCGATGATCCGCGATTCTCTCGCAGAGCTGGAAGCTACGATCCAGCAAGTGGCCGGCGATGCCAGCCAGGCGGCCGACGCCAGTCGCCATGCGGGGCTGGCAGTAGAGCAAGGACAGAAAGTCATCGGCCTGAGCCTTGCCGGCCTGCATGCCCTGGTCGGCGAAGTGCAAGGCAATGCGCAGATGATTGAACATCTGGCCGAAGAGTCGGCCACGATCGGCGGGGTACTGACGGTCATCCGCTCGATCGCCGACCAGACCAACCTGCTGGCCCTGAACGCCGCCATCGAGGCGGCTCGTGCCGGGGAAATGGGTCGAGGGTTTGCTGTGGTTGCAGAGGAAGTTCGCTCGCTGGCACAACGCACTGCCGGTGCCACGGCGCAGATCCAGACCTTGATTGCCGGGCTGCAAACGGCGGCACGCCAATCGGTCGAAGGCATGCGCGCCCAGGTTGGGCACGCGCAGTCCACCGCCAACCAGGCCCAGGCGGCCGACGGCGCACTGGATAAAATCGTCGATGCGATCCAGACCATTTCCGACACTGCAGTGCGCATTGCCGATGTGACTGCGCAGCAAAGTGGTGCGGTCAGCGAGATTCGCGATCACAGCGAGCGGATTCACCAGCTGGGCGGGGATAATTTGGTGCGAATTGGTGAAGGCCGTGAGCAAGGGGAACACTTGCTGGTGCTGGGCGGACGGTTGCACACGGCGGTACAGGCGTTTCGCGTCTGATCGAACGCCTTCGCGAGCAAGCCCGCTCCCACACTGGATCCATGCGCGACGCAGGCCCCAGTGGGAGCGGGCTTGCTCGCGAAGGCGGCACACCTGCCAACCCCATCATGCCGACCGGGCCCAAATGACCGGATTCAATCGGGCGGTCATATATTTCGCGCAAACATCGGCCATCGTGCTGGCTATTGCATAGAACTGGACAGTCATAAAGTCTTTGCGGCATAGTCGCCGGGTTCTGACAAATGCACTCGGATAACAAGGAACAGCAGATGGCAACCTTTCTGGTTCTGCACGGACCCAACCTGAACTTGCTCGGCACCCGCGAACCGGGCACCTATGGCGCCACGACGCTGGCCCAGATCAACCAGGACCTGGAACGCCGTGCCCGTGAAGCCGGCCACCATTTGCTGCACCTGCAGAGCAATGCCGAGTATGAATTGATCGACCGCATCCACGCTGCCCGCAGCGAAGGTGTGGATTTCATCCTGATCAATCCAGCAGCTTTTACGCACACAAGTGTCGCTTTACGTGACGCGCTGCTGGCGGTGAGCATCCCATTCATCGAAGTGCATTTGTCTAACGTGCACAAACGCGAACCATTCCGCCATCACTCTTACTTCTCCGACGTAGCGGTGGGAGTGATCTGCGGCCTTGGCGCCAGCGGTTATCGACTGGCCCTGGAGGCCGCACTAGAGCAGCTTGAAACACAGGCAACGACTTGAACTACAAGCGTTAAGCGCCCCTGACCGACCCTTGGGAGTTGATGATTCATGGATATCCGTAAAGTTAAGAAACTGATCGAATTGCTGGAAGAGTCCGGCATCGACGAGCTCGAGATCAAGGAAGGCGAAGAGTCCGTACGTATCAGCCGCCACAGCAAGACTCCAGCTCAACAGTACTACGCACCGGCTCCAATGCACGCTCCGGCTCCAGCGCCTGCCGCTGCCGCCCCGGTTGCCGCCGCGCCTGCTGCTGCAGCCGCACCTGTGCTGAACGGCACCGTTGCCCGCTCGCCGATGGTGGGTACTTTCTATCGCAAATCTTCGCCAAGCTCGCCGTCCTTCGTTGAAGTCGGCCAGACCGTGAAGAAAGGCGACACCCTGTGCATCGTTGAAGCGATGAAGATGATGAACCACATCGAAGCTGAAACCAGCGGTGTGATCGAATCCATCCTCGTCGAAGACGGCCAGCCGGTTGAGTACGACCAACCGCTGTTCACCATCGTTTGAACCGCGGAGAAACTTTGATGACTGCGAAGTTGGAAAAAGTTCTGATCGCCAACCGCGGTGAGATTGCCCTGCGGATCCTGCGTGCCTGTAAGGAAATGGGCATCAAGACTGTCGCCGTATACTCCAAGGCGGACAAGGAGCTGATGCACCTGGGCCTGGCAGACGAATCCGTCTGCATCGGTCCGGCGTCGGCCGCCCATTCTTACCTGCACATTCCGGCCATCATCGCCGCCGCTGAAGTGACTGGTGCTACCGCCATCCACCCAGGCTACGGTTTCCTCGCGGAAAACGCTGATTTTGCTGAACAGGTCGAGAACTCCGGCTTCGCCTTCATCGGTCCGAAAGCCGACACCATTCGCCTGATGGGCGACAAGGTATCGGCCAAGCACGCGATGATCGCTGCTGGCGTTCCAACCGTTCCGGGTTCTGACGGCCCGCTGCCGGAAGACGAAGAAACCGCGCTGCGCATCGGTCGCGAAGTCGGTTACCCGGTGATCATCAAGGCCGCTGGCGGCGGTGGTGGTCGCGGCATGCGCGTTGTGCATAAAGAGGAAGACCTGATCTCCTCGGCGAAACTGACCCGCTCCGAAGCTGGCGCGGCGTTCGGCAACCCGATGGTCTACCTGGAAAAATTCCTGACCAACCCACGTCACGTGGAAGTTCAGGTGCTTTCCGATGGCCAGGGCCACGCCATCCATCTGGGCGACCGCGACTGCTCGCTGCAACGTCGTCACCAGAAGGTTCTCGAAGAAGCACCGGCACCGGGCATCGACGAGAAAGCTCGCCAGGAAGTCCTCGCACGCTGCGTTAAAGCCTGCATCGACATCAACTACCGTGGCGCGGGCACCTTCGAGTTCCTGTACGAGAACGGCGCGTTCTATTTCATCGAAATGAACACCCGCGTTCAGGTCGAGCACCCGGTTACCGAAATGGTCACTGGCATCGACATCGTCAAGGAGATGCTCAGCATCGCCGCTGGCAACAAGCTGTCCTACACCCAGGAAGATGTCGTCATCCGCGGTCACGCACTTGAATGCCGGATCAACGCCGAAGACCCGAAAACCTTCATGCCAAGCCCAGGCACGGTCAAGCACTTCCACGCTCCAGGCGGCAACGGCGTTCGCGTCGATTCGCACCTGTACAGTGGTTATGCCGTTCCGCCGAACTATGATTCGTTGATCGGCAAGCTGATCACCTACGGCGCAACCCGTGACGAAGCCCTGGCGCGCATGCGCAATGCGCTGGATGAAATCGTGGTCGACGGGATCAAGACCAACATCCCGCTGCACCGCGACCTGGTCCGCGACGAAGGCTTCTGCAAAGGTGGAATCAACATCCACTACCTGGAACACAAGCTGGCTGGCGACAAACACTAAGCTTTAGCCTGATCGACAAAGCCGCCTTCGGGCGGCTTTGTTGTTTCTGGACACCTCATCAAATTTGCCATCGTGCACAATCCCTGTGGGAGCGGGCTTGCCCGCGAAGGCGTCGGCACATCCAACATCAATGTGAGAGTTCGGACGCTTTCGCGGGCAAGCCCGCTCCCACAGGTGCAGTGGACTCCCACAAACCCTCCGCGCTCGCGTAAACTTGCGCGCTTCTCGCAGCCCGCTAGGCTGCAATCAATATTTTTCAAAGGTGCCCGCCATGCCTTGGCTGCAAGTCCGTCTCGCCATCAGCCCAGAACAAGCCGAAACCTACGAAGACGCTTTCCTTGAAGTGGGCGCCGTGTCGGTGACCTTCATGGACGCTGAAGATCAGCCGATCTTCGAACCGGAACTCAATACCACGCCACTGTGGTCGCACACGCACCTGCTGGCCCTGTTCGAAGGCGGCACTGAAGCGGCCAGCGTGCTGGCGCATCTTGAATTGCTGACCGGCAGCCCATTGCCCGAGCATCACAGCGAAGTCATCGAAGACCAGGACTGGGAGCGCAGCTGGATGGACGGTTTCCAGCCGATGTGTTTTGGCCAGCGCCTGTGGATTGTCCCGAGCTGGCACGCCGCACCCGAGCCTGACGCGGTGAACCTGTTGCTGGATCCGGGCCTGGCGTTTGGCACCGGCACACACCCGACTACCGCACTGTGCCTGGAGTGGCTCGATGGTCAGGACCTGAAGGATTGCAACGTGCTCGACTTCGGTTGCGGCTCGGGCATCCTGGCGATCGCCGCCCTGTTGCTGGGCGCCAGGGAAGCCGTAGGCACTGACATCGACGTGCAGGCGCTGGAAGCTTCCCGGGACAATGCGGGGCGCAACAACATTGCCGAAGCGTTGTTCCCGTTGTATCTGCCAGAAGATCTGCCGCAGGTGAAGGCCGACGTATTGGTCGCCAATATCCTCGCGGGGCCGCTGGTTTCCCTGGCGCCGCAACTGTCCAGCCTGGTCAAGCCGGGTGGCCGCCTGGCCCTGTCCGGCATCCTCGCCGAGCAGGGCGAAGACGTCGCCAGGGCCTACGCCCAGGACTTCGACCTGGACCCGATCGCCAATCGCGATGGCTGGGTGCGCATCACTGGCCGTCGGCGCTAGAATGGGCGCCTGCATTCATCGGATCGCCGCATGACCGACAGCTTCGTCACCCAGTGTCCCCATTGCCAAAAGAGCTTCCGCGTCAGCCATGCCCAGTTGAGCGTGGCCCGTGGAGTGGTTCGTTGCGGGTCATGCCTGCAGGTTTTTAATGCCGCCAAGCAGCTGCTGGAGCAACACGCCGGCAAGGAGCCTGTTGCCACCCCGTCCCCAGTCATCGTCGAGCCGCCAGAGCAACGGGCCATCAGCCTGAAGCAATGGACGGCCGCCGAGCTGGACCTGGACAGCATGGACCTCGACGAAGAACTTGCGCGCCTGGAGCAGCGGGAGATCCAGCCGACCACCGAATTCGGTCGGCACCGCGAAGATTCACTGAGTGCGCGACGCGACAGCGCCGATCATGAGCAAGCCCCCTGGGCCGACAGCCTGTACAGCGAATCGGCGGCCGAGCGGGCACAGGCCAGCCAGGTCGACGAAGAGGCTGCGGTGCCCTTCACCCCGCTCAAGCCGGCCCGTACCGAACCCTCGCTGACCCTGGAGCTGGTCGAGCTCGACGATGAGCCGCGCCCTCCCCTGGTGCGCCAGGAACTGGTGCTGGAGCCGCCACCCGCGCCCGAACGCCTGTCCCTGTCCGCGGTGGATGACCTGGATGACGACCTGCCTTCGATCGAGCCGTTGCGTAAAAAGCGCGGCGAACCGGCAGTGCGCGCCGAGGTGCTGCAGGACCTGACCGACGACCCGCTGCAACTGGACTGGCAAAAACGTCGTTCCCCCTGGGGCCGCCGTTTGATCTGGATACTGCTGGTGGCGCTCGCCGCCCTCGCGCTGGGCGGCCAATACGTTGCCTATCATTTCGAAGAACTCGCGCGTCAGGACCAGTACCGTCCCTGGTTCCAGCAGCTGTGCCCGCAAATTGGTTGCACCGTGCCGTCCAAGGTCGACATCGCGAAAATCAAGAGCAGCAATCTGGTCGTACGCAGCCACCCGGAATTCAGCGGTGCCCTGGTGGTCGATGCGATCATCTACAATCGCGCGCCGTTCTCCCAGCCGTTTCCCCTGCTGGAGCTGCGTTTTGCCGACCTCAACGGTCACCTGATCGCCAGGCGTCAGTTCAAACCCGGCGAGTACCTCAATGGCGATCTCGAAGGCATGGCAGAAATGCCGCCGCAGACGCCCATCCACATCGCGCTGGATATCCTCGATCCGGGCTCCAAAGCGGTGAACTACAGCCTGAGTTTTCATTCGCCCGAGTGAAACGCTTCACTGATCCGCGATTGACGACGGATTTCTGACTGAGCGTGCCTGGACCAAACCGCTGGCGATAACAGAATAACTGTTCAGATTTTGTTCAATTCAGCCTTTATCCAGTCATCGAGAGCGGGTATCATGCCAACCCTTTTTCGAACTCTCATGATCCGGCCCCACAACAGGGAAGTCCTATGTCGGCGGTACGCATCGGTCCATATACATTGCACAACGGCTTGATTCTCGCCCCCATGGCGGGCGTCACAGACCAACCCTTTCGTCAGCTGTGCAAGCGACTGGGCGCCGGGCTGGTAGTTTCAGAAATGGTCACCAGCGACATGAGCTTGTGGAACACCCGCAAGTCCCGCATGCGCATGATCCACGAAGGTGATCCCGAGCCCCGCTCGGTACAGATCGCCGGTGGCGATGCGCAGATGCTGGCAGATGCGGCACGGGCCAACGTCGAACTGGGTGCACAGATTATTGACATCAACATGGGCTGCCCGGCCAAGAAGGTCTGTAACAAGGCCGCCGGCTCCGCACTGTTGAAGGATGAAGCATTGGTGACCGAGATCCTGCGGGCCGTCGTGGCCGCAGTCGATGTGCCGGTCACCCTGAAGATCCGGACCGGCTGGGACCGGGACAACAAGAACGGCCTGACGGTGGCGAAAATCGCCGAGCAGGCAGGCATCACGGCGCTGGCGGTGCATGGCCGCACCCGTGCCGACCTGTACACCGGTGAAGCCGAGTACGACACCATTGCCGCGATCAAGCAGGCGGTGTCGATCCCGGTGTTTGCCAACGGCGATATCGATTCGCCGGAAAAGGCCCGGTATGTGCTCGATGCCACCGGTGCCGATGGCCTGCTGGTAGGGCGGGCTGCCCAAGGGCGACCATGGATTTTTCGCGAGATCGATCATTACCTGCGCACCGGTGAAAAACTTCCGGCGCTGGAACTGATCGAGGTGGAACGCATACTGCTAGAGCATTTGGCCGCGCTGCACGTTTTCTATGGAGACGTCATGGGTGTGCGCATTGCTCGCAAGCATGTGGGCTGGTATCTCGCAACCTTGCCGGGCGCCAGGGAGTTTCGCGCCCACTTCAATCGTTTGGAAGATACGGAAGCACAATGCGCCAACGTTCAGGGCTTCTTCGCCGAACGTTACAAGAGCCTGACAGGGGACGGAGAAGGGGTGGCCGCATGACGATGATGACCGAGACTTTAGTGAGTGGAACAACACCCGTGAGCGACAACGTGAATTTGAAACAGCACCTCAATACGCCTAGCGAAGAAGGCCAGACCCTTCGCGGGAGTGTCGAGAAGGCGCTGCACAATTATTTCGCCCACCTTGAGGGCGCTGCCGTCACGGATGTGTACAACCTGGTGCTCTCCGAAGTCGAGGCTCCCCTGCTCGAGTGCGTGATGAATTACGTCAAGGGCAACCAGACCAAGGCCAGCGAACTGCTCGGACTGAACCGGGGCACGCTGCGCAAGAAACTCAAGCAGTACGATTTGCTGTAAGCATTCAATCAAACCAGAAAGGCGCCCGCGTAAAAACGGTCGCCTTTTTTGCTGACTCCTTTGCTTTTGATGGAAATTGAGATGACCGACCAGACTACCCGCCTGCCGATCCGCCGCGCCTTGATCAGCGTTTCCGACAAGACCGGGATCCTCGAATTCGCCAAGGAGCTTGAAGCCCTGGGCGTCGAGATCCTCTCCACCGGCGGAACGTTCAAGCTGCTGCGCGACAATGGCGTTGCCGCAGTGGAAGTCGCGGATTACACCGGTTTCGCAGAAATGATGGACGGTCGGGTGAAAACCCTGCACCCGAAAATCCACGGCGGGATCCTCGGTCGTCGCGGCATCGATGACGCCATCATGAACGAGCACGGCATCAAGCCGATCGATCTGGTAGCCGTCAACCTGTACCCGTTCGAAGCCACCATCAACAAGCCAGGCTGCGACCTGCCGACCGCGATCGAAAACATCGACATCGGCGGCCCGACCATGGTCCGCTCTGCGGCAAAAAACCACAAAGACGTAGCGATCGTGGTGAATGCCAGCGACTACGCCAGCGTGCTCCAAGGTCTCAAGGCCGGCGGCCTGACCTACGCCCAGCGTTTCGACCTGATGCTCAAGGCCTTCGAACATACGGCCGCCTATGACGGCATGATCGCCAACTACATGGGCACCGTGAACCAGGCTGCCGATACGCTGGGCACTGAAGGTCGCAGCGAATTCCCGCGCACTTTCAACAGCCAGTTCGTCAAGGCCCAGGAAATGCGCTACGGCGAGAACCCGCACCAGAGCGCGGCGTTCTACGTGGAAGCCAAGCCTGCCGAAGTCGGCATCGCCACCGCGACCCAACTGCAAGGTAAAGAGCTGTCGTACAACAACGTGGCGGACACCGACGCCGCGCTGGAATGCGTGAAGAGCTTCGTCAAACCAGCCTGTGTGATCGTCAAGCACGCCAACCCGTGCGGCGTGGCCGTAAGCCCTGACGCCGAAGGCGGTATCCGCCAGGCCTACGAGCTGGCCTATGCCACTGATACCGAGTCTGCGTTCGGCGGCATCATTGCCTTCAACCGCGAACTGGATGCTGAAACGGCCAAGGCCATCGTCGAGCGTCAGTTCGTCGAAGTGATCATTGCCCCGTCCGTCAGTGAAGAAGCTCGCGCCATCGTCGCCGCCAAAGCCAACGTGCGCCTGCTGGCCTGTGGCGAGTGGTCGGCCGATCGCGCTGCTGCGTGGGATTACAAGCGCGTCAATGGCGGCCTGCTGGTGCAGAGCCGTGACATCGGCATGATCGGCAGCGAAGACCTGAAAGTGGTGACCAAGCGCGCACCGACCGAACAGGAAATCAACGACCTGATCTTCGCCTGGAAAGTCGCCAAGTACGTTAAATCCAACGCCATTGTCTACGCCAAGAACCGCCAGACCATCGGCGTCGGCGCTGGCCAGATGAGCCGGGTGAACTCCGCGCGAATCGCCGCGATCAAGGCTGAACACGCTGGTTTGCAGGTGCAGGGTTCGGTGATGGCATCGGACGCGTTCTTCCCGTTCCGCGATGGCCTGGACAATGCGGCCAAGGCCGGTGTCACTGCGGTGATCCAGCCAGGCGGCTCGATGCGCGACGCAGAAGTGATTGCCGCCGCTGATGAAGCCGGCATCGCCATGGTGTTCACCGGCATGCGCCACTTCCGTCACTGATACACCGCTCCTCCTGTATGGGAACTCTGTAGGAGCTGTCGAGTGAAACGAGGCTGCGATCTTTTGATTCGTTAAAGATCAAGATCAAAAGATCGCAGCCTTCGGCAGCTCCTACACGGTTTCTACGCAGGGGTTTTGCAGCGCCCCACAGAATTTGAGGTTTTTGAAATGAATGTTTTGATCATTGGCAGCGGTGGCCGTGAACACGCCCTGGCCTGGAAAGTGGCTCAGGATCCACGTGTGGAGAAAGTTTTTGTTGCGCCTGGCAACGCCGGCACCGCTATTGAAGCCAAGTGCGAAAACGTTGCGATCGATGTGCTGGCCCTTGAACAGCTTGCCGACTTCGCCGAGAAAAATGTCTCACTGACTATCGTCGGCCCGGAAGTGCCACTGGTGGCCGGTGTGGTCGACCTGTTCCGCACACGTGGCCTCGACTGCTTCGGCCCGACCGCTGGCGCAGCCCAGCTGGAAGGCTCCAAGGCGTTCACCAAGGACTTCCTGGCTCGCCACAAGATCCCGACAGCCGACTATCAGAACTTCACCGAGATCGAGCCTGCCCTGGCTTACCTGCGTGAAAAAGGTGCGCCGATCGTCATCAAGGCCGACGGCCTGGCGGCCGGTAAAGGCGTGATCGTCGCCATGACCCTGGCCGAAGCCGAAGACGCCGTACGCGATATGCTCGCCGGCAATGCCTTCGGCGACGCTGGCTCCCGCGTAGTCATCGAAGAGTTCCTGGATGGTGAAGAAGCCAGCTTCATCGTCATGGTTGACGGCAAGAACGTACTGCCAATGGCCACCAGCCAGGACCACAAACGCGTCGGCGATGGCGATACCGGCCCGAACACAGGCGGCATGGGTGCCTACTCCCCTGCCCCGGTGGTCACCAGCGAAGTGCACCAACGCGTAATGGACTTGGTGATCTGGCCGACCGTTCGCGGCATGGCCGATGAAGGCAACGTTTACACGGGCTTCCTGTACGCCGGCCTGATGATAGACAAAGCCGGCAACCCTAAAGTCATCGAATTCAACTGCCGTTTCGGCGACCCTGAGACCCAGCCGGTCATGCTGCGCCTGCAGTCGAGCCTGGTGTTGCTGGTCGAAGCCGCCCTGGCGCAAGCGCTGGACAAGGTCGAAGCACAGTGGGATCCACGTCCGAGCGTCGGCATCGTGCTGGCAGCGGGCGGCTATCCTGGTGATTACGCCAAAGGCGTGGCCATCAATGGCCTGGACGCGGCTGCCGCACTGGAAGGCAAGGTCTTCCACGCCGGTACCGCGCTCAAGGATGGACAAGTGGTCACCGCCGGTGGTCGAGTGCTCTGTGCGACCGCCATGGGCGCCAGTGTCGATGCGGCTCAACAGCAGGCTTACCAGCTGGCAGGCAAAATCGATTGGGAAGGCTGCTTCTATCGCAAGGACATTGGCTACCGCGCCATTGCCCGTGAGCGTGGCGAAAATCAGGAATAGTCGATCCATTCGGTCGGGCAAGGGCCTCGAGCCCTTGCCGGACTATTCCGGCGCCGCGCATAGTTATATTCTGGCATCAACCTACGAAGGGATTTCGCCGTGCGCTGGCTCAGGATTGCCGTAAGTCTCACCGTCACGCTGCTGACCTTGCTCTGCATGCTCCCGGCCCAGGCCGCGCAAGGCAGTGGCTGGGCCGTATTGCTCGACGAGCAGGGCAACCTGCAGTTGAGCGACATCCGTTCCGCCCGTTATACCAATCAATTCAGCCCTACCGAACTTGAACGCCTGACGGCGGCCGAGCCCGGTGGCGCGCTCTGGCTACGCTTCAGGCTGGCCCCCGGCAAACACGAGCAGGTGTTGAAGGTATTCGCGCCGGATCTCGAAAACCTCAAGCTCTACGTGCTGGACGGCGACAAACTCATCGATCAGACCCAGGCCGGTGCCGATCAGCCGCACGCTGAGCGGCAAATGGCCGGCAGTGATGTCCTGTTGCCGCTGCCACAAAGCGATAACACCCTGGATGTCTACCTGCGCCTGGTTTCCGAACACCAGATGCGCCCCTACATCACCCTGCAATCGGCGATCAGCACCGCCGCCAACCAGACCCAGACACTGATCTACGGCCTGCTGTTCGGCTGCATCGGCATGCTGATCCTGCACAACCTCATCCGTTACGCCTACACGCGATCACGCAGCAGTCTCTGGCTGGCCGGGTGCGAGGCCTTGTTGATGCTGAGCCTGGCCCTGCTGCTGAATCTTGCCGGCCCCTGGTTGCCAGCCTGGCACGCCATCCAGACGCCTGGAGCGTATCTGGCCCTGCTGCTGACCGCGCCCTGCGGACTGATGTTTGCCTATCGCTTTTTTGCCCCCCTGGGTTCGCACCCGCTCAATAAACTGCTACAGGGCGAAATGCTGTTCATCATCGCCTGCGGCCTGTTGCTGTTGTTCGTCAACACGCTGCCGCTGAATATCATCACCTATGGGCTGGTCGCCCTCGCCGGCCTCAGCATGTTGTTCGCCGGGGCCTGGCACCTGCAAAAAGGCTATCGCCCGGCGCGCTTTTTCGTGGTGGCTATGGTGGCGTTCAACCTCGGCACCTTGATCATCCTCCCGGCATTGCTGGGGCTGACACTGGTGGAACCCCAGGGCCTTATCACCACGCTGCTGGCGTTCATCTGCCTCAGTGGCCTGTTGATGAGCATCGCCCTGAGCGAGCGCCAGCGCAGCATCACCGAAAGCCGTTTCAGCATCAGCCGCGACCTGGCGGCCAGCAATGCCGAGATCAATGCCAAGGCCGAATTCCTCGCCAAGATCAGTCACGAAATTCGTACGCCCATGAATGGTGTACTGGGCATGACCGAATTGCTGCTGGGCACCCCGCTTTCAGTCAAGCAACGCGACTACGTCCAGACAATCCACAGTGCTGGCAACGAACTGCTCACACTGATCAACGAAATTCTCGACATCTCCAAACTCGAATCCGGGCAGATTGAACTGGACGATGTGCAGTTCGACCTCAACGCGCTGATCGAGGACTGCCTGAGCATCTTCCGCGCCAAGGCCGAGCAACAGAACGTCGAGCTGATCAGCTTTATCCAGCCGCAAGTCCCGCGGGTCATCAGCGGTGACCCGACGCGCCTGCGCCAGACCCTGCTGAGCTTGCTGGAAAACGCCCTGAAAAAAACCGACGAAGGCGAAATCCTGATCGTCGTTGCCCTGGATGAACGCAGCGCCAAACCGCGGTTGCGCATTGCCGTGCAGGACAGCGGCGAGCCGATGGACGCCGAGGAGCGCGACGCGCTGATGCACGCCGAACTCCACAGCAAGCATTTCCTGTCGGCCAACCGGGTGGGGGGCAACCTGGGCCTGGTGATTGCCCGTCAACTGATCCGGCTGATGCATGGCGAGTTCGGCATCAAGAGCGGCAACAGCCAGGGCAGCACCTTGTGGCTGACCTTGCCGCTGGATCCAGATCGCCTCGAACACCCCACCTCCGATCTCGATGGCCCTCTTCAGGGTGCGCGGGTGCTGGTCGTCGACGACAACGACACGTGCCGCAAGGTCCTGGTGCAACAATGCACCGCCTGGGGCCTGAACGTCAGTGCGGTGCCGTCCGGCAAGGAAGCGCTGGCACTGTTGCGCACCAAGGCGCACCTGCGGGATTATTTCGATGTAGTGCTGCTGGACCAGAACATGCCTGGCATGACCGGCATGCAACTGGCGGCAAAGATCAAGGAAGACCCGAGCCTCAACCACGACATCCTGCTGATCATGCTGACCGGCATCAGCAACGCGCCCAGCAAGATCATCGCGCGCAATTCCGGGATCAAGCGCATCCTCGCCAAGCCGGTAGCCGGCTATACGCTCAAGACCACCCTGGCCGACGAACTGAACCAGCGTAACAAAGGCCTGGCGACCCCCTACCCGTTACCAACGGGGCCGACCCTGCCGGTCAAGGTGCCGGGGGATTTCCGTATCCTGGTGGCCGAGGACAACAGCATTTCCACCAAGGTGATTCGCGGAATGCTGGGCAAACTCAATCTGCAGCCCGACACCGCCAGCAATGGCGAAGAAGCGCTTCAGGCCATGAAGGCCCAGCGATATGACCTGGTGCTGATGGACTGCGAAATGCCGATTCTCGACGGCTTCTCCGCCACCCAGCAACTACGCGCCTGGGAGGTCGGCAACCAACGCGTGCGCACCCCTGTGGTCGCCCTGACGGCGCACATACTGGCCGAACACAAGGAGCGAGCGCGCCAGGCCGGCATGGATGGACACATGGCCAAGCCGGTGGAGCTCTCCCAATTGCGCGAACTGATCGAGCACTGGGTCGCCCAGCGAGATGAACAGAACCGCGCGGCGACGCAAACCACCTGAGCCGACAGACACTGCAACGCCTGTTAGACTTCCCTTCGACTTTTCCCTGCAGTGAGCTCGCACCATGCTCCACGTGTTGTTCAGTGTGTACCTGAAGATGCTGGTGCTCTACAGCCCGTTCTTCGTACTGTCCTGCTTTATCAGCCTGACGCGCGGCTACTCGCGAAAAGAACAACGTCGCCTGGCCTGGAAAGTGGCGACCGCCACGCTGGTTTCGAGTGTGCTGCTGTACTTGTTCGGCCGGGTGATTTTCGATGTGTTCGGGATCACCGTGGACGCCTTCCGCATCGGCGCCGGCAGCGTGCTGTTCATCTCGGCACTGGGCATGGCGCAGGGCAAATCAGTGGTGCAGACTGACAACGTGCAACAGGACGTGACCATCGTCCCGCTCACCATTCCCCTGACGGTCGGCCCCGGGACTATCGGCGCGCTGTTGGTCATGGGCGTGAGCCAGCCGCATTGGGATGACAAGCTGACGGCAATCGTCAGTATCGCGCTGGCCAGTTTCACTGTGGGCGTGGTGCTTTTCCTGTCGAGCCGCATCGAGAGAATCCTGGGCGACCAGGGGCTGCAGATTGTCAGCCGCTTGATGGGGTTGTTCGTGTGTGCGCTGGCGGCGCAAATCATCTTTACCGGGGTCCGAGGGTACCTGGTGCCCTGAACACAGGCCCCCTCAAAACCTGGCGATTACTTGATTTCGACCAGCTTGTCTCCGTAACTGCGCGGCGTATACACCCATGACAAACCCTGGGCTCGAGGGAACACGCGAGTCGTCGAAGAACCAATCAATACCATTGTTCGCATATCAACCTGATCCGCAGTCAACTGCCCCAGGGTAGTCACCCGCAACGTTTGACCTGGCCGCCCGATATCCCGACCCAGCACGACCGGCGTCTCGGCAATGCGGTACTGCGCGACGATCTCAAGGGCGCGCCCCAGCTGCCAGGGGCGTGATCGTGAAATCGGGTTGTAAAACGCCATGGCCAGGTCGGCTTGGGCGGTCAGCGCCAGGCGTTTCTCGATGATTTCCCATGGTTTGAGATTGTCCGACAGCGACAGTACACAGAAGTCATGCCCCAGCGGAGCACCTGCCTGGGCAGCGGTAGCCAATGACGCTGAAACGCCGGGAAGAATTTCCAGGTCAACGCTGTGCCATGCGGGGTCACGGGATTCATGCAGCGCTTCAAGCACCGCCGCGGCCATCGCAAATACCCCTGGGTCACCGGAAGACACCACGACAACGCTGCGACCTTGCGCCGCCAACTCAAAGGCATGTCGCGCTCGCTGCATTTCCTCACGGTTGTCGGTGCAGTGCAGCACCTGATCGGCACGGAACGGCCCCGCCATGCGCACATAGGTTTCATAACCCAGAACATCATTGGCGCGGGTCAATTCCAGCTTCACTGCAGGCACCATCAAATCCGCAGCGCCCGGGCCAAGCCCGATGACGGCCAGGCGCCCCCGTGCACGACCAATGCGCGAAGGGTCCAACGGGTGTTCGGCGACGGCAATCGTAATTCCGGCATCCCCATGAACGGTCAGCGGTGGCGACGGCAGCTCGGCCAACTGCTCGCCTACAGTGCCCGCCCTGGAAAACCGCAGTGGCACATTGAGTTCGACGGCGGCGTCACGAAGCGCCTGGCTGGCCATCTGCTGTTCACTGGCCAACAAACAGGCCAGCGACTGCACGGCAATATTCGCATTGTGCAGGCGCTTGCGAATGGCATCGGCCAGGTCCGCGACCTCTTCGCTTACCAGCACCAGAACGCTCTTGGGGTAAATCAACAGCTCATTGGCGGATGGCTCGCGCTCGGTACTCCCGACATGAATGGCCAGACGCGCCTGCTGATCCTGGGCCAACTGCGCTTGCGCCAGCCACGGCGCATCGCCTTCAATTCGAACCGGTTCACCGCCGAGCAAATCGGAAACAAAGCGTTTACCGAGCTCCAGATCGCCCAAGGCGTAGCCGCTGGGCGGGTTCAGCAAACAGGTGCCAAAGCGCAGTTCGCCGCTGGTAGTGATGGCCGGCGCGATCCCCAGGCTTTCAGCAATTTCGCGGGCCAATACGTTAACACCGCCCAGGCCACCCAACAGCGGCACCACAGCGCTGGCGTCTTCAGCCACGGCCAGTACCGGCGGTTCCACGCCTTTTTCCAGGAGCAGCGGCGCCAGCGTACGGATCACGATACCGGCGGCGCACAGCGCAATGATCGGTGTGTTCGTCGTGTAGAGTTCGCGCAGGGTAGCGCCGAACTCCTGATAGACGACGTCCGCGCCCTCGACCCTTGTGGAAAGTCCGTAGATCTGGGCGCCGGGCAGGGATCGCTGAATCAGGCGTGCAGTCGCGAGGCTGCCATTACCTAGAATGACGATTGCAGGAATGGATCGACTCATCAGCCCTGCCACCTTTCACCCGGAACGATGATCAATGAGAAGTACGGCGAAGACATCGGCTCGACCTGATCCAGCGGTACTATCTTCTGGTTAGCCATGGTGGCGCGCTCAACGTACAGCGCCCGCTCTGCCAGGCCCAGCTCGCCCAGTACTTCACGAACCTTGGGAAAGTTGCGCCCCAGTTTCATGATCACTGCCGCGTCGGCGTCGGCCAGGCGGCGCTTGAGATCTTCACGGGGCAACACGCCGGATAACACCGACAGGCTCTGATTTCGATAGACCAGAGGGGCACCGAGTACCGACGCGCCTCCCAGCATCGAGCAGACACCCGGCACCACTTCGGCTTCGTAGCGCTCGGCCAGGCGATCGTGCAGGTACATGTACGAACCGTAGAAGAACGGGTCGCCTTCACAGATCACCGCCACATCTCGCCCGGCATCCAGGTGCGCGGCCAACTCTTGCGCGGCGGTGTCGTAGAAGTCGCTGATCACTTGCTCATAGGACAACGGTGCCGGCAATGCTTCGGTGGTTACCGGGTACACCAGCGGCAGCAGTGTTTGTGCATCCTGCAGGTGCGCTTCAATGATACCGAACGCATTTCCCTTCTTGCCCTTGGCGACGAAGTACGCGACCACAGGCGATTCACGTAACAGGCGCAGGGCTTTGACAGTGATCAGTTCCGGATCACCAGGGCCGACGCCCAGGCCAATCAAACGTCCAGAAGGCTGCATCATTCGATCTCCGTAGCCAGGGCATTGACGGCGGCGGCAGCCATGGCGCTGCCTCCCAGCCGCCCTTGCATGATCACGAACGGTACGCCTCGGCTGTCGGCGGCAAGCGCTGCCTTGGATTCGGCTGCGCCCACGAAACCTACCGGAAAGCCCAGAATCAGCGCCGGTTTCGGCGCGCCGGCATCGAGCATTTCCAGCAAGTAGAACAAGGCCGTCGGCGCGTTACCGATGACGACCACGCTGCCTTCCAGATGCGGGCGCCACAACTCGAGCGCAGCAGCGGAACGGGTGTTGCCCAACTCACGCGCCAGCTCTGGCACGCTGTCGTCGCGCAACGTACAGATCACCTGATTGTTGGCCGGCAAGCGCGCGCGCGTCACGCCTTCGGACACCATCCGCGCATCACAGAGAATCGGCGCCCCGGCCATCAGAGCCTCACGCCCCGCCTTGCCCGCACCCTCGGAATACTGCAGGCCGTCAATGGCCTCGACCATACCGCAAGCGTGGATCACCCGAACCGCGAGTTTTTCCAGGTCAGCCGGGATCCGGTCGAGGTTGGCCTCGGCGCGAATGATCGCGAAGGAGTTGCGATAGATCTCCTGACCGTCGCGGATGTAATCAAGCATCAAGGGGGCTCCGTGGGCGGGCATCAAGCAATGCACCCGCCGCTTCAATAGTGAGGTTGCGTGCTTGCAGCGCGCCGAAACCCGGCAGTGCTGCATCGCGAAAATAAACATCGTAGTGACCCGCGCTGGTCGCCAGCAGCGTCACGGGAGCAGGGTGCGCGCAGGCGCAGGAGCGTGGGCAACCTGTCAGGTGAACCTGTTGCCCGCGCGGGCCTGGCTGCAGCGCACCCAACAGCCGGGCATCGCCCTTGGTATCCGACAACCCTTTGGCGCAGCCGCAAGAACCGGTGCAGGCCACCAGATCGGTCAACGGCTCATTGGCGTCGACCAGGAAACCCAGGGCCTGCAATTGCCGGGTGACCCAGGGGGCATCCTCCTGGCGGATGTTGGGCAGCAGCAGGCTTTGCCAGGGCGTCAGGCGCAGGCTGGCGTCGCCGAACTGCTCAGCCAGGTCCGCGGCGCCCTTGAGCATCGACGGATCCAGCCGCCCGAGGGGCGGTGCAACGCCAACATACACAAGGCCATCATGGCGCTGGGCAACGGTGCCAAGGTGCAATTTCGCTCTCGCCGCCGGGCGCTGCCACTCAGTCACGCCCAGTAGCGGCACCCGAGTGGCCAGCATCTGCAGCAACAGCTCTGGTGACCGTTCGGCCAGCACATGGCGCATGCGGGTCTGGTCCGGCCGAGCAAGCTCAAGGAACAGATCCAGGACGGCGATCACCAGCGCATGGGCGTGCTGCAGCTGTACCGCGGCCGCCGGCCTGTCTGTGGGGCAGCCGGCAAAACCGAACGCCAGCACCACTTCTCCCGCCCGGTCAGCCGCGCTCAGCCACAGGTCGTGAGGATGCTCGAGCATGGCCAGCGCCTCACCGCCGTCCAGTTGCAGGGCGAACTTGGCCGACAGCGCATGGAAGCGTGCATGGGTTTGCAGGCTGTCGAGTATTTGCCGGGCCAGTGGACGGGTGTCGAGCAGCATTTTTCGATCGATACCGGCGCCAGGACTGAGCATCACATTGCGCACGTCGTCGCCAGCGGCGGTGGCAGGCCCCAACCCGGCAGCCAGCAAGCTGTCGATCAGTGCGATTTCCTGCCCGCCAATGCCGCGGATCTGCAGATTGGCCCTGTTGGTCGCTTCCATGACCCCATCGGCATACCGCTGCGCGGCCTGGGCAACCGCCTTGGCCTGAGCGCTGCGGATGGAACCGCCATCGAGTTTGATCCGGCAAATCCCGCCGTCCAGCGCCTGGACGACACGCAGCAATCCCGGGCAAGCCGAAGGACGCAAGGGACTGGAGGTCGGTCGTGATTTCACGGGTTAGCCGGCAAGGGAATGAAGCTCGGCATTATGCCTGCTTTGCCCCGCAGGATGAAAAGCCCGTACGTTTTGACGACGAAACGCGAGGGGCTTTCGAGTGGCAAAAACACCGACAGTGAAGAGCCAGGCCCTCATCCCGGCGACTGATAAGGACAACCGGTCACAGGCTACGCCGGGCTATAATGGACGGCCGCACGGGCAACTCAGGCCCGGGTTGCGGTGACGATGTGGCTTTGTTTGAAAAAAGAGGAACGGCATGACCCCTTGGCTGACGGTGGTAGGTATCGGTGAAGACGGCTTCAAGGGCCTTGGCAAGAATGCCCGACGCGCCCTGCTGTCTGCATCGCGGATCTTCGGCAGCCCGCGCCAGCTCGAACTGTTGCCCCTGTGTATCGTCGGCGAACGTCGTCAATGGCCGAGCCCGTTCTCGCTGGATTCACTGCTGGCCCTGCGCGGCGAACCGGTTTGCGTACTGGCCAGCGGCGACCCGATGTTCTTCGGCGTCGGCGCCAGCCTCACCCGGCAACTGTCCACTGACGAAATGCTGATCCTGCCGGCGCCTTCCTCTTGCTCCCTGGCCGCTGCGCGAATGGGCTGGGCACTGCAGGACGTCGTCACCCTGTCCGTCGTCGCCCGCCCGGTCGCTGCGCTCAACGCACATCTGTTCAACGGCACGCGCCTGCTGGTACTCAGCAATGACGGCCAGAGCCCTGGTGCCATTGCCGCGTTGTTGCGCGAGCGCGGGTTCGGCCCGAGTCGCCTGAGCGTGCTTGAGCACCTGGGCGGTGACGCCGAACGCCGCATCAACGCAGTGGCCAATGACTGGAACAATCCGGTCATCGCCGATCTCAACCTGGTTGCCATTGAATGCTTCGCAGCAGCCGATGCACCGCGCCTGTCGCGGTTGGCCGGTTTGCCGGACAGCGCCTTCAAGCATGATGGTCAGCTGACCAAGCGTGACGTGCGAGCGATCACCCTCGCTCGCCTGGCGCCGGTGCCGGGCGAACTGCTGTGGGACGTCGGCGCTGGCAGTGGTTCGATCGGGATCGAGTGGATGCGTGCGCACCCGAGTTGCCGCGCACTGGCGGTCGAGGCTGACGCAGGGCGCCAACTGTTGATTGAACATAATCGCGAAGCCCTCGGCGTGCCCGGCTTGCAGCTGATTCGCGGCAGCGCGCCGCAGGCGCTGGATGGGCTTGAGCGCCCCGACGCCATTTTCATCGGCGGCGGCGTCACCCGCGAAGGCGTGCTGGACGCCTGCTGGGCGGCGCTCAAGCCCGGCGGCCGCCTGGTGGCCAATGCAGTTACGCTGCAGAGCGAAACGACCCTGATGGCGTGGCGCGAGCAGCACGGCGGCGAGCTCACGCGAATTCACATCGCCCAGGCGCAACCCCTGGGTGACTTCGACACCTGGCGTCAGGCGCTGCCCATTACCCTGCTGGACGTGGTCAAGCCCTTCCATGCGTGATGAAACTGCGGAGCAACCCGCCCCCCTGCGCAGCGGCCTGACCACCGGCAGCTGCGCCACCGCTACCAGCCTCGCGGCCGCCCGGTTGTTGCTCGGCGGCCTGGGCGCGGACGCTGTGGATATTGTGCTGCCCAAGGGCAAGCAGGTGCAGATGCGCCTGGAGTTCTGCCGTTTGACCGAAGACGGCGCGGAGGCCGGCACTATCAAGGATGCCGGTGACGATCCGGACGTCACCCACGGCGCCCTGCTCTATTCAGGGGTGCGCCTGGACGCCGCCCCAGGCGTTCGTTTCAGGGCTGGCCGTGGCGTTGGCACCGTGACACGCCCGGGGCTGGTCCTGGGTGTGGGCGAGCCGGCAATCAACCCGGTGCCGCGCAAGATGATCAGCGATCACCTGACCCAACTGGCCGCCGAATTGGGTTATGGCGGTGGGTTCGAGGTCACGGTCAATGTCGAAGGCGGCGAGGCGTTGGCATTAAAAACCATGAACCCGCGGCTGGGGATTCTCGGCGGGCTGTCGATTCTCGGCACCAGCGGTATCGTCCGGCCGTTCTCCTGCGCCGCGTACATTGCCTCGATCCATCAGGGCATCGACGTCGCCAGGACCAACGGCTACCTGCACATTGCCGCGTGCACCGGCAACGCCAGCGAAGACACCATGCGCCGGGTCTACGACCTGCCGGAAATCGCCCTGATCGAAATGGGCGACTTCGTCGGTGCTGTGCTCAAGCACCTGCGCCGGGTGCCTGTGGATAAACTGAGCCTGTGCGGTGGGTTTGGCAAAATCAGCAAGCTGGCCGCCGGACACATGGACCTGCACAGCCGGCACTCAAGCATCGACCTGGCGCAATTGGCAGACTGGGCCGCCGCCATCGGCGCCGACGAAGCGTTGCAACAGGCGATCCGCGAGGCCAATACCAGCCAGCAAGCCCTGGCCATGGCCAGCTCAGCCGGGATCGCCCTCGGTGATCTTGTGTGCCAGCACGCACTGGAGTTTGCCCGCAGCGTGGTGCCGGCCCAGGTGCAGGTCGAAGTGTTCGCCATCGACCGCCAGGGCGGCGTGGTCGGCCACGCGGGAGCCTTCCAATGAAACGCATCCTGTTGCTGGGCGGCGTCACTGAAGCATTGGCCATTGCTCGAACCCTGGCACCGCAACACATTTACAGTCTGGCCGGCGTAGGCCGCGTGCCCACGGATCTGTCCTGCCAGGTGCGCGTCGGTGGCTATGGCGGTGCGGATGGCCTGGCGCAGTTCATCGGCGATCAAGGCATCGACCTGCTGCTGGACGCCACCCACCCCTACGCTGCCCAAATCAGCCAGAACGCCGCCACTGCTGCGCGTATCAGCGGCATACCCTGCTGGGCCCTCAGGCGCCCGGTCTGGCAGGCCCAGGCCGGTGATGACTGGCGAGAAGTGAACGACTGGGCAGACCTGATCAGCGCCCTGCAACCCTTCAGACGCCCGCTGTTCACCCTCGGCCGCGAGCCTTTGCAACACCTGCACGAAATCCCGCCCGAACAGTTCTGGACGCTGCGTGCACTGGACGTCTACCCCGGCAACGAACGCTGCGAAGTGATCGGCGCCCGCGGGCCCTTCCTGATCGACGACGAACGCCAACTGTTCGAGCGCCGGCAGATCGACGTGCTGATCAGCAAGAACAGCGGCAGCACCGCCACCGAGCCGAAGCTGGAAGTGGCGCGGGAGCGTGGGGTGCCGGTGCTGGTGTTGAAAAGACCGGTGTTGCCGGTGGTGGACAGGGAGTTTGAGTCGGTGATGCAGGTCTTGGCGGCCCTGTCAACCTAGGATGTCTCCTGCACTCTTTCGAAACTCGTGATTTTGCCGACCAGGTTTTCGGAAAAAGCCGTATATCCAGCCGCTCGCGCAAATCTTATAGTTCGGCATTGAGCAACGCTGGCAATCTGCAATTCGCGACTATCATGAAGGTTATGAAAGCCTTGGGCCTGCGCTTGCATGCCACTGCGCCCTGACTGCTGCGACACCAGACCGCAGGCGGGCTTTTTACTTATCGGCCCTGATCAGGCTAAATAGCCGCGCCTGATCGCCCATCCACCGGATTTCCCCATGTCCCGACAACGGCTCGCAATTGCCTGGATCGCCTGCTTTGCAGTGCTGTTCAACATGCTCGCCATGCCGATGAGCGGGGCGCTGGCGCAGTCGGCTAAATCGCCGGCCGATCAGTTGTTGTGGGGCAGTTTCTGCTCTTCCAGCGGCACGAAGATGGTGGCGATTTCCCTGGGTGACGTCGACCAGAAAGCCCCCTCAGGCGACGATCATTCCAACATGCAGCATTGCTGGTGCTGCTCCGGGTCTGCGCCCTTGGTGGCATTGCCCGGGCATGAGCCGCAGCTGTATTTCGCACAGTACCAGGCCAATCACAGCCTGGCAGTCGGCATCCTGGATACGCCCACACCTCGCCAGCAATGGCCTGCCTTGAACCCCCGCGCGTCCCCTCTGGTGTGATTCCTTCTCGCAATTGACCTGCGTTTTGAATCGTTCCGGAGAACCGCCATGTTGAACAAACTCATCGTCCTGGCCGCCTTGCTGTTGCCTGCCTGCCTTGCCAATGCCCACGATTACAAGGCCGGGCAACTTGAAGTTGCCCACCCCTGGTCCATGGAGCTGCCACCCAATGCACCGACCGTGGCCGCGTATTTCGTGATCACCAACAAAGGCGACAGCGCAGACAGGTTGGTCAGCGTCGACTCGCCGATCGCCGGCAGCGCCCAATTGCATGAGCACGTGCAGCAAGGCGACCTGATGAAAATGCAGCAGGTCCCCAGCGTGGCAATCCCGGCCGGGGGAGTCGTCACCTTCGCCCCCATGGCCTATCACGTCATGCTGCTGGACCTCAAAGACCGCGCTCTGTTGAGAGACGGCCAGAAGTTCCCGCTGACGATGCACTTTGAAAAGTCCGGTGAAGTGACGGTCGACGTCACAGTGCAGAAGCAGGCGCCGGATGGCGCGCCAATGCACGCCCACGCCCAATAAACGACCGAGCCCGCACGCCCATGCGCCCGCTTAGCGCCAGGTCCCCAGCTACCCGCCGTCAGCCATTGCGCCTGACTCGCGGCAGCTGGGTCAGCCTGTTCGCCATGTTGATGATCTTTATCGGCCCGCTGATTTCCCAGTCGATGCCGATGGATCAGCGCGCGCCGATGTCCATGGACATGTCCACGAGCATGAGCATGGACATGTCGACGATGGAGCACGCCGAACATGGCGCGCAGGTCGACGCTGAGCATTGCCCGCCGAAAACCGATCATCACGCGCTGTGGGAACGATGCGGCTACTGCAGCCTGTTGTTCAATTGCCCGGCACTGACGGGCGGCCACTCTTTCGCGGCCTTTGACACCCCCAAGACCAGCACTTTCACCACACCCGCCACACGCCTGGGCCATGCCCGGCCAACCTTCTTCCCCGGCGCCCGCACCCGCGCGCCCCCTTCCGTCGCGTAAACACCTGCCCAAACCCACACGGCTATAGGACAGCAAAGGCGCCTGTGGGAGCGGGGCGGCTCGCGAAAGCGTTGTGCCAGATGACATCCATGTGGCTGACATTCCTCTTCGCGAGCACGCCTGCTCCCACAGTTGATTCGAGCTTTGGCTGCCAGCCGTGTCGTTTACGACTGTTCGACGGAAATTTTCATGTCCATGTTTTCTGCAGACACACGCCTGAGCGCCGCCCAGGTTTCTTTCGCCCTGAACCCGACCAACGTCCGGTTCAGACACGCCACCGCGATCCTTTGCGGCGCTTTGCTCGTGCCCCTGGCGCAAGCCGATGAACACGCCGGGCACAATGAAGAATTGAGCCCCACGGTCATCACCGCCATTGCCCAAAGTTCACCGCTGACCATCGTCACCAACCCCAAGGATCCGCGCCAACCGGTGCCGGCCAGTGATGGCGGTGACTATCTCAAGACCATCCCCGGCTTCGCCCTGGTGCGCAACGGTGGCACCAACGGCGACCCGGTGCTGCGCGGCATGTTCGGTTCACGCCTGAATATCCTCACCAATGGCGGCATGATGCTCGGCGCCTGCCCTGGCCGAATGGACGCACCCACCTCCTACATTTCGCCGGAAACCTACGACAAGCTCACAGTCATCAAGGGCCCGCAAACCGTGCTCTGGGGCCCCGGCGCATCCGCCGGGACCATCCTCTTTGACCGCGAACCGGAAAACTTCGGCGAACTTGGTACCCGGGTAAATGCCAGCCTGCTGGCCGGTTCCAACGGTCGTTTCGACAAAGTGGTGGACGCTGCTGCCGGAGGACCGTTGGGCTATGTGCGAGTGATCGGCAACACGGCCCACTCCGACGACTACCGTGACGGCAACAATGACACCGTGCCCTCGCGCTACGACAAGTGGAACGGCGACGTCGCCGTGGGCTGGACGCCGGATGCCGACACCTTGCTGGAGCTGACCGCCGGCAAGGGTGACGGTGAAGCGCGGTACGCCGGACGCGGCATGGACGGTTCCCAGTTCAAGCGCGAAAGCCTGGGCCTGCGCTTCGAAAAATCGAACATCGGCGAGGTGCTGGACAAGGTCGAGGCACAGATCTACTACAACTACGCCGACCACGTGATGGACAACTACACGCTGCGCACGCCTTCCGGCACCGGGATGATGGCCGGCCCCATGGCCTCGAACGTCGACCGCCGCACCCTCGGCGCGCGTATCAAAGGCACCTGGCGCTGGGCCGACGTGCAATTGATCAGCGGCCTCGATGCGCAGACCAATGAACACCGCCAGCGCAGCGGCATGGGCATCGATACCTACAAGGACGTGCCGTTCACCAAGGACGCCGACTTCCATAACTACGGTGTCTTCAGCGAGCTGACCTGGTTCGCCACGGACAGTGACCGGCTCATCAGCGGCGCCCGCCTGGATCGCGCCTCGGCCAGGGATTTTCGCCAGACCACCGGCTCGGGGATGATGACCCGCCCCAACCCGACCGCCAACGACACCCGCGCCGACACCCTGCCCAGCGGCTTCATCCGCTACGAGCATGACCTGGCAGACAGCCCGACCACTCTCTATGCAGGCCTGGGCCACACCCAGCGCTTCCCGGATTACTGGGAGCTGTTTTCGCCCAACTCAGGCCCAAGCGGGTCGCTCAACGCCTTTGATTCGATCAAGCCGGAAAAAACCACCCAGCTCGATTTCGGCCTGCAGTACAAGAGCGCTGAACTCGAAGCCTGGGCCTCGGGTTACATCGGCCAGGTGCGCGACTACATCCTGTTCGATTACACCCCGGGGATGATGGGAATGACCTCGCGGGCGCAGAACATCGACGCGCGAATCATGGGCGGCGAACTCGGTGCCGCCTACAAGCTGACCGACAACTGGAAGGCTGACGCGACCCTGGCTTATGCCTGGGGCAAGAACAGCAGCGACGGCAACGCACTGCCGCAAATGCCGCCGCTCGATGCCCGTTTCGGCCTGACTTATAGCGAAGACAACTGGAGCGCCGGGGCACTGTGGAGAGTGGTCGCCGCGCAAGACCGTATCGACCGCAACAAGGGCAACGTGGTCGGCAAGGACTTCGACAAGACCGCAGGTTTCGGGGTGTTCTCGCTCAATGGCGCCTACCGGATCAACCAGCACTGGAAGGTCAGCACAGGCGTGGACAACCTGTTCGGCAAGGCTTACGCCGAGCACCTGAACCTGGCCGGCAACGCGGGCTTCGGTTACCCGGCCAACGACCCGCAAGCCATCAAGGAACCGGGGCGAACGCTCTGGACCAAGATTGATATGAGTTTCTAACAAGAAAAGTCAAAAGATCGCAGGCTACGCCAGCTCCTGCATCGCATGCACCCTGTAGGAGCGGCGTAGGAGCTGTCGAGTGAAACGAGGCTGCGATCTTTTACGGGACAATCGATTCGCCAAGCGGAGCACCCACCATGAAACAGCCCAAAGTGAATTTCTACAACCTGGCCTGGCGCTGGCATTTCTACGCCGGTCTGTTCGTCGCGCCATTTATGGTCATGCTGGCCCTGACCGGGGTCATCTACCTGTTCAAGCCACAGCTTGATCCGTTGATGTACGGCAGCCTGCTGAATGTCCCGGCCGGCCATCACAGCCTGCCGGCCGACGACCTGCTCAAACGGGTGAAAACTGCCTATCCACAAGGTCAGGTCACGCAGTACCTGCCACCGGTCAATGCCGAACGCAGTGCCCAGTTTGTGGTAACCCAGGCCGACCAGGAACTGAACGTCTTCATCGATCCTTATCACGGCGACATCCTCGGCGAGCAAGACGCCAAGATGAACCTGCAAGCCGTGGCCCGGGCGATTCACGGCGAGCTGATGATCGGCACGGTGGGTGATCGCCTGGTCGAACTGGCCGCCGGTTGGGGCATCGTGTTGGTGGTGTCCGGCGTCTTCCTCTGGTGGCCGCGGGGCCAGGCAGCCGGCATCCTCTGGCCACGCCTGAGCAGCCGCGGCCGAGTGCTGTGGCGCGACCTGCACGCGGTCACCGGTTTCTGGGGCGCGACCTTTCTGCTGGTGATGTTGCTCAGCGGCATGACTTGGACCGGGTTCTGGGGCAAGCAATACGCGGGGGTCTGGAACGTCTTTCCGGACGCGATGTGGAATGACATGCCCAAGTCCGATGTCGAGGCGCGCAGTCTCAATACCGCCACTCGCCAGACTGTCCCATGGGCCATGGAAAACACGCCGATGCCGATGTCCGGCGATCATGCCGAACACATGAACCACGGCGATAAACCTGCCGGCCCGGCCGCACCGATCATCAGCCTGCAAGACGTGCAAAACGTCGCCGAACAACGCAAGGTCGAGCCCGGCTACAGCATCACCCTGCCCACCACCGATACCGGCGTGTTCACGATCGCCGTGTTCGCCGACGACCCGCGCAACGATGCCACCCTGCATGTCGATCAATACACCGGCAAGGTGCTCGCCGATGTGCGCTGGGAAGACTACGGCAGTGTCGCCCGCGCCACGGAAGTCGGCGTGATGTTGCATGAAGGCAAGATGTTCGGGGTCATCAATCAGATTATCGTGCTGCTGATCTGCCTGATGATTCTGCTGAGCGCGGTCAGTGGCGTGGTGATTTGGTGGAAACGTCGCCCGCAAGGCAAGCTCGGCGTGCCACCGCTGCGCCACGACCTGCCGAAATGGAAAACCGCGATGGTCATCATGCTCGCACTGGCGGTGGCATTTCCCTTGGTGGGGGCCTCGTTGGTCGTGGTCTGGGTTTTGGACCGTGTGCTGTTTTCGCGATTCAACCGGCAGCCTGAATCGGCTTCTACTTCCTGAATCCGGCTTCCTCTGCAGGAGCGGGCTCGCTTGCGATCAACGTCGTGACGCTGCGGTCAGACAGAAACCAGCGTTATCGTTGACGTCCATCGCGGGCGCGCTCGCTCCTACAGCCAGGGGCGGCGCTCCTGCCCTGTTGTGGCGCACCCCGGCGCACCAACGCCCCGACCTCGACCCTTCCTGGTGCGCCGCCCAGGCGCGCACCCTGTCTAAACCGACACTTTCCTGCCTTATGCCGACCAGGCACAGCCCTTGCTAAAGACTCTTCAGTAGCCCGCATCTGCCAACCAAGAAAAATATCTAACGTTCATGGAGATTGCACAATGAAGCGTCGTAGCTTGATCAAGGCTTTCACACTCACGGCAAGCATCGCCGCAATGGGCATGACCTGGACTATCCAGGCCGCCGAGACCATCAAGGTCGGGATTCTGCACTCGTTGTCCGGCACCATGGCAATCTCCGAAACTTCGCTCAAAGACATGGCGTTGATGACCATCGACGAGATCAACGCCAAGGGCGGCGTGAACGGCAAGATGCTCGAACCCGTAGTGGTCGACCCTGCGTCGAACTGGCCGCTGTTCGCCGAGAAGGGCCGCCAGTTGCTGACTCAGGACAAGGTCGCCGTGGTCTTCGGTTGCTGGACTTCGGTGTCGCGCAAATCAGTGTTGCCGGTATTCGAGGAGCTCAATGGCCTGCTGTTCTACCCGGTACAATACGAAGGCGAAGAAATGTCGCCGAACGTGTTCTACACCGGCGCAGCGCCGAACCAGCAGGCGATCCCAGCGGTGGAATACCTGATGAGCGAGGAAGGCGGCAGTGCCAAGCGCTACTTCCTGCTGGGCACCGACTACGTCTACCCGCGCACCACCAACAAGATCCTGCGATCGTTCCTGCATTCCAAAGGCGTGGCGGACAAGGACATCGAAGAGGTCTACACCCCGTTCGGCCACAGCGACTACCAAACCATCGTTGCCAACATCAAGAAATTCTCGGCAGGCGGCAAGACGGCGGTGATCTCCACCGTCAACGGCGACTCCAACGTGCCGTTTTACAAAGAGCTGGCCAACCAGGGCCTGAAGGCTACCGACGTTCCGGTCGTAGCGTTCTCGGTCGGCGAAGAGGAACTGCGCGGCATCGACACCAAACCGCTGGTGGGCAACCTCGCGGCCTGGAACTACTTCGAGTCGGTGGAGAACCCGGCGAACAAGAAATTCGTTGCCGACTGGAAAGCCTATGCGAAGAAACACAACCTGCCGGGTGCCGACAAAGCGGTCACCAACGATCCTATGGAAGCCACCTACGTGGGCATCCACATGTGGGCCCAGGCAGCTGAAAAAGCCAAGTCCACCGACGTCGACAAGGTCCGCGAAGCCCTGGCAGGCCAGACCTTTGCCGCGCCGTCCGGCTACACGCTGACCATGGACAAAACCAACCACCACCTGCACAAGCCGGTGATGATCGGCGAAATTCAGGCGGACGGTCAGTTCAACGTGGTCTGGCAGACCGAAGGCCCGATCCGTGCCCAGCCGTGGAGCCCGTTCATTTCGGGTAACGACAAGAAGCCGGACTATGCGGTGAAGAGCAACTAAGCCATTGGACGTCGGGGCCCGCACTCGGGCCCGACACAAATCCCTGTGGGAGCGAGCTTGCTCGCGAAGGCGGCGGCACATTCAACATCTATGTGGCTGACACACCGCATTTGCGAGCAGGCTCGCTCCCACAATGTCCGCGCAAGGCGACTCTCTATGCCCACCGCCCTTTATCGCTTGATCCTGGCCATCGCGCTGTTGCTGCCGATGGCCACTTTTGCCGGCGACGCCGAAGACTTCGTCGCCGCCAATCCGGTTCAACAAGCCAAGCTTCTGGAAGCCTGGGCCGCGCAGCCCGACCCGGCCCGTGTCGAGCTGATCAACGCCTTGCAACAAGGGCAGTTGACCGTCGACGGCCAGCCGAAAACCCTGCGCCTGAACAACCGCCTGCGGGGTCTGATCGACACCGCACTGGCCAGTCACCAACTGCTCGCCGCCGATGGCAGGCTGCGTCTGGCGGCCGCACAACAATTGCAGAAAAGCGCCAAACCGGCGCAACTGAAATTCCTCGACCAGCAACTGGCCGCAGAACCGGACGAAAGCGTCCACGCGGCCCTGAGCCTGGCCCTGGCCAATCTGCAGCTGGTCGACACCGACCCAGCCGTGCGCCTGGCGGCCGTGCGCCTGCTCGGGGAAACCGGCGACCCGCTGGCCCGCACCCGCCTTGAAAGCCTGCTGGAACCGGGCGTCGAGGCCGACGCCGGGGTGCGTACCGCCGCCGAAACCAGCCTGGCCCAAGTGAAACGCAAACTGCTGATCGGCGAGGTCCTCGGCCAGGCGTTCAGCGGCATGTCCCTGGGCTCGATTCTGCTGCTTGCCGCCCTCGGCCTGGCGATTACCTTCGGCCTGCTCGGGGTGATCAACATGGCCCACGGCGAGATGCTGATGCTCGGCGCGTACTCGACCTATGTGGTGCAGCTGATGTTCCAGCGCTACGCCCCGCAAGCCATCGAGTTCTACCCGCTGATTGCCCTGCCGGTGGCGTTTTTTGTCACCGCCGCAATCGGCATGGCACTGGAGCGCACAGTGATTCGCCACCTCTATGGGCGCCCACTGGAAACCCTGCTCGCCACCTGGGGCATCAGCCTGATGCTGATCCAGTTGGTGCGGCTGGTGTTTGGCGCACAGAACGTCGAGGTGGCCAACCCGGCCTGGTTGTCAGGCGGCATTCAGGTGCTGCCAAACCTGGTGCTGCCCTACAACCGCATCGTCATCATCGCGTTTGCGCTGTTCGTGGTCGTGCTGACCTGGCTGCTGCTGAACAAGACGCGCCTGGGGTTGAACGTGCGCGCCGTCACGCAAAATCGCAACATGGCCGCCTGCTGCGGAGTGCCGACCGGTCGCGTCGACATGCTCGCGTTCGGGCTCGGCTCCGGTATCGCCGGGCTCGGCGGCGTGGCCCTGAGCCAGATCGGCAACGTCGGCCCTGACCTTGGCCAGAGCTACATCATCGACTCGTTCCTGGTGGTGGTGCTCGGCGGCGTAGGTCAACTGGCCGGGAGCGTCTTTGCCGCATTCGGCCTGGGCATTGCCAACAAGATTCTCGAACCCCAAATCGGAGCCGTACTCGGCAAGATCCTGATCCTCGCGCTGATCATTCTGTTTATCCAGAAACGTCCGCAAGGCCTCTTTGCACTGAAAGGACGGGTGATCGACTGATGAACCAGCCCCTGATGCTCACGGCTACACAAAAGGCCGGCCCCAAGGTCACGATCGCCGTCGGTGCGGTGATTCTCGTGCTGCTGCTGGCACTGCCTTTGCTTTCGCTGTTGCCACCGGACAGCACATTCCACGTCTCCGCCTACACCCTGACCCTGGTGGGCAAGATCCTGTGCTACGCCATCGTGGCCCTGGCCCTGGATCTGGTCTGGGGTTACGCCGGTCTGTTGTCCCTGGGCCACGGCCTGTTCTTCGCCCTCGGCGGTTATGCGATGGGCATGTACCTGATGCGCCAGGCCTCGGGCGATAGTTTGCCGGCCTTCATGACGTTCCTGTCGTGGACCGAGTTGCCATGGTACTGGGCCGGCACCAGCAGTTTTCTCTGGGCCATGTGCCTGGTGGTGCTGGCGCCGGGACTGCTCGCGCTGGTGTTCGGCTTCTTCGCCTTTCGCTCGCGCATCAAGGGCGTGTATTTCTCGATCATGACCCAAGCGCTGACGTTCGCCGGGATGCTGCTGTTCTTCCGCAATGAAACCGGGTTCGGAGGCAACAACGGCTTCACCAACTTTCGCACCATTCTCGGCTTTGGCATCACCGAACCCAGTACCCGCGCAGTGCTGTTTATTGCCACGGTGCTGTTACTGGTGGCCAGCCTGTACATCGGCTGGCGCCTGGCGCAAAGCAAATTTGGCCGGGTGCTGACCGCGCTGCGCGACGCAGAAAACCGCCTGATGTTCTGCGGCTACGACCCACGCGGCTTCAAGCTGTTTGTGTGGGTATTGAGTGCAGTGCTGTGCGGCCTGGCCGGTGCGCTTTATGTACCGCAAGTCGGCATCATCAACCCGAGTGAAATGTCGCCGACCAACTCCATCGAAGCCGCTGTCTGGGTAGCGCTGGGTGGGCGCGGCACGCTGATCGGGCCGCTGCTGGGCGCCGGCGTGGTGAATGGCATGAAGAGCTGGTTCACCGTGGCCTTCCCCGAGTACTGGCTGTTTTTCCTCGGCGCACTGTTCATCGTCGTGACGCTGTACCTGCCCAAGGGTGTGATCGGCTTGCTGAAGAAAAGGGGCGAACAATGAGAATCACACCGACGGCACAATTCATGCTCGAACCCGCTTTCTTCCCACCGGAACCGAACAAGGACGCTGGCAGCAGCCGGGACGCTATCGGCCTCGGACAGCGCGTGACGCCCGGCCTGAACACCCGTCACGGCACCATCCTGACCCTGGAAGACATCAGCGTCAGCTTCGATGGCTTCCGGGCGCTGAACAACCTGAACCTGTACATCGGCGTCGGTGAGTTGCGCTGCATCATCGGCCCCAACGGTGCAGGCAAGACCACCTTGATGGACGTGATCACCGGCAAGACCCGCCCCAGCCATGGCAAGGCGTGGTTCGGTGAAACCCTTGACCTGACGCAGATGAGCGAAGTGCAGATCGCCCAGGCGGGCATCGGTCGCAAGTTTCAGAAACCGACAGTGTTCGAGGCGTTGAGCGTCTTTGAAAACCTTGAACTGGCGCAGAAAACCGACAAGTCGGTGTGGGCCAGCCTGCGGGCTCGCCTGAGCGGTGAACAGAAGGATCGCATCAGCGAGGTGCTGGACACCATTCGCCTGACCAGTTCGGTCAATCGTCCGGCGGGCCTGCTGTCCCATGGTCAGAAGCAGTTCCTGGAAATCGGCATGTTGCTGATGCAGGACCCGCAACTGCTGCTGCTCGACGAACCGGTGGCGGGCATGACCGATGCCGAGACCGAATTCACCGCTGAGCTGTTCAAGCGTCTGGCCGGCAAGCATTCGCTGATGGTGGTCGAGCACGACATGGGTTTTGTCGGCTCGATTGCCGACCACGTCACGGTGCTGCACCAGGGTAGCGTGCTGGCCGAAGGGTCGCTTGCGCAGGTGCAGGAAAACGAGCGGGTAATCGAGGTTTATCTCGGACGCTGATGCACTTCGTAGGAGCGAGCTCGCTCGCGATGGAGATCAACGATTACGCGGGCTGCCTGAATGAACGCTTCGATCTCGGGATCATCGCGAGCAAGCTCGCTCCTACAAGGGTTTTGAGGAGAATTTGGAATGCTGCAAGTCGACAAGCTGCACCAGTACTACGGTGGTAGCCACATCCTGCGCGGCCTGACGTTTGACGTGAAAATCGGCGAGGTCACCTGCCTGCTCGGGCGCAACGGCGTGGGCAAGACCACCTTGCTCAAATGCCTGATGGGCCTGCTGCCGGCCAAGGACGGCGCGGTCAACTGGGAAGGTAAACCGATCACTACGTTCAAACCCCACCAGCGGGTGCACGCTGGAATCGCCTACGTTCCCCAGGGTCGGGAAATTTTCGGCCGACTGACCGTCGAAGAAAATCTGCTGATGGGTCTGTCACGCTTTCCCGGCAGCGAAGCGAAGGAAGTCCCGGCGTTCATTTACGAACTGTTCCCGGTGTTGCTGCAAATGAAGCAGCGGCGCGGTGGCGATTTGTCCGGCGGCCAGCAGCAACAGCTGGCCATCGGTCGCGCATTGGCCAGTCGCCCACGCTTGCTGATCCTCGATGAGCCCACTGAAGGTATCCAGCCTTCGGTGATCAAGGAAATCGGCGCGGTCATCAAGAAGCTTGCCGCCCGCGGGGACATGGCGATTTTGCTGGTCGAGCAGTTCTACGATTTTGCTGCCGAACTCGCCGATCAGTACCTGGTGATGTCCCGCGGCGAGATCGTGCAGCAGGGGCGCGGCGAAAACATGGAAGCCGAAGGTGTGCGCGGCCTGGTAACCATCTAACCTGCAGCGTCCAGACGATCATTGGTACTTATGAACTTACCTGTTTCCCCTGCCCTGTTTACCCCGAGCTGGCACGCCGAGCTGGAATTGGGCTATGCCAGATTCGGCGACAGCACGCGCCCGGTACTGCGCCGCCACATGGGCCCGTTGCGGGTGCAAAAACACCTGTATGCCGAAGGCCCCGAAGTGTGCCAGCACATCATCGTGCACCCGCCCGGAGGTATTGCCGGCGGGGATAGACTGGATATCAGCGCCAGCGTGGGTCGCGATGCCTGGGCGCAAATCACCAGCCCCGGTGCGGCCAAATGGTACCGCGCCGCAGGGCCCGCCTATCAGCAACTCGAATTGAAAGTCAGCGCAGGCGCGACACTGGAGTGGGTGCCCCAGGAGACCATCATTTTCAGCGCCGCGCAGGCAGAGCTCAGCACGTCCATCGACCTGGAAGGCGATGCGCGGCTGTTCTACTGGGACGTCGTGGCACTGGGACGGCCGGCCAGCGGCGAGCGCTTTGACCGGGGGCATTTCCAGGCGCAACTCGACATCCGTCGCGACGGCCAGTTGCTCTGGCACGAACGCCAGCGCATTGTCGGGGATGACGGCTTGCTTGACTCGCCTGTCGGGCTGGACGGGCGACCGGTGTTTGCGACGCTGCTGGTAACGGGTGAGATCGACAATGACCTGCTGGAAAAATGCCGGTCTCTACCCAACGACGTCCGCGGGGATTTAACCCAGTTGCCGGGACTTCTGGTCGCCCGATGCCTGGCCAGCGAAGCCCTGTTGGCCCGCAGCTGGATGATTGATTTATGGCGACTGCTCAGGCCGGCGATGCTCGGCCGCGAAGCGCTGTCACCGAGAATATGGAGCACCTGAACACATAACCTGGAGGTGCCGGCTTGCCGGCGATGGCGGCCGGTCAGGCGCCTGATCGGGTGAATGTGCCGACGCCATCGCTGGCAAGCCAGCTTCCACAAGGTTACCTGTGAACAGATCCGAATTTTTTACTGCCCAAGATGGATTCCAACAATGGACCTGACCCCACGCGAAAAAGACAAGCTGCTGATCTTCACCGCCGGCCTGGTGGCCGAGCGACGTTTGGCACGTGGCGTGAAACTCAATTACCCGGAAGCCATGGCCTACATCTCCGCCGCGCTGCTCGAAGGCGCGCGTGACGGTCAGACCGTGGCGCAGCTCATGCATTTCGGCACCACCCTGCTCAGTCGCGAACAAGTGATGGAAGGCATCCCGGAAATGATCCCGGAAATCCAGGTGGAGGCTACGTTTCCCGACGGCACCAAACTGGTGACCGTTCACCAACCCATCGCCTGAGGACGCGTCATGAACTTCCACATCCGCGATGCCGTCCACGCCGACCTGCCTGCGATCCGCGACATCTACAACGATGCCGTACTGAACACCACGGCCATCTGGAACGAGCAGGCGGTCGACCTGGGAAACCGCCAGGCCTGGTTCAGCGCCCGGCAATCACAGGGTTATCCGATTCTGGTCATCGTCGACGGCGACAACACTGTACTGGGCTACGCTTCATTCGGTGACTGGCGGCCGTTCGACGGCTTCCGCCACACGGTGGAACACTCGGTGTATGTGCGCAGCGACCAGCGTGGCAACGGCCTCGGCCCGCAGCTGATGACCGTGCTGATCGAGCGCGCCAAAGGCTGTGACAAGCACATCATGGTGGCCGCCATCGAAAGTGGTAACGCCGCTTCCATTCGTCTGCATGAGCGCGCCGGTTTTATCACCACCGGCCAGATGCCCCAGGTCGGCACCAAGTTCGGCCGCTGGCTGGACCTGACCTTCATGCAACTGACGCTCAATCCTGGCGCGCAACCGCCGATCGCCAGCAAGGAGTAACGCCCGATGAACGCCGCCCAACTGCGCCGCGTCAATGTTGAAAGCTTCGCGCACTATCGCCAGGGACTGATCGATCTGCTGCTCGATGCAGTGGGTTATGGCGCCAGTGTCGGATTCATGGCGAACCTGGACGCGGTGCAGGCCCGCGCCTATTTCGACGAAGTCCAGGACAACCTGAACAAGGGCAATGTACTGCTCTGGGTGGTGGTCAAGGACGAACAGGTGCAAGCCAGCGTACAGCTGACCCTGTGCCAGAAAGCCAATGGCCTGAACCGTGCCGAAGTGCAAAAACTGCTGGTGCGCGAGCACGCACGACGTCGTGGCCTGGGGCAACAGTTGATGACCGCCCTGGAAACCGCCGCGCTGCAGCACAAGCGCGGCATGTTGTACCTCGATACCGAGGCCGGCTCACCGGCCGAAGACTTCTACAAGGCACTGGGCTACACCCGTGCCGGCCAGATCCCCGACTACGCCTGCGACCCGAGCGGCCAGTACAAGCCGACCGCTCTTTACTACAAGATTCTGCAAGGAGCTCATTGATGATTCCCGGTGAATACCAGATCGAGCCCGGCGACATCGAACTCAACGCAGGCCGCCGCACGATCAGCCTGAAGGTGGCCAACAGCGGCGACCGGCCGATTCAGGTTGGCTCGCACTACCACTTTTTTGAAACCAACGACGCGCTCACCTTCGACCGTGCGGCCAGTCGCGGCATGCGCCTGAACATCCCTGCCGGCACTGCCGTGCGTTTCGAACCGGGGCAGAGTCGGGAGGTCGAGCTGGTCGACCTGGCGGGAAATCGCCGGGTGTTCGGGTTTGCCGGGCGGATCATGGGTGACCTTTGAGCAATGCGGTGCTTGCAGTGGCCCCATCGCGGGCAAGCCTTGCTCCCACAGGTGAGCCTAAAACACAATTGAACCCCAAGGCATGCGCATGAAAATTTCCAAACAAGCCTACGCCGACATGTTCGGCCCCACCGTCGGTGACAAGGTCCGCCTGGCGGACACCGAGCTGTGGATCGAAGTGGAAAAAGACTTCACCACCTACGGCGAAGAAGTGAAGTTCGGCGGCGGCAAAGTCATCCGCGACGGCCAGGGCCAGAGCCAGCTCTTGGCCGCTGAAGTCGCCGACACCGTGATTACCAATGCACTGATCATCGACCATTGGGGCATCGTCAAAGCCGATGTCGGCCTCAAGGATGGACGCATCGCCGGCATCGGCAAAGCGGGCAACCCGGACGTGCAACCCGACGTGACCATCGCCATCGGCGCCAGCACCGAAATCATCGCCGGCGAAGGCATGATCCTCACCGCTGGCGGCATCGACACCCACATCCACTTCATCTGCCCGCAGCAGATCGAAGAGGCGTTGATGAGTGGCGTTACCACCATGATCGGCGGTGGCACAGGCCCGGCCACCGGCACCAACGCCACCACCTGCACCTCCGGGCCGTGGCACCTGGCACGGATGCTTCAGGCGGCGGACGCGTTCCCGATGAACATCGGCCTCACCGGCAAAGGCAACGCCAGCCTGCCGGAGCCGCTGATCGAACAGGTCAAGGCCGGCGCCATCGGCCTCAAGCTGCATGAAGACTGGGGCACCACGCCGGCGAGCATCGACAACTGCCTCAACGTCGCCGACCAGTACGACGTGCAGGTGGCGATCCATACCGACACGCTCAATGAATCGGGCTTCGTCGAAACCACACTCGCCGCGTTCAAGGGGCGCACCATCCACACCTATCACACCGAAGGCGCCGGTGGCGGTCACGCACCCGACATCATCAAGGCCTGCGGCTTTGCCAACGTGTTGCCGAGCTCGACCAACCCGACCCGGCCGTTCACCCGCAATACCATCGACGAACACCTGGACATGCTGATGGTCTGCCACCACCTGGACCCGAGCATCGCCGAAGACGTGGCCTTCGCTGAAAGCCGCATCCGCCGCGAAACCATTGCCGCCGAAGACATCCTCCACGACCTCGGCGCGTTCTCGATGATCAGCTCCGACAGCCAGGCCATGGGGCGCGTCGGGGAAGTGATCACCCGAACCTGGCAGACCGCCGACAAAATGAAAAAGCAACGCGGCGCACTGCCCGGGGATGGTCCCGGCAACGATAACTTCCGCGCGAAGCGCTACATCGCCAAGTACACCATCAACCCGGCGATCACTCACGGCGTCAGCCATGAAGTGGGCTCGATCGAAGTGGGTAAATGGGCCGACCTGGTGCTCTGGCGGCCAGCGTTTTTCGGGGTCAAGCCGACGCTGATCCTCAAAGGCGGTGCGATCGCGGCCAGCCTGATGGGCGACGCCAATGCATCGATACCCACACCGCAACCGGTGCACTACCGCCCGATGTTCGCCAGCTACGGCGGCTCGCTGCACGCCACCAGCCTGACTTTTATCAGCCAGGCAGCGCACGATGCCGGCCTACCCGAGGCGCTTGGCTTGAAGAAGAAAATCGCCGTGGTCAAAGGCTGTCGTGAGGTGCAGAAAACCGACCTGATCCACAATGATTATCTGCCGACCATCGACGTCGATCCGCAGACCTATCAAGTCAAGGCCGACGGTGTGTTGCTGTGGTGTGAACCGGCGGATGTGCTGCCGATGGCGCAGCGCTACTTCCTGTTCTGACCCCACGGTGAGCAGGCAGGAATCCGGCATGCCCGGTTCCTGCCTGCCGCAACGGCTGATCAGGTGGCCGTTTGAACGGTGCAGGGGATCTTCACCCGCTGCAGTTACCGCAGAACATTTCCTGATCGAGGCTCGCGCCGCGTAATGGTAGTTTTTAGTGCCCGCCAAAGGGGCTAAGATGCGCCAGACTTCTCCCTCAGGAATCTGGCCATGCGCCTACCCGAATTCATCAGGCAACACGTAGACCGTATCGTCGATGAATGGGAGCAGTTCGCCAGCACCATCACTCCTGCTGCCGAGTACATGGACAGCGTCGCATTGCGCGACCATGCCCGGGTCATCCTGCTGGCCGCAGCGCGGGACATGACCACCGCACAAAGTGCCAGCGAGCAAATGGCCAAGGCCAAAGGTGAGGGACCCGAGAAAACCCCAAGCCTGGATGAGGCCGGAGCCAGCCACGGTGAGCTGCGGCACACGGTGGGCTTTGATCTGGTGCAGATGACCAGCGAATTCCGTCACCTGCGCGCCTGCGTGATCCGGCTGTGGGTCGACAGCCTGGACTCACCGGACCTTGCCTACTTCCAGGACATGATCCGCTTCAACGAAGCCATCGACGAAGCGCTGGCGGAGTCCACGGCCGCCTATGCCGAACAGGTTAACCGCTCCAGGGACATCTTCCTGGCGATACTTGGCCATGACCTGCGCGCCCCCTTGCAGGCGGTGAGCATGTCCACTGAGTTGTTACTGCGCAAGGCCAAGCTTGAGGGTGATGCCCTGGCCTGTGCCATCAACATCAAGCGTGGCGCCCGGCACATGGCCGTGATGGTCAGCGATCTGCTCGAACTGGTACGCAGCCGCCTGGGCAAGAGCCTGCCGATCGAACCCGCGCCGATGGACCTGGCCGACGCCGCCCACGCGGCCATAGGCGAAGCCTGCGCCGGCAACCCTGAGTGCGACCCGAAACTGGTCATCTCGGGCAACACCCAGGGTAACTGGGATCGCGGACGGCTTGATCAACTGCTGCAGAATCTGCTTGGCAACGCCTTGCAACACGGTTTGAACAAGCGGGATGTCACCATTACCCTGACCGGGGAACCCGACGCCATACGCCTGACGGTGCATAACTTCGGCAAACCGATTTCCGAGGAGGCCATCGGCACCATCTTCGACCCACTGGTACGCAGCGCCGACGAAGAATTGGGCCAGCCGTCCACCAGCCTTGGCCTGGGGCTTTTTATCGTCAAGGAAGTGGTGCAAGCCCACGCCGGTACGATCGAAGTGAGCTCCAGCGAAACCGACGGCACGCTGTTCACGGTAGTGCTGCCGCGCAACATTTGACGGCTCGCCAGAAGTCGCCAGCACGGGATGCCCTCAAGCGTCCCTGAACCAAAGCCGGCTACCTATTCCACCACCAGCCGCCCCAACCGCTGCTTCAACATCCGGTTTTCCGCCCGAAGCTGCTGCACCTCCTCCAGCAACTCCAGCGCCAGGGCCACCCCTTCCCATTCCAGCTCCAGATCTCGCCGCAGCTTGGCGGCGCGTTTGGCCAGGGCCAGTTCGAAGTCGTTGAATCGCCAATCCTTGGGCGCCGAGCCCTGAGGTTCGAGGATGCCGTGCTCGACGATTTCGATCACGTAGACGTCCGACAAGTCGGTCGCTTCGCAGAATTCGGCCAGGTCCAGATGAACGATCAGGGGGTTGCTCATGATGGGCTACTCCGTCTGTTGACTCAGAAGTTCTCTCTTGGGTTGAACGCAGCTTTGTCTGCCAGTTCCTGCCACAGCGCCTTGACCTCGTCGCTGGCGGCTTTGGGCATCACGGCCTTGAGCTGGATGAACAGGTAGCCGCGTTCGCCGGCCTTGTTCAGCAGGCCGTGGCCCTTGGCGCGCATGCGCTGGCCGTTCTGGCTGCCTGCCGGGACCTTGAGGTTGATCTTGCCGGTGAGGGTCGGCACCGCGACCTCGGTGCCCAGCGCCAACTCCCACGGGGCCAGGGGCAACGTGATGATCAGGTTTTCGCCCTCGACGTCGTACTTGGGGTGCGGGGCAAAACGAATGATCAGGTACAGGTCGCCATTGGCGCCGCCACCCACACCCGGTGCGCCCTGGCCCTTGAGCCGGATGCGCTCGCCGTCGGTCACGCCGGCCGGAATCTTCACGTTCAGGCTCTTGCTGGTGTTACTGACGTGCTGGCCGGCAGCGTTGTACTGCGGCACCTGGAAACTGACCTTCTTCGATTCGTTCGAAAGGGTCTCTTCCAGAAAAACCGGTAATTCCATTTCCACGTCTTGCCCTCGACGCCCGGCACTGCGGCCCGGCTGTGCACCACCAAAACCGGGACCACGGTTGCCGAAGATCGAACTGAAGAAGTCCGAAAAATCGCCCGTGTCCTGACCACCTCCAAAGCCGCCACCCCCACGCCCCTGCCAACCTGGCGGGCCCTGGAATGGCTGGCCATGCTGGCCGTACTTGCGCAAGTCATCATATTCGGCGCGCTTGTCGGCGCTTTTCAGCGCTTCATAGGCCTCCGAGGCGTCTTTGAATTTGGCCTCGGCGTCCTTTTCCTTACTGACATCGGGGTGGTATTTGCGCGCCAGCTTGCGATAGGCCGCCTTGATGGCCTTATCGTCCGCTGTCGGCTCCACACCGAGAATCTTGTAATAGTCTTTGAAGTCCATCTAAGGATCACCATCCGTTATCAATTCGTTCTGCCACCCGCAGCATGCGCCGCCAGGCTCGATGCAGACAAGTTTGGGGCAAAGGATAGTCTTTCAAGGCGCTATTCGCTTCGATTTAGCGGATAGTCGGCCTTCGAATCTGTGCCGCAGTGACATACACTGCGCGGCCGTTTTTTAACCGGAACTCGAAAGACATGAAAAACGCATCTCCAGCTCGTGCCTGTGGTATCGACTTTGGCACGTCCAACTCCACCGTCGGCTGGATTCGGCCCGGCATGGAAACGCTGATCGCGCTGGAGGACGACAAGATCACCCTGCCGTCGGTGGTCTTCTTCAATATGGAAGAACGCCGTCCGGTGTACGGCCGCCTGGCCCTGCACGAATACCTGGAAGGCTACGAAGGCCGGCTGATGCGCTCGCTCAAGAGCCTGCTGGGCTCCAAACTGATCAAGCACGACACCAGCGTCCTCGGCACGGCGATGCCGTTCAAGGACCTGCTCGGGCTGTTTATCGGCCAGTTGAAAAAGCGTGCCGAAACCGCCGCGGGCCGGGAATTCGAGGAAGTGGTGCTGGGCCGTCCGGTGTTCTTTGTCGATGACGATGAAATGGCCGACCAGGAAGCTGAGAACACCCTGGTCGACGTGGCCCGGGCCATCGGCTTCAAGGATGTATCGTTCCAGTACGAGCCGATTGCCGCCGCGTTCGACTATGAGTCGACCATCGAGAAAGAAGAACTGGTGCTGATCGTCGACATCGGCGGTGGTACCTCTGACTTCTCGCTGGTGCGCCTGTCGCCCGACCGTCGCCACAACGACAACCGCCACGATGACATTCTCGCCACCGGCGGCGTGCACATCGGCGGGACCGACTTTGACAAGCAGCTGAGCCTGCAAGGGCTGATGCCGCTGTTCGGCTATGGCAGCCGGATGAAGAGCGGCGCCTACATGCCCACCAGCCACCACATGAACCTGGCGACCTGGCACACCATCAACTCGGTGTACTCGCAAAAGTCCACCCTGGCCCTGGGCAGCATGCGCTATGACATCGAGGACACCGGTGGCATTGATCGCCTGTTCAAGTTGATCGACCAGCGCGCCGGGCACTGGCTGGCCATGGAAGTGGAAGAAACCAAGATCCAGCTGACCCATGCCGAGCACCGTCATGTTCCGCTGGACCGCATCGAGCCGGGGTTGAGCGTGGAATTGACCCGGGCGCTGTTCGAGTCAGCCATCGAAGCGCTGCTGGAGCGCGTGCGCAACAGCGTGACCCAGATGCTCAACGATGCCAACGTGCGGGTCGACCAGGTGGATACGGTGTTCTTTACCGGCGGTTCGAGCGGGATCCCGGCGTTGCGCACCAGCGTCTCGGACATGCTGCCCAATGCCCGGCACGTCGAAGGGAATATCTTTGGCAGCATTGGTAGCGGATTGGCGATTGAGGCCAGCAAGCGTTACGGCAGCATGGACTGATCAAAAACCGAGTTGCCTGCATTGCGGGCAAGCCACGCTCCCACAGGTTTGTGCCTGACCTGAAACCTGTGGGAGCGGACTTGTCCGCGATGGCGTCAGATCAGGCAACATCCCTACCGGGTCAAACCATCCCCACCTGCTTCAACTCACTTTTCAGATACGCGTAGTAGATCGGCCCCGCCACTACCCCCGGCAGGCCGAATGCGGCCTCGAACACCAGCATTGCCAAGAGCAACTCCCACGACTTGGCGCTGATCTGCCCACCGACGATGCGGGCGTTGAGAAAGTACTCGAGCTTGTGGATAACGATCAGGTAACCCAGCGCCGCCACTGCCACCCAGATTGACAGCGACAGGCCGACGATGGTGATCAGAGTGTTGGACATCAGGTTGCCAATCACCGGCAACAAGCCCAGCAGGAAGGTCAGGACGATCAGGGTCTTGGTCAACGGCAGCTTGATGCCGAACATCGGCAGCACCACCGCCAGGAAGATTCCGGTGAAGAAGGTGTTGAGCAGGGAAATCTTGATCTGCGCGAAGACGATATTGCGGAATGCCTGCACCAGCAGGTGCAGGCGATCGAACAGCGCGGCGGCCAGCGGCTTGCGTTTGGTCAGGTCCGGAACCCGCTGCAGGGCGATGATCGCGCCCAGCACCATGCCGATCAGCAGCGTCACGAACATGTGCGCCGCATCCTTGCCGACCAGTTGCAGATCGCTCAGGTGCTTGCTCATCCACTCGCCGATTGCCACGCGGAATTCGGCGGCACTGGCCGGCAAATAGGCATCGATGAACGGTGGCAACTGCCCACGGGCCCGATCGACCACGCCCATGAACTTGTCGAGAGAGGCGCCGGGGTTCTCCGCTTCGTGCAACAGGAAGCTGATCGCACCGGCAAATATCAACGCCAGCACACTGACCACCAGCGTGCCCAGCAGCGCCACCGCCAACCAGCGGGCGCGTCGACCTTCGATCAGCCGCTGCAGCTGCGGGGTCAGCATATTGACCAGTTCAAACACCAGTAACCCGGCCAGCAGGCTTGGCAGCAGGCGCAGGGGAATCACCAACAGCAAACCACCAAAGATGATGACCCAACTGATGACCAGCAAGACTTGGCGTTGAGAAAACGTTGGCATACAGCCTCAAAACGAACGGCGTAAAAAGGATTGGCAGTCTGCCAGCGTTCCGAACCCAGCACTAGGAAATGTGGGGGAGACTTTTGTCGGGGCTGTGTGGGGCCTGCGGGCCTCGGCGCTGGCAAGTCGAACGTCGCTGCGCCGGCTCCGACTACGATCTCCAGTGCCTGCAGATCCGGCGAACATGCAGCGCTCCTGCGGGAACAAGACCTGCCCGCGACGAGGCCATCACCTACCAGCGCATTATTTTTTCTTCAGGCACTCGCTCATGAATGCCTTGCGCGCATCGCCTTTGAGCGCCTGGGTAGCCGCCGTGGCGTTGCAGGTTTTCATCTTTTCCTGCTGCGGGGTCAGCGCCTTGCCGTCATCGTTGGCCGCCGGCGCCGCCTTCAGGCAGGTGCTCATGAAGGCCTTGCGCTCATCCCCTTTCAAGCTCTTGGCCGTAGCGTCGGCGTTGCAAGTGGTCATTTTGTTCTGTTGGGCCGTGGCCGCGAAACCCTGGGAGCAGAGCAGCAAGCCGATCATCAACAAGGGGGCACGCAACATCTTCATGGAGTTTTCTCCTGGTCGCCGCAGGGAGGAACGCGGCCTTGTGCTGGAGTGTAGACAACACCTGTTACACCTTCCTGCTTTCACGTCATGGCGGCAATTTAGCGCCTCAGGGCCGCCGGCATGGATATGCGCCGCGCAGGCGGGGATAATCCCCCCTCATTAATGTTCTGGTTGTTCCTGATGCAATACGCTTACCCCCTGCTCGCGATCTTTATCTGGGCGGGCAATACCGTCATCAACAAACTCGCCGTAGGGGCGATATTTCCGGCCGAGATCGGTTTCTACCGCTGGCTGCTGGCCGGTGTCCTGTTCACTCCATTCATGCTTAAACCGGTCATCGCCCACTGGCCGCTGATCCGTCCGAACCTGGGGCGAATTTTCGTGCTCGGGGTGCTGGGCATGGCTGTTTATCAGAGCCTGGCGTACTTCGCCGCCACGCTGACGTCGGCTACCAACATGGGAATCATCCTGTCGTTGATGCCGTTGATGTCGCTGGCCATGGCGATCGCGAGCCTGGGCCAGCGCCTGACTGCGGGGGCGCTGGCCGGCGCCGTGCTGTCGTTTGCCGGCGTGCTGGTCGTGGTGTCCTCCGGCAGTCTCGGGGTGTTGCTGGAGCATGGAGTGAACCTGGGTGATGCAATGATGCTGGTGGCCACCCTGGCTTACGCGATCTACAGCACGCTGCTGAAGAAGTGGCAACTGCGCTTGCCGCCGCTGGTGTTGCTGTATTTGCAGGTGCTGGTGGCGATAGTCGTGCTGTTTCCGCTGTTCATTGCCTCGCCGAAGATCGGCCCGACGCTGCAGAATATCCCGCTCGTGCTGTACGCCTGCTTGCTGGCTTCGATGCTGGCCCCTTTGGCCTGGATGCAGGCCGTAGTAAGCCTGGGGCCGAGCCGGACCACCTTGTTTTTCAATTTGCTGCCGTTGATTACTGCATTGATTGCCGCCGTGGTGCTGCAGGAGCAGTTGGCGCTGTATCACTTGGTGGGTGGGGTTTTAACGTTGGGTGGGGTGATTCTTTCGGAGCGGTGGACGACTGTTTTGGGGCGCAAACTCAGGGTTGCCTGATTGAAAAAGATCGTCCGAAGGCTCGGACCGCGTTCGGACGATCTTTTGATCTTGATCTTACAAGCCCGCCGCTTTCAGCCGCGCCGCATGTTCGACGAACAGGCGGATCGGTTCAGCGCCCTTGCCCACCAGTCCCAGCGACTGATTGACGATGTCAAAGTGATCCAGCGGATAGTCGTCGCCAATCACCGTGCCCAGGTGAGAGCTGTAGCGTCCGACCATGCCGTCGCAATGCCCGGCTTCACGGACGAAGGTCCTGGCGAATAACCGGCAGCTGCGATTGGTCCCGTCAATCAGATTGCGCCCACGATCGGTCTTGCCCGGTTGCAGGGTGCCCGACCACGAGTAGTACCGCACGCCATTCACCCGCTCCGGGCCCTGGCCACCCCAAGTCAGCGGCAAGCCCTGGGGATACCGTTGATTGAACAGCGCCACCCCCTCCGTGGTCAGCGACTGGTGAGAAGCCGGGATATCGACCGGCAACTTCGGCCCGCGATAGCCCGTTTCAAGCAGGCTCATCACGGCACCAATCAACCGCAGCAACACGCTGAGCACTCGCCCCTTGGCGCTCTGCGCCGGATAGTGCCTTTCCAGGTAGTCCGCCAGTTCAGAGCCATGATTGGGCCCCGCGACCGAAGTCACCGACGCCACCCGGTCGGGACGCATGGCAGCGGCATAGCGCGCGGTCAGCGAGCCCTGGCTGTGGCCGATCAGGTTGACCTTCTCTGCCCCTGTTTCCCGCAGAATCTCGTCAATTCGGGCCAGCAACTGTTCACCACGAACTTCGCTGGAATTGAGGGGAGAGACCTGCACCGCGAACACGGTTGCACCACCACGGCGCAACGCCGAGATGATCCCGTACCAGTAGGGATAAAGCAGCAACCGCACAAACCCGAGCATTCCCGGGACCAGCACCAATGGATAGCGCGGGGCTGAACCTTGCGACATGGGCGGACTTCCTTGTGAGGGACAGGTAGGGCAAGCGCAATGCAAGACCTCAGCCAAGCATCACTGCAACAGATGACAACTCGACGACCGAGACCTTTTTGCAGCAGGACGCACGCGGCATCCACCGGTGCGCACCTTCCTTTTCGTGGCGACAGGACGATGCGCGTCTGTCGGGCCTGCTGTCGCAGCAGAGCGCATCGGACGGACAGCCGACAATCCCATAAAACTTTTCATTGCGCTCATCACTCACACCTTAAGTAGCGATCACGTCCCCCAGAGCCGTGACGCCAACCGGATTAGCCTCCAGGAGAACGAGATGAGCGACATGCATTTATCTGATGTAACCACCCTGCGCGCCCGCGCCCGGCAGAACGTCGAAAACGGTGCGGTGACCGAAAGCTACAGCGCCGACCTCGACGAAGTGCTGCGCCTGCTCAACGAGTCGCTGGCCACTGAACTGGTCTGCGTGTTGCGTTACAAGCGCCACTACTTCATGGCCAATGGCTTGAAAGCCCACGTTGCGGCCGAGGAGTTTCTCGAACACGCCAAACAGGAAGGCCAGCACGCCGACAGGCTTGCCGAGCGCATTGTGCAATTGGGGGGTGAACCGGAATTCAACCCTGACACGCTGTCCCGCAATTCTCATGCGCAATACGTCGCTGGCAACTCACTGAAAGAGATGGTCTATGAAGACCTGGTGGCCGAGCGAATTGCGATAGATAGCTACAGGGAAATCATTCAATACATTGGAGAGAAAGACCCGACTACCCGGCGTATTTTCGAAGACATCCTGGCTCAGGAAGAAGAGCACGCGGATGACATGGCCGATATTTTGAAGGACCTCTAACCCCACGAGCCTTATCGCCCCCAAGCGACGATAAGGCTCAGCCTTCCTCAACACCAGCCTAGTTCTTTACAGTTTTCGGCGCCTTGCCCGCCTTCATCTGCTCAAGCAGTGGCGCGCACTGATTCGGCTCACCCCCGCTAGGTGCAATCAGTGCCAGCAAGCCGGCGGCCGGGGCGGCTATCACACCCAGGGCCACCATGCCGGCACCACGCAATAACAGTGGTACCGCCTTCACACCCGCATCCGGCTTGATGAACTTGCCCCGCACGTACAGGGGAGATCGCAGGGAGATCAAGCGCCAGCCCTTGGATTCCGGGGTAATCGCCAGGTCCAGTTGCTCGGTCGCCATGTTTGCCGTGCCATCGATATAGATGATCGCGTTCTCGGTATCAAATACAAACAGGCGCGTCGTCGCCAGGCCCGTCTTGATATCGAAGTCGGCAGCCGCGCAGTTGATCTTCACTTCTTTATCGCCAAAGATCTTGCCGACTATATAGTTACCCACATTCAACCCGGCCAGCTCCATCAGCTCACGACTGATCGCACCGTCGTTGATCAGCATCTTCAGATTGCCGTTGGAGGTCGCAAGGAGTTTGGCGACCGAATTGCCTCGCCCGGTGATGTCGGCATCGCCATTAAGCTCGCCGAAACTGGTTTTCATCGGTTCGAAGGTCGGGAACAGCTCCTTGAGCTTGAAGCCCCGCGCGGTCAGCTTGGCCTGGCCTTCCAGGGGCTCGGTACGGCCGTTCAGGCGAATTTGCGCATCCAGCTTGCCGCCCGCCACGCCGAAACGCAGGGGCTCCAGGCTGAGCACTCCGTCGGTAAGCACCAGGTGGGTATAGAGGTCGTTAAAAGGCAGCTTTTCGCTGTGGACGATGCGCTTGCCGGTGAATTCGACATCCGCGTCCATGTCGCGCCAGCGTTCAGTCTTGAATTCCTCGACCGGCAGCACCTTGTCGGTCGGCTGCTTGCTGTCGCCACCACGTGCTTTCTGTTTGGCGTTGGAATCCGCACCGATCAGCGGCGCGAGGTCGGCAAACAGCAATTGGTTGGAAACCAGTGCGCCGCTGAGTTTAGGCCTTGGCTGTCCGGCCAGATAGGCCAGGCTGCCGTGAATATCGCTTTCGCCGATCTTGCCGTTGAATGCTTCGTAGCGGAACAGCGCACCGCCAGGTTCATGCAGCTTGGCGATCAAATGGCCGTCCGTAGCATAAGGCGGGGTGTCCGGAAGTGTGACGCCCGTCAGTGGATACAGGTTGCCAAGGCTCGCGCCCGCCAGCTTCAGGCGTAGATCCAGTGCGCCAAGGTTCAGCGGATCGGTCAGAGTGCCGGCAAGTTCCACCCGGGTATCGGCAATACTGATCTTGGCCTGCAGTGGAAACGGTCTGTTCGAGTCCTGCAGCGCCAGCAAGCCACCGATCTTGCCTTCGCCGTTGAGCTTCTGCTGGTGATATTGACCTTTGACCTTGATACCGAATGCGTAATCCTGCGGCGCCGCGCCCTTGTCCTGCGCGGTCTTTGCCGCCTTTTCGCCGACGATATCGCTGAACGGGATTGGCTTGCCGAGCGGGTCGATCAGCACATCAAGTTGGGTTTTAAGGCTCTGGTCATCGAGGGTAACGTGACCCTTGTCGAAACCAATGGCGCCAATGTCCACCACCCAACTGGATGGTTCGGCATCCGGATCCTTGGGATCGAACTGGAACGTCCAGTTCGCACGACCGTCGGCCAGGCGCTGCAGATCGGCATTGGGCCCGGTCAGGTCAATTCTCGGGATGACCACACGCTGCGCCAGCAGAGCCAGGGGCGAAATGCGCAACTCCACGCGCTTGAGCGTGACCATCTGTGGCTGCTTTGACCACTCGGGGTTGCCCAGGCTCAGGTCCTCGGCCACCACATGCGGCCACGGCACCCACGCCCGCCAGCCGCCTTCCGCGGGCTCGCGCTGCCAGACCACAGCCAGGTTGCCGTTTATGGCAAACGGACGGTGCAACTCCTCGGACACCTTGGCATTGAGCGGGGGTTTAATCCGGTTCCAATCGAAGAACACGATGATCAGAACCAGCACCGCCAGCAGGACTGACAAGCTGGCGAGGGTCCAGGCAATTACTTTTCGAGTGCGCGTCATTGCACAGGGCTCCTTGATACGACTGAGCGCCCTGACCGCGACGCACGTTTTGAAAGGCAGGCCAGAACCGGCCTGTCATGAGATCTACGACTGAAAAATGGCCCGCAGGTTTAACCGAAATCCCGATTAATCCTCAAATAATCGGCCCGGGACAGACTGCCCCCTCGATAAGGCGTTACCGACACCGCACTTTTACGTGGCACACGTGAGTCGAAAATACCCACCTCGGTGCGAAAACACTCGCCGGAAACGCCCGGTCTAGAGCCATTTCGCAGAACAATCAATTCCGTTGATTATTACCATTGCGTTTATGAACTTTTATATCGACTTATCGAGAGTAGCATTGACCTCGTACCCACTTTATCGCCCCCCCAAGGAGCAACCCATCATGAAACGCCAATTACTGCTTAGCCTTACCCTTTCCATGCTGGCCAGCACCGCTTTCGCTCTGCCAGCTGCTGACCAGGCTACCCCACAAGTCAAAGACAGCCGCTCGGTATTCAGCCAAACCATCGCTGCCGACGGTTCGGATCGCACTCCACAAGGCCAGACCCTGGCTGAAGGCGGTAACGATCGTTTGAAAGAAAAAGGCCTGATCACCCAGGACGGCTCGGACCGTACTCCACAAGGCCAAACCCTGGCTGCTGACGGTTCCGATCGCACCCCACAAGGCCAGACCCTGGCTGCCGACGGTTCCGATCGCACTCCACAAGGTCAAACCCTGGCTGCTGACGGTTCCGATCGCACTCCACAAGGTCAGACCCTGGCTGCCGACGGTTCCGATCGTACCCCACAAGGCCAGACGCTTGCCGAAGGTGGTGGTGACCGTGTCATCGAACGCAACAGCGCCTTGAGCTGAGCCCATGGCGGCCCTGAAAAAAAGCCCAGTCTGTCGATTGGGCTTTTGACTGTCTGAAAGCAGCAAATCCCCGCCTTACCCCTCGATAGTCGTTCGACGCAGGCAAAGCCGATTTGCTAGAGTGCGTCGCTGTCCCTGTCCAGAAATAACCCTGCCGATGCTGCCCCGCGCCGAACAGAAACAACAAACCCGTAATGCCTTGATGGACGCTGCCCGCCACCTGATGGAATGCGGCCGCGGATTCGGCAGCCTGAGCCTGCGCGAAGTGGCAAAGACCGCCGGGATCGTGCCTACCGGTTTCTACCGGCATTTTGCCGACATGGACGAACTGGGTCTGGTACTGGTCAGCGAAGTCGGCCAGACCTTCCGCGAAACCATCCGCCTGGTGCGCCACAATGAGTTTGTCATGGGCGGCATTATCGATGCGTCGGTGCGCATATTTCTCGACGTAGTGTCAGCCAATCGCTCGCAATTCCTGTTTCTGGCGCGCGAGCAGTATGGCGGTTCGCTACCGGTGCGCCAGGCCATTGGCCGCTTGCGTGAAGACATCAGCTCAGACCTGGCCTCGGACCTGTCGCGGATGCCGAAGCTGCAGCACCTGGACATTGCCGGGCTGAGCGTCATGGCTGACCTGATCGTTAAAAGCGTGTTCGCCACCCTGCCGGATATCATCGACCCGCCCGTTGACGCGTTGCCGGAACACCTGACGCCTCAGGCGAAGATTACCCAGCAACTGCGCTTTATCTTTATCGGGCTCAAGCACTGGCAGGGGCTGGGGAGCACCGAATGAACCGGCACATCTTTGTGTTGGCGAACCTAATGGCTAACAACTCTTTGATGTCAGCTATTTTTTTGAAACAGCGTTTAGTCGCTTGACTATCAGATCTTTGAAGGCGTTGTCCAGTGCTGTGTCTCTCCGCGAACGATCAGATTCGGACAACAGTTCCTTCTGCCCCCAAGTTTCAATCGGAAAATTCAAACTATCAGTTTCCACCACGGTAAGTTCCTCGACCTCGGTTTCCTTATCATCCATACGCCGACCAAGGCTCATCCAATCGTGCCACGCGATCCCTATCTCCAACCATGCTAGTTCTTCGGGGCTCCGAATACGCGTTATTTCCACAATAGTCTCCCCCCACTTATTCTCAACTTTTTCCTTTCTGTACTTACCTGGAAAATACTTCTCCATTTGGGCGGAATTCTTTTGGAAAACCCAAAGTTGCTGTTCATCAATAAATTGACGCGCAAGCGCTTTTTTTTCTTTTGATAATAAATTTAAATTTAACTCAAGCTTCTCCTTCTGCGTACGTCTAAGGGCCCTCAGTTTCTGTATAGCCTCCTTTTTAGGAGCCAATGCCTTTTCCAGCCTGCTTTTATAGTGCTCTGTTTTACGATTACCTTCCTCGCACATTTCTTTTCTCAGTGCCTCGAGATCCGACGGAGGCATTTTCTTAAGTGCCAAACCCACGCTGGTACACAAAGAATTAAACTTTGAATTATCCATACTCGATTTTTGCCTGATTAGGATCTTGTCAATCGAAATACAACAATTCCTCACCCCCTCAAACCCTCCCAAGGTCAGATGATTCGGAGAGAGTCTCACTCTATCAAGAAGCTGAATTAGATGATTGGATGTAACTCTACCGGTGTTCGTTACCTTTTCCGAGGTCCTCTTGAAAGCAGCGGAAGCACTTGGGAATTGACTAGAAAATTTTGTCAGTGGCATAAACGCTCCAAATCTTCCTTAATTTAATCAGAATGTACTATCAATACCACCCAACATAATTACTTTCAAAAATAGCTCAGACACGCTCATAACAGCGCCCACCACGCTGGCTATTCGTACAGATCAATAATTCCCATTTCAGGTAATCAACGAGCGGGAGCCACCGCGCGACACAAATTGGTGCGCGCCCTGCTGCTCTGGCCCCACAAAGAGGCAAGATGCTGAAGCTGGAAAAGTCGACAACATGATTCCGTCAGGCATTTCCTACATTTGTGTCAATTGGCAAGCCCCTTGCTCTAGCCTGAGCATTGTCCTTTGCTGGAAGCTTTCCGATGCTGGTGATACATCGCAGGATCGAACCACAACCCGTCTGGGCCGCCGAGTTGCACCTGACCTTCGAAGCCCGGAGTAAAAGCCGCCTGCGCTGTTTCAGTGCCGAAGGCGAAGACGTCGGCCTGTTCCTGGAGCGCGGTCAGCCGCCGCTGTATGACGGTGAATGCCTGCAGGCTGAAGACGGCCGCGTTGTGCGCGTCTGCGCCCGTCCTGAACAACTGCTGCACGTCACCTGCGCCAACGCCTTCGAACTGACCCGTGCCGCCTACCACCTCGGCAATCGCCACGTTGCCCTGCAAGTCGGCGACGGTTGGCTGCGCCTGCTCGACGACTACGTGCTCAAGGCCATGCTCGAACAGCTGGATGCCAATGTCGAAAACATCGAAGCGCCGTTCCAGCCGGAACACGGCGCTTACGGCGGCGGCCATCACCACTCGCGCCACGGCGATGAAGATTTCAACTACCCGCCGAAACTGCACCAGTTCGGCGTGCGTTTATGAATCCGGCCTGGGCGCTGCTGCGCCTGGCCAGTCCGCAATTGCCGATTGGCGGCTACAGCTATTCCCAAGGCCTGGAAATGGCGGTGGACAATGGCCGGGTCAATGACCCGGACACCGCCCGCCAATGGATCAGCGACCAGTTGCTGCTCAACCTGGCTCGTTTTGAAGCGCCGCTGCTACTGGCTCATTGCGAGGCGGCCGCCGCCGACAACTGGAGCGAGTTGCTGCAACGCTGCGAAGAACATCGCGCCAGCCGCGAAACCCGCGAGCTGCATCAGGAAAGTCGGCAAATGGGTTATTCCCTGCAGCAGTTGCTCACTGGCTTGCCCGAGCTTGATCCACCGGCACGGGCCTTTCTTGCACAGCGCCCGGAACCCCACCTGGCCCTCGGCTGGGCCCTGGCCGCTCGCGCCTGGCAAATCAGCCCGCAGGACGCTTTGGCCGCCTGGCTCTGGAGCTGGCTGGAAAACCAGTTGGCGGTGTTGATGAAAACCCTGCCGCTCGGCCAGCAAGCCGCGCAACGCCTGACCAGCCAGCTGCTGCCGTTGCTGCAAGAAGCGCAGCAACACGCAACCCGAATCACCCCCGAACACTTTGGCAGTGCCGCTTTCGGCCTGTCCCTGGCGTGTATGGCCCACGAGCGCCAGTACAGCCGTCTATTCCGTTCCTAGGAGAATCACATGAATACACAACCCTTGCGCGTAGGCATTGGCGGCCCGGTCGGCTCCGGCAAAACGGCCCTGACCCTGGCCCTGTGCCTGGCCCTGCGTGATCGCTACAACCTCGCAGTGGTAACCAACGATATCTATACCCGCGAAGATGCCGATTTCCTGGTGCGCAACGAAGCCTTGGCCCCGGAACGCATCATTGGCGTGGAAACCGGCGGCTGCCCGCACACCGCAATCCGCGAGGACGCTTCGATCAATCTTGAGGCGGTGGATCAGTTGAACCGGCGTTTCCCGGGGCTGGATCTGATCCTGGTGGAGTCCGGCGGCGACAACCTTTCGGCGACCTTCAGCCCGGAGCTGTCCGACCTGACCATCTACGTGATCGACGTATCGGCCGGCGACAAGCTGCCACGCAAGGGCGGGCCGGGGATCTGTAAATCCGACTTGCTGGTGATCAACAAGATCGATCTCGCGCCATTGGTAGGCGCGTCCTTGACGTTGATGGACAGCGATACCACACGCATGCGTAACGGCAAGCCGTTCGTCTTCAGCAACCAGAAAACCGGCCAGGGCCTGGACGAAATCATCGCATTCATCGAGCGTCAGGGCCTGCTGACCGCCGCCTGACCCTTTCCCATTTTCAACAAGGAAGCTTTACATGACACTCAAACGCATTCTCGGCGCGATCGCGCTGCTGCTGGCACCGGCTGTCGCCTTTGCCCACCCGGGCCATGGCGACAATGGATGGATCGCGGGTATCAGCCACCCGATCGGTGGCCTTGATCACTTGCTGGCGATGGTTGCCGTGGGGTTGTGGGCGGCGCAGCAGCAAGGCGCCGCACGCTGGGCACTGCCTTGCACCTTCGTCGGCACCATGTTGCTTGGCGGGATATTGGGCTTTGAAGGCCTGAGTATGCCTGCGCTGGAAAGCGGGATCGCGGCGTCGGTGCTGGCCTTGGGTCTGGCAGTGGCTTTGGCGGTACGCCCACCTTTGGCCATGGCGGTCGGGGCAACGGCTTTGTTTGCACTGTTTCATGGCGTGGCCCATGGCCTGGAACTGCCTGACATGTCCAGCCCATGGGCCTACGCGGCCGGATTTGTTCTGGCGACGGCGGCATTGCATGCCGCAGGTTATGCGGTGGTTCGAGTGTTGCCGCAGGCAGCGGCGCCACTGGTCAGGCTGGCAGGTGCGGCCTCGGCGGTGACCGGGGCCTGGTTGCTGGCGGGCTGAGTTCTGTATGGCCCGCGATGGCGGCCTGACAGACACCGTGTCTCTCAGGCCTGCTAACATGTCGCGCAATCGCCCCTGCCGTGACGACGCCAGCCAATGCAGCCTGTTTCCCGCTCCGCCTCCCAGCCAGAATTGACCGCCCTGTTCGCCTCGGTGCAGCAGCATTTCCAGAACGTGATCGTGCCACTGTGGCAAGGCCCCGGCTGGAACGCTGAACTGGCCCTGCCCTACGAGGCACTGGATGCCGAACACTCGCCACTGCCGCCCCAGCGTTATCGAGCCATGGCGTGCGCGCGGCAGCTGTATGTGTTTTCCAGCCTGATCGGCCAGGTGCCCGCCGCCGAAGAACGCAGCGCGCAGCTGTTCAGTTCTCTGCAACGACACTTCCAAGACGCCGAACACGGTGGCTGGTTCTACAGCATCGACGCGCTGGGCGCGCCACTGGACCCGCGCAAGGACCTCTACACCCACGCGTTCATCCTGTTCGCCTGTGCACACTACTGGGACAAGGTGCGCGAGCCTTCAGTCGGGCACGTGCTCGATACCGCGCTGGAGGTGATTGCGCAGCGCTTCGCAACAGGCGACGGCCTGTACGAGGCGTGTCTGGAGCGCGACTGGTCATCGCTGCAAACCGGGCCCTTGCAGAACCCCCTGATGCACCTGGCAGAAGCCTTACTGGCGACGCTGGCGGCACGCCAGGACGACGCTGTGCAAAGCATGCTGGTGACGTTATGCACAGCCATGCAGCAACGCTTCATCGATCCGCAGCAAGGCGTACTGATGGAAAAGCCGCTGGGCGCTGTGGATAACTGGTATGAACCGGGGCACCAGTTTGAATGGTACTTCCTGCTCGAATCGTCACCGCTGCTGCGCGGCTCGCAGCTGCACGCCTCACTGGAGCGGGCGTTCGCCTTCACCGAACAATCGGGGGTGGATCCACACTCAGGCGCCGTCAAGGCCATGCTCGAGCTGAACGGCCAGGCCAGGGACGCCACCCAGCGCATCTGGGCCCAGGCGGAATACCTGCGCGCGCTGACCTTGCGGCCAGACGCCGAAGCCGCAGTGCTGCGTCAACTCCTGGCCTTGCAGCAGAAATTCCTGCATGCCGGAGGCTGGCATGAGTGTCGTGATGAACAGGGCCAGGTGAGCCGCAAGGATATGCCTTCAACCACGCCCTATCACCTGGCGACCTGTTATCGCGGGCTGGCGGAGTATCTGGGCTAATCCGGCAGCCGTCATCGCGAGCAAGTTTTGCTCCTGCAATTGACAGCCTTCACTGCGAGCAGGCTTTCTCCTGTCGGAGCAAAGCTTGCTCGCGATGGCCATCACTCCAGCATCAAGCCTTGCCGCCATCACGATGAATGGCGAACCCAGCCCAGGTCTGGCTCACCGGCATCAGCTCAAGACTATTGATGTTGATGTGCGCCGGCGCATTCAGCACCCAGAAAATAGTATCGGCGATGTCCTGCGGTTGAATCGCCTCGGCGCCGGCGTAAGTCGCGTTGTAGCGCTCCTGGTCACCCGCGAAACGCACCAGCGAAAACTCGCTTTCGCACATGCCCGGCTCAATGTTGCTCACGCGCACGCCAGTGCCCTGGAGGTCGCAGCGCAGGCTCAGCGAGAACTGTTTGACGAAGGCCTTGGTCGCGCCATACACGTGGCTGCCCGGATACGGGTAGTTACCGGCAACGGAACCCACGTTGATGATGCCAGCACCACGACCGTGGGCGATCAGGCGCGGTAGCAGCAGACGGGTGCTGTACATCAGGCCTTTGACGTTGGTGTCGACCATGGTGTCCCAGTCATCGAGATCACACTTGGGCGCCGGATCGACCCCTAAAGCCAGGCCTGCATTGTTGATCAGGCCGCGCAATGTGGCGAAAGACGGAGGCAGGTTGGCAATCGCATCCTCCATGGCCTGGCGATCCCGGACATCCAGCACCAACCCGTGTACCTCGGTCTGCTTGGACAATTCGGCACATAGGGCGTTGAGGCGTTCCTCACGACGGCCGGTCAGCACCAGTTTCCAGCCCGCCTCGGCAAAACGACGGGCACAGGCTTCACCAAAACCGGAAGTAGCACCGGTGATAAACAGGGTGTCGGACATCGTGTTCTCCTAGCTTCGGCTCACTAACAGCCATTGGAATAGATAATCAGCCGGCAGCATGCCCTGCCTTGCAGGCACCGGCAACATCGAGCAACTGTACAAAAAACGACCACCCAGCGCCAAGCCATGGCCCGCCTGGCTTGCAGCCATGTACGCGCACGTTATCCACAGGCAGGTCCACAGTTAACGGGGGCAAGTCAAAAAGCCGCAAGCCGCTGTGTACAAGGCTTTGCGGGCAGATCACAAGTTTTTTAGCTTGACCCTCGACCACGGGCGTTGTAGCCCATGGCATTTTGCACGATCCAGCTGCGTATCAGACGATGGCTCCAAGCCAGTAACTACGGCCCTCAGCCGAGTCTTTCCAGAGTTTAACCACAGACTTATCCACAGGATGACCGGCTTGGATTCAGAGCCATTAAACGTCCAACAAAATAGTTGACAAAGCCGGCCAACCCACCGCCAAAAAAGCCTGATCAAAAAACAACCACATTGCTACAGGCCTTGATTACCGTGGCTCTCAGCCAGCTACTCCCACGTTATTCACAGCCAGTTCCACAGCAAACGGGGACAAGTCAAAAGCGTGACAAAACAACTATTTGCAGCGGCTTTATGTCGCGGTTTAAGAGCTCGTGAATATTGTTTTCCACAATTTCGAAATACCGCGCACCCTGCACCTGCGCGAGCGAGCCTGCTCGCGATAGCGGTCATCCTGCGGGACATTTTTCGACTGACATTTCCCTATCGCGAGCAGGCTCGCTCCCACAGGGTCCGGCGGCAGTGCAGATAAAAAAAGCCCCGACGATCGCTCGTCGGGGCTGTTGATATCTCGGCAACGAATCAATGCCCGCCCAGATAAGCGTTACGCACCTCCTCATTCACCAGCAATTCCTTGCCTGTGCCCGTGAGGCGGATCTCGCCGTTGACCATCACATAGGCCCGGTCCGACAGCTTGAGCGCGTGGTTGGCGTTCTGCTCGACCAGGAAAATGGTCATGCCGGTACTCGCCAACTCTCGCAAGGTCGAGAAGATCTGCTTCACCACAATCGGCGCCAGGCCCAGGCTCGGCTCATCCAGCAGCAGCAACTTCGGCCGGCTCATCAACGCCCGGGCGATGGCGAGCATTTGCTGCTCGCCGCCGGACATGGTCATGGCCCGCTGGGTACGCCGCTCTTCGAGCCGCGGAAACAGCTCGAACATGCGCTGCATGTCTTCTTTGGCGTACTTGTCGCCAATCGGGATGGTGCCCATCAGCAGGTTTTCCTCGACGGTCATGTCGGGGAACACCCGCCGGCCTTCCGGCGACTGCGCAATGCCGTGGGACGCAATGTAGTGGGACGACTTATGGGTGATGTCGACGCCCTGGTAGATGATTTGCCCGTCAGCCGCACGGGGCTGGCCGAAGATTGACATCAGCAGGGTCGACTTGCCGGCACCGTTGGAGCCGATGAGGCTGACGGTTTCACCTTCGTTGATGTGCAGCGAGACTTTTTTCAGGGCCTGGATCGGCCCGTAGAACACGTCCAGCTCCTTTAGCTCGAGGATCGGTTGAGTCATACCAACTCCTCTTCATCGGCGCCCAGGTAGGCCGCAATCACTTTCGGATCGTTGCGAATCGCTTCCGGTCCGCCTTCGGCAATGACGATGCCGTGGTCCAGCACCACAATGTGGTCGGAAATGCTCATTACCATGCCCATGTCGTGTTCGATCAGCACCACGGTCAGATCATGCTCGTCGCGCAGCAGCCGGATCATCGCGCTCAGCGCTTCGGTTTCCTGAGGGTTGAGGCCGGCGGCCGGTTCGTCGAGGCAGATGATCTGCGGCCGCGTGCACATGGCCCGGGCAATTTCCAGACGGCGTTGCTGGCCGTAGGACAACTCGCCGGCCAGGCGGTTGGCGCAATCCACCAGGTCCACGACCTCCAACCAGTAGAACGCATGGTCCAGGGCATCACTTTCCGCCTTGCGGTAACCCTTGGTGTTCAGGATGCCGGCCAGCATATTGCGGTTGACCCACATGTGCTGGGCCACCAGGAGGTTTTCCAGCACCGACATTTCCTTGAACAGGCGAATGTTCTGGAAAGTGCGCGCCAGGCCGGCACGGTTTACCAGGTGGGTGCCGCCGAACATCTTGTAGTACATGCGGCTGAGGAAAGATTTTGGCGACACGAAATCGGTCGGTTTGAAGGACTCCCCAAGCAGCTGGATGACGTTGGTGCGCTCACCCCGCACATTGAGCTCGATTTTGCCGCCAGACGCCTTGTAGAAGCCGGTAAGGCAGTTGAACACCGTCGTCTTGCCTGCGCCGTTGGGGCCGATCAGGGCGAAGATCGAGTTGCGGTGCACTTTGAGGCTGACATCGCTCAACGCCTTGATGCCGCCAAAGTGCATCATCAGTTTTTCGACCGAGAGGACGACTTCGCTCATGGCGCTACTCCTTTACGCGGGGTCACACCGGTACGGCTGATCCGTATCAGGCCGCGCGGTCGCCAGATCATCATCAACACCATCAGGATGCCGAACAGCAGCACCCGGTACTCTGCGAACCCACGCAGCAGCTCCGGCGCAACGGTCAGCACGAAGGCTGCAATCACCACGCCGATGGTCGAGCCCATCCCACCCAGGACCACGATGGCCAGGATCAGCGCCGATTCGAAGAAGGTGAACGAGGTCGGGTTGACGAAGCCTTGATAAGTGGCGAAGAACACCCCGGCAAGCCCTGCAGTCGACGCACCGATGGTGAACGCCGAGAGCTTGACCAGTACGTGGTTCAGGCCCATGGACCGGCAGGCGATTTCATCTTCGCGCAAGGCTTCCCAGGCACGGCCGACAGGCATCTTGACCAGCCGATGCTTAATGTACAGCACGGCCAGAACCACCAGGAACAGCACCGCATAAATGAAGTAGTACTTCACGTCCGGGTTGTAGGCGATGCCGAAGAACTCGTGGAAAGGCACCCCGCCATCTTTTGCGCGCTTGCCGAACTCCAGGCCGAAGAACGTCGGCAGAGGTGCAGCCATGCCATTCGGGCCACCGGTCAACGACAGCCAGTTGTTGAGGACCAGCCGGATGATTTCACCAAAACCCAGGGTCACGATCGCCAGGTAGTCACCGTGCAGGCGCAATACCGGGAAACCGAGGATGCAACCGGCCAGGCCCGCCATGATCGCCGCCAGCGGCAGTACCGTCCAGAAGCCCAGGCCCAGGTATTGGTAGCCGAGTGCCAGGCCGTAGGCGCCAATGGCGTAGAACGCCACGTAGCCCAGGTCGAGCAGGCCGGCCAGACCGACCACGATGTTCAAGCCGAGGCCGAGCAGCACGTAGATCAGTCCGAGGATGACCACGCCCAGCAGGTAGGAGTTGGAGAAAAACGGGAAGACTACGGCGATGACAATCAACAGCGGGATTATCCAGCGCAACCGTGACTTGTAATCCGGTGGCAGCACGTGCACGCCGGAGCCGGTGCTTTCAAAACCTTCGAGGATTTTCAGGCCTTTGGGCGTCTGCAGGAACAGGCTCAGGGCAAAGCGCCCCGCCATGACGATAGCGACGATCCAGGCCACCCGCGTCGTTTCCAGATTGAAGCCGTACCCGTCAAGGACCACGCCGACAATCGGGCCAAACACAATCAGGGCAACCAGACCGGCAAGAATCGCGTCAACCAGGCTTCTTTTGAGATCAATGGTTTTTTTAGTGGTTGAAGACATCGCTTACACCTTCGACACAAGAGGACGGCCGAGCAGGCCTTGGGGCCGAAAGACCAGAACGAGAACGAGCAGCGAGAAGCTGAAGACGTCTTTGTAGTCCGAGTTGACCAGGCCGGAGAACAGCGACTCGGAGATCCCGAGAATGATCCCGCCGAGCATCGCTCCCGGTAGCGAGCCAATCCCGCCAAGTACCGCAGCGGTAAACGCCTTGATCCCGATGATGAAGCCGGCATAGAAGTCGAAAGTGCCGTAGTTCATGGTGATCAGCACGCCGGCCAGGGCCGCCATGGCTGCACCGATGATGAACACGTAGGAAATCACCCGGTCGGTGTTGATCCCCAGGATCGAGGCCATCTTGCGGTCTTGCTGGGTCGCGCGGCACATGCGGCCGAGCTTGGTGTACTTGATGATGTAGGTCAGCAACGCCATGCCGGCAAATGCTGCGACCAGAATGAACACCTTGGTGTAGGTCAGTTGCACAAAACCGGTGCCGACCTCGACACGCCAGGCTCCAGTCAGCAGGGTGGGTACGCCTTGTTGCTTGGCGCCCTGGGCGATCTGTGCATAGTTTTGCAGGATCAGGGAGATGCCGATCGCGCTGATCAGCGGTGCCAGGCGGGTGGAGTTACGCAGGGGTTTATAGGCGACGCGCTCGATGACCCAGCCATACACCGCCGTGACGATGATGGTGAAGATCAGCGTGCCGAGCATCAGCAGCGGGAAGGATTCAATACCGAAGTATGCCAGCAGAGCCAGACTGATCGCCGCGAGGTAAGCGGAAATCATGTAAACCTCGCCATGGGCGAAGTTGATCATGCCAATGATGCCATAGACCATTGTGTAGCCGATGGCGATCAGGCCATAGACCGACCCGAGGGTCAGGCCGTTGACCAGTTGCTGCAGGAAAATACCATCCATAACGCAATCTCACGCAGTGAGAACCTGCACACCGTCGGTGCGCGGTTCTTCTAAGGAAAATACAGATATACGTCGGAGCAATGTCAGTCAGGATCAACCCGTTCCACACCGTCCCCTGTGGGAGCTGGCTTGCCAGCGATAGCGGTAGGACATTCGACAAATTGTCTCCTGTCAGTCCGTCATCGCGGGCAAGCCCGCTCCCACAAGGGAGATGTGGATTCAGCCGATCGAGTCAGCCCTTACTTCTGTTTTTCCAGCTGGTGGTATTTGCCATCCTTGTCCCACTGGTAAACCACGTAGTCGGAGACTTTCAGGTCGCCCTTGCTGTCCCAGGTCTTTTCACCCATGACCGTCTTGACCGGGTTCTTCTTCAGCCACTCAGCCGCTTTTTCGCCACTGTTGGACTTGGCGCCGTTGAACGCTGCCGCCAGGGTCTGAACCGAAGCGTAGGCGTACAGGGTGTAGCCTTCAGGCTCGGTGCCGGCTTTGCGGAACGCATCCACGACAGCCTTGCTGTCTGGCAGCAGGCGCGGGTCAGCGCCGAAAGTCATCAGCACGCCATCAACGAATTGCGGGCCGCCAGCGGTGGTCACCAGTTCGTCGGTCACAATGCCGTCATCGGACATGAACTTGACGTCTTTCAGGCCTTGCTCACGCAGCTGGCGAACCAGAGGACCGGCTTCAGGGTGCAGGCCACCGAAGTAGACGACATCGGCGCCAGCGCCGCGGATTTTGGTAACAATGGTGCTGAAGTCTTTTTCGCCGCGGGTCAGGCCTTCATACAGCACTGGCGTAACGCCGCGCTTGACCAGTTGAGCCTTGGTAGCATCAGCCAGGCCCTGGCCGTAGGTGTCCTTGTCGTGCAGCACGACCACTTTTTTGCCCTTGAGCACGTCGACAATATAATCGCCAGCGACGATGCCCTGCTGGTCGTCACGCCCGCACATACGGAACATGGCGCTCAAGCCGCGCTCGGTCACCTGTGGGTTGGTGGAACCCGGGGTGATGGCAATGATGCCCGCTTCGTCGTAGATCTCGGAGGCCGGGATTGTCGACGAGGAGCAGAAATGGCCGACCACGCCTGCCACTTTCTGGTTGGTCAGGTCCTTGGCGACCGTCACAGCCTGTTTCGGTTCGCAGGCGTCATCGCCCTTCACCAGTACGATTTTTTCCCCGTTGACGCCGCCTGCTGCGTTGACCGCATCGGCCGCAGCCTGTGCACCCTTCATGTACTGCTCGCCAAATGCCGCGTTGGCGCCAGTCATGGGACCCGCCACACCGATTTTCACATCAGCTTGTGCAAACGCAGAAACACCCAACGCAGCTGCCACTGCGAGGGCCAGAAAGCCTTTCTTGTAAAACGTCTGGGACATGAGGTGGTGCTCCAAGGTTTTTTTTAGTTGGCACTGCGACTTCACTGAATGCTCAGAGCAAGGGCCGTGCCATCGGTTTTTTATTCTTGAAAAAGTCGCTGAGTTATTGTTATTCCGACTGTTTTGAACCCGTCTTCATTGGGCGTGCAACCGTCTAAACCGCAGAAGGTAAAACCATTAATTCCCGAAGGCGCAACCCGCCTGCGCCATCATTGCAACCGCGACTCCAAACGACGTGCAACCAGCCTGTAACATCGTGCGTCACCGAAGTGCACACCGCTGGTGCGGGACTGCTACAACCCGCACCATTACAGGCTAGTCGCTGCTCGAAAAAGCGCCGCTTTTCAGTAACATCTTTCAACAATCAAATAACGATGCGCAGGCACTGGCCTGCGTGATACAGGGAGAAGCCCGCTTCGTAGAGGCAACTGCGTATGCCCACACCTGTCAGGGGTTGCATGGGTGCAAACGGAATCGGCAAAGCCTGAGGATTTCCATTACAGAGATAATCGGCAAACGCCTTGCCGACCACTGTCCCTGTGGTGACCCCGCGCCCGTTGTAACCGGTGACTGCCACTATTCCGGGCGCTGGCTCGAACAGGCGCATCAGGTGGTCCGGGGTGAAAGCGATGCAGCCGGTCCAGGTGCACTCCCACTCCACCGGCTTGAGATAGGGGAAGTAATGCTGCTGTACCCGATCCGCCCACGCCTTGAGAAACCACACCGGCTTTTGATTGCCGTTGCCAAGGCTACCGAGCAGCAGACGCCCGTCCTTGTCGCGACGAATACTGCTGAGCACCTGCCGGGTATCCCAGGACCCCTGGCCACCGGGCAGGATCTGTTGCGCAGCATCTTCAGTCAGCGGCACTGACGCCACCTGGTAGTAATAACCGGGGAAGAAATTACGTCGCAGTTCGGTCCAGTCGCCCTCGGTGTAGGCGTTGGAAGCGATGACCACCTGTTCGGCCAACACCGAACCCTGCGCAGTCTGCACCGACCATTTCTGGCCCTGACGTTCCAGCCGAGTCACCGCTGAGTGGTCGAACAGCTGCCCGCCCAGGCCAATGGCTGCCTTGGCCAGGCCACTGGTGTAGGCCATCGGGTTAATTGTACCGGCACGCCGATCCAGCAGTGCAGCGGCAATTTTGCGGGTACCGGTGGCTTGCTCGCAGGCCTGGCCTGTCAACAATTCCACCGGCGCGCCGCGACGCTTCCATTGTTCTTCACGACTGCGCAGATCCGCTTCGCCACGGGCGTTATGCGCCATGTGCAGCGTGCCTTCGCGGCGCAATTGGCAATCGATGTTGTACTTGTCGACCAGGCTGAACACCAGGGACGGCGCGGCACCGAGCATGCGATTGAGCTGACTGCCCACCGCCTGGCCGAACCCGGCTTCGATTTCGTCAGGAGGGATCCACATCCCGGCGTTGACCAGGCCGACGTTACGCCCGGAACCGCCATGCCCGGCCCGATGCGCTTCCAGCACACAGACCGTCTTGCCCTGCTCCAGCAGATGCACCGCCGCCGACAGCCCGGTGAAGCCCGCGCCAATGACGCAGACATCGGCCTTGACCTCGCCTTTGAGCGAAGCATTGTCGGGCCTTTGCGGCGTCAGTTTTTCCCACAGACATTCTTCGCGTAGCGGCATTGCCAGACTCCAACAGAAACCTAACCAACACATCAAAAGATCGCAGCCTTCGGCAGCTCCTACAAAACCGCAGCCAGGCACGATCCTGTAGGAGCTGCCGAAGGCTGCGATCTTTTCAAGCTCACCACCATCACTTAGTCAAACGTGATCCCCTGAGCCAACGGCAACTCCAGCGAATAGTTCACGGTATTGGTCTGTCGACGCATATAACCGCGCCATGCATCCGAGCCCGACTCGCGTCCGCCGCCGGTCTCTTTCTCGCCACCAAATGCGCCACCGATTTCCGCGCCGCTCGGGCCGATGTTGACGTTGGCAATGCCACAGTCGCTGCCGACCGCCGACATGAATTGCTCGGCTTCGCGCACATCGGTGGTGAAGATGCATGAAGACAGGCCTTGAGGCACTGCATTGTTCAGGCGCAAGGCTTCCTCGAAATCCTTGTAACCGACCACGTAGAGAATCGGTGCGAAGGTTTCACTGCACACCACATCGCTCTGCTCCGGCATCTCGACGATCGCAGGCTGAACGTAGTAGGCGTTCGGGTATTGGTCTTCCAGCTGGCGCTTGCCACCGAATACCCGGCCACCTTCGCTCAAAGCCTGCTCCAGCGCGTCCTGCATATTCTCGAAGCTGTGCTTGTCGATCAGCGGGCCAATCAGATTGCCTTCCAGCGGGTTGCCGATGCGCACTTTTGAGTAAGCGGCTTTGAGGCGGGTCACGATCTCTTCTTTGACCGATTCATGGGCAATAAGGCGGCGCAAGGTGGTGCAGCGCTGGCCGGCGGTGCCGACAGCACTGAACAGGATCGCGCGTACGGCCATGTCCAGGTCGGCACTTGGGCCGAGGATCATCGCATTGTTGCCGCCCAGCTCAAGGATGCTGCGGGCAAAACGCGCAGCGATTTTCGGGGCCACTTCGCGGCCCATGCGGGTGCTGCCGGTGGCGCTGACCAACGCCACGCGCGGGTCATCCACCAAGGCTTCACCGGCATCGCGACCGCCAATGATGACCTGGCTCAAATGCGGCGGTGCGTCGCTGAAGTTTTTCAGCACCCGATCAAACAGCGCCTGGCATGCCAGGGCAGTCAGCGGAGTTTTCTCGGACGGCTTCCAGATCACCGGGTTACCGCACACCAGTGCCAGGGTGGTGTTCCAGGCCCAGACGGCAACCGGGAAGTTGAACGCGCTGATCACCCCGACCACGCCCAGCGGATGCCAGGTCTCACGCATGTGGTGGCCCGGGCGCTCGGAGGCGATGGTCAAACCGTACAGCTGGCGGGACAAACCGACGGCGAAGTCGCAAATATCGATCATTTCCTGAACTTCACCCAGGCCTTCCTGGGTGATCTTGCCCGCTTCCCACGACACCAGCTCGCCGAGGTCGGCCTTGTATTCGCGAAGGATGTCGCCCAGTTGGCGCACCAGTTCGCCCCGGCGCGGTGCCGGCACCTTGCGCCACAATTCGAACGCATGATCTGCACGACTGATGTGCTGCTCGACTTCAGCAGCCCCTTCCCAGTTGACGGCAGCAATCTGGCTGCCATCGATCGGTGAATGCACCGGCACTTTGCCGTTCTGGTACAGGGCCGGGTTTACACCAAGACGATCAAGCAATGCGGCAACCATGGGTCACTCCTCAAACAAAAGACAGAACGTGTGCAGCCGCACGATCACGGCTGATCAGGCCTGTAGTTTTAGCTTTCCGGAGGTTACTCAACAAACGACCTTTAAGAGAGATATCATTCCGTTTATTCATGCTGTGCATTGCTGGCAATAAAGAGACAAGAAGAAAGGATCGCCCATGCTGAACAAACGCTACCTGCCATCGATCACCGCGCTGCAGTGTTTCGAGGCTGTCACCCGGCATTTGAGCTTCACCCGGGCCGCCGAAGAGCTGAACCTGACCCAAAGCGCCGTCAGCAAACAGGTGGCGCAACTCGAAGAGTTACTGCAACACCTGCTGTTTCGCCGGGTGCGTCGCCGCCTGCAGATGACTCCGGCAGGCGATTTGTACCTGGTGGAGGTACGAAAAATCCTCACCCAGGTCGAGATGTCGACCCATTACCTGCGTTCCTACGGTGGAGAGACCGAAGTCCTGCGGGTCTCGACGCCGCCGACCTTTGGCGCGCGCTGGCTGGTGCCGCGCCTGAAAGGCTGGCGCCTGCGCCATCCCTCGATCCATCTGGACCTGTGCAGCGAACAGGAAGCCGATGATTTGCTGCAAGGCCGCAGCGACCTGGCGTTCTACTTTGGCCAAGGGTCACGCCCAGGCACCGAATGCCTGAAGCTGTTCAGCGAGGAGCTGGTTCCGGTGTGTGCCCCGGGCAGCCTGCCGGCCACGCCTTTCACCGACCCAACCCAGCTCGCCGACCTGGTCCTGCTGCAAAACGCCTCCCGGCCACAAGCCTGGCACGACTGGTTCGACAGTCAGGGCTATCACACCGAACACAGCTACCACGGGCCGCGCTTCGAAACCTTCTACATGTGCATCCGCGCCGCCCAGGTAGGCTGTGGCGTGGCGTTGTTGCCCAGGTTTCTGGTGGAAGAGGAATTGGCCGACGGCAAACTGGTCATACCCTGGCAGCATGCGATGCCCAGCACTGATTCTTACTACCTGGCATACCCGGAACATTCGGCGGACGTGCCGAAGGTGCGCGATTTCGTGAAGTGGATGCTGGAGCAGATTGATAGCCCGGATATGCCGCAAAACTGAGGCATCACAGCGCCTCCTGTGGGAGCGAGCCTGCTCGCGATAGCGTCGACACATCCGACATTCAGGTGACTGACACACCGCTATCGCGAGCAGGCTCGCTCCCACGAGATCTCCAGCGTCTAAAAAATCGCTGGCAATAACTGCCGTTGATATGCGCCACTAGCCCCATTCATTGAATCAGCTGCAATGTCGCCGCCACAGGCCGCGGCCAGCCTGGAGAACCCCGTTATGAGCGACAGCGTATTTGCCGATCGCATCGTGCAGAACCTGCTCGACACCGACTTCTACAAACTGACGATGATGCAGGCGGTGCTGCACAATTACCCGAATGTGGAAGTGGAATGGGAGTTTCGTTGCCGTAACAGCGAGGATCTGCGCCCGTATCTGGCCGAGATTCGCTTCCAGATCGAGCGCCTCGCCGAGCTGAGCCTGACCGCCGATCAACTGGGTTTCATGGAGCGCATCAGCTTCATGAAACCGGATTTCCTGCGCTTCCTCGGATTGTTTCGTTTCAACCTGCGCTACGTGCACACCGGGATCGAGAACGGCGAGCTGTTCATCCGTCTGCGCGGGCCGTGGCTGCATGTGATTTTGTTCGAAGTACCGCTGCTGTCCATCGTCAGCGAAGTGCGCAACCGCTATCGGTACCGGGAAGTCGTCCTGGAACAGGCGCGCGAGCAGCTTTATCGCAAATTCGACTGGCTGACGGCCAATGCTGGCGCCGATGAGTTATCCGAGCTGCAGGTCGCCGATTTCGGCACCCGGCGCAGGTTTTCCTACCGGGTGCAGGAAGAAGTGGTGAACGTGCTCAAGCACGACTTTCCCGGGCGTTTTGTCGGCACCAGTAACGTCCACCTGTCCCGGGAGCTGGACATGAAGCCCTTGGGCACCATGGCCCACGAATGGATCATGGCGCACCAGCAACTCGGACCGCGCCTGATCGACAGCCAGATTGCCGCGTTGGATTGCTGGGTCCGCGAGTATCGGGGCCTGCTCGGCATCGCACTGACTGACTGCATTACCACCGATGCCTTCCTGGGCGATTTCGACCTGTACTTCGCCAAGCTTTTCGATGGCCTGCGCCACGATTAGTTATCCCCATCTCAACTCCTAAAAATCCATGTAAAAGCCCTCCCTTCTTTTTAAGAAGAAAGATCCCTCCCAAAATTCGCTCAAAAAAATTCAGCAAAATCCCAACTGCCGTCTAGAGTTACCCCTGCCAAGTACAAAAACTCTAAGAGTGCGTGTCGGGGTCTCATGAGAATCTTCTTTGAGTCATCTCATCGCGAATACAGAACGATCGTCGGTAATGCGACAGGGCTGTTAGCTGTGTTGCCTGTGGTGATCACAGATCATGGTTTACTCGATCAGTTCGTCCGCTACATTTATCTCAACCGGCGCAAGAGCCGTTCATGGCAAGATGCTGCCGTGCTTTCGATTCAATTGCTGCTCGATTTTATGGTGGCGAACCAAGGCTTCTTCGAAAAGCCGCAAGAGCTGTTCACAGAGTTTTCGAATGCTCTTTTTACTGGGACGGTCGAAGGTCGTCGTGATCCATCAGGACTTTACTGGCAGGCAAGACAACCAGTCGATGCCCAGAAAATAATCCGCCACATCACCAAATTTACGGACTGGCTCGCAAAGGCTAATGAAAAATCTGATCTTCAGCTCAACCCTTGGCGAGAGGCGACGCGGCATGAGCAGCGGCTAAATTGGGCTGCTTATTCGCATCGCAGAGACAACGCCTTTCTCTCTCACCTGTTCCGTGAAGATCCTCAAACCGATCAGTCCAGAGAGGTTCGGGTTCTAGGCTTACCAACGGAAGATCAGACTCCGCCTAAAACCTTTCCTGAAGAAAAATTGAGCTTGTTACTCAATGACGGTTTTCGCAGAAAGTCCAGGGATGGGCGCGGGCCGATAAATCTTCGCAATGTCCTCATAACATGGCTAATGGATTACGGAAGTTTGCGTCTCTCTGAAGCACTTTCGCTGTGGAGTGACGACGTTACACTTGAGAACGGTGAAGTCATCGTCCGTGTCTATCACCCGGAAAACGGTCTAGCCCCTGACGAAAAGTCCAATCGAGCGGTTTACCTGCAAAATCGCTTTGGATTGCTACCTCGCAACCGTCTGGTCAAAGCAACTGACCCACTTTTTCTCGGATGGAAAAACCCGCTCATCACCGACAAAGTTCGTAACTGCTTCGAGGTCTATTTCTTTCCGAGTGAAGCTGGGTTGATGTTTGCTCAACTCTGGCGCGACTATCACTTGAAACAGCGAGTTAAACCGAAACCAGGCACCGAGCATCCATACGCGTTCACTAACCAATATGGCCAGCCCTACTCGCATCGAATGTTTCGCAAAGCACATGAGCTTGCGGTCAACCGGATTGGTCTGGCGTATGGAAAAATTCTTGGTACTACTCCGCACGGTCACCGACATGCATATGGGCAGCGCATGGAAGCGGCCGGAGCTTCAAAAATCCAAATCAAAAATGGCATGCACCACAAGTCCCTTTCGTCGAGCGACGTATACACGCAACCGACATCCACTGACATCCGCAATCGCATGACCGAACTAGAAACGCGGCTTGATGAAAAGCACAGGGTCGTCCAGATTCTTGAATCTCGGCAGTGAGTGAGAGTAATGGTTAGGAAGAACACAACGCTTTACACCTACCCTGAGGCCAAGGTAGCTGTCCTGGCACTTGGCATCGAAGACAGTAGAGACTACAGAGTTCGTCGTCGGCAAGACCCGAGACTACCTTACGCTCCCTTTAAGTACTACGCAGGCATCGGCTGGGCGAACTGGTTCGAATTTCTCGGAAAGAAAAAGCCTGATCTATATTCAACATACGTCGAAGCTCAGACAGCTGTCCTCGCACTTGGAATCAAGGACTCCCCTGATTACAAAATTCGCCATGGGGAAGACCCTAGGCTGCCTGCAATGCCCTCTACGTTCTATGCTGGTGCCGGTTGGACTGACTGGTTCGATTTTCTGGGGAAGAAAAAGCCCGATCTATATTCAACCTATGTCGATGCGCGGGCGGCGGCTCAGGAATTGGGCATTAAAACCCAGTCTGAGTATTACTCTCGCTATCGGGAAGACCCGAGATTACCTTCCGCGCCCTTAGAGCGCTACGCCGAGGTCGGATGGACGAACTGGTTCGATTTTCTGGGAAAGAAAAAGCCTGATCCATATGCAACATATATCGACGCGCGGGCGGCGGCTCAGGAATTGGGCATTAAAACCCAGTCTGAGTACACCTCTCGCTATCGGGAAGACCCGAGACTGCCTTTCGCTCCCTTTCAATGCTACGCCGATGTCGGCTGGACGAACTGGTTCGATTTTCTGGGAAAGAACAAGCCTGATCCATATGCAACCGATGGTGATGCGCGAACGGCGGCGCAGGAATTGGGCATTAAACATCAAACTGAGTACACCTCTCGCTATCGGGAAGACCCGAGACTGCCTTTCGCTCCCTTTCAATGCTACGCCGATGTCGGCTGGACGAGCTGGTTAGATTTCTTGGGGAGTAATACACCCAACCTCTACCCGACCTACGCAGAAGCTCAGGCAGCTGTCCTGGCACTTGGCATCAGTGACTCCCCTGACTACAAAATTCGCCGCCGACAAGACCCGAGATTGCCTGGCGCTCCCTTCAAATACTACGCAGGCGTCGGTTGGACGGACTGGTTCGAGTTTCTAGGGAAGACAAAGCCCGATCCATATTCAACCTATGTTGAAGCGCAGGCGGCGGCTAAGCAGTTGGGTATCAAACATCAAATTGACTACATAAATCGCCATCGACAAGACCCGAGACTGCCTTCCGCCCCTTTACTATGCTACGCCGGTATCGGCTGGACGAGCTGGTTCGAGTTTTTAGGGGGGAGTACCTACCCGACCTACGACGAAGCAAAGGCAGCTGTCCTGGCACTTTGCATCAAAGACGGTAGAGACTACAAAACTCGCCGTCGGCAAGACCCGAAGTTGCCTGCTGTACCCTATCAGTTCTATGCAAATAAAGGCTGGAAGGGTTGGTATGACTTCCTAGGAAACAAATCTTTTTATACCTTCGACGAGGCTCAGGCGGCAGCCCAACGGCTTGGCATTAAATCCGGCAACGACTATTTTGCTCGTTATCGAGAAGATCCGAAGCTGCCCTCCGACCCCAAAAAAATCTATGCCCATTCAGGTTGGACTGGCTGGTGCCAGTTCCTTGATAAAGAAAATCACACCTACACGTACACCGAGGCGCAGGAGGTGTGTCAGGCGCTGGGTATAAAGAGCAGTGTTGATTACACCGCTCGCTATCGAGAAGATCCGAAATTACCTGGAGGCCCTCACCATTCCTACGCTAAATCAGGCTGGACAGGGTGGTACGAGTTCCTTGGTAAGGAAAAGTCACCTTGGCACACTTATGATGAGGCGCAGCTCGTATGCCAGGATCTGGGGTTCAAGACTGCCAAGGAATATAGCGCTGGCTATCGCGAAGACCCAAGACTACATTCAAACCCTGAAAAGTTATATGCCGATCTTGGCTGGACGGACTGGTATACATTCTTGGGCATTGATAAGCCTGTAGACTGCTCATCAGACTACCCGAATATCTTAGCCGATGTTGAGCGGTGGCTGAAGTCACAAACGGCAATCCCAAACAAAAGAACGGCCATCAAAATCTTCTTGAATGGCTATGTTAACCCTCTGAAGTTACCCGACAACTCTAAATTTTTTTTACTGCGAACCAATCCATTTAGCACCACAGTCTACACCCAACTGATCGAAAGCCAGGCCCCTTCCAGTAAACAGACCACTCACAGCTCACTCGAGGGATTCTTTCAATGGTTGCTGGATGCAGATTGCACTGATGAGGACAATGACGAGCGCATAGTACTCCAGGAATATCGCAATCCCTTATCGACTATCCTGGCTGGGTACTCAGACAGCCTACAAAGAGATCGGCCCTCTCAGTCAACCAAGCCTCCGCTTGGTTACGAATACATCCTCCGCGCACGAAATTTTTTAGTGCCCAACAGTGAAGCCGCCTTGCTGACAAGGCCAACATTGAGTGATTTGCCCCACCTCCGGGACTTCTTCGATTCCAGCATTGATTGGAAGAATGTTGATGAGTCGAAAATTGATCGCAGCGATACGAATTGCATCTGGCGTACAGTGCAAACAAGCGAACTAACTCCCGACGGTAAGCGTCAACCGATTGAGCAGTACCAAATTTGGTCGCCTGCACGTTTTGTCGCCCTCTACACTTTGTTGCGCTTTCCGCTAAGAGGACAGCAGATTCTTTGGCTCGACAGCGGGGAGGCGGATAGCGAAATTGCAGCTCTTAACGCCGATGGTTCGATTCGCTGGGAGAAGAACACAGGCCCTATAATGCGTAGGGTAAGAAAGACACGACGCCCCCCTCAAGCAGCCGTCCAGCGCGGTATCAAAGATGCCCCTAGACTTTATGTAACTACCAACAAAACAGGCCGCAAAGCAGGCGGCTATCATGTCGATTGGATTCCGGACGATCTAATGTATTGGTTCTTGCTTCTGCGCGATTGGCAGGCCAAATACAATCCTCTTACCGACCCAACGCCATGGACAGAGATTACTCTTCCTGCGGAGACAAATGAAACAATCCTAAAAGCACGTGGAACACAATGTTTTCTTTTTCGTGCAGACGCTTCGGGCCAGCCGCTACTTACTAAATCCGTATTTATCCACCTATTACCGGCGTTACTTTACAAAATTCAACGGGACGGGGAGGATTTAGCCACAAAAAGCGATAATAAAACTTTTCGTTTTGTAAGTCCTTACACCCCTCACAGCTTGCGCGTCAGTTTGATTACTGCGTTTATTGCTGATGGGGACGCACCGATCCATGTGATCTCTAAGCTGGTCGGCCACAGTTCCCTGGTGATGACCATCTACTACACCGTGCTGAACAATGAGCAGATGCGCGTGCCCATGGGAGAGATTGAGAAACGTGCAGCACAAAAATCAGTTGAACGCTGCGCCGAGGCCATTAGACTCGGCGGGCTTGATGCGCTGAGCGGTAAGCTGATTGCTACTGATCGGAATCGTTCGCTGATCGAATCTGACGTACCTAGCACAGCTTGCGTGGTGTTCGATTGTGGCATTTGCCCAATGTCAGGAGCTGGCTGCCACATTGGAGGAGACGTTGTTGTCGAACGAAAAGCTGAGAAATATTACAGCCCCGTTGAGGCTGGTTATTTAGGCCAGAAAAATTGCCCCCGGTGCCGCTTTTTTATCACTGGCATCCCGTTTCTTGGCGGGCTAGTCGCCCTTGCGAACGAAATAGCGTTGGAAATTAATACAGAAAGCGCCCGGTACCAAGGGTACACAGCAGAGTTGGATGCTCTAGAACAGGAACACTACGACGTCTGTCGTGAAGGCAAGCCCTTCCTTCACGAGATGGAGCGTAAACGAGCGGTGTCCAACCAACAGCAAAGCGCAGGTAAGCTCGACGTATTATTAGGTGATTACGCAGCACTCAATGGCCATATCCAAAGCTGTCTGAAACTGATCAACGAGAAGGAGTCAGATTCGACGGGTGACGTCAGGCTGATCGTTCCAGGAGACATGCATGACATAGGCATCGCTTTTCAAGAATCAGATTCGAACTACCACCTGCTCGCCGAAATCTGCCAGAACGCGACAATTTACCAATCAGCCAACCCCTCGCGTGCCATCCCTCTCATTGCCCAAGCTATCGACCGGATGGCAGAAAACAACGGTTTGCCACCAGCCATGTTTAGGTTAAGCGACGAACAGAAGATAATCGTAGCTAATGAGTTGAACAGGCTTTTGCTCCAACGATTGGGGTCTTGGGAGAAGATCGACGATCTGTTTTCTGGCGATTTAATGCTGCTCGAAATTGACACTTATGAGCCAGAGCTAACTCACATTTCTTCCGAAATACGGAAACTCCTATCTAATCCCAATAGCGCTCGACCGCTACGTCATGAGGTTCCACTGTATGAGTGATCAACTGGCCTCTCCTCACGAAACCTATGAGCGATTGATAAATGAGGCTAGCGATGCGCGCCGCAAGCGCAGCCTGGAGGCATTGAATAAGGTTTGCCAGCTGCTGCATGAGCGCAGCTCTTCGGACTTCACGTATAAGAGCATAATTACCCTCGGCCAAGATCGCGGCCTGCCAGTACCCGGTGAGAAATCCATCGTCAATGCTACGGGTGCCCATTACCGAGAGTTAATTCAGTCGTGGAAACTGATCTCGGTTCCCAGCAAGGAAAGTAAAGTGTCAACCGCCAGTGACTGGATCGAGATGATTGATGATCCGGTGCTGCGTCTGAGCGTAACGTTGCTGGCCAAAGAGTTACGCACCATCAAAGCCAAGATCGCCAGGCAGGAAAAAGCCAGCGGAGCGCCGATCTATCTGGGCGCACTTGAAGGCGAAGGCCAGAGCATCCCCCTACAGTTAAAACTAAACGATGCTGAACTGGCCGCTCTTAAGGCAGCGATTGATCCACAAGTTCTTTCGCAACTAGGTTTTTCCTTCGGAAGTCGTGGTGAAGTTATCGATGCTAAGGGTAGGAAAATTTACAAGCCTGGATTTCGTGACGCCGTTGAGAAAATTCTTTCTCTGCAGGTGAAATAGCGAGATCAAGCAGGAGCTCACTGATGGCGAACGGACAACATATTGCAAAACAGAATTTCGCTGCCTTCATCGCGTGGTCGGTATCGAAAACAGACGACGACTTTCGCAAATATGTTCATAAGTGCAAGTTGAAGAGATCCGAAATAGCATCTGAATGCCGTTTTGCGCGAAGCGTCCTCATACAGAATCCTGCAATTAAAAATGCCCTGGAAACGCTTGAGCAACGCTTACGAACGGTTGGGGTATTGCCCACATCAGAACCCGTTCTCAAAGCTCGTACTCAAACTCCTACCATCCACGATAGGGAGCCCAGTAACCGTCAACATGACAGCAAGCGTCTGAGCAGGTTAGAGCAAGAAAATGCTGCGCTGCGGGCGGAGCTGAGCGAAGCGAAGCGGATGCTTGAGCGCTTCAAGCTGATGTCCGAATTCATGGCTGAAACAGGGAGGATGCCTCGATGAGCCCTCGAGTACCTCCCCTAGTCAATGCCACAATTCGAATAACCAGCATTCGTTCGATGAACCGCAAAGGGTGTATTGCCTTCGGACACCGCCTCGATCCAGAGACGGGCGACAATGATCGATGCCATTCACTTGTCGTTAGCTTGTCTGCGTCAATTGCAGAACCATCAATCATCGCAGTGGGATGCATCTACGAAGTCTACGGCACCGCGTCCACATTTGAGCGCTCTCACGATCAATTCGTTGTCTTCGAGACGCAGGTGGAAGCGCAGAGCATCCGACTTGTACGGCCGTCTGGGAGCCAGATTATTCAGTGGCTGTCTGACAATGCGCGCGGTATCAGTAACGTCAAGGCCACGAGACTTTGGGACAGCTTAGGGGATCGCCTGTATGAGGTGCTCGACAACAGTGATGATGATGCGCTCAAGGCGATAATTCCTAACCAAGACATGCGCACCGCTCTCTTTAACAAATGGTTCGAAAATGGAGATGCAAGAACTCTACGTTTCGTTCAGGAAAAGAACATTCCGCTCGATCTTGCAAGAAAAGCCATCAAATTTCACAAGGAGAATACGATACAAGCGCTGATTGATGATCCCTACCGACTGTTATCTTTTGAGGGATCTTGGACGCGGGTTGATCAAATATCTCAGGATAATTTTGGCATTGCGTTAGACGATCCGCGCAGGTTGGCTGCTGCCTTAGAAGAGGCGCTGTACGGAGTGGCCGAGAAAGGTAGTACCTGCGCGACGCTGAATGACATACAGGCCACCGTCGGAAGGCTCATTAAACCCTCGGTGGTAGTTAAAGCGACTCTGGAAAAGGCGCTGCTCCTTGGCAAGGAAACGGGCCAGTTTGTCAGCCGGGAAGCGAATAATTTTGAGCTGATGATGCACGCCCCCGGAACCTACCTGATGGAGCGCCAGTGCGCGGAGTTCATTAAAATACTATTGCGAAGTCCCGTTATTAAAAAGCAACTCTCGACCAATATCGATGCCTTGATTAACGACTTCGAATTTGAGGAGCGCCGGCATCAAAACAGTCCGGCATTTGCGTTGAACGAAGCACAACGGATGGCCGTTAAAACTTCCTGCAGCAATCGATTTTCGATCATTACGGGAGGGGCCGGCGTGGGTAAAACCACCGTTCTGAAAGCACTTTACAGAGTGCTGGATACGCTTGGTCGACCTCGTTTTCAGATGGCTTTGTCTGGCCGCGCTACGGCTCGAATGATTGAGGCGACGGAGCAGCCTGCCACTACTATTGCCGGCTTTCTGCATTCCGTCAGCGCAGTAGAAATGGGGCCAACGCCGGTCATCGTCATCGACGAAGCCTCCATGCTCGATTTACTTACCTTCCATCGTCTTGTTTGCAAACTACCAAAGGGTACGCATCTAGTTCTAGTGGGTGACCCGTATCAGCTCCCTCCCATAGGTGCAGGACTAATCCTGCATGTGCTGTGTGACCTGCCAGGCATGCCATCGACGCAACTTACGGAGGCAAAACGCCAGGCGAAGGAATCTGTTATTCCCGCTGCAGCCAAGGCTATACGTACGGGCCAATGGCCGACATTCACCCCGGATGTGAAAGCTGAACTGGTTTTTTTACCCTGTGCCGATGAAGAAATTATTCCTACAGTGATGCGTCTTTACGATGATGGCGGACAAACACAAATTCTAGGTGCAACTCGATCATGTCCATTTGCTGGTGTTAACACGATCAACAGAGCTTGCCACGCGAAATATGCATCACATGCCAAGCCTCTCCTGATCACAAATGCCAAAACCGGCGAGTTTGAGGCTACGGGCTTTTGCGAGGGAGATCTGCTTCTCTACAGCGCAAATGATTGGCAGCGGAATCTGCAAAACGGATCTCTAGGGCAGCTTATCGAGGTATTTGATGAGCCACGCAAAGTTAATGTGGGTACCGACGGTGCACCCATTATGCGTCAGGCTATTGGTGTGGCGGTCTTTGAGGGCGCTTCTCAATACATACTTGATACAGATGTTGACCTCATCAACTATGCGTACGCTATAACCGTCCACAAAGCCCAAGGCTCACAATTTCAGCGCGTTATCGTTCCGGTTCGCCGCTCACGCATCCTGGATCGAACGCTTGTATATACGGCAGTCACAAGAGCGCAGGTGCAAGTGATCTTAGTAGGCGATGATGCGGCTATCAGGGCTGCGATTAATCAGCCGCCAAAAGCATTTTCGAGAAAAGTGGGGTTGGGTGAAATGCTTATGGCATGAAGCCGAGACTTAATTTGGCGCTCTGAAGAGACTCGCGCCCGTAGCCAATGGTTACTCATTATGCAGGCTGATAAGTAAACAATTACCGACTTTGCTATCGACGAGTGCCTAACACCTAAGGAAATGAACACGGACAATATGATGTGGTAGCAAATGTCCGCAAGCCGGGCCCAAGGGCCCGAAATCACGACGTCTTTAGGTAGCTCCAGGTCTCCCACCCTGTAGGCAGCCTCATGAGTCCACGCAGCGCGACGTAGCAGATCCTGTCGACCTATTATGTACTTGGGGGCGTGAACAGCTCGAACAGTTGCACGCTACATCGTGGATTGAATAGACGAGCTCACTGGGACTAGGAATCGGGGGAAACAACGATGATTGACGCGAATCGTCTCTGGCAGCGCGAACGCAAACGGCGCTGCGCATTGTGGGATTTAGAAAAGCTACAGCCTGGATCTGATCGAGCGATTCAGTACCTGGCGATTCTTGATGAAATTGAGCGCCAAGATCGAGATGACCCCATTGGCGATGCAGTCGCCATGTCGGTTGAAGAGCTACGAGATTGTGTTCCAGAAACCGAAATCGTGGGAGTCAGCGGATCCCACTTTGTAGTGGTGCTTGACGAGCACATACCAGAGCCGTGGAAGACTCGTTTCGAAGAAGCGAGTACTGGGTCTACCCGTTTACGGCAGGGTTGCTATGCGAGAGATTGGCGTCGGTTTTTACGACTATGGACAGCCGAGATGCAGCACCTCGTAGCACATAGAGAGATGCGCTAAGCCCTGGCCTAACGAGTCTCACACAAGAATTCCTCTCTCCAATCGACCGATAAGATCCAGGACAGCTTTCGTTTCCACTCTCGTCCCCAGCATGTCGATTGGACGCTTCGATCCAAGCCCTCGAACCGGAGAACTCATCCATTTCGTTGCTGCGGCCTTATCGTTTTCGAAGAGGGAAAGTGCGTCCTCAAAGACGGCTACCAATGCAACGAGGCGGTCGCTTTCTAAGGTGTTGAACCGCCCTGCTATCGCTCTACGCGCTAACGTCGAGGGAGCTATGCAAATAGCCTTGGATATCACCCCTCTCTGCGCCTGCAGTAGGCTCGCTATCCGGTCAAGGAGTTCGAATGGCAGCCCTTCGCGAACTAGGTCATGAAGCCTGGTACCGCGTGACGGCAGCCCGAGGGTTATCCAAATGCCTTGTGGAATCTGGGGCCCTGGTTGGTATTCCTTGATCGATGACAGCACTTTCACCTCCATCTGAAAACCTACCACCAAGCCGTGCCAGGTGGCCCGAATTAGCGATATCCCCATTGCCCGCCACGTAGGATCTGTCAGACCCAGGAAGACATGGTATCGAGAGGTGGGTAGTTCATCCTAGCCTGTGAGCTTTCGTGACTTCCACGAAATGCTATGCACCGCTTCGCTCGTTTCGAAATCTACACGTGTTGCATGACAAGCGCTTCAAGCACGGATAGTGTCAACGCCATGAATGCCTCAAACCCGGCCCTCCCCGACTCGATTCCTCAGTCAATTCTGGTGAGCGCAGACTTGCTTGTAACGAAGACAGCTTACCTGGCCGGCATGGTCACGCCTGAAACTGCAGCGTGCTTGAGCAGACTGTTGATGGACTCTGACGCCCATTACTCAAGGATCATCGACGGGTACCACGCAGAGCCAGAAGTTCTGAAGAATGCACTTAACTCAGCGAACCAGCAGTCTACGCTTGAGAAGGTACCTGAGCTTCGTCGACGGATTGTAGCAGCGCTAGCTCATCACTATCACGTACTCCAAAGCCAAGTGTTTTCCGATGCTAAAGGGGCTGTCGCAAGGAAGCTCATTCACCAGCATCTGGCTCAGCTCGGATTGCATCCCCACCTGTGGTCGCTTGCTCGCGGCTTGGCCCGTAGGCACGAGGAATATCACGATTTGGCTCCGACTCATCGCACGCGAATGGGCGACCCTATTGATGGTGCCCAACCGTCAGGTAAATCCATTCTCAGCTTCATCGAATTCATGCTTGAGGTTTGCCATCGAGAAGTGGATTACATGACTGCTGCGCTGAATCGCGGCCGGCTTCGGGAGGCAGTTATGCATGTCTTCAGAACGCATTTGCGCTTAACAGGGGCAGAGATCAGACCGCAAACAGGGCCAGCATTCCTTGCGTTGCTGATCCAAGGCGCACTACCGCGTACCGAGTTCGAAACCTTTACCGGACTTCAGCCTAACGAGGCATGCGATCAGCTCAGCAAGGTGATTAATGTTGGCCTTGTGGTGAGCTCGGCATCTAATCGCCATACGCTGCAGGTAGGCCTACCGACCTGGTTTGCGCAGGATATTTTCCCGGATTTCTCTTTAGCGGAAAGCGAAGTCAAGCCGGGCTAAAAGCCCGAAGATCCGATGGTTTTTTGGCTGTGGATGCGATCGATATCTTGAATATCACGATCTTTGTCTCTTGGTTTTCTGCCGATTGATCTCCTGCTGTCGGGCTATAACGGCGATGCAGGTTTGAAAATACCGTGGCTTGACTCTTAGTCTTCAGCGACACCCGCTCGGGACATTTAGTGACATCGAAAGCTGTCTAGAGGTTGGGCAGGGGAAACTCCAAAATCGGCGTTTTGCATGAGATTGTCAGAGTGTGTCTAGCCCTGGAAATAGCCACGTAGAAAGATTTCGCAGCAGCAGTCTTCTGCTTCACGTAATGCATTGCGTCCGGGATCAAGACATGATCGAACTCCAAGCCTTTGAGGAGCAACGGAGTCGAAATCGTCCTCGCTACAGTGGCCCGACCGGTCATACTTAGTCGCTGCCTAACAGCTTCCGACGCAGCGACCAGACTCTGATATCGGCCATCCGCAAGCTCCGTCAAAGCGCGCCTGGTGTCGCCAATGAGCTCACCTCGGTACGTCCTTGTATGAGGATGGCTCCTTTCCAGCTTCAGCACATCCAAAGCGTTATCGGGGGATCCGCCAATCGAGAGTTTTGCCCATGCGGCGTAGATTTCCAGGTCAAGGACGACATCAGTGGCGACCCCTGAATCAGCCGAAACGCGAGTCACAGCATCATCCATTAGAGACCTCAAGGCGTCGGATCGAGCCTGGGGAGTAGATTCCGGCATGTCCCACACTTCGGCAAAGTCCATCAGACGCTTTGCTCCGATCTCCTCGATTGACTGGAAAGCGCCTTTGGTACTTTTCGCGAGCTGATTGCAGGTGTTCCTCCAGCAGTTGATCGCCGCAGTTGAGCCCGTCCTTGAATCAAATCCATCAAAGAACAACGACATGTCAAACGCATCATTGCTTTGGATATAGGTGACCGGCCCATCCCTGAGATCTATCGGTTGCCCGGTCATAAGCTTCTGCCGGGTAGCTGCAATCCATTTGCCCAACTCCACATTCGCCGTTGCCCAACGGTGGGGGGTTTCAAGCTCGTAGGCCTGAGTGAAATAGCTTGCGACAGATGAGCTCCAGCCGATCTTAGTTTCGACGAACTCAAAAATGCCTTGCATCGGATCGCCAAAAATCACAGTCGGGACAATGCTTGATAGCCAAGCCGCAATGGAGTGCTGATGCTGTTCACAATCCTGATACTCGTCTATCAGCACTCGGTCATAGGAGGCCTTGATAACCTCTTGGACGACCGGGCTCATCAGGATGGATACCGCGCCAAGGTACACATCGTCCCAGTTGGGTTTGTTAAGGCTCAGCGCCGGCCTTCCCGAGCGACTTGGGAATGCTTGAGCATATCGTCGGGCCCAGGATGCGATCGTATCGACCACCACGGTATCTGCGGGCACGTGCATTCGCTTTAGTCGCGCCCTGATGGCATGAACACCTGCGTGGGTGTGAGTAAGTACTAGAGTTCTTCGGCCTAGCGCTGCGACCTTGGCGATCAGCTCTGTTTTCCCATGGCCAGCCGGGGCCACTATGGCCCTGCGGCTAAGGGAGAGGATGGACTCAGGCGTTACCATATAGCCAGTTCTCGACGGTGTTGAAACATGCGCCTATCGCCGATGCAGGCGAGCCATTCATGATCTCCAACACAATAGGAGATATGGCCCGACCGCGCTCAGCAGTCTTGAACCAGCTTTTCTCGGCAGCTAAATCGCTCATGCGAAACCGAAGGTTAGCGTCGTCGCCTACCAGATCCCACTCGTCGAAGCTCTCTGTCACATCTATGGCTGGAAATCCTTTTTCAAGATGATCCATCAGCGTAGGCTCGCTTATGAAGCCAGTCACCAGTTCAAGGAGGCTCTCGATTTGAGTGTTATTGGCTGATTGGAAGACCGCTCGCTCGGTATTGAGCTCCCCACCGTATTCGATGACCCGCACGCCTTGCGCTTGGAGTTTGGTAGCAAAATGAGCATCTAGCTTTCGATCCGAATCTCTGAACAGACCGACGTGGTATCCGAGAGCCCGCAGAGCGAGTGCCAATGGTGGGCCCGCTGATCCACCGCCATCGATGATGGCAGAGCCCATCTGCTCTATAGGGACGCCACCATGCCGATCTGGGTAGTGCTCTCTAACTCCGAGCATTAACCCCAACTCCGTTGCACCCTCACAGAGTAAGATTCGCCTAGCAAACAATGCCCGTGGCGCGCCTTTCAAAACTCGGGAGATATCGCCACTGGATAAAGCATGCTTGATTTCGGAAACCGAGCCTGAAGAGCGGGAAACGATAAAAAGTGAGGGGGCGGGTAACTCTGCCAAGACGACATCCGAGTGAGTCGTCATTAGGATCTGACCTTTAGCGAGATGTGCGCTTTCTGCTTCCTTCTGCCATTTTTTCAACTGGGCCATCGCCCCAAGAACACGATGAGGCTCAAGCCCTTGCTCTATCTCATCAACCAGCACAATTGCCCCTTCGCTGATTGCTGAACGCTGCACTGCCAGAGTGGCTAAGCGCCTGGTGCCGAGCCCCGCTAACCGCAGCGGCACGGAGCCGTCGTGTAGTGCAATCGAGCCCGAGCTGAACCCGCCGCGACCCAGTTCAAGATCAGGGTTGTAACTCTCATTGATATAGGCCCCGAGTGATCGAGCCGCAGTCTCGGCGGATATCGCTGCCCGAGCCAGCTCTGGGATAGAGCCAAGATCTGCGCTTTGACGAGCTGAGCGATAGGCATTAGCCAGCATTTGAGCAGTCTCATCGTTCGCTTCTGTCATCTTCGACAGCACTGATCCTTGCGCCCAGGTCAAATGCCGTGCTTCGTCACCAGCAAGGCGAACGAGACAGAACATTGCTTTGTCTCTGTTCGATAGAATCCTAGGAACGGGATAGCGATCGCAGACCAATGACCACACTGGTTCCATGGTCGCATCGACCGACAACCTTACCGTGAGAACAGGGTCGTCTGTGTCCTCAGGCTCATCGTTGAGCTGTCCTTCGGAAGAAAGGCCACGAAGGTAAAGGCCGAAGCGCCCGTCGGAAAGCAGTGCACGCGACAACTCTCCGATCGTGACCTCAACCTCGATGTCCTCCGCTGTGTTGGCATGGTGGAAGTCGGCTTCGTTGAAGGTCATCCAACGTGGGGACAATGCTGCCTCTACGGCATCCAAAACGGTGGTCTTAGCGCTATCTCCAACGCCGATCAGGCAACAGATCGACTGCGCCATGAGGTTCCATTCGAGATGTTTAATGCCCCTGAAATTCTTGACCTTCAACTGTTCAACGCGCATCAATCACCCGAAAGAAATGGCCTAATGCAATCAAGGGTAGCTGCAGCGGAAGATAACTCAACAAATCACTGTCATTGCAAGGCCATGCCCCTTCGACAAAAAGGGCTTGCCGCTTCCACGACCCTGAAAGAAGCCCCAACACTCCCCGATCTACTGCGAGTCACTTCTCCTTGGCCAATCAAACGGGATGAGTGCATCCTCTGAAAGCTTGTGCCAACGCTTACGCGTGGCGGCGACATACCGCTGATCATCCCCGAAGAATGCGTGCTCGATCAGCAGCACCTGTAAGCTCTTCTGTGCAGCGGTCTCATTGAACAGGAAGTCCAGGTGCCGGCGCATGGCTAGGACTTCCTCGTTCTCACCAATGGTCGACTCATCTTCGCCGCGCTGGGGATAGTAGGGACGACTGATTTGGTCAAATGCCAGGAACGCAGGAACCGGCGCATCGATCTCTCCGAGGTACTTCTGGAGCGCAAAGGACAGTGCGATATGGATGGCCAAGTAGTTCTCATCTGACCCCGCATCTGGCAACCGCAATACAGCTTGGGAGTGTGCTTCGATAATCGCGACATCCGGGGGCTTGGACGAGAACTCTAACTCTGCGCCAACGCAAACACCGCCCGTTGGTAACTGGGCGAATGCCTCTGACAGGAACCGGGATACTTTGCGCTCAGCACGGGAGAGCAGTACCTGTTTGGCACCGCTATCAACAAGACCCTCCAATCCTTGGATTTGTTCTCGCAATACATTTAGGTCAGGGCCAGGCGGTGGCGTTGTCGGATTCATTTCCAAAAATTGAGACACCTTGCCAAGCAAATGGGCTTGGTATTGGGCGAGGCTATCCAGCCGCTTTACTTCGTCACTCTGCCGAATCCAAGTTTTGAGGCGCTCATCGACGTCTTTAAGTGTGAGATTGAGCCTAGCGAGCTCCAGCTGCAAAGAATCCTCATGCTCCACCAGGCGAGGTCGGACATTTTCGACCGCTACGCTCTCCGATCTAACGATATCCATGGAGTGTCGGATAGCCTCAGATATCGCGACGCCGCGCTCACTTGGGGTCTCGCATATAGGGCATGCCTGGCCCACTACCTGAAGGTGCTCAGCGATTTTAAGCTTGTCGTACTGGCGCCGGACTGCACCTTCAAAACCAATCATTTCCTGCAGGGCAGTTCGAGTTGCGCGGGACTTACGTCGAGCTTTTTCGATGTCGCTGAGCAGGCTACGCCGCTGCGCATAGAGATTGGCAAGCTCACTCTCATTAGGATTCGTAGCAGCGCTCGGCTTGAGCCGCTTGACTCGAACCAGAGCGCCCTGCAACTCACTTTCGGAGGCCTCATCTGGAGGGAGGTCGCAAAGACCACTGCGGTGCGCGTCCAGAAGCAATCGCACCGCGTGCTTCTTGTAATCGCTGCCCGCAGCCAGGCGAGTACGCAATTGCCGCTCCTCGCGCTCAAGCTTCCTGCGCAGGTCACGCAGTCGCCGCTCCTGGAGCACATTGTCTTCCGTCACAACGCCCAAGAAATAAGGCATCGTTTCGATGATGGCCGGTGCCTCATCGGCCTGATCAAGCCCGTGAAGGAGTGCCGTTTCGTTATAGATCACATCTTTCGGGACGAACATGTAGGCCGTCGCATGGCGCACCGTTGGACGCCATTTTCGGGAGGTCTTGTCATCGGAGACATCAGGTACACCGCCAATGCCGAACGCGCGCTCGATATAAGACTTACCTGCGTCGAGCGTTGTGGCGCCTTCTAACCGGTCTACAGCGTTCGGAATGGGGAGATTACGCCCGTTACTGACGAACATCCGCGTACTGGTTCCTTTTCCCACGGGCGGAATGAGCCGACCGGTGATCATCTGAGCCTCACCCAGTACCCACTTCACACCCACCGCAAGGCTGTGACGCTTCACATGAGCTGCGAGCTCACATTTGCTGGAACCAAGGCAATAGTCGATCGCCTTGATCAACGTCGACTTACCTGTGCCGGATGCCCCGGTGAAAATATTGACCTCTCCAGGCTTCAGGTCGAGGATGCGAACACGCCCGCCTTCGCCAATAAAAAAGATGTCTGAAATGTTCCAACGGCTCATAACTCCAGCCCCATCATGTCGAATACCGTCCTTGTCGAGCCTGCCAAGGCCAGCCAGCAGCCCAGGCGTTCAATGTGTTTGAAAGTTTGCTGGGTGTTTTCGCCAAGCTGTTTCGTAAGGCCTTTCGGCACGCTAGAGGCACCAGGGACTAATCGGCCTTCGGCGTTGACCACGAGGAGGTTGCTGAAGCAGGCAAATCGGATTGCTTCCGTCACAATATCCAGTGAGCCATTCACCCGACCAGCGAGCCGGATCTGAATGACCGGGCTACGATGAAGCCACTCCAGCAGGCCAGTACGGCTGTTGGTACGGTCGAACGTGGCTGCGAGATCACCAGACAACGCCAGAGGCAGGGCTGCGTAACACAAAACGATGTCCGGATCGGTGTCGCATTGGGAACGATAGGCGCCCACAAACGTGGCCAGTAGCGCGGCGCAATAAGCCGGATTGGTTTCGGCAAAAATGTCATGGGCGATGACCATGCTCTAGTCCTTGAGAAGCTTGCGATAGTCCGCGTGCCATCCAACCTGAAGGTCGATGGCCAGTACCTGAAAGGTGCCTCGAACGTAGTAGTGTCCCTGCCAACTGGGGGCGATGGGCTCAACTTGATTTGGGGCAAATTCGTGAGTCCAGCGCAGAAGCTCCAAACCCTTGGCTCGCACTTGGGAGGCGCTGAGATCCTCGCAGTCCTCGGCCATCTGAACATGCCGATCTGACCAGTGCTCGGCGAGCTTGGCGTCGTAGCCTGCGATCTTCGAGCGCATCTGCGGATTATCGACGATCCATTTTGATCGCTGCTCCTTCGCTCGCCATTGCTCGCGAACAGCCCTGGACACGTCGGATCCCTTTCCATCGACCAAGGCAATCTGGCGGTACAGCATTCCGTCAGCTTCATAGTCCTCGGGGTGGCTGACCAGATCGAACTCGGCTACAAGTTTCTCCTCCTCCAACTGCGCAATGATTGAGGAAATACAATGTTCCATCTCATTGCGCTGGATGACCCGCTCACGCTTACCGCAAAGGGTATAGATGACTTGCTGATCCCACCATGCCAGCAAACGTTCGGCTGCCTTAAGTCGTTGCTCCTTGGGAAGGATGTGCAATCTTTTAGAAACCACGCCAGGGATTTGCCCGATGGTGACGCTGTCCTGCTGAATGTGAATTCGTCGGAGCAGACTCAGTCTGACCGAAGCATCGAGAGCAAGAAACGCTTCACAGCCAGCGGCACGTGGCCCATGAGGAACTTTGTCACCAGCAGACTTTGCGCTAGCACGCTCCTCGACCACTCTGGCAGCCTCTTCAACTAGTGCCTTGAGTAGCACATCGCGATCAGCGTGCGTGTCGCACAGGGCCTGCAGTGGTGAGTTGTCCGGCACCTTCCCCACCGAAACAAGATGGAAGGTCGTATCGGCGAGTGACACCAACGGCAAGGCATCGATCCACACTCTGATTGTCTTCCACAACGCTACGGATGCCAGACTGACAGGAGGAGGGTTTTCCTGGACGGAATGCTTGAGCTGAAAGAGCAGCTTCTGCCCGTTGGCCTTGAGCTCTACATCGTCCAGTCTCTCCACGGCCACGGCGGCGTCATCAGCGGTCTGAGACAACAGCGTCAGCAATGCAAACTGGCTCTGATAGTAAAATCCCAAGGCGGCTGGCGACGCGTCATGAACCGTATTTGATTCTGTGTTATCCATAACCTGCACAAAGCCTCCTAATACAGCAAGTGATGCAAATTTGCCAACCGGGAAAAATGATACCAGAGTGCCATCCAAGAAAGTCAGGCGAGGCCATAACGTGTCACTGGGCTAGGATCTGAGTTCCTACATGCCGTCAAGCGACTACCGAGAAAAACCATGACGAGATCTTTCCGTATCCGTCGGATCTTGGGTAGTGCTTCTCCCTTTGACGCGTCCTACCTCACGATAAAAATCTGGCAAAACGGCTTTGAACGCTGTCATAAATTGTCTCAGCTGAAGTACGTTTCATTCTTGAAATCGTCTTCTTTTGACGGTACACACTGTCCGATTGTCAGTCGGAGCTAGATTGCGTGCTGACAGACCCTTTGCTCAGGCGTATTGACCCTTTGTACTCAAACCGAAATCACTCAGCCGGTGTCGAAACCGCGCGACTGTTTCAAACCTTTTGCTACGCTGCCCTCTTCCACGGAGGATTCACAATGTCCAGCACAGACCTGCTCCCTTCCTGCTCTTCAAGATCAATCAAAACCAACTCGCCCTCGAAGCCGCGATCATGGAACTCACGCTCTGGGTCGAGCAGCGCGGATCAGCAGATGTCGCCGGCAATGTACGCGGTGCTTTGGCCACAATGAGCAAGAATGAAGAGTTAATAAACATGACGTTTGCGGTGCTGATGTCGCCGGAGTGAGTAGGTTTCGAGCTTGTTAGACTAGCCGGGCCTCGTTGGCCCGAAGGGGCGCCCCCCCATCGACGGCTTAACTTAAGCGTAGCGTCAATCTTCGAAATCAGACGCAACGACTCGCTCGATGATTTCAATAGAGATCATCGGGATCTTCTAGTGGATCGTCGTCCTCGCCAGCCTCTTCTATCTCATGTTCGACCCCATCCTCCTCGTCCCGACTTGTTGAATCGAAATATTCCTCGTCCATGTTATCGAATTCGAAGTTGTCATCGATTTCCTCGTCCGTGTTAAACCGGGCTTCACCGTGCGCGGTTGCTTTGAGAACGAAGATGGGCGGAATCTTGGCTTCTTGACTGTAAAATCCGACACCTGCGGCCAGCAGCACACCGAAGCATGGGTGCCCCTGGATAAACGACAAATCGGTATTGCCAAGCCATCGCCTTCGTCCGCCCTCGTACGCCATCAGCCAATGGGTTCCATAAAGGGCTTCGGGGGACACGAGGGCTTGCAGGCTTGATACATCAATTAGGTTATCTACATAGCCACTGTGATACAGGTCAAGAGCGATGAGAGAACATACTGAACTCTCAACCCGCAAGACTTGCTCAATTAGCGATGCTTTGAGCGTGATTCCGATTTCCTTACTCAACCACAGAAGCCACGCGGTTTCACTGTGGTGATTCGCCGCTGAGGCGGATTCCAAAAGGTTGCTGCAGAAATCGGTGATTGCGATGAGGTTCAGCGGATATCCGTGATGATGGTAGGTCGCGAGGATCTGGGTAATCACCTGCAAGGTATTCGGAAAGCCGTAGCCGCACTTCAGTAAATAGGCTTCGGCAATGGGCCAGTTCGGGATCTTGATGATGGTGGATGACAGCTGTTTGAGGCCGTACTTCACCAAGCTTTCATCTTTAAATCTCGACTCCAAGGAGAACAGCATCTCAAAGTAATAATGGATGTCATCCTTTTGCTGCCTGATCATCGCGGAAATCTGGAGCTTTTTCAGACTGTATTTCCATGACTCCTGCACCAGCTCGCGCACCTCCACAATTCGTGTCTTGGACGCATTGATCTGCAGCTCAAACGAACTGACGCATTTTATGATTACCGCAAGCGCCCTCTCCGCTTCTTCCCGCCGGTTGAAGAAAAACGTGAAATCGTCGACGTACCGAAAGCCCTTCGGCCAAGCTCCGAGTTCCTCGTGGATCGCCTTATCGATGGAAACGCCGATGATTTCGGCAATGATGTGAGAGGTATCGGGGCCGATAGGAAGCCCGACAGTTTGCCCGTCCTGAGTCCCCATGCATCGACCGTCGAGGATGTTGCCGAAGTGTTGTGCGGTCTTCTTCTTATTCGTCTTCGCGACGGCTTTGGTGTGAAGAGCCCAAGGAATGGTGTGGGTGTACACCGTAGGAAAATAGCTTGAGATGTCCGTGACAAGAGCGTAGCGAGCACCTGCGGATTGCCGAACGCGCTCCTCGTAGAGGTCTGTGAACTTGGTCAGATCAATCGCCCGCAAGCTACCCCCTGACCCTGGGATGCTGCGGGATATTTCGCTCGTTTCGTAATGTTCTTGTATGCGGGGCCAGTACTCACAAATATCCCTAGCCAGTCCATAAAAATTGACCGGATTGATGATGGATGTGATACGTCTGCTGTACGACGATCTAGCAACCGAGAAGCGCTCGCCTAGTGACAGCACAGAATTTTTTTTGGCCAACTCGGCGTCCCAGGGCGCTTGGATATGACTCAAATTGGCCGCAAGCTGTTTAGTGCTGAACCCGGTAGGAAGCTGGACGGGAAAGTAGCCTTTCGCAAGCAGGTCTTGGAGTTCCATCGCGTCCCTTCTCTGGCATCGTTCGAAGAGAACATCTTACTGTGGAAAGCCAAACGTCGACATCCTACGGTGCTGCCTTGTCAGAATTACCTTTTTTTCGGCAAAGCTAAGGCGATAGGCAAGCAATCATTGGGATGCAACTGATTTGTACACAACCGCCCCTCTCACCGCCCTCGAGGTCTGCCAAGTACTGACGGACGTCGCGCTCGGCAAACGCTTCATAACGCGAAGCTCCATCCAATCATGGAATGAGATCTACCACGGCCTCATGCCCGTGGAGACTGGTGGCTGGCAGCTCACGCTTTTCAATGACTGTGACACCCTGGACTACTGCGAGTACTGCAGATCGCCTGATGGCCGAGTCGGTACACTTGACCTCTGGCAACGCGACGGAGCTGATCCTGTCGAGCTATTGAGCACCTGGGAGCGAGAACAGCTTGAGCGGCTGCTCGCTGGGCTCTGAGCATGCATGCAAAACGGCAGGCGAATGTTTGGCCACTTCAGTCATCTCGAAAGCTGCATTCAAGACTGTAGCTATGACATCATTTTCATCACAAACGGTTGCCGCCAAGGCTTGGTAGGCTTACCAGGATTTTTAACCTGCACTCCAGGTAACCTGCCAATCTGCGATGCAACCACTAATATAAACAGCCCTGCCCTCACCAACTGCTCAATGTACAAATCGAATAGCTAGTGCCTGGCTTCCGAATAGGAGTAACAACTTGTTGAACCGTCCCGACAAAGACGCGCTCCGTACAATGCTGGCATCGCAAGTTCAAGAAAAGCTGCAGCACGACCCAGACGCGGTAACGACCTATGCAGCCAAACCTGAACCAGAACGAAAGCCGTACACGAGCAAGCCCACGGTTCAGGACAAGGCTTTTCACAAAGAGCTCGAGCAGATGCGTGCAGACGCCGAAGCTGGAGTGATGCATACGCCTAAGAGCGAACCGGAGGACGGAGGCGCTCCTAGCCTCAAGCTTGATGATTATCCGGATCTGTAAACGTGCCACTGAGAATCTACAGGCGGGAACGGCTTGCCGGCTTATAGCAACGGAGTTCAAATGTGAAAAAGCCACCGATGAAAATCATCATCGAAGAATGGGATGGTGACGGTGCGATTCGAATTCCTAATGAGGCGCTGCAGGAGCTCGAGCTTGATGTCGGAGACTCGCTGTATTTGATGAGGGTGTCCTAGATTTTGTGTAAACGGGATTTTTATTAAACCGTTAACAGCCGATCTTCGAACTGGATACTGAAGCGATTCAAGGCCGCTTTCCAGTCCCGGATCGGCATCGTCCACTTCTTGCTG
>NZ_SCFH01000013.1:0-149373 GCF_022496665.1 Pseudomonas sp. TMW22090
CGGCTACTCATCGAGGGCCGAGCGTTGTTACAGCAACGCTCACAACGAGCCCGGATACATTAGCGCAAGCCAGCTTTACCGAAAACAGCCCATGAGGTTGCAGGAGATGGGCTGACCATACATTTTTATGGCTTTTAGCTTTCAGCTTTTTTCTCTGCTGAATTCAGCTCTTTGAGCCGCTGGTCAATCAACTGGCATTTGTCCGGCAAATCGGCACTGGCAGTGCCCAGGTCCATCTTCTGCAACTCGGCGTTGATTTCCTTGGCCTTGGCCGGGTTCTGCTCGGTCAGCCGGGTCACTTCCTTGGCCAGCTGCTCGCGTTTGGCGGTGGCTTCTTCAGGCGTGCAGGCCCAGGCGGGGAGGGCGCAGGCAAGCGTGGCGGCAAGGGTGATTTTCAGCAATGTCTTCATGGGGCAGCCTCGTTTCCGGTGAGGGCGGTATAACGGGTTGAGCGTTTTGGTACGCAAAAAGTTCAGAAACACAGCGCCCCCTACGTTCAACGATGGCAGCAGCTTGCCGGTGCTTGCTCCTCATAGCGGTCGTGGTGCCGCACCCACTCCATGATTTCTTCCTCATTACGGCCCTTGGGCGTGAGGTCCAGGTAGTTGTATGCCCCAACCAACAGGTCGAGGCCCCGGGCATAGGTGGAGTAGGTGTGAAAAATATCCCCGGCTTCGTTGCGATAAAAAACGCTGAGGCCAGGCAGTTCTTCTTCTGTACCGTCAGATTTTTCGTAGTTGTAGGTGGCTTTTCCGGCGGCAATATCCTCAGCCCGCGCGCAGACGCCAAAGTCGTAGTTAAAGTCGCAACCTTCAGATGACACCCAGTCAAACTTCCAGCCCATGCGTTGCCGGAAGTCCTGGAATCGGGCATGAGGCGCGTGGGAGACCGCAACCACAGAGACGTCATGATGGGCCAGGTGCAGGTTGGCACCGTCGATGTGATCGCTCAGGAAGGAGCACCCAGGGCAACCTTCGGTCCAACCGTCGGCAAACATGAAGTGGTAGATGATCAGCTGGCTGCGGCCGCCAAACAGGTCGGCCAGTTTCAGTTCGCCGCCTGGGCCCTGGAAGTGGTAGTCCTTATCGATCTTCACCCATGGCAAGGCGCGGCGTTCGGCGCTGAGTTTGTCGCGCTCGCGGGTAAAGGCTTTTTCTTGGGTCAGGTGTTGCCGGCGCGCGGCGAGCCATTCTTCGCGGCTCACGACCGGATGGTTCTGAACGTTCATGGTGGTTTCTCCTACGGGCAGCGTCGAGGTAGCTCACACCCATTAGTCGTACGGCCTTCGCCCAATTCGACATACCGCCGGTCAGTGCCGCTGAAAATCCAGGCTGAACGGCTGGGACCGGTGCAGGTCACACTCTATGAAGGCCATCTCACTCTCTGGCTTGGAGGTTGAATCAGGATGACGACTTATAACTGGGATTTGATTGAATGTTTGCTGCATGAAGTGCAGAGCGATGACACAAGCTTCGCGCCACGTGCTTATGCAGAAAAGTATGCGGCGGCGAAGGCGGCAGAGGGCGGGGAACCCGAAAACCTTGATCACCTTAAAGCCGTGGCAGGAGAGTACGAAAAGCTATTGCTGGAGCGCGGTTACATCGAACCTCGGCCAGAAGAGCAGGGTGGCTCGGGGTCCAACTACATCTTGACGGCGCGAGGCTCGAGTTTGTTGAGCCTGATCGACAGCAGCATTCCGGGCAATGACCACCCGCGTCAGGTGCTGGACGAGCAGGAAGATGCGCTGGATGAAGTCACGTTCGATACGGTCGCGTCGAAAGCTCAGATTGCCTGAAGGCCCGCGATGCCCGTGCGGCTCAAATCTGTGGGAGCGGGCCTGCTCGCGATGCGGTACAGCATTCAACATTGATGTTGGATCGGATGACGCTATCGCGAGCAGGCTCGCTCCCACATGCAATTGTGGTATCTGAACGGATATTTGTTCAATTTTGCTGCGCCGCTTTCAGGCATTTCAAATCGTTGAAGTCTTTCCTCACTCCCTCGATCTTCTTCAGCAACCGCTCGCGCTGAGCCGGCGTGCTTTCGGCCATCAAATCCACAAACAGCGATCGAGCCTGTGCTTCGGTTGCAGCGAAGGCCTGACGATAAGCCGGCGTCCACAAACTCTCCCTGTTCACCAGCAACGTCTCGATGCGTTGCGCAAATTCCGGACTCTGGCGCTGCGCCACGGCCGCGCTGAATTGCTTCTGCCAGTGGGCCCGGTTGGCGATCCATTGGGTGTTCTGGTCACCCAGAGCCGTGGACCAGGCCACTACACGTTGCTTCTGGGTCGAACTCAACGGCCCGAGCCAATCATCCAGGCGTTTCTCCATGCGCCGTGTGCGGTCCTTGATCTGTTGGTCCAGGGATGGCTTGAGGTATTCGTCCTGACGCTTGCGCTGATCTTTGGCAAAGGCTTCATTCATCTCCGCCACTTGCTTGTCGTCCAACCCCTGCAACAGCACGATGGCTGAGGGGGTGATTTCCCGGGCAGTCTGCGCGATGGCTTCCTTGGCTTCCCGGGTCCGGGCTTGCAGCGCTTCGTCGGTTACCTGATTGTTTTCGACCATGGTCTGCAGGCGATCCAGCCAGTCCAGATACCCTGGCAGTTGTGTCGTGCAGTGCCAGCTCAGGTGTTCCTTGAGGCGTTCGTTGAACCAGCCTTTCTGCTCGCCATTCATGTCCAGGTAGTCGCTGAGCGTCCAGGGAATGATCACGTCGAGGTTGCGATAGGCCAGGCCGACGCGGCTGCACGCGCCGAGGGCCAGGCTAAGGGTGAGGATGACGGCGAGACATTTAAACCAGCGCGACATGGGCGAGTCCTTGCAAAAGCCTGGCTATTTGAGGAGATTCTTATGTGATCGCAGGATCAGCCTTGCAGTTCATATCATCGGCGCACAGCACCCGGCCGCTCAGTAGAAGCTGCGCTCGGCCTTGAGGGTTACCAGCCCGTCGCACTGGCTGTTGTGTCCGGAATAGGCGGAGCAATCATTGCCGCTGAGGTTGGAATCGCTGTAGATCAGGTTCAGGTCGATGCCCATGAAGGGGCGAGAAAGCTGCACTGACCAGTCGGTGAAGCTGCCGATATAGCCGCCATCGACCGAGACCGGCGCATTCAGCTGGTGGCTGGTGTACTTCATGCTGACCCCAATTCCAAACGGCTTGTTGCCGCCAAGATCGGCAAACACGGTGCTGTTTTGCTTGTCGGGGTCGTTACTGAACGCGGCGCCGAAGCGGCTGCCCAGAAATGTCAGGCCGCCAAACAGCTCCTGGCTATCGAGGGTGTCCACTTTCGGGTAGCTGTAGTGAATCATCCCGACCTCGTAACCGAGCGTCTGGTCGAAGGGCTGCTTGAAGCCCATGTAGGAATCGACTTCCAGGTTGTTACCTGGACTCAGGCCCATGCTGGGTGACCATTGGCCGACGTAGAACCCGCTGTCGTGGCTCAGGTCAAGGCCGCCATGGAATGAGCCGACGGCGGCCGGTTTGACCAGGCCCTGGGCCATGCTGCGGGAGGGCGAGGTGCCAAGTTTCAGGTCGAAGTCGCCCAACTCGCGCTGGAAAATCTGCGCATGGGCTAGCGAACACGACAGCAGGGTGCCGAGCAATATGAGTGGGGGCTTGAACATGCGTCACTCCATGAACAGCGCGAAGCAGAAACCTGAAAGCTGCTGAAACGCTTGATCTAGACGTGTGCAAGGATACCGGCGAATGCCCGGCGCTGAAGGCCGTTCGTCGATTTTTGAGAATTGGGAGTTTGTGCGGGTATTTCGAGAGGGTTCAGTCCAAGCGCTTCGAAGCTCAAAGCGCCTAAGGACCAGTTGATGCCGCTATTACTTTTTGCCCAGCGTGATCTGCTTGGACGGGCCGAACGTCTGACCGCTGACGCCTTTGGCAATTTGCTGGATCTCGCCGCCGGACTTGAGGAATGCAGCGATCTGGTTGTTGATCGATTCGCTGGTTTCAACGGCTGGAGCTGGCTTTGCTTTGCTGTTGGATGCTTTTTGACGCATGGCGGCCATTAACCTATAGAAAATTAACTTGGCCATGAATAATACAGGAAATACTTGACAATTGCTCGGGAAATATCTCCCCGATTTAATCCTGGCGGCAGTGGGATTTAAACCGGATTAATAATCTTCCGGTCGCCCTAAGCTGCTGTTTTATCTAAAGACGTGTGGATGAGAAAACGTTTTTTGTGCAGGCGATGGGCGCTGAAGCTGGGTCGGTTCGTCGGACGAGCGGCTGGTTGCCGGTGAGCCAAACCCATGAAAATCAAGCTTTTGAGCTAATTTCGCGGCGCCACCGGGCCGGGCGCAGAACGCTGACCGCAAAACCGGGTAGAATGCCGCCCACGCAATGAGGGTATTGGACATGGCTTTAATCGGGCGTTACAACAGTTTGCAAGTGGTTAAACACACTAACTTCGGTTTATATCTGGACGGTGGCGCGGATGGCGAAATCCTGCTGCCTAATCGTTATATTCCCAAAGATATTCCCAGCGAAGATGAAGATTGGCTCAACGTTTTCATTTATCTGGACAGCGATGACAAACTCATCGCAACTACCGAAACGCCGAAAGTTCAAGTCGGTGAGTTCGCCAGTTTGAAAGTTGTTGAAGTCAACAGCATCGGCGTATTTCTCGATTGGGGCCTGCCCAAAGACCTGCTGCTGCCGTACTCCGAAGAAAAACGCCAGATGACCGCCGGCGAATATGTCGTGGTGCACGTGTACCTCGACAAGCACACGCGTCGTATCACCGCTACTGCACGGCTGGATCGCTACCTGGACAAGACCCCGGCCAGCTACACCGCCGGCCAGGAAGTGGACTTGCTGGTAGCCGAAGCGACCGATATGGGTTTCAAGGCAATCATCAACAACAAGCATTGGGGCTTGATTCACAAGAACGAAATCTTTAAGTTCATGCGCGCCGGCAAGGAAGAGAAGGGCTTCATCAAGGAGGTTCGTCCCGACGGCAAGATCAGCCTGAGCCTGCAGCCGGTTGGCGAAGAAGCGGCCACCAGCCTGAACTCGAAGATCCTTGCCAAGTTGCGCGACAACAACGGTACCTTGCCGATCAGCGACAAGAGCGATCCGACCCTGATCAGCAGCATGTTCGGCGTCAGCAAAGGCAACTTCAAGAAGGCGATCGGCGCGTTGTACAAGAACGGCCAGATCGTCATTCACGCAGATCGTATTGAACTAAGCTGATGGCCGACCAGCCCCATGCTTATCAACAGGGGGATGGACGACCATGAAAAAAGAGTTATTTGCGTACGCGGGCACCTTGCTGGCGTTTCTGGTCCTGGATGGCCTTTGGCTCGGCGTGTTGATGGCGTCGAAGTACAAGGCACTGCTTGGCTCGCTGATGCTCGACAAACCGCTGCTGGGTCCGGCAGCGGTTTTCTATCTTTTGTATGTCTTCGGTTGCGTGATGTTCGTGGTGTTGCCAGCCACCAGTTGGCAGCGCGCAGCGTGCATGGGCGCCTTGTTGGGCCTGGTGGCGTATGGCACATATGACCTGAGCAACTGGGCGACGCTGAAAGGCTGGTCGGCCCAGTTGGTATTCATGGACATGGCCTGGGGCGCCTTTGCCACTTGCGTCGCCTGCACCGTTGGTTACTGGGCTGCCCGCAAGGCGCTGTGACCCTTCAACGTTGAACGATGGTCGTGCGGTCGCCCGCGCTGATCCTCCGTGCAGCATTGTCGGCGCTGCCCGACAGCGCTCCCGCGATCAGCAAGCCGCTGCCGGCAACGATCAACCCAGGCTGCAAACCGCCGCTGTAGTGGCTGCTTGCCGCAGCCAGCAGCGGACCTGCGAGCTGACCTATAGCGAAGCAAGCGGTCAGCAACCCCGCGTTGCGCTGAGTGGCGTGGGGTGCCAGTTCCCGCGAGCGTTGCATAACCAGTTGCATGCAGGCCAGGAACGGTCCGCCGCACAGCAGCACACCCAACGCCAGGCCCGTGCCGCTGCCCAGCAGGCAGGCAAAGACGCCCGCGGCCTGCAGCCACAAGGTCGCCATCAGCCAGTACCGGGTGGCGTTCGGATTGTGTCGGCGCAAACTCACCAGCACCACACCGGATGCAGCGGCCAGGCCGAAGCATGGCCAGAACAAATCGGCCTGCCATTGACCCTGAAATTGCGCGCTGGCCATCTGTGAGAGGAAGGTGGCGGGAATGATGTAGCCCAAACCGTACAATCCATAGACCAGGCCCAGACGGCCGATGCCGCGGTGTGCGGTGCCTGCGTCGACGGGTGCGCTAGCCGCTGGTGCGGCTGGCCTAGGCAGGAATGGCAGGATCCCCAGCAACATCACCAGCCCTACTGCGGCATATACCAGCCACAATGTGGCCGAGGTCTGCCCCAGCAGGTTCGAGCCCAGCGCCAGCATCCCGGTCAGGAAAATGCCCAGGCCCGGTCCGGCAAATACCAGGGCACCCAGACGTGGACGACCGGCCGCGACGGCCAGGGGCTGACTCAAGGCGGTGATCATCACCAGCACCCAGGCGCTGGCCACACCGGTACCAAAGCGCAGCAGCAGATGCGACCAGAAACCGTGGGCCCAGAACGACGCCAGGGTCAGCAGGACACAGAGCCACAGCCCACCTTGCAGCCGGCTGCGGACCTGCGCAGGCCTGCGGGAAAACATCGCGTCCACGGCGCCGACGAAATAACCCAGATAATTTGCTGCAGCGATCAAACCCGCTGCCGTCAGGTCGATCTGGCCTTCGCTGAGCAGGTGCGGGAGTTGAGGTGTCAGGGCGAAGCGGCCGATGCCCATGGCCATCATCAAGGCGATAAAGCTGGCAGACAAACGAATCAAGGGGGTCATGGTGGACTCCTGCTGAAGATCAATGACCGTCAGGCTAGGACTGATTGACTTTCTTTAAAAATGAATAATAGTGAGTAACTTGTTCATTTTTGGAGAATGGCGTGGAATTCAGTCAACTGCGCATCTTCCAGGCAGTCGCCGAGGAGGGTTCCATTACCCGCGCTGCGGAGCGTTTGCATCGGGTGCCGTCAAACCTGTCGACCCGGCTCAAGCAACTGGAAGAGCAACTCGGTGTAGAGCTTTTCCTGCGCGAACGTCAGCGTTTGCAGCTGTCGCCTGCAGGAAAAGTGCTGCTGGACTACACCGGCAAGCTGTTCAGCCTGCACGACGAGGCGCAGGCGGCCGTGCAAGGTGGGCAGCCGGCGGGCGACTTTGTGCTCGGTACCATGTACAGCACGGCGGCCATTCACCTTCCCGCGCTGCTGGCGCGTTATCACCGCAGTTACCCGGCGGTGAACCTGCAGGTGCAGTCCGGCCCCAGCGGCGAGCTGCTGGAAGGACTGTTGACCGGTCGGCTGGATGCGGCTTTGGTCGACGGACCGCTCGAACTGGCCGGCCTCGACGGCTTGCCGCTGTGCGACGAACGACTGGTGCTGATCAGCGAGGCTGACCATCCGCCGGTGCGCAGCGCGCTGGATGTGCAGGGGCGTTCGGTGTTCACGTTCCGCCAGGGGTGTTCCTACCGCACGCGCCTGGAGGCCTGGTTCGCCCATGATCATGCAGCCATGGGGCGGGCCATGGAGATTGAGAGTTACCCGGGCATGCTCGCCTGTGTGATCGCAGGCTCGGGTGTGGCGCTGATGTCGGAATCCATGCTCGCCAGCTTGCCAGGGCGCGAAAGTGTGGCCGTGCACCCGCTGGCCGAACCGTTTGCCAGTGCAACCACCTGGCTGATGTGGCGCAAGGGCATGGTCGGGGCCAATCTGAATGCATGGATAGAACAGCAGCAGGCGGTCTACCCGGGGCTTTCGACGGCGGTGCAGGCAATTGCTTGAACTATGCGTGCGGGATTTAGATCAATTCAGTAACAGATCATTGTTTCTTTTGCCGAGCATTGCGTAGTACTTCGGACTATTATCAGTGCGAAGCGACTTCAGAATTCCGGTCGCTCGGCACTACCCTGAAGGGGGCACCATGAAAGAGAAAATCCAAAACTGGCTGCACGACCTGGGTGTCGCACTCGGTTTGATCGAACCGCCTCTGCAACCTGTGCCTATTCGTACAGATGACGAACAGCGCCGACGCCAGCCGCGCCACCGTTAATCGTGGTTGCAGGCGCTCGCTTGCTCGCGATGGTCGCGAATGATCACACGGGCAGGCTGGCAGGCTGCATGCGCCGCTCGATCCATCGCGAGCAAGCTTTGCTCCCGCGGATTCCCTCAGGTTTCCCACTGGCAGCAGAGCACTCGCAATCCTGGCTCCGGCAACCCTCTGCCAAGTAACGTGATGTCTCCCCATCCCAATCAAAACGGCTCAGATCATTGGCCGTTTTTGCGTTTCTGAGCATCCAGTTTCCCGCCAGTAAACGCGGTTCATCCCAGTTCTACTCTCTCAGTACAGCAGGCCGCTACCGAAGCCGCGCTGTGGCTGTTCTTGCCATGATCTTTTCGGCGGGCGAAAAAAAACGGGTGTGGCAACCGACGCCACACCCGTCGAAGAAAACATTAAGTCATTTGTGCGCTATCAGATCGCGCTCGCCACCGCCGAAGGGCGACGAGACACCAGGCTCACCACCACAAAGCTCACCAGGCCGACAGCCAGGCTGTAGTAGATCGGCGTGTTGGCATCCAGGCCATCCTTGAACATGAACAGCAGCGCAGTGGCAAAGCCCAGGCCCATGCTGGCAATGGCGCCGGCGGTGGTTGCGCGTTTCCAGAAAATGGCCCCCATCAGCGGGATCAGCATGCCACCCACCAGCAGGTTGTAGGCCAGGGTCAGTGCGCTGATCACGTCGTTCACCACCAGGGCGATACCCAGCACGGCGATGCCGGTCAGCAGGGTAAACAGCCGGTTGATGCCCAGGCTCGACTGTTTGCCGCCACGCAGCTTCGGCAGCAGGTCTTCGGTCAGTGTGGTGGACGCCGCGAGGAGGCCGGCGCTGGCGGTGGACATCATGGCGGCCAGTGCGGCAGCGATGACCAGGCCACGGATGCCGTCCGGCAACGACAGTTTGACGATGGCGGCGAAGGCGTTGTTGACGTTGTCCAGGTCCGGGATCAACACGTGGGCGGCCATGCCGATCAGGGCGCAGGCCAGTCCGTAGAGGATGCAGTAAAAGCCTGCGAAAGTACCGGCGTACTGGGCAATCTTCGCGGTCTTGACGGTGAACACGCGCTGCCAGATGTCCTGGCCGATCAGGATCCCGAAGAAGTAGATCATGAAGTAGGTGATGATGGTGTCCCAGCCGATGGTGGTGAAGCTGAAGGCGGTCGCCGGCAGTTTCAGCACCAGTTCATCCCAGCCGCCAACGCGGTACAGGCAGATGGGTAGCAGGATGAACATCAGGCCGACGGTCTTGATCACGAACTGGACGATGTCAGTCAGGGTCAGGGACCACATGCCGCCGATCGCCGAATAGACCACCACCACACCGCCGCCCAGCAGCACCGAGATCCAGAAGGGCAGGTCGAACAGCACTTGCAGGACCGTGCCGATTGCCAGGATCGAGGTCACGCCGATCATCAGCGCGTACGCCAGCATGATCGCCGCACTCGCGGAGCGGGCCATCGGGTTGTAGCGTTTTTCCAGCACCTGGGTAACGGTGTAGATCTTCAGCTTGAGCAGCGGCTTGGCGAGGAACAGGTTCAGCGCCACGATCCCGCAGCCCAGTGCCGCGCAAAGCCAGAACCCGGAAATACCGTGGACATAGCCCAGGCGCACGGTGCCGACGGTGGACGCACCACCCAGGACGGTCGCGGCCATGGTGCCCATGTACAGGGTCGGGCCGAGATTGCGACCGGCTACCAGGTAGTCTTCGTTGGTCTTGGCCTTGCGCATGCCGAAGTAGCCAAGGACCAGCATTGCGGCGGCGTATATGAGAACGACGAATAAATCCAAAGCCATGATGGCGTGTCTCCGATTGTCTTTTTTATGGTGAAACAAAAATGGTTCTGTAGTGCTGCTCGGTCCCCGCGGGCAACTCATTCCCTGTGGGAGCAAGGCTCGCCCGCGATGAACGATGACGCGGTCCAGCTATAAATCGCGGCGCCTCAATCGCGGGCAAGCCTTGCTCCCACAGGGCTTGCATCAAGCGGCGCTATGCCTTCGCTGCGTAAGTCATCCGGGCCAAACACCGACTTGGGCTCCGGGAACAGGCTCAGCAGGACCAGGTACACCACCGACGCCAGCCCCAGGGTGACCGGCAGGCTGATGTCGATGCCGTCGGCCAGGTTGCCCAGCGGTCCAACGAATTGGCCGGGCAGGTTGACGAAGCACAGACCCACCAGCGCACTCGGGATCCACGCCCCCAGGCCACGCCAGTTCCAGCCATGGGTGAACCAGTAGCGACCACCTTTTTCACCTCGGGTGAAGACCTGCAGGTCATCCGGGCAGTAGAAACCACGGCGCACCACCAGGCCGATAATCATGATCACCATCCATGGCGTGGTGCAGGTGATGATCAGTACGGCGAAGGTCGATACGCTTTGCACCAGGTTGGCGGCGAAGCGACCGATGAAGATGAAGGCAATCGACATCACCCCGATCAGCAACGTGGCCTTGACCCGTGACAGCACTCGCGGAAACACACTGGACATGTCCAGCCCGGTGCCATAAAGGGAAGTGGTGCCCGTGGACATGCCGCCGATCACCGCGATCAGGCACACCGGCAGGAAAAACCAGCTAGGCGAGACCGCCAGCAGACCGCCCACATAGTTATTGGCCGCGATGTAATCCGGTGCCTTGATCGCCACGATGGTGGCAGTGGCCAGACCGAACAGGAACGGGATCAGGGTGGCAAGCTGTGCCGCGATCACTGCAAACATGATCCGGCCTTTCGGGGTTTCGCGTGGGATGTACCGCGACCAGTCACCGAGAAACGCGCCGAAGGATATCGGGTTGCTCATGGCCACCAGTGCTGCGCCGATAAAGGCGGCCCAGAAGCCGGCCTGGCCCAGGGCGACGGTGCCGGCGAACTGGCTGTCGAAGGTCGGGGCAAAAGCGAAGATGCCGAGCAGGAACAGCGCGCTGGCCGCCCATACCGCGATTCGATTGACCCACAGCATGAAGCGGAAACCGTAGATGCACACGGTCAGCACCAGGATGGCGAACAATCCGTAGGCCAGGCCCAGGCTCAGGTCGGTTTCCGGCAGGCCGATCAGGCGTTTGGCGCCACCGATCAGCGCATCGCCCGAGCTCCACACCGACAGGGAGAAGAAGGCGATGGCAGTCAGCAACGACAGGAACGAACCGACGATCCGCCCGTGCACGCCGAAGTGCGCACCGGAAGACACCGCGTTGTTGGTGCCGTTGATCGGTCCGAACAGGCCCATGGGTGCCAGGATCAGCGCGCCAAGCACGACGCCCAGCACGATCGCCCATACACCCGCCTGGAAGGACAGGCCAAACAACACCGGAAAGCTGCCGAGCACGGCGGTCGCAAAAGTGTTGGCGCCGCCGAAGATCAGGCGAAACAAATCGCCGGGACGGGCATCGCGTTCGTGATCCGGGATCTGTTCGACCCCGTTTGTTTCGATGCTGCTAAGACTTTTTTCGTTGTTGTTGTTATTCATGATCTGCTCCGATCATAAAGGCGCGCTCATCGTGTGTGAGCGTCACCTGTTTGGCTAAGGGGGTGGCAGCCCTTCCGGCATCGCGGATAAATGTTCGTGGCAGGCCAGCCAATGGCCTTGTTGTTCTTGGCCAGACGAGTGTTTTCTGAAAACAATCGTCTCGCGCTCCTGGCTGAAGTGTTGCTCCCCTTGCATGCGCAGCTCGGTGGCCACGTCATGGATGAAAATCGCCACGTCACCCTGCAGGCTGACGAAAGCGTTGCTTGAAGTGCACGAAAGCACCTCGAAGCCATCCTCGCGGCGCCAGCTGTCCCACAACGCCTGATAGGCATCGCGCGACAGCAGGGGCTGTTCGAGGGTGTAGAAGACGAAGCTGGCATCGGCGCTGAAGGCGCCGAAATAGGCTTCGCGATCGTTACCGGCAAAGGCCGACACCAGATCGGCGGCGGCTTGCAATACTTGATCGCGTTCGTTCATGACCCGTCCTCAGCGATGAACCACGCCAGGCAGCACGCAGAGCATTTCGTACAGCAGGTTGGCGGCCAGCAGCGAGGTATTACCGGTGGTGTCATAAGCGGGCGAGACTTCTACCAGATCGCAGCCGACCAGGTCGAGGCCTTGGCAGCCACGCACGATCTCGATCGCCTGAATGGTCGTCAGTCCGCCAATTTCCGGGGTGCCGGTGCCTGGCGCCCAGGCCGGATCGATGCCATCGATGTCAAAACTCAGGTACACCGGGCCGCCACCCACTTTCTCGCGCACTTCAGCCATCAGCGGCGCAAGAGATTTGTGCCAGCACTCTTCGGCCTGCACGACGCGAAAGCCCTGGTTGCGGCTCCAGTTGAAGTCGTCGGCGGTGTAGCCCTGGGCGCGCAGGCCGATTTGCACTACGCGGTCCGGGTCCAGCAGGCCTTCTTCGACTGCGCGACGGAACGTGGTGCCGTGGGCGATTTTTTCGCCGAACATGTGATCGTTGACATCGGCATGGGCGTCGATGTGCACCAGGCCGACTTTGCCGTGCTTTTTATGGATGGCACGCAGGATCGGCAGGGTGATGGTGTGGTCGCCGCCAAGGGTCAGGGGGATCACGTCGTGTTCGAGGATGTTGTCGTAGGATTCTTCGATGATCCGTACGGCATCCAGCAGGTTGAAGGTGTTGATCGCCACGTCGCCGATGTCGGCCACCGACAGCGAATCGAACGGAGCAGCGCCGGTCGCCATGTTGTACGGGCGAATCATGACCGATTCGGCGCGGATTTCCCGAGGTCCAAAACGGGTGCCTGGGCGAAGGGAGGTACCGATGTCCAGGGGCACGCCAACGAAGGCAGCGTCCAGACCGGCAGCGGTCGGCACATGGGGAAGTCGCATCATGGTGGCGATGCCGCCGAAGCGCGGCATTTCGTTGCCGCCCAGTGGTTGGTGAAGAATCTTGTCCACGGGTTCAGGCCTCATCATTTTTTTGTATTAGGCGCCGATTCTGCGAAATGTAGTGGCGGGGAAGAATCGCTACGCACAAATACTTAGTTCAGATTTTTCTAAACTAATGGAACATGGCGGCGGTAAACTTAACGGCTGATGGCAGGAGCTGCCGCAGGTTGCGATCTTTTGATCTTGATTCTTTGCGGCCTTTTACCGCCGAAAGTCAAAAGATCGCAGCCTGCGGCAGCTCCTACAGGTAGCTGCCGCAAATCCGGAGTCCCCATGGCCAACGCTTTACCCGACCTGAAACTGCTGCGCATTTTTGTTAGTGTGGTTCGCCATCAGGGGTTTGCCACTGCCCAGCAGGAGCTCAACCTTTCGACTTCGGCCATCAGCACCTACATGAGCCAGCTCGAAGCCGCCCTCGGCCTGGTGCTCTGCCATCGCGGGCGTGGCGGGTTCAGCCTGACCAGCAAAGGTGAGCTGTTCCACCAGGAAACCTTGCGGTTGCTGGCCGAGCTCGAAGGATTCGAGCAATATGCCGCCGCACTCAAGGGCGAGTTGCGCGGCACGCTGAACCTGGGGGTCATCGACTCCACCGTCAGCGACAAGGCCCTGCCGTTTGCCGAAGCCATCGGTGCCTACAGCCAGGAGCACCCGGCCGTGCATCTGCACTTGTCGGTCATGAGCCCCTACGAGCTGCAACTTGGCGTGCAGGACAATCGCCTGGACCTGGCCATCGGTGCATTTTCCACGCGCATGAGCGGCCTGGTCTACATGCCGCTGTACCGCGAGCAGCACTGGTTGTACTGCAGCAGCCGGCACCCGCTGTTCACCGAACGACGTATCCCCGAGCAGGTCATTACCCAGCAGCGCATGGTCGGTCGGGGCTACTGGAGCCAGGCGGAACTGGCGCGCCACGGCTTCAAACACAGCGCTGCCACGGTGGAGAGCATGGAGGCGCAGTTGATCCTGGTGCTGTCTGGTGCCTATATCGGTTACTTGCCCGAACACTACGCCCAGGCCTGGGCCGATAAGGGCGATTTGCGGGTGCTGCTGCCGGCGACTTTTGGTTATCAGGCGCCATTCTCCATGATCGTGCGCCGTGGCCGCAGCCGCGAACCGCTGATTCAGACCTTCCGCGACCTGCTCAAAGCGCAACTCAATCAGGCTTGAAATAATGTCCAGAATCCATTGCCCGCGCTGCCAGCGCCCAGAAGCCCATTGCCTGTGCCCATTGATCCCGAGCCTAGACAGCCGCACCCGGGTGCTGGTGCTGCAGCATCCGAGTGAAGTCAACCACGCGCTGAATACCGCACGTTTGGCCGCGCTTGGCTTGACCAATGCCGAGCTGATCGTCGGCGAAGTGTTCGCGGATCTGCCGGCGTTGTTGAATCAACCGGGGTACCAGGCGCGGCTGCTGTTTCCGGGCGAGGATGCGCAGACGCTGCAGGGCTATGGCGCAGATGATCAGCCGCTGTTGCTGGTGGTGCCGGACGGTACCTGGCGCAAGGCGCGCAAGCTGCTGCACCTCAATCCGCTGCTGGCGACTTTGCCACGGGTGACGCTGGCTCGGGGCGGAGTGTCGCGGTATCGATTGCGCAAGGCGCCGGGGCCGGGGGCTTTATCGACGGTGGAGGCCATCGTGCAGGCGTTGCAAGTGCTGGAAGCGCCGATTTCCTTCGAGCCGTTGCTGAAGCCGTTCGAGGCGTTGATCGAGGGGCAGATCGCGGCGATGGGGGAGGAGGTTTTTTTGCGTAATCATGGGCCGAAGTAGGCGTTGCTCGTGCCGGCCTCTTCTCGGGCAAGCCCGCACACATGGGATCATCAGCGTCCACATTACCCTGTGGGAGCGGGCTTGCCCGCGAAGACGGTAGAGCTATTACTACCACTCCAGACCAGACCTACCGCTCACGCATCGCCTCGGTCCGCGCCTTCAGCACCGGCTTGAGCAGGTAGTCCAGCACACTCTTCTCACCGGTGATGATATCCACCGTCGCCACCATCCCCGGGATGATCAGCAACGGCTTCGCATCCCCACCCAGGTGGTTCTTGTCGGTGCGCACCTGGATCAGATAAAAGCTGTTGCCCTTGTCATCGGTAATGGTATCGGCGCCAATCAACTCCAGCTTGGCGCTCAAGCCGCCATAGATGGTGTAGTCATAGGCGCTGAACTTGACCATCGCCCGCTGCCCCGGATGCAGAAACGCCACGTCCTGCGGACGGACCTTGGCCTCGATCAGCAGGTTGTCTTCCAGCGGTACGATTTCCACCATGTCGCTGCCGGGCTGGACCACACCGCCTATGGTGTTGACCTTCAGCACCTTGATGATCCCGTGAACCGGCGAGACCACCGTGGTGCGGGTGACGCGGTCGTCGATGGCGATGCTCGACGCGGTGATTTTTGACAGGTCGGTGCGTTTCTCGTTGAGCTCCTTGGCAGCGTCCGAACGGAAGGATTGTTCGGACTCGTCAATCTTGCTCTTGATTTCAGCAATCGCCGATTCCGCCCGAGGAATGGCCAGGGTCGTGGCGTTCAACGAGCCGCGAATTTCCACCGCGCTGCGCTTGAGTCGCAGGATTTCCACGGGTGACACGGCACCGGTGCCGACCAGCGGTGCTGACATGTTCATCTCTTGCTGCAGTAGGGCCAGGCTCGAACTGAATTGCCCCTGTTTCGAGCGAAACTCCGCCAGTTCCTGAGTTTTTTGCCGCAGCTGTTCGCTGAGCGTGCGCTGTTCACTGGCCAGTCGACGCTGCCGTTGCTCGTAGAGCGAGCGCTCGTCCTCGGCCACTTGCGGCGCCTTGGCGATCACCTCGGCCGACAACTTGAAGGGCCGCCCTTCGGCCTCTGCGGACAAGCGTTCTACCTGGGCGGTCAAGGCATACCGATCGGCCTCGCTCTCACCCTTGTTCGATAGAAAACGGGTGTCATCCAGGCGCAGCAAGGTATCGCCCTTGTTCACCATCTGCCCCTCGCGGACAAAAATCTCGGTGACGATGCCGCCTTCCAGGTTTTGGATTACCTGGACCTTGCTCGACGGAATCGCCTTGCCTTCGCCCATGGTGACTTCCTGGAGCACGGCGAATTTGGCCCAGACCACGGCGCTGATGATCAGCCCGGCCGCCAGCCACACGGTGATCCGCGACCAGCGCGGGGAATCCTGCAGGGTCGCGCCGGCGGTCTCCGGCATGAACTCGCTCTCGGCGCTTTTCCTGAAACTGCCGAAATAACCGCGCGGCTTTGCTTCGGGCGAGTCGGATGATGATCGGGCCATGGGCAACTCCTAGACCGCTGCAGAGCCGACGCGGCCCTTGCGCAGTGCATCGATGACCGCTTCTTTCGGACCGTCGGCGACGATCCGTCCGTTGTCCAGCACCACCAGCCGATCCACCAGGCTGAGCATCGAGGTTCGGTGGGTGACCAGCAGCAGGGTCTTGCCCTGGACCCAGTCGTGGAGTTTCTGGCGCAGGACGTCTTCGCTGCTGTTGTCCATGGCACTGGTGGGTTCGTCGAGCAGCATGATCGGTGGGTCGAGCAACAAGGCCCGGGCCAGCAGCACGGCCTGGCGCTGGCCGCCGGAAAGCAACTGGCCGCGTTCACCTACCGGTCGGTCGAAGCCTTGCGGGTGCTGACGGGCGAGCTCGGTGACGCCGGTGAGCTCCGCCACTTCGAGCATCCGCGAGTCACTGACATAGCGGGCGCCCAGCGTCAGGTTATCGCGCAGGCTGCCGGCCAGCAGCGGCAAGTCATGGGCAACGTAGCCGATCTGCTGGCGCAAGTCGGCGACATCCAGTTGCCGCAGGTCCAGGCCGTCGAGCAGCAACTGGCCTTCTTCCGGTGTGTAGAAACCCATCACCAGGCGGGCGAGGGTGCTTTTGCCCGAGCCGCTGCGGCCGATAATGCCGATGCGCTCACCAAGTTTCACGCTGAAACTCACGTTGTGCAGCGCCGGGGCACTCTGGCCGTTGTAGTGAAAGGTCACGCCACTGACGTCGAGGGCGCCTTGCAGTTGCGTGCGCTCCAGCGGCCGTTGCCGGGCGTCGCGCTCCTGGGGCAGGCCCATCAGCGCATCGGTGCTTTTCATGGTCAACTGCGCTTGCTGGTAACGCGTGATCAGGCCGGCAATCTGCCCGAGCGGTGCCAGCACCCGGCTGCCGAGCATGTAGGTCGCCACCAGCGCACCAACGCTGAGGTTGCCGGCAATGATGCTGTAGACCCCGGCGACGATGGTCGCCATGCCGGAAAATTGCTGGATGAACAGGGTGCCGTTGGTGGCCAGGGCCGAGAGATTGCGGGCGTGGCTGTCGAGGCGGGTCAGGGCGCCGTGGGTGGTTTCCCATTTGTGCTGGCGCTCGCTTTCGGCGCTGCAGGCCTTGAGTGTTTCCAGGCCGCCGAGGGTTTCAATCAGCAGCGCCTGGCGTTCCGCACCCAGGGTCAGGCTTTTTTGCACGGTGTCGCGCAGGCGTGCCTGGATGATCATCGCGAAGATGATGGTGATCGGAAATGCCAGCAGCGGAATCACCACCAGCCAGCCGCCCAGCAGACCGATCACCACCAGCATGAGCACGGCGAATGGCAGGTCGATCAGGCTGGTGAGGGTCACGGCGGTGAGAAATTCACGCAGGCCCTGGAAGTCATGGATGCTCTGGGCAAACCCGCCGATGGTGGCCGGCCGTGCCTTCATCGACATGCCAGTGATGCGCTCGAACAGGGTAGCCGAGAGAATCACGTCGGTTTTCTTCCCGGCGGTGTCCAGCAGGTGCGCGCGCACCACGCGCAGCACCAGTTCAAAACCGGTGCCGATCAGCAAGCCGATGGACAGCACCCACAGGGTCGATGTGGCCTGGTTCGGCACGACCCGGTCGTAGGTCTGCATGACGAACAGCGGGACCATCAGGCCCAGGAGGTTGATCAGGAAGCTCGTCAGGATGGCGTCGCTGTACAGCCATTTGGACAGTTTCAGTGTGTCGCGAAACCAGGCTTCCACCCGGGGAACCAGGGGCGAGCGCAGGTCTTCAAGTTCATGGCGTGGCCGGGCAAACAATGCCTGGCCGCTGTAATTTTCAGTCAGCTCTTCACGGCTGACCCATTGTTCGCCACCGTCGGCTTCGCTGGGCAGGATGAGCAGGCGGCCATCGTCTCCCAGACGTCGCAGAACGGCCGTGCGGCCGTTGCCCAGTATCAGCATGACTGGCAGGTTGAGAGGGGAAATATCCGCCAGGTCCCGGCGCAGCACGCGCGCCTGCAAACCGGCCCGGGCTGCTGCGCGGGGCAGCAGGTCCAGGCTCAGGCGTTGTTTGTTCAGGGGCAGCCCGGCACTCAGGCTGGCGCGACTGACCGTCGCGCCGTGGAGTTTGCAGAGGATCAACAGCCCGTCAAGAAGCGGGTCGTCGAAGCCAAGACGCGGATCGACACCAGTGTTGCCGGTTTCCATGCTGGTCAAATTGATCGCTCCAGGTGAACGGGCTGCCACATCAACACAACACATACCGCACGGGGAGGAGCGGGCGAAGCCTGCGATTTCCTGATCAGAAAAAATCAGAGGACCGAGCCTGCGGCAGCTCCTGCCTCGGCACTTACCTCAGTTCAGGCAAGCGGGCTTCGTTCTTCACTTCGGTCTGGGCGATCGCATCGGCAGGCAGCACCACGCGTTGTTTGCTCAGCAACAGGCCCATGTTCGAGAGGATGCGGTACATCGAGTATTCCTCGGTGTAGCGAACTTCGGTGTAGCGACGGTTGGCGTTGTAGAGCTCGTTTTCACTGTCGAGCACGTCCAGCAGGGTGCGCTGGCCGAGGCCGAACTGGTCCTGGTAGGCCGCACGTACGCGTTTGGTCGTTTCGGCGTACTCGCGCGCGGTCGGCGTCTGCTTCTTCGCGTTGAGCATGGCGTTCCAGGCCAGGTGGATATTTTCGTTGAGCTGGCGCAGGGCGTTGTTGCGGATGTCCATGGCCTGGTTGATCTGGTGCGCGTTGGACTGCAGACGGGCCTTGTCGCTGCCGCCGCGGAACAGGTTGTAGTTCATCACCACACCGACCCGCCACTCGTTGTCGTGACCTTCATCGCCCTGCACGTTGTTGTTCGCGCCCACGGCCGCTTCAGCGTCGAAGCGTGGGAAGAACGGCGACTTGGCAACTTCGTACTGGCTCTCGGCGGACTGCACGTCTGCCTGGGCGGATTTCAGGTACGGGTTGTTCTCCACCATGCTCTGCTGGGCTTCCTGCAGGGTGGCGGGCAACTCACCGCGGGTCGAAGGCAGGGTTTCCAGTTCATCCGGCAGGCGACCCACCACGGCGTAGAAATTCGATTCGGCGTCAGCCAGGTCGACTTCGGCGGTGTCCAGGTTGTTTTGCGCCAGTGCCCGACGAGCGGTGGACTGGTCGGCGTCGGCTGTGCTGCCGATGCCGCGCTCGGTGCGCAGGCCGATCTGGTCATTGACGCGCAGGTGAGCTTGCAGGTTGTTCTTGGCCAGGGTCACCAGTTCGCGACGCTTGAGCACTTCGAGGTAGACCTCGATGGTGCGCAGGGCCAGGTCCTGGGCAGTGCCCTGAGCGTAATAGGCCCGGGAATTGACCACGCCTTTGGTGCGTTCGACTTCGTTGGCGGTGTTGAAACCGTCAAACAGCATCTGCCGCAGGCGCAGTTCCGACTGGGTGTAAGTCAGGATCTCCGTGTTGTGATTGCCCTGTGCGCGGGTGCTGGTGTTATCGCTGTAGCCGCGGCCGTAAGCAGCGTTCAGATCGACAGATGGATAGAAGCCCCCTTTGGCGATTTTGACTTCTTCGTCCGCGGACAGCCGCGCGTCCACGCGTGAGGCAAGTTCCGGGTGAGTTGCAATGGTGCTTTGGATGGCCTCGGTCAAGGACATGGCCTGGGCCTGTGAAGTGCAGGCCATGGCCAGCAAAATCGCGCTGCAGAGGGGGGTTAAAACGCGCATGGGTGTATCTCCCTGATTCCTAATGATGCTTATCAGTCGCCAAATATTTGACGGCATTTATAGTGAAAACCGTTTCAAGCTTGTAACAACAGAGCTAAGAACATTCTAGAGCAAAGCTAAGAAATTTTTCTCATAAGTCTTATGCCAAAAAAAACTTATGCGCTCTGAAAAATCCAGCACATTGTTCACTCGTGGAACCCTTGTATTACGAGCTCTAGGGAGCTTGCAAGGGCAAATCGAAAGTTCCAACCATTTATCGATAACGGACGATGGAGTGCTGGAGGGGAAGGAGGCGGGGCAGTTTGGGGGTGACATTTTTTTGTCACTTGACCGGTTCAGAACTGTAACGCATCGCTGGCAGGTGATCATTTTTGCCGATTAGTAGCCCAAAGCCATTGAATGTATTGGGTTTATTCGAATCAGGCGCTGATTGCCCATACGCGACAGGCTTGGCGAGAAAGTCGCCAGGGCCACGGTTGACCCGGAATAATCCGGGGAAAAACCCGTAGCCCGGTAGACGATTCACCCGGCAACTGGCTTTTTTCCATGAGCACGATCTTCGCAAAAAACAGGCTGCCGGCAACGGTTGGCAGCGGAGGAAATGCACATGGCTACGCTCATCGGTATCGTCACTAAAGTCATTGGTCAGGTGGTTGCTGTAGCGGGTGACGGCACCCGACGCGCGCTGGTCGAGGGCGATCGGCTGTTTGCCGGCGATCAATTGGTCACCGGGGCCGAAGGGGCGGTGGCGGTGAAGCTGCAGAATGGCCAGGAGATGACGCTTGGGCGTGGCAGCAGCCTGCAAATGACCTCGCAACTGCTCGCGCACCAGGCGCCCCATGTGCAGACGCCGGAAGCCGTGACGCCCAGCGAGGCACAACTGACCGACGTCGAACGCCTGCAGAAAGCCATCGCCGCTGGCGAAGACCCGACTCAAACCGGTGAAGCCACTGCGGCCGGGCCAACGGGCAGCACCGCTGCCGGAGCCCTGGGCGGCGGCCACAGTTTTGTACTGCTCGAGGAAGTGGCAGGCCGGGTCGATCCGACCGTGGGTTTCCCGACGGCAGGATTCAACGGCATTCCAGAGTTTCCCCTGGAGCGCATCTTCAACGATCCCGACAAAAGCCTCGATAACCAGGACGACGCCACACCTCCCGTCGTCGTGCCACCGTTGGTCGTGAACAACCCCGTCATCCTTGGCGGCCTGAATACCTCGGGCGGCGAGCTGACCCTCAACGAGGCCAATCTTCCCGACGGCACGGCCAGCAATCCCTTGGCGCTGACCCAGAACGGCACCTTCACCGTGACAGCGGCCGATGGCCTGCTCAACCTGAACGTGGGCGGTATCAGTGTGTTAAGTGGTGGCGTGGCGGCAGGCTTCCCGCAATCGATCACCACTCAGCTGGGTAACACGCTGACGATCACGGGTTATGATCCGGCCACAGGCGTGGTGAGCTACAGCTACACCCTCAATGGCAACGACACCCATTCGGCGGGTGACGGCGCGAACTCCCTCAGCGAACAATTCACCGTGGTCGCGGGCGACACCAACGGCGACACGGCTACCGGTTCACTGGACATCAACATCACCGACGATGCGCCAACAGCGATCGACGACAGCAACGTTAATACCGCTTCGGAAACCCTGTTGACCCTGACCGGCAGCGTGCTGCCCAACGACATCCAGGGTGCCGACCGCATTCCCACCGGCCCCAATAGCGGGCCGGTAATCGGCGGTACGTTCACCGGCACCTACGGCACCCTGGTGCTCAATCCGAACGGCACCTACACCTACACGCTGAACCCTAATGACGCCGACTTCAAAGCCCTGCACGGTGGTGGCAGCGGCACGGAAAGCTTCGTCTACACCCTTACCGATTCGGATGGTGATACCAGCACCGCAACGCTGGTGCTGAACATTCACAACAACGATGACCCGATCGATATCGGCGGGCTCGGCGTGTCAGGCGGCGAGCTGTCCGTCTACGAGAAAAACCTGGGCGACGGCAGCGCGCCGGATGCTGGCGCACTGACCCAAAGCGGCACCTTTACCATCACTGCGCTCGACGGTGTGCAGAACCTGAGCATTGGCGGGATCAGCGTGGTGAGCGGTGGCGTCAGCGCAGGTTTGCCGCAATCGATTACCACCCCGCTGGGCAGTACGCTGACCATTACCGGTTACGACAGCGCAACCGGCATCGTCAGCTACAGCTACACCCTGGCCGACAACGAAACCCATGCCAATGCCGATGGTGCGAATAATCTGTCGGAGCAGTTTGCAGTCACCGTGGTCGATGACAACGGCACAACCGCCAATGCCAGCCTCGACGTCAACATCGTCGACGACCTGCCCAACGCCGTGGATGACAGCAACGCCAATACCGCCTCGGAAACCCTGCTGACCCTCAACGGCAATGTGCTGACCAACGACGTGCAAGGCGCTGACCGGGTAGCGACCGGGGAGAACACCGGCCCGATCACGCCCGGCACCTTCAATGGGGCCTATGGCACCCTGGTGCTGAACGCCAATGGCACTTACACCTACACGCTGAACACCAGCGATGCGGACTTCAAGGCGTTGCACGGCGGTGGCGACGGTACTGAAACCTTCGCCTACACCATCACCGATTCCGACGGCGATACCAGCACCGCGAACCTGGTGCTGCAGATCCATAACAACGATGATCCGGTGACCATCGACGGTTTGAACGTCAACGGTGGCGAGCTGACGGTCTACGAAAAAAACCTCGGCGACGGCAGCGCGCCGGATACCCCTGCGCTGACCCAGACCGGCACCTTCACCATCACCGCGCTCGACGGCGTGCAGACCCTCAGCGTCGGCGGCCTGAACGTGGTGGTCGGTGGTGTGAGCGCCGGCTTCCCGCAGTCGATCGTCACTCCGCTGGGCAGCACCTTGACCATCACCGGCTTTGACATCACCACCGGTGTGGTCAGCTACAGCTACACCCTGGCCGATAACGAAGCCCATGCGAACGCCAGCGGCGCGAACAACCTGTCCGAGCAGTTTGCAGTGACCGTGGTCGATGACAACGGCACCACGGCCAATGCCAGCCTCGACGTCAACATCGTCGACGACCTGCCCAGCGCGGTGGATGACAGCAATGCCGGCACCGCCTCGGAAAGCCAGTTGACCCTTAACGGCAACGTGCTGACCAATGACGTGCAGGGCGCTGACCGGGTACCGACCGGGCCAAGCGCCGGGCCGATCACCGCCGGCACATTCGTAGGCACCTACGGCACCCTGGTGCTGAACGCCAACGGCACGTACACCTATACGCTGGACACCAACGACGCGGACTTCAAGGCCCTGGAAGGTCGCGGCAAAGGCACTGAGACGTTCGCCTACACCATCACCGATGCCGACGGCGATACCAGTACCGCCAACCTGGTGCTGCAGATCCATAACAACGATGATCCGGTGATCATCGGCGGCCTGGATGTCAACGGCGGCGAACTCACCGTCTACGAGAAGAACCTCGACTGGGGTACCAACCCCGATTCGCCCGCGCTGACCCAGTCCGGGACCTTCACCGTCACGGCACTCGACGGCCTGAACTCCCTGGTCGTGGGTGGCTTCGCGGTGGTCGCCAACGGCGAGGTGGTCGGCTTGCCGCACACCGTGGTGACCCCGCTGGGTAACTTCCTGACCATCAACGGCTTCGATCCCGTCACGGGCGTGCTCAGCTACAGCTACACCCTGGTGGGCAGCGAAACGCACCCAGCGGCCGACGGCGCCAACGCCCTCGTCGAGAATTTCGACGTGGTGGCGCACGACAACGACGGCAGTACTGCGTCGGGCCAGATCAACGTCAACATCATCGATGACTTGCCGAGTGCCAATCCGGACTTCAAGCAGGTGCAAGAGGGCGGGACGGTCGGCACCAACGTCCTGGTCAATGACATCGGCGGCTCCGATGGCCCGGCGGCCACGGGTGCGGTGGTCGGCGTGCGTGCCGGCAGCGACACCTCGACCTCGGCCAGCGGTGGCCTCAACACCAATATCAATGGCGCCTACGGTTACCTGACCCTGGATGCCAACGGCAACGCCACCTATCAAAGCAACCCGAACAGCGTCAGCGGGCCCGGCGCGATTGATGTATTCACTTACACCGTGCGCGATGCCGATGGCGATGAGAGCACCACCACGCTCACCATTGACGTCTACAACAGCTGTCTGAAGGCAGTGTCCGACAGCGATGTGACGGTGTATGAAAAGGCTCTCGACCTGACTAAAGATGGCCAGGACCTGGCGGCTGGCACCGTCGCCGGCAGCCAGCCGGGCAATACTGGCGAGACCGCTTCCGGAACGCTGGTGGGCTCGGTCACGGGCGCCGTGGGTGCGATCACCTACGCCCTGGTCGGCAGCGCCACGGGCAGCTATGGGCAGATTCAGCTCAATGCCGACGGCACCTACACCTACACCCTGACTTCGCCAGCGAGCACCACCCCGCAGGCCAACGATGGCCCCAACACCCTGAGCGAAAGCTTCACCTACCAGGCGACCGATTCCCTGGGCAACATCACCACCAGCACCATCGTGGTGAACATAGTCGATGACGTGCCAAAGGCTGTGGACGACAGCAACGCCGACAATGCGTCGGAAACCCGCCTGACCCTCGACGGCAATGTCCTGACCAATGACGTGCAAGGCGCGGACCTTGTCGCGACCGGCCCGAACACCGGCCCAGTCACGCCGGGTACATTCGTCGGCACTTACGGCACCCTGGTGCTGAACGCCAACGGCACGTACACCTATACGCTGGACACCAACGACGCGGACTTCAAGGCCCTGGAAGGTCGCGGCAAAGGCACTGAGACGTTCGCCTACACCATCACCGATGCCGACGGCGATACCAGCACCGCCAACCTGGTGCTGCAGATCCATAACAACGATGATCCGGTGATCATCGGCGGCCTGGACGTCAACGGCGGCGAACTCACCGTCTACGAGAAGAACCTCGACTGGGGCACCAACCCCGACGCGCCGGCGCTGACCCAGTCCGGCACTTTCACCGTCACGGCACTCGACGGCCTGAACTCCCTGGTCGTGGGTGGCTTCGCGGTGGTCGCCAACGGCGCAGTGGTCGGGCTGCCGCACACCGTGGTGACCCCGCTGGGTAACTTCCTGACCATCAACGGCTTCGATCCCGTCACGGGCGTGCTCAGCTACAGCTACACCCTGGTGGGCAGCGAAACGCACCCAGCGGCCGACGGCGCCAACGCCCTCGTCGAGAATTTCGACGTAGTGGCGCACGACAACGACGGCAGTACTGCGTCGGGCCAGATCAACGTCAACATCATCGATGACTTGCCGAGCGCCAATCCGGACTTCAAGCAGGTGCAAGAGGGCGGGACGGTCGGCACCAACGTCCTGGTCAATGACATCGGCGGCTCCGATGGCCCGGCGGCCACCGGTGCGGTGGTCGGCGTGCGTGCCGGCAGCGACACCTCGACCTCGGCCAGCGGCGGCCTCAACACCAATATCAATGGCGCCTACGGTTACCTCACCCTGGATGCCAACGGCAACGCGACCTACCACAGCCGGCCGGACTCGGTGGGCGTAGCGGGCGCGACTGACGTGTTCACCTACACCGTGCGCGATGCCGATGGCGATGAAAGCACTACCACCCTCACCATCGACGTGTCCAACAGTTGCATCAAGGCGGTGTCCGACACCGACGTGACGGTCTACGAAAAAGCCCTGGACCTGAGCAAGGACGGCCTGGACCTCGCGGCCGGCACCGTGGTCGGCAGCGATCCGGGCAATACCGGCGAAACGTCCACGGGAACACTGGTCGGTTCGGTCACCGGGGCTACCGGCGCAATCACCTACACCCTGGTCAGCAGTGGCACCGGGGCCTACGGGCAAATGCTCCTCAACCCCAACGGCACCTACACCTACACATTGACCTCGGCGCCGAAAACCTCGCCGAACGCCAACGACGGGCCCAACAGCCTGAGCGAAAGCTTCACCTACAAGGCCACTGATGCCCTGGGCAACACCACCACCAGCACCATCGTGGTGAACATCGTCGATGACGTGCCCAAGGCCGTTGCTTCCGAGCGTTCGGTGGCGGCGGTGGAAATCGATTCCAACCTGCTGTTGGTGATCGACGTGTCCGGCAGTATGGCCGATGCGTCCGGCGTGCCTGGCCTGTCGCGCCTGGCCCTGGCCAAGCAGGCGATCAGTGCCTTGCTCGACAAGTACGACGACCTTGGCGACGTGAAGGTGCAGATCGTCACTTTCAGCAGCAACGCCACCGACAAGACCGCGATCTGGGTTGACGTGGCCACGGCCAAGTCGATCATTTCGGGCCTGACGGCGGGCGGCGGGACCAACTACGATGCCGCCGTGGCAACCATGAAGACCGCGTTCAACACGGCCGGCAAACTGACCGGCGCGCAGAATGTCGGCTACTTCTTCTCGGACGGCAAACCCAACGAAGGTGACATCAACGCGGCCGACGAGGCTTCACTCAAAGCCTTCCTCGACGCTAATAACATCAAGAACTACGCAATCGGCCTGGGCAACGGCGTCAGCAATGCCTACCTCGATCCGGTCGCCTATGACGGCAGCACCCACACCAACACCAATGCTGTGGTGGTGACCGATCTCAACCAGCTCAACTCGGTACTCTCGGGCACCGTGCAGGGTGCCCCGGTCACGGGCACCTTGCTGGAGGGCGGAAACTTTGGTGCCGATGGCGGTTTCATCAAGTCCATCGTCGTCGATGGCACCACGTACACCTACGATCCTAAAGCGTTGAACAACCAGGGCTCACTGATTTCCAGCGGCGGGGACAACCACGGCACGTTCAACACGGTAAACAACTCCCTGAGCATCGCCACCAATAACGGCGGTACGCTGGTCATCAACCTCGACAGCGGTGAGTACAACTACACCTCGCAGAAAGCCACGAACGTGGTGATCACCGAAAATATCGGCTTCACCGTCAGCGACAACGACGGCGACCTGGCGAGCTCGACCCTGGTGGTCAAGGTCGTGCCGAACGCCGCGCCCGTGGCCGTCGACGACCACATCATCACCAACGTGCTGTCCGGCAGCGTGGTGGTACCTGGCGAATTGTTGCTGGCCAACGACACTGATCCCGAAGGCGATACCCTCACCGCAGCGCCGACTACCTTCAACACCGGTTGGGTGGCCAGGGGCGCGGACTTTGTCGGCACCGGCGCGATCAACTTCAAGGGCAGCAACAACACCGCCGCGAACCAGAACCTGGCGGATGTGCGCGGGTCCTTCGCGGCCAATACAGCAGCGATGACAGCCGTGCTGGTGATCAGTGGTTATCTGGGCTCTGTCACCACTTCCAATGCCAATGATGAAGACCTCATCACGGTGAAACTCAAGGAGGGTGAGACCCTCAATCTGGATCACAACCTGGCGGGCGGTCGGATTGCCATGGAGTACTCACTCAATGGCGGTGCCTTCGTGACCCTTGCCGATGGCGCTACCATCACGGCCGATGCCGATGGCACCTACCAGATTCACGTCACCAACATCGCCAATACCAGCGGCGGCGTTGGCGCCAACAACGCCGAAAACTACCAGCTGACCATGACGGTCAACTACGCCGGTGCCCATGATGTCACCCCGGACTTCAACGGCGCCTACAGCGCCAATGACACCCACGGCGGCAGTGACACGGCGAATGTGACCATCAGCTACCAGGACGGCCATACCCTCACGGGTACCGCGGGTGACGACGTTCTGATGGCCGGCACCGGCAACAACGTGCTCAATGCCGGCGATGGCAACGACGTGTTGACGGCGGGTGCCGGTAACAACGAACTGCACGGCGGTGCCGGCAACGACCTGTTGTTCAGCGGGGCAGGTAACGATCTGCTGGACGGCGGCGCTGGTATCGATACCGTCAGCTACGCCCATGCCACCAGCGGTGTCACCGTCGACCTGGGCCTGCTCACTGCGCAAAACACCGGAGGCGCCGGCACTGATACCCTCACCGGCCTGGAGAACCTCACCGGCTCCAACTTCAATGACAGCCTGATGGGCGACAACAACAGCAACATCATCACTGGCGGCCTGGGCAACGACGTCCTCAACGGCGGTGGCGGCGATGACTTCCTCATCGGCGGCCTGGGCAACAACACCCTCACCGGCGGCGCTGGCGCGGATACCTTCCAGTGGCTCAAAGGCAACTCCGGGCATGACCTGGTCACTGACTTCACCCCGGGCACCGACAAGCTCGACTTGTCGCAACTGCTGCAAGGTGAAAACGGCACGGCCGCTTCGCTGGATGATTACCTGCACTTCAAGGTTGTCGGCAGTGGCGCTTCGGTCCTGACCAGCATCGACGTCAGCGCCATGGCCGGCGCCACACCGAACCAGACCATTGACCTTGCCGGTGTCAACCTCGCCAGCCACTACGGCGTCACGCCGGGGGCGGGTGGTGTGGTCGCCGGGGGGCATGACACGGCGACCATCATCAACGGGATGTTGAATGATCACTCGTTGAAGGTGGATACGGTTTGATCTGAAAAGTGAAGGAGAGAGGCTGATCTCCTGTGGGAGCAAGGCTTGCCTGCGATAGCGAAGACGCCGTCGCGGGCAAGTCGTGCTTCCACCGTGGGGGGCAGCTACCCCGTCACATTGGCTCAGGCGGCCCGATGAACCTGCCCATGACCCCATACACCCCTAATTCCCTGATCGTCGCAAACTCTCCCTGGGTCTCGACCATCTCCGCAATCAACGGCAAATCAATACTGTTGGTTGCCCGGAAGATCGCATCAATGAACAGGCGCTTGTCGTCCTGGCGATCTATACCCCGGATATACGCACCATCAATCTTCAAGTAAGCCAACCCCAGCTGTGTCAGGTTGCCGATCTGGCTGAAGCTGCCGCCAAAATGCTGCAGCCCGACGCGATAGCCGGTGTCGAGCAGGCTATGACACAAATGCTGCAACTCCAGCGGGGGCGGCAGTTGGCGTTCGTCGATTTCCAGGGTCAGCAGCGGCGCCAGATCGGGTAACGATTCGAGCATGTCGAGTATCTTCGCCAACTGCGCCGGATCGCGCAGGGTGCTGCCAGACAGGCTCAATGCCAGCGGCCAGCGATTGACGACAAGGTAATCGAGGGTCGCTTCGAGCATCGCCAGGTCCATGCGCGCTGACCAGCCCAGACGCTCTATCCAGGGCAGGAAATGCCCGGCGGCAATCGCCTCGCCGCTGGGGTCGAGCAAGCGTGCCAGGACTTTGTGGTGAAGCACCTGGCTGGTGTCGGCGCATTGCACCACCGGCTGAAAGTACAGCTGCATATTCCCCTGCGTCAGGGCTTCGTCGATCCAGGTGCGCCAGTCGTGCTGGGACTGGTTCGGCGCGCAGTCACCGCTGTCCAGGTATGTCCACGGCCGCTCGGGGTGTTGCCGGGCCTGAGTCAGGGCTTGATCCAGGCGCAGCAGCACCGCATTGGCGGATTCTCCCGGGTGATAGGGGACGATGCCCAGGTGCGCCACTGGCATGCTGTCACTGGCGCCGGTCAGGCGCAGGTTCTCCAGGGTGGCACTGACTTCCGCGACCAGGCGGGCGGCGTCCGCCTGGCCCAATCCAGGTGTCAGCAAGCTGAACTCACCGCCACGATTACGCGCAGCCAGCCAGGTACTACGCTCGGGTAGTCCGCAAAGACGCTTGAGCAATTCGGCGACTGCGTTGATCAATGCATCAGTGCGCTGTCCGCCCATGCGCTGATTCAGCCCCGCCAGATCGTTGATCCGCAGCATCAGCAGGTGGCCCTCACTGCTCTGCTCGGCCACCAGCAAATGATCCGCCAATTGCTCGTCCAGTAACCGTCGGTTGGCCAGCCCGGTGAGGCCATCGAGGTAGGATTCGGCGCGCAGTTTTTCGCTGCGAGCGGCTTCTTCGGCGAACAGCGCCTTGAGTTTTTCGACCATCTGATTCATCGCCAGCACCACGCGTTTCAATTCCGGGGTGCGGGGCAATTTCGTCAGGCTGCGAAATTCGCGTTTGCTGATGGCTTCGGCCTGTTTGACCATCTTGTCCAGCGGGCGCAATTGCCGGCGCAGCAACCAGCCGCCGAACACCGCGCTGAGCAGCCCGCAGATAAGCAACCAGATCAGGCTGCCCAATGTACTGTCCCAGAGCTTGGCCAGGGCAAATCGCGGGTTGCTCAATACTTCGACCCGGGCGAATTGCTCCCAGCCGCGCATGATCAACGCTTCGCCTCCCTGGGGACGCAGGTCGACCAGCCTGGTGAACCAGCCGGGCACACGTTCGCCGCGGGCCTGGGCGCTGCGCTCCACCAACACCTGCTCATCGGCAATGCTGACTACCCGGATGCGGGTGAAGTAGCCACTGTCGAAAATCGAGCTGACCATCAACTCCATCATCGCCGGATCGTCTACTTGCGCGGTCAATGACAACCCCAGCGCCGTCGCCGCGTCCTGGGCGTGTGAGCGCAACTGCCCGAGCATCTGGTCGCGGGAGCTTTCCAGGCTGACAAAAAAGCTGCCGCTGAACGCCACCAGCAGGAACAGGCAAATGGCGAGAAACAATTGTTTGCGCAGTGACATAACACGCTCCTTGCGAGACCTTGCGAGGACGACTAGCCGTCGCCCACGGCGAAACCTTCAACCTGCATTTTTTTCAACACATCCTGCCAGCGCGACAACTTTTTCGAGTCGCTGGAACGCTTGCCGCCGTTAGCTCCCGGCAGGTAAAGCCCCTCGGCATTGAAGGCGTAGACCGGTAGCAGGTCCTTGCGCCGTGAGGCGGGGGAGATCTCGCCCACCAGGTTGTCCAGCACCAGCGGATCGGCCGTGGGGCTGCTGTAGAAGGTCAGTACCATGTGCGCCTGGTTCTGGGTCAGGGCTTTGACGTAGGTGATGCGCAATTTGTCGCTGGGAATGCCGAGATGGCGCAGGCTGAAATACTTGGCCAGGGCATAGTCCTCGCAGTCGCCCGCGCCCTTGACCAGGGATTCGACGGGTGTGGCCCAGTAATCGACCTGGCGCCAGATGCGCGTATCGTCCTGGAAAGTCAGTTGCTGGTTGAAGAAGCGATTGACCGCATTGAGTTGCTCGCGCTCTGGCTGATCCTGTTGACCTTGCAGCAACTGGCTCCAGGCCTCTATCCGCCTTTGCGCGGGACCCTGCGCGCCGTATCGGGCCTGGGCGTTCTGCAAGACCTGCGCATAATCCCAGCTGGCGAAGACCGCACCCAGGCCCGGTACCAGCCAAAATGCCAGCAGCAGCCATCCGCCGAACCGAAGTCGGAGCGTTGACCATCCTGGACTACGCCGGCGACGGGGCATGTCGGGCTGCTCGGGGTGCAGATGGATGGAGTCTAGGCGGTGTTTGCAGGGGAAGAGGGCAGATCGTCGGTTGGCAATGCAGTTGCATTGAGTCACAGGGGATGCTGTGACGAGGCGATCAGGGCTTGCGCAGGGTTTTCTGTTTGAGGATGTAAATGGTCACCAGCACCGCACTGGTCAACATGAAGCCCCGCGCCCACGGCATCGGTACCAGGTAGCAGGAAAACCCGATGCTCACCCACATCAGCCCGATGGCGTAGACCTTGCCCTTGAGCGGAATGCCGTTACCGTCAAGGTAACCACGGATCCACGGCCCTAGGCGCGGATGCTCCACCAGCCAATGGTAAAAGCGCGGTGAACTGCGGGCAAAACAGGCAGCGGCCAGCAACAGGAAAGGGGTCGTGGGCAATACCGGCAGGAAGATCCCGATCACCCCCAACGCTACGCTGAGCCAGCCGATGGCCAGCAGCCCGTAGCGCAACATCAGGGAGCGGTTGCCTATGGGATTGTCCATAGGCAGAACCTTAGTGGTGACGAGGCTTGAGGATGGCCGGTTTTTCGTCAGGCGCGTTGCACAGCAGGTACAGCGCGGTCAGGGCTTCCGGGATCTGCACGATCATGTCGTCCATCAGATTGGCATCGGCGGCGATATCGGAGAATTCCGGTTGCTCGTCGAACAGGCCCGAACCGACCATGATCGGCAGCAGCATTTCGCTGACTTCGTCTTCAGCGGTCTCAAACCAGGCGGCTTCACGCAGGAACACACCTTCCATGAAGCCGATGCACCAGCCGCGCAGGTCGGAATCATCCGGGTCTTCGCCAAGATCGAGTTCGCAAGGCAGCTCGAATTCTTCATCGGAAGCCAGCTGGCGAGCGATGTGGGCTTTGAGTGCCAGCAGGGTGGATTCGATGGCTTCACGCTCGGTGTCGTCGGCGTAATGCGGCTCTTCGGCGAACAGGGCATCGATCCATTCACGGTCCGGTACGGTTTCGGAGCAGATCGACAGGGCCGTGAGGTAGCCGTGGGCGGCCACGTAGTCCAGCGCCTCGTCATGCAGTTCATCGGCGTCGAGGAAGACTTGCAGGCGGGTTAGTTGCTCAGCGAAGGACATTAAAGGGCTACCTTGGGAATTAAACAGATGCGGGAATTCTAGGCCTTCTTGAGCAGTCAGGCCAGCCGCGCGGCACATTTGCCCCCTCGGGCCTCGTTTTTCCATATGCGCTCTGTAGGAGCTGAGTAGGAGCTGTCGAGTGAAACGAGGCTGCGATCTTTTGATCTTGCTGTGTGTGCATATCCATTGCTGCGGTAACGGCGGCTTATGGTTCCGCCCTTACGGCGGGTCACTTTCGAAGAGGCTGCGCGCCCCGGCGCAAAGTAACCAAAGCGCTCTTGCCCCACCACTCGGCACCTCGCTCAGGCTCGGTGTGCCCTCACTCCGGCATTACTCCGCGGGTCGCCGCGATGGGCCATCCCTGGCCCAGCGCGGCTAAACCGGCATCCTTGCCGGTTTCCCCGCTGCGCAATGCCTGCGTTCGGCCAGCGTGGTTTAACGGGGCGCCTGCGATCAAGAGCCTCGCCGTGGCGGCCTCTGGGCCGACCAAGGCATCACGCCGGCGCGCTGCGCTGCTCTGATGTGCATACTCGCACTCTCTACAGATTTCGAACCTCCACAGAGATGACTTTCCAGAGGGATCACTTTCCAGGGAATTCGCCTTCCTCGGATACCACCTCACAGCGCCCATTGCATATCCAGAAAAGGTGCACGACCAAACAAGCGAAGCGCGCCAGCTTGATGCCTTGGTCGGCCCGAAGGCCGCCACGGCTCGGTTCTTGATCGCGGGCACACCGAGCCCAGGCGAGGTGCCGAGTGGTGGGGCAAGAGCGTTTTGGTTACTTTTGCGCTTTTTAAAAGTGACCCGCTGTAAGAGCGGAACCATAAGCCGCCGTTACCGCAGCAATGGATATGCACACAAAGCAAGATCAAAAGATCGCAGCCTCGTTTCACTCGACAGCTCCTACACACCCACCACACCCACCACACCCACCACACCCACCACACCCACCACACCCACCACACCCACCCATGAAGTGTTTGTCCCAATGTGTCTACTCAGCGGCACCCTTTGAACCGGAGGGGTCGGGTATACTCCCGCGTTTTGCGATGCCCTGCCGGCGTCATGGCTGAGATGGACAGCGTCATGCAATCCGCACTTACGATTTGTCAGTGCAGACCGCGCGATTCTGAACCAGCCTTGCAGGGATGTTTCGGTGATTTTTGGAGTTTTTATGCTCGAACAGGCTCAACGCGTCCTCAAGGACATCTTCGGCTACGACAGCTTTCGTGGCCGCCAGGGTGCGATCATTGAGCGCGTGGCCAGTGGTGGCGACGCCCTGGTGCTGATGCCTACCGGCGGCGGCAAGTCCCTGTGCTTCCAGGTACCGGCACTGCTGCGCGAAGGCCTGGCCGTCGTGGTCTCGCCGCTGATTGCGTTGATGGACGACCAGGTCGCCACCCTCGAAGAACTGGGTGTTGCCGCCGCTGCGTTGAACTCCACACTGAGCGCCGAACAGCAACGGGACCTGGCCAACCGCATCAAGCGCGGTGAAGTGAAAATGTTGTACCTCGCGCCAGAACGCCTGGTTCAGCCGCGGATGCTGGCATTCCTGCAAAGCCTGGAAATCGCCCTGTTCGCCATCGATGAAGCACACTGCGTATCGCAATGGGGTCACGATTTCCGCCGCGAATACCTGCAGCTGGGCCAACTGGCCGAGCTGTTTCCCAACGTTCCGCGTATCGCGCTGACTGCCACCGCCGACAAACGCACCCGCGAAGAAATCGTCGATCGCCTGCACCTGCAGGACGCCGAGCGTTTCCTGTCGAGTTTCGACCGCCCGAACATCTTCTATCGCATCGTCCCCAAGGAGCAGCCGCGCAAGCAGTTGCTGGCGTTCCTGGCCGAGCGGCGCAGCGACGCCGGTATCGTCTACTGCCTGTCGCGCAAGAAAGTCGACGAAGTTGCGGTATTCCTCAGCGAGCAGGGGTTTCCTGCGCTGCCTTATCACGCCGGGCTGCCCAACGAAACCCGCGCCCATCACCAGAAGCGCTTTCTCAACGAGGAAGGCCTGATCATGGTGGCCACCGTGGCGTTCGGCATGGGGATCGATAAACCCAACGTGCGTTTCGTCGCGCACCTGGACTTGCCCAAATCCCTGGAAGCGTACTATCAGGAAACCGGCCGCGGCGGGCGTGATGGCCTGCCGGCTGATGCCTGGATGGCTTATGGCCTGCAAGACGTGGTGATGCTCAAGCAGATGCTGCAGAACTCCGAGGGCGACGAGCGTCACAAGCGCCTGGAGCAGCACAAGCTCGACGCCATGCTTTCGCTGTGCGAAGAAACCCGCTGCCGCCGGCAAACCTTGCTGGCCTATTTCGACGAAGACATGCCGCAGCCGTGTGGCCATTGCGACAACTGTGTCGATGGCGTGCAGACGTGGGACGCGACCGAGCCGGCTCGCCAGGCCCTTTCGGCGATCTTCCGCACCGGCCAGCGTTATGGTGTGGGGCATCTGGTGGACGTGTTACTGGGCAAGGACAATGAAAAGGTCCGCAGCTTTGGGCATCAGCACCTGTCAGTGTTTGGTGTCGGCAAGGCGATGGGCGAGAGCGAATGGCGATCGCTGTTTCGCCAGCTGGTTGCCCGCGGGCTGGCGGACATCGACCTCGAAGGTTATGGCGGCCTGCGGTTGAGCGCCACTTGCCGGCCGCTGCTCAAGGGCGAAGTCACCCTGGAGCTGCGCCGAGACCTCAAGCCGCAAACGACTGCGAAAAGCAGCAAGAGCCAGGCGAGCCAGTTGGTTCGTGGTGAAGAACGCGAGCAGTGGGAAGCCTTGCGCGCGTTGCGTCGCAAGCTTGCCGAAGAGCACGGGGTGCCACCATACGTCATCTTCCCGGACTCGACCCTGCTGGAAATGCTGCGCAGCCAACCGGGCTCCATGGCCGAGATGGCACGGGTCAGCGGTGTCGGCGCGCGCAAGCTGGAGCGTTACGGCGAGGCATTCCTCGAAGTGCTGGGCGGCCAGGCCGAAGCGCCAAAGGTGGTGGCCGACCTGCGCCACGAGTTGATCACACTGGCCCGCGCAGGCATGACGCCACTGCAGATCGCCGGCCAGTTGCAGTGTTCGGAAAAGAATGTGTACACCCTGCTTGCCGAGGCGATTGGCAAGCAACAGCTGTCTCTGGAGCAGGCACTGGATTTGCCCGAGGAATTGATGGGCGAAATCCAGGATGCGTTCCTGGACGGTGAAGGCGAGTTGCCACCGGTTGCGGAGATCGCGGCAATGTTTGCCGGACGGGTTCCAGAGGGCGTGTTGTACTGCGTCCGGGCGGCGCTGCAGTCGGAATTCGAAATTTGAAACAACCCTTGCTTTGATGTAACGATTCAGTACAAAGCGAGCCTTGCTTCATGTCATCGGCCATGCTTAGCTGACTAATAATTAGGTTTTCTCTATTTCAGTCTAACCATGAGTTTTTTATGCCGTTAACCGATCAACACCGCTTTGGCATGCAGTTGGCGCAGGTGTCCCGTGGCTGGCGGGCCGAACTGGACCGTCGCCTGGCTGGCCTGGGATTGTCCCAGGCCCGTTGGCTGGTGCTGTTGCACCTCGCGCGTTTCGGAGAGCCGCCGACCCAACGAGAGTTGGCGCAAAGCGTTGCCGTAGAAGGTCCGACACTGGCCAGATTGCTCGACAGCCTCGAAAGTCAGGGTCTGGTCCAGCGCCAGGCAGTGGTGGAAGACCGCAGGGCGAAGAAAATCGTCCTCTGCGCCCCGGCCCGTCCGTTGATTGAACAGATTGAAACCATTGCCAACCAGCTGCGCCAGGAACTGTTTGAAGGCGTCGATGAGGCGGAATTGAAGATATGCATGCGAGTTCACGGGCATATCCTGGCCAACCTGGAAAAATCCTGACTCGTTGCTTCGTGCAGGACTTTTGAGATCGCCCGTTGGGCGGACTATAAAGAACTACTATGCATTATCGCGTTCGTACCGGATGTGCGAACGCGTACGGTTGGTTCTGGTTATCTAAGGGATGCTCATGCTTGAGAGTTTGCACGTTGTCTTGCGGTGTGGCACCAGGCTGCTGCTGGTGGGTGGCGCTGTGTGTTACTCGGCATTGGCGCCTGCGCTGGGGTTGGGTGAAATCACCCTGCATTCTGCGCTGAATCAGCCGTTGCGGGCAGACATCGCGCTGGTGGACGCGGCGGGGCTCGAAGAGGGCGACCTGTCGGTCAATCTTGCCACGGCGGACGAATTCAGCCGCGCGGGTGTTGAACGTGTGTTTTTTCTCAACGACCTGAAGTTCACCCCAATCCTCAAGGGCAATCGCAGCCTGATCCGGGTGAGCTCCAATAAAGCGGTCAATGAACCCTTCCTGAATTTCCTGGTGCAGCTCAATCAGCCCAATGGGCGGGTGCTGCGCGAATACACGGTGTTGATCGATCCTCCTGGCGCGCCGGGTGTTGTTCCGGTGGTCGATGAACCCGCCGCCACTTCGCCAAATTCTCCGTTTCCTGCAGTCAAGCCTGCGGCAGCCACGCCAGTGCCAGCGCCGAAAAAAGCTGCTGCGCCCAAGGCCGAGGCTGTTGCCCCGGTCGCGGAAATTGACCCCGCTGCAGAGCAGTTGGCCGCCAGCGTTCTGCAAAACCAGCAACTGCAAGCGACCATCACTGAGCTGAATGCGCGGCTGCAGACACAGGACGAACAGATTGCCGCCCACAAGAAGCAGGTGATCGAACTGCAAACCCGGTTGGCCGAAGTGCAACAGGCACCGCCCGCGGCACCTGTTGCCGTGGCACCGCCGGTGGTCGCCGTTGAACAGCCTGATGCCAGTCAATGGCCAATGATTATCGGCGTTCTGGCCTTGGCGGTCCTGGTACTCCTGGGTTTGTTCATGCGGCGCCAGCGCCAACGCCAACAGGCGGATGAGGTGGCGCAGGAGGCTCCGGTGCCTGCTTCCCGGCCTGAGTCGGTGGCTGATGATCATTCAGGAATGCAGGCACCGCTGGCCAAATCGGCGGCGGATCACCTAGAGGATGCGCCGTCGGGCGACGTGCTTGAGGGCGTGGGTATCTACATGGCCTATGGCCGGTTTTCCGAGGCTGCCGGTTTGCTGCGCGAGGCGCTGGCCAAAGAGCCACAGCGCACTGATCTGGCCGTGCAACTGCTGGAAGTACTCGGCAAACAGGGCGACGTGGCGGCCTATGACGCCCAGGAAACCCAGCTGCGCGACTCAGGATTTGACCCGCAGACCCTGCAGGACATTCGCAGCCGACACCCGAAAATGCACAACGTGGCGTCGCTGGCTGCTGCGCCGGTTGTCGCTTCAGTGATCGCCGCAGCGCCCGTTGTTGCCCAGGGCGATGAGTTCCAGTTGAATCTGGATGACCTGTCGATGGACGCCAATTGGGACCTGATCAGCCCCTTCGACAGCGCTCCGCCGCCACCCGCACTTCCAGAAGAGCCGGCGTTTCACTCCAATCTCCACATCTTGCCCGAGGTGTTCGAAATGCCCGAGGAGCCTTCACTGGGCGAACCCGAGCTGGAGTGGGATGCGCCTGCGGATTCCCAGGGGTTGGATGACGATTTCCTCGCCGAATTCGGTGACCCGGACTCATCGCTGGAAATTGAGCCCTTCAGTCTTGAACCGGACAACGCCGGCAAACTGGAACAGGCTCAGACCTGTATTGATGACGGCGACCTGGACAGCGCGATTGAGCTGCTCAACGAGCTGCTCAAGGATGCCGATGAACCTCTCAAGCAGACCGCGCGGAGTTTGTTGGCTGGCATTCGCTGATAGTGCATGTGTCGTTATCAATGTGGGAGTGAGCCTGCTTGCGATAGCGGTGAGTCAGTCGACATAAATAGCGACTGACCAGCCGCAATCGCGAGCAGGCTCCCTCCCACAGGCTTCAGAATGTTTGCCCCAGGTTCAGGTACACGGCCTGCTCATCGGCATCGTTAAAGCCGTAACTGAAGTTCAGCGGCCCCAAGGGCGTGTCGAAGCCGATGAATACGCTGGCGGCATTGATGTAGCCACTGTCGAATTCATTGTCGTTGTTCCACGCCCGACCTCGCTCCAGTGACCCACCGGCATACAGCGGAAAATCCAGCGGCAGGTAAGAGCGCGGTGTCAGGCGTCGATAGTAGACGGCGCGCATCAGGCTGATGTTCTGCCCGGAAATCGCATCCTCCCTGAAACCCGATAACTGCCGTGCTCCGCCGAGCAGGAAGCTGGAAGTCACCACATTGGCGTCGTTGAGCGTGCGCCCGTAGCGGCCGCCGAGAATGAAGGTGTCCGGGCCGTGGCTAAGGGCCTTGTCCAGCGCGACTTCCCATTGTCGATAGCGATTGTCCGAGCCCAGGCCGGGTTCGTACTGCCGCAAGGCCAGGCCGAAGTCTTCGCCTTCATGGGGGAAGTAGACGTTATCCAGTGAATCGAACGAGTACTTCACTTCATAAAACCCTTCGTTGAAGCTTTCGCTGGGCAGGTCCTGGTCGCCAATACGTACGTCTGCCTTGCCCCAGGCTTCGCCAACACCCAGGCGCACTTCGCCGCTGTTGCCGATCTGGCGGCCTACGTTCAGGCCAAAGCCGTAGCGCTCAACCCGGTATTGGGCGATCGGATCGTCGTCCAGGGTAGCTTCGACGTTCTGCGCGTCAAAGGCGGCGTAGGGCGCAATGAAATATCGCGATCCGACATCCAGTGGCTGGTAGAACTCGCTGTACAGTTCCTGGCGGTCGCCGATCTGCGCGCGGGTCAACCATTCGGCACCCAGGCGGTTGATGCCGTTGACGCGGTAACTGGCGCCCAGGTTGAACGCACTGTCGCCGCGCATATCGTCCGAGAGGTTCAAGCCCAGCCTCAGGTAATCCGTGCCGCTGCGCTTGCCGCGGGCAGTGATGATCAGAGTGTGGCTAGTGCCCTTGTGGGCGACTCGGTATCGCACCTGCTCGAAGTAGTCCAGGCCATACAAGGTGCCCATATCGGTTTGCAGGCGCCCCAGGTCCAGTGGTTGACCAATGTGCTGGCGAATATAGTACCGAATGACATCATCGCCGACTTTGGAGTCATTCTCGACCTTGATTGCGGTGATGATCGGCGTGCGCTCACTGGGCTCACGGGCGGCGCTCAGCTCGGGATCCAGCGGCTGCGACGGCTTGAGCTGCGCCAGGCGTGCATCGAGAATCCTGGTTGCGCGATAGCCTGCCTCGATCATTTCTTCGGCACGACCGAAGTCGGTCACCCCAAAACTCGCCAGTGACGGCTGGATCAGGATGTCGTCCGGGTGCAAGGCGGCGAGCTGTTCTTCGGAGTTGCGGCGGGTCATCAAGGTGATCGACTGGTTCAGCACGTCGACCACGGTGGTCAGTTGCTTGCTGTTGCGCAGGGGCGTGCCGATGTCGACCACGATCGCCACGTCAACCCCCATTTCCCTGGCGACATCCAGCGGGATGTTATCGGTCATGCCGCCGTCCACCAGCAGGCGCCCATCCAGTTCGACAGGGGCGAACACCGCCGGGATCGACATGCTGGCGCGAATCACCTGAGGCAGGTGACCCTTGCGAAACACCACCTTCTCACCACTGGCAATGTCGGTGGCGACTGCGCGGAAGGGTATGGGCAGCTTGTCAAAGTCCCGGGTATCGCTGGCATGGGCCAGCAGGCTTTCCAGCATCAGGGCAAGGTTCTGGCCCTGGATGACCCCGAGCGGCAAGCCGAGGCTGCCGTCGTCGCGAAAACTGAGTTTCTGCTTCACCAGGAAGTCGCGATCATCCTGCTTGCGCCGGAACGGCACGTCGGCTCTGGGCGGCGCATCCGACAGGGCCTGCTGCCAATCGATGTTGAGGGCGAGCTTTTCCAGCTCATCGATCTTGTACCCGGATGCGTATAACCCGCCCACCACCGCACCCATGCTGGTGCCGGCGATGGCATCGATCTGGATGCCTTGCTCCTCCAGCGCCTTGAGCACACCAATGTGCGCCAAGCCCCGGGCTGCGCCACCGGACAGCACCAGGCCGACTTTTGGTCGGGGAGGCTCGGCGGCCTGGACGATCATGGGCAGCAAGCAAAGCAGCAGGCAGGACAGTAGATGGCGCATCATGAATCTCGGGACCAGCGGAAAAGGTCGCTATTATAGCGGCGCCCCTCGCCTCTGGAGTCTCGTCAATCATGCCTGCCAGCAAACCGGAAATTGTCATCACCTATTGCACCCAGTGCCAGTGGTTGCTGCGCGCAGCCTGGCTGGCCCAGGAACTGCTCAGTACCTTTGGTGACGACCTGGGCAAAGTGTCGCTGGTGCCCGGCACGGGTGGGGTGTTCCATATTTTTTGTGATGGCGTGCAGCTTTGGGAGCGCAAGAGTGACGGCGGTTTTCCCGAGGCCAAGGTGTTGAAACAGCGGGTTCGGGATCAGATTGATCCTGACCGCGACCTCGGTCACAACGACCGCACTCAGTGAGAGGCAGCCTCTGCAACAACGGTTTTCTTGTCTGACCCGCCGGCAAGACGGCTGGAGACCACAATCGCCACGATGATCAACGCGCCGCCGAGCAGCATGCGTAGCGTGGGATTTTCGTTGAACAGCAGCCAGGCCATGGTGATGCCGTACACCGGTTCCATGGCGAAAACCACTGCGGCGGTGCGAGCCTTGATCACCGCCAGGCTGGCGACGAACAGGCTGTGAGCGACACCGGTGCAGAAGATTCCGAGCAGGCTGATCCACAGCCAGTCCAGGGCGCGCACTTCGCTCAATTGCGGTGCGGCCACCGGCAGCAGGCACAGCGCGACCACCACGTTCTGGCACAGCGCGGCCTGCACCGGCGGAATCCGTGAGGAACTGGCGCGGTTGGTCAACGACAACAAAGCGAAGAGCAAACCCGAACCCACTGCCCACAAAAGGCCGGTGGTGGCGCCGCTGGCGAGGTCGAAATCAGGTGTGACCAGCACCAGCCCAATACTCACCAGCACCACCAGGAGAATTTCGTTGGCGCGAATTCGCTCGCGGAAGATCAGGCCTTCGAGGATCACGGTAAAAGCCGGGAAACTGGCGAATCCCAACGTCGCAATCGCCACGCCGGCGACCTTCACCGCGATGAAAAAGCTCACCCAGTGCCCGGCCAGCAGCACGCCGCTGAGTAACAATCGGCGCCAATCCACGGCTTCGAGAGGTTGCCAGCGGGTGGCACTGGCGAACCGCGCAAACACCGCCAGGGCGAGCACCGCGAACGCCGCGCGGCCAAAAACGATCACGGCCGGGGAGGCTGCCGCGAGTTTGCCGAACACGCCGGTCAGGCCGAACATCAGTGCACCAATGTGCAGGGCGCCAAGGGCGGTACGGGGAGTCATTGCAGATCCTTGATCATGAGTGAGCACGGCCGATACACGAACCGTAGGAGCAGCCTTCGGCAGCTCCTACAGTAGACCGTGGGGAAGCCGTATGCGTCTGTCGCGAGACTAGCGTCTTTTGTCGCCGCCCTCGCGTCGCAGTTTTCCCGGAGAAGCGCCGAACTCGCGCAACACTGCTGCGGCGAACGCACTTTGCGAGCTGTAGCCGACCCGGCTGGCGATTTCGCCGATGGGCAGCACGGTGTCGCGCAACAGCTCGACAGCCCGGTGCAGGCGGCGGCTGCGGATGTAATCCATCGGCGTCTGCCCGCATTCGGCGACGAAGCGGGCATGCAGGCGGGCGCTGGACAAGTCGGCGATGCGGGCGAGGTCAGCGACCTGCAGGGGATAGGCCGCGTGCTGGTCGATGTGCGCATTCAACGCCGCGTAGGGCAGGCGACGCCCCCCCATGACCTCGGGTTTGACGTTATTGAGACTGGCCAGCAACAGCACGGCACCTTGTTGCGCAATCAGCGGGTCGTCGACCTGGCTGCCCGCCAGCCAGCTCACCAATTGGCTCTGCCCGGCATCGAGGGGCAGGCGTGCAGCGCTGTCGAGCAGGCGTCGGCTGGCGTCGGCATGCTCACCCAGGGACTGCATCACCCATTGATCGCTCGGTATATCCAGCACCAGGCAACGGCTGCCATTGGCACTGTTGCAGGCGTGATGAAAACCGGAAGGCACCACCACAAAACTCTGCTGGATCACCTGGCTGCCATGCCCGCCCACCTCGAAATCCAGCGCACCCGACAACCCGAACACCAACTGCGCATGGTCGTGGCTGTGGATGATCAGGTCCTTGGTGTACTGGCGGAGCGTGAGGATCGGTCTCATCGCAGGTCTCCCGGGCAAGGTGGGCATTCTACACCGCGTTGGCCGCCCGGCGTTGTCACAGGACTGACGCGTCATTGTCATGGGCGATTCACCCGCCCGGCGCACAGTTGTCCAAACCATCGTGGAGCGTTGCTAATGACCAGTGCCGAGCTCGCCAGACCCGGTCGCAAGCAGCGGGTGCGGACCTTGTGGATTTCCGACGTGCATCTGGGCACCCGGGACTGCCAGGCCGAGCACCTGAGCACATTTCTCAAGGGTTACCACGCAGACAAGGTCTACCTGGTCGGCGACATCATCGATGGCTGGAAGCTGCGTAGCGGCATGTACTGGCCCCAGGCGCACACCAACGTCATTCGCCGCCTGCTGACCATGAGCAAGCGCGGCACCGAGGTGATCTACGTGACGGGCAACCACGATGAATTCCTGCGCCGTTACTCGAAGTTGATCCTGGGCAATATCCAGTTGGTCGACGAGGCGGTGCACGTCACGGCGGATGGCCGGCATCTACTGGTGATCCACGGCGACCAGTTTGATGTGATCACCCGCTACCACCGCTGGCTGGCGTTTCTCGGGGACTCGGCCTACGAATTTACCCTGACGCTCAACCGCTGGCTGAATCACTGGCGCGCCCGCTATGGATATGGGTACTGGTCGCTGTCGGCCTACCTCAAGCACAAGGTGAAAACCGCAGTCAGCTTTATCAGTGATTTCGAGGAGGCTATCGCCCACGAGTGCGTGAAGCGCGAGTTGCACGGCGTAGTGTGCGGGCACATTCACCATGCCGAAATCCGCCGGGTGGGCGGCGTGGATTACCTGAACTGCGGGGATTGGGTGGAGTCGTGCACGGCGCTGATAGAGCACTGGGACGGCTCGATCGAGTTGTATCGATTGGCGGACGCACAGGCGCGCAAAGAGCAGATGACGGCGCAGAAGGTGGGTGAGCCTGCCTGAGATCAAAAGATCAAAAGATCGCAGCCTTCGGCAGCTCCTACGGTGGGACGCAGGTGGAGGAGCTGCCGAAGGCTCGGGCCGCGATCGGACGATCTTTTGATTCTAGGCTGGTGAGTGCTCCTGCATCGCCGCCTTGTAGATCGAGTTCTTCGGCTGCGCAAACAGGCGCTCCATCATCGGCTCGAAGAAGCTCAGCGGCAGCGTTTCGTAGGCGGGGTCAAACGCCGCCGCATCATATTTGGCACAGAACTCAATGGTCGCCTGGTACTGCGGATGACCACTGAATTGCTCGCGCAGATGCCGATCCATACCCAAGTGATGAAAAAAGTAGTAACCCTGGAAAATCCCGTGCTTTTCCACCATCCACAAATTCTCGGCGCTGACGAATGGCTTGAGGATCGCCGCAGCAATGTCCGGATGATTGTAGGAGCCCAGCGTATCGCCAATGTCATGCAACAGCGCACACACCACATACTCTTCATCACGGCCGTCGCGCCAGGCACGTGTTGCGGTTTGCAGGGAGTGGGTCAGGCGATCCACGGGAAAACCACCGAAGTCACCCTCGAGCAACGTCAGGTGGGACACGATCCGCTTTGGTAACTGCCTGGCGTAGGCGCTGAAGTCGGCAGCGATGATTGCCCAGTCTTCCTGGGTGCCGTCTTGCATGTGGGTGAAGCGGGCATTGGCATTCATCGACTGTCCTCGAGTAGCGGGAGATTCCTAGAACGGCACGCGACCCAGGATCATGTCGCGGTACATGACAAAATCGCCGAGCAGGCTGTAAAACGGATGCTGGAAGGTCGCGGGACGATTTTTCTCGAAAAAGAAATGCCCGGCCCAGGCGAAGCTGTAACCGGCCAGGGGCAGGCACAACAGTAATAGCCAGGCGCCTTTGCCGATGGCCATGGCCAGAATGAAAATAACCAGGGTGGTGCCAATGAAGTGCAATCGTCGGCAAGTACTGTCGCTGTGCTCGCTGAGGTAATACGGGTAGAACTCGGCGAAGCTGTTGAAACGTTTGATGTTTTCCACGACAACGGTCTCTGTGGTTATTGTTCTGGCGCCAAGTTGTTCTGCGGGTAGCCTATTTAAGTCTAGAGTGATCATTGGCATCAGCCAGTGACAATAGGCGCCACTTTAGTATCCTTCGGTAAACCTGCGGCCGTAGACGGCTCACCAAGACAGTAAACGCCATGAGCGAAAGAACGACTTCTGCAAGCTGGGCGATGGGGATTGTCAAGGCACTGGAAATGGACGGCCTGGATTGTCGGGTCCTGTTCAGGCAGCTAGGGCTGGACTACGCGGCCCTGACCGACCCGGACGGGCGCTTTACCCAGGACTCCATGACACGACTGTGGCAACGCGCGGTCGAGCTGTCGGGTAACCCGGCGATCGGCCTGAACATGGGCAAAGTGGTGCGGCCGGCATCCTTTCATGTGGCGGGCTACGCCTTGATGTCGAGCCAGACCCTGGTTGAAGGTTTTCAGCGGTTGGTGCGTTATCAACGGATCATCGCCGAAAGTGCCGACCTGAGTTTCCGCCTGCTGGACGAGGGTTATGCGCTGATCCTGACGGTGCATGGCGACCATCTGCCGCCGACCCGGCAAAGCGCCGAGGCTTCCCTGGCCTGCGCCCTGGGGCTGTGCAACTGGCTGACCGGGCGAACCCTGCAACCCCGCAAGGTGATGTTCCAGGGTGAGCACCCCGTCAACCTTGAGCCCTACACCCAAACATTCCACGCCCCACTGGTATTCAGCGCGCCCTATGACGCGCTGATTTTCGAGCGCGCCGACATGGAGGCGCCGCTGCCTACGGCCAATGAAGCGATGGCGGCGTTGCATGACCGGTTTGCCGGCGAGTACCTGGCGCGGTTTTCCGAAAGTCGTGTGACCCACAAGGCGCGTCAGGTGTTGTGCCGGCTGCTGCCGCAGGGTGAACCCAAGCGCGACACCGTGGCGCAGACGCTGCACCTGTCGCAGCGCACCTTGCAGCGCCGGTTACAGGAAGAGGGCACCAGTTTCCAGGCCTTGCTCGACGATACTCGCCGCGAGATGGCCGAGCAGTACCTGGCCCAGCCCAGCATGACCCTGCTGGAAATTGCCTACCTGTTGGGTTTCGCCGACCCCAGCAACTTTTTCCGCGCGTTCCGCCGCTGGTTTGACGCCACGCCGGGAGAGTACCGGGCACGGTTGACGGGCACGCCTGGGCCGGTCAGTGACGCCAAAATGCCGGAATACACAACACAAACACCGTGATGATCTCCAGTCGGCCCAGCAACATGCCGAACGACAGGATCCACTTGGCGGCGTCGGGCAGCGTCGCGAAGTTGCCCGCCGGGCCAATGGTCTCACCCAGCCCCGGGCCGACGCCGGATACGGTACTGGCTGCGCCTGTCAGCGCGGTCATCCAGTCCACTCCCAGCAGCGAAAGCAGCAGGGCGATGACGCAGATGGTGATGGCAAAGAAGAATGAGAAGGTCAGGATCGACCGCACGATCTCTTCGTCGAGCCGGTGTCCGTTGTACTTCTGCTTGATCACTGCGCGCGGGTGAATCAATTGGTTAAGGTTGGCCTTGAGCAGGATATAGGCGACCTGAAAGCGAAAGATCTTGATCCCGCCAGCGGTCGAGCCTGAGCAACCACCGACAAAACCCAGGTAGAAAAACAGCATCAGCGAGAAATTGCCCCACAGGCTGTAGTCCCCCAGGGCAAATCCGGTCGTGGTGACCACCGAGGTCACGTTCAGCGCCACGTGGCGCAGAGCGTCCAGCCAGTGCAGCTGGGTGGTCCACCAGTACCAGGTGCCTAGCACCAGCCAGGTCACCAGCAACATCCCGAGCAGACCCTGAACCTGCTGATCCTTGATCAATGCCCGCCGGTTGCCGCGCAGGGTCGCCACGTACAAGGTGAATGGCAGGCTGCCGAGGATCATGATGACGATCGCCACCCAATGCACAGCGGGCTGTGTCCACTTGGCCAGGGACAGGTCGGAGGTCGAGAAGCCCCCGGTGGAAATGGCCGACATCGCATGGTTGATGGCATCGAAGGGGCTCATCCCGGCCCACCAGAAGGCCAGGCTGCCGAGGATGGTGATGCCGACATAGGCTGCAACAATAAGACGCGCCACCATGTGCGAGCGGGGCATGACTTTTTCGGAGCGGTCCGAGGATTCGGTCTGGAACAGGCGCATGCCACCGATGCGCAGCAACGGCAGGATCGCCACTGCCATGCCGATAAAGCCGATGCCGCCGATCCAGTGCAGCAACGAGCGCCACATCAGGATCCCGGGTGACATCTTGTCCAGGCCGTTGAGCACTGTCGACCCGGTGGCGGTGATGCCGGACATGCTTTCAAAGAATGAGTCGGTGTAGCTGATGTGCTGGGTCAGCAGGAACGGCAGCGCGGCGAATATGCACACCACCAACCAGCTGCTGACGGTCAGCAGGTACATGTCCCGCGGGCGCAGGTGTATGTGTTCGGGGCGACCGGGGATGACCAGCGCCAGGCCGGCGACGAAGGTGATCATGCTGGCCCAGAGGAACGACGGCAGGTCGCTGGTGCGGTCGAAAATCACCAGCGTGGCCATGGGCACGACCATGGCGATGGCCAGGGTGATCAGAAAGATGCCGATGATGAAACCAATGATCCGTAAGGTCGGCAACGCCATGAAGTCCGCTCGGGCTGAATAGGGAAGGGCGCCATTCTACCTGCGGGGCAGGGCATGTAAACCGGCATCCCTGCGGCAGTTACCGCTAGAATAGCCAAACATTTTTCATTGGAGGTGGCCGATGCAGGCTCTCGACGCTTTGCTCAACCGTGTTTCCGTTCCCCGACTGCTCGACCCGGCACCGACCGTCGAGCAGCGTGAGGCCCTGTTCGCCGCAGCCATGCGCGCACCGGACCACGGTCATTTGCAGCCTTGGCGGTTTCTGACCGTCGAGGGTGCTGCACGGGAGCAGATGGGCGAGCTGCTGGCTGAAGCGGCGAAGCTGCAGGACGGCGAAGTGTCTGAAGCCGCGGTGGACAAGGCGCGCAACGGGCCGCTGCGGGCACCGCTGGTGGTCGTGGTGATCGCGCGATTGCAGGAACACGTGAAGTATCCGAAATCCGAGCAGCTGCTGGCTGCGGGTTGCGCGGCCCATGGCATCCTGCTGGCCGCCTATGCCCAAGGGATTGGCGCGGTGTGGCGCACCGGCGACCTGGCGTATTCGCCCCACGTGGCCAAGGGCTTGGGTCTGGCGGAGGGGGAGGAGGTCATTGCGTTTCTCTACCTGGGGACGCCGCAGAAAGAACCGCGGGTGGCGGAGAAAGTGAACCTTGATGAGTTCGTCAGTGCCTGGCCGGGCAAGCGCTGAACATCGACAGATCGCAGCCCCGTTTCAAAGACGGCGCGTTCTGTAGGCGCTGTCGAGTGAAACGAGGCTGCGATCTTTCCGACAACACCGCTATCGCTACGGCTGGACCACGGCCCCTGGCACCAACGGCAATTCGAGACTGGCAATGAACCCGCCTTGCGGATGATTGCTTAGCGCCAGACTCCCGCCATGCCGCTCCGCCGCTCGGCGCGCAATCGCCAGACCCAGGCCATGCCCCGCGGCAGTCTGGCCGGGCGCCCGATAAAACGGTTCTCCCAGCTGACTCAGATGCGCGGCCTCCACGCCGGGGCCGTGATCACGCACGCTGATCACAATCCGCTCACCCTGCCGGGTCGCCCGCATTTCTATCGATTGCCCGGGCGGATTGAACCGTTGGGCGTTGCGCAGCAGATTATCCACCGCACGTTCAATCATCGTTGGCCAGCCCTTGAGGCTGAGCGCCGAGTCGATCTCCAGGTTTACGGGCTGTTCCGGCGAGCTCAGCTGGGCATCTTTTTGCAGGGTTTGCAGCAGCGCATGCAGATCAACGTCTTCGGCGCTGGCATTGTCGGCATCGACCCGCGCCAGGACCAGGATTTCGCTGATCAGCGCCTCCAGACGGTCGCACTCGCGGGTCAGGCGCGGCCAGAGTTTCTGCCGTTCTTCCGGGTTGGCCCGCTCGGCCAGCGCCAGGGCGATACGCAGTCGGGCGAGGGGCGAGCGCAGTTCGTGGGACACATCGCGCAGCAATTGCCGCTGGCTGCCGATCAGGCTTTGCAGGCGCGCGCCCATGCGGTTGAAATCATTGGCCAGTACGCCGAATTCGTCGCGGCGATTGGCCAGTTTGACCAGGCTGTTCTGTTGGTAGGTGGTTTGCCCCAGGTCATGCACGGCCCCGCGTAGCCGGCTGAGCGGGCGGGTGATCGACAGGGTCACGAACAGGCTGAACAGGGTGAGTACCACCAGCGCGATGCCTAGCGCACTTAAAGGCCACAGCAGGCTTTCGCGGTGCCAGGAGTCGAGTTCCGGGTGCGGGATGCGGTAGATCAGCAAGTAGGTGTTGCCGGTTTTTTCGCTGGTGTACTCGTCGGTCAGGCGCCGCCATGGCAGGCGTCGATCACCGTCGTTCTGGCGTGCTTCGAACGCTGCGGCGCGGCGCGGGAAGGTGCCGCGAACCACCGGGTCGCCGCTCTCGTTAAGCACCTGGACGTCGATGTGGTATTGGCGTTTGCGCTGTTCAAGGATGTCTTGCGCGGCTTCTTCGCCCTGGGCTTCGAAGGTTTGCGTCCACTGTTCGGCCAGGGTATTGAGGCCCGGGTGGCGGCTGAGGATCCATGCGTCCTGGTTGAGCATGTGCCCCAGCAGTATGGAAAGCCCTGCAACCAGAGCGATGGCCAGCCAGAAGCTGGCCAGGATACGCCAGAACAGTGAACGCACAGAAAGTCCTCAGCAGACACGAATTAATACTGTAGGAGCGAGCTTGCTCGCGAAAAACGCAGGTACGACGTGGGCTGTCTGATACCCCGCGTTTTCGTTGACGTTTTTCGCGAGCAAGCTCGCTCCTACAAAAAACAGGACCCAACGGTGGGGGCCGTTGGGTCTTTGGTCAGCGTATTATTGCGCTTTTTGCGGTTGCTGCGCTTTCCACGCCTTAAACTCGGCCCATTCGGCGCGACGTTCAGCCTTTTTCTTCTGCATCTCGTCGAATTGCTTCTGCTGATCCGGTTTCAGCAGGGCGCGGACGTCCGCTTCGGCCTTCTTGTGGTTGGCGGCCATTTCATCTTTCATGGCTTTCTGGTCGGCCGGGGAGAGTTTCTCCAGGTACTTGTCGACCACTTGCTTACGCTCGTGCATCTGTTCGCCCATGATCTTGCGGATCTGCTCGCGCTGTTCGCGGCTCAGGTCAAGTTGGCCGTAGGGGCCTTTGCCGTGCATGCCGTGCATCTGACCGCCGTGGCGCGGGCCATCCATCGGACCACCCATCGGGCCGGCGCCTTCAGGCATCGCCATGGCAACGGTCGGCAGGGCGGTGGCGAACATCAGAGCGATAAGAGTCTTGCGCATGGTGAATCTCCTTGTCTCGTTCCCGGTACGTTCCGGATGAGTACAGATTATCGAGATCAAGGTAAGCGGCGGTCAGTGCAGCGTAAAGCCTGTGTAAAGAGCATTTTGGCCCGGCCTGACAAACCAGGTAACCACCCGATCTCATCGAGCCTCGTAGGAGCTGCCGAGAGCGCGATTCATGTCGATCGCAGGGGGGCTCAGAGGCTGTAATAGTACCCACGGCTGCGCAACGCAATGATGCGCGGGCGGCCGTCGGGGTGGGGGCCGATCTTCTTGCGCAGGTTGCTCACGTGCATGTCCAGGCTGCGATCGTACAGAGTCAGTTTGCGGCCCAGGGCGATCTGCGCCAGTTCCTGTTTGTCCAGCGGCTCGCCCGGTTGCTTGAGCAGCGCTTCGAGCAGGCGGCTTTCGGAAACCGTGAGGGTGAACTCCTGTTCGTCGATGCTGACCACGCCTCGCGCCGGGCTGAAGCACAGGTCGCCCAGTTCCACCTGGCTGGACACCGCCGCCGGATGACTGCGCCGTAGCACCGCGCGCAGGCGGGCGGTCAGTTCCCGAGGGTCGCAGGGTTTGGCCAGGTAGTCGTCGGCACCCAGTTCCAGCCCAAGAATCCGGTCCAGGGGTTCGCCACGGGCCGAGAGCATCAATACCGGCAGGTCCGGATGATCGCTGCGCAATTGCTTGAGCAACTCCAGCCCGCTGCCGTCCGGCAGCATGACGTCCAGCACCACCGCTGCGGGAGACGTTTCGGTCAGGGCCCGGCGGGCACTCTGGCCATCGTGGCAGGCACGGACCTGAAAGCCTTCCTGGCCCAGCCAACTGCACAGGAGCTCACACAGCTCCTGGTCATCATCAATTAATAACAGCTCGCTCATGAATCACTCAATTTAGCCATTGCCGAGGTTTTTCGACTTGCCCCGATGGCGAAGATACCGCACAGCAGGGCCAACCGCGCAACTCCCGCCTGATTCCAATCGGTTACTGGGCAGGTTGTCGGCAGGTAAACGGGAAGGATGAGCGATTGAGAACACGATGAACCCGGGAAGGTTCATCGTGGGGGACAAACTAAGGCAGGACTTGCTTGAACGGCTTGACCGAAACGTTGGCGTACACGCCGGCGGCGATGTAGGGGTCGGCGTCGGCCCAGGCCTGGGCGGCATTCAGGGAGTCGAACTCGGCGACGATCAGGCTGCCGGTGAACCCTGCCGCGCCCGGATCATTGCTGTCGACCGCCGGGTGCGGCCCGGCCAGTACGATTCGGCCTTCGCCCTTGAGCTGTTGCAGGCGCTCAAGGTGGGCAGGCCGCGCGGCCAGGCGAGCTTCCAGGGAGTCGGCGACGTCTGTGGCAATGATTGCGTAAAGCATGTCAGTCCTCGGTTTTTGGCGTTGTGGTATCGGTGTCGTGCAGGTGGCGCGACAGGTAGATGCCCTGTGCGACCAGGAACAACAGCGTCATGCCCAGGCTGCCGAAGACCTTGAAGTCGACCCAGTAGCTCTGGAACGTGAACGCAACAAACAGGTTGGCGGCACCGCAGAACAGGAAAAAGCCGATCCATGCGATGTTCAGGCGAGTCCAGACCGGGTCTGGCAGGGTCAGCGCGTGGCCCATGATGCGCTTGATCAGCAGGCGGTCGCCGATGAAATGACTGCCGATGAACGCCAGGGCGAACAACCAGTTGACCACCGGAGCCTTCCATTTCAGGAAGGTTTCGCTATGAAACGCCAGGGTCATGCCGCCGAACACCAGGCAGGCGATAAGGGTCAGCCACTGGCTCTTCTCCAGCTTGCGCTGGCTGATGAACAGGGCGCCGTAGACCACCAGGGAGCTGATGATCAGCATCGCGGTGGCGCTGTAGATACCGCCTACAGTCAATTCATGGCCGGCGATGTCGACGACCCGTGGATCAAGTTTGTAGACGATGAAAAACAGGAGAAGCGGGATGAAATCGATGAATTGTTTCACAGTGGCAGCCAGAAGCAGGATGTGGCGGCATAATAACAAACATATGGGCGCGCGATAGCGCCAGCTGATTTGAGGTAACACTTCCCCGTGAATGTTGATCTGCACTGCCATAGCACGGCCTCCGATGGCGCCCTGGCACCGGCGATTCTGGTTGCGCGTGCGTTCGAGAAAGGCGTGCGAGTCCTGGCCTTGACCGATCACGACACCCTTGAAGGGCTGGATGAAGCCCGCACGGCCGCCACAGCGCTGGGCATGCAGTTGGTCAATGGCGTCGAATTGTCGTGCATCTGGGGCGGCGCGACCATTCATGTGCTGGGTTACGGGTTTGATGTAAATGCGCCATCGCTGGTCGAAGCCATCGCCCGATTGCACGATGGCCGCTGGTTACGGTCCGAGGAAATAAGCCGCAAGCTGGCGCTCAAGGGCATGCCGGGCGCCCTCGAAGGCGCACGGGCCATCCAGCAGGAGTTGGGCGACAGTGGCAACGCGCCGGCCCGTCCGCATTTTGCCGACTGGATGGTGCGCGAAGGTTTCGTCAAGGATCGCGCCGAGGCGTTCCGCAAATGGCTGGGTGCCGGCAAGCTGGGGGACGTCAAGCAGCATTGGCCGACCCTGGAAGAAACGGTCGAAACCCTTCGCGCGGCGAAAGCCTGGGTCAGCCTGGCGCACCCATGGCACTACGATTTCACTCGCAGCAAGCGTCGTCGGCTGATTTCTGACTATATTCAAGCAGGCGGCCACGCCATAGAAGTGGTAAATGGCCATCAGCCCGCCGAACAGGTCGGCAGCTTGGCGATTCTTGCTCGTGAGTTCGGTCTGCTGGTCAGCGCCGGCAGTGATTTCCATGGCCCTGGAGGCTGGTCCGAGATCGGCGAATATCGCCCGCTTCCGGAGGATCTGCCGCCACTTTGGTGTCGATTCAAACATGACCCAATTATTGCCGCCGTCTGAACAGGTAGAGAATGTGAGTCAATTTTTCCAGATTCATCCGGAAAACCCGCAAGCGCGCCTGATCAAACAGGCGGTCGAGATCATCCGCAGAGGCGGGGTGGTGATTTACCCCACGGACTCGTCCTACGCCATTGGTTGCCAGATTGGCGACAAGAATGCGGTTGAGCGTGTGCGTCGCTTGCGTCAACTGGATGAAAAGCACAATTTTGCGCTGATTTGCAGCGATCTTTCGCAATTGGGCCTGTTCGCCAAGATTGATACAGGTACATTTCGCCTGCTGAAGGCCCATCTTCCGGGTCCCTACACTTTCATTCTCAACGCGACACGGGAAGTCCCGCGGCTGTTACTGCACCCGAAAAAGCGCACCATCGGCCTGCGTGTGCCGAGTCATCCGATCGCCCTGGCCTTGCTCGCAGAGCTGGGCGAGCCCTTGATGAGCGTGACGCTGATCATGCCGGGTGACACCGATCCCTTGACCGACCCGTACGAAATGCGCCAGCTGCTCGAGCATCAGGTCGACCTGATCATCGACGGCGGCGTCGGCGGGATCAAGGCCTCCACCGTGATCAGTCTTGCCGATGGCGAGCCGGAAGTGATCCGCGTTGGCTGCGGCGACCCTGCGCCGTTCATGGCCGAAGCCTAGATGTCGGCAGTAGAGCCCGTCGACACTCAGGCCGGCGCCCAGCAGGAGCTGCCTTTCGCCATGGTCTATGGCCAGGCGGTAATGGAAATGCCGCTGGACCTGTACATTCCGCCGGATGCTCTCGAGGTGTTTCTGGAAGCCTTCGAAGGCCCCCTCGATTTGCTGCTGTACCTGATCCGCAAACAGAACATCAACATTCTCGACATTCCGGTCGCGGAAATTACCCGCCAGTACATGGGCTATGTCGAGTTGATGCAGTCGGTGCGCCTGGAGCTGGCGGCCGAATACCTGGTGATGGCCGCGATGCTGGCCGAGATCAAGTCGCGAATGCTCTTGCCTCGGGCGGAGTCGATCGAGGCCGAGGAAGACGATCCCCGCGCCGAGCTGATCCGGCGCCTGCAGGAGTATGAAAGGTTCAAGGCCGCAGCCGAAGGCATCGATGGCCTGAGCCGGGTTGGCCGTGATGTCGTGGTGCCCAGGCTCGATGCCCCCGAGGCGCGGGCGCGCAAGCTGGTGCCGGACGTCAGCCTGGAGGAGTTGCTGATGTCCATGGCCGAGGTGCTGCGCCGGGGCGACATGTTCGAAAGTCACCAGGTCAGTCGCGAAGCCTTGTCCACCCGCGAGCGCATGAGCGATGTACTGGAGCGGCTCAAGGGCGGCGGGTTCGTGCCCTTCGTCGAGCTGTTCACCGCCGAGGAAGGGCGCCTGGGGGTGGTGGTGACCTTTATGGCGATCCTCGAACTGGTCAAGGAATCCCTGGTCGAGCTGGTGCAGAATGAGCCGTTCGCGCCGATCCACGTGCGGGCCCGAGCCGATTAACGAGTTGAATCATGAACCTGACTGAACCCCGCGAGCTGGCACCACTGCTTGAAGCCTTCCTGTTGGCCTCGGGAAAACCGCAATCGCTTGAACGTCTGTTCGAACTCTTCGAAGAGGCCGAGCGCCCGGAGCCACCGGTCTTCAAGAAGGCCCTGACGATTCTGGCCAAGTCCTGTGATGGTCGTGCCTTCGAACTCAAGGAAGTCGCCTCCGGCTATCGCCTGCAAATCCGCGAAAAATTCTCGCCGTGGGTCGGGCGCCTGTGGGAAGAGCGCCCGCAGCGCTATTCCCGGGCCATGCTCGAAACCATGGCGTTGATCGCCTATCGCCAGCCGATCACCCGGGGTGAAATCGAGGACGTGCGGGGTGTGGCGGTCAACAGCCACATCGTCAAGACCCTGCTTGAGCGCGAGTGGATCCGCATCGTCGGCTACCGCGACGTGCCCGGCAAACCGGCGATGTTCGCCACCACCAAGGCGTTTCTCGACCATTTCAACCTGAAGAATCTGGACGATCTGCCACCCTTGGCAGAGCTGCGCGAGTTGGAGCCCGACCCGGTGCTCGACTTCGACGACGCCCCCGTACCTGCCAGCCTGCAAGAGCTGGCCGACGCCAGTGCCGAACCGGAGGAGCCCAAGGAGGAAACCAGTTTCCATACCTTGCTGCTGGAACTGGACACCATGGAGGAGGGGCTCAAGACCGATTTCGATGACATTCTGCGCGATGGTGCGGTGACTGATGCCGAAGAGCTGCCGGATCAGCCTGAATCTGAATCCGAGATTGAGCCTGAACCTGAGATGGAAGTTGAGGTTGAGGTTGAGCCGGAACCTGCGATTGAAGTTGAACTTCACGCCGAGCCTGACGCCACACTCGAAGAGGAACCGGACGACGATGTGCTTGGCGTTGCCGAAGCTCGCGAAAAACTACTGGCCGCCGTCGCTGCTCTCGAACAGCACAAACCGGAGCTCGAACCTGAGTTGAGTGACGAGGAAGCCGAAGCCCGCGCGCTGGCCGAAGCCATCGAAGCTGAACGCCGCGAATTCGAAGACTGAGGTGCTGCCAAAAGATCGCAGCCTTCGGCAGCTCCTACAGGATCGCAGCCTTCGGCAGCTACAGGACCGCGTTTGCCACCAGTATCAATTTGTACCCGGTCATGTAGGAGCTGCCGCAGGCTGCGATCTTTTGACTTTAATTTTTGAGGCCTCAAGTGAGCTCACCCAAAGACCCCTGCATCAGCGTCTGCAAATTCGCCGACGACATCTGCATCGGCTGCGGCCGCAGCAAGCGCGAGATCAAGTCGTGGAAGAAGCTCGACAAGGTCGACAAGCGCACCGTGCTCGCCGAAGCCGCGTTACGCCTGATCGCGCTCGGCCCTACCGCTCGGCGCAAAAGCAAATAACCTGGTCTGCCTGCGCTAGTCTCTGATGCGTAAATCCGCGCATGCGCGTATGATTCGCGACCCTTCGGCGATCCCTTCGCCCAAGTACCAGATAGACAACGCTTCAGGACGCCTTATCAGCGCTTCCTGAACAGACCACACCGGGAGGTGCCCAGATGAGTATCAACGACCAGAAAGACGACCAGGAAATCGGCCCAGCAGGCGAAAAGCTGCAGAAGGTCCTTGCCCGTATCGGCGTAGGCTCGCGCCGTGACGTGGAAGCCTGGATCAGCCATGGCCGCATCAAAGTCAATGGCAAAGACGCCACCCTTGGTCAGCGCGTCGACCTGCATGACGCCATCACCATCGATGGCAAGGTGATCAAGCGCGAAGAGGCCGCCGAGTCGGTTCGCCGCGTGATCATGTACAACAAGCCCGACGGTGAAATCTGCACCCGCAACGACCCGGAAGGCCGTCCAACCGTTTTCGACAAGATGCCGCGCCCGAAAGAAGGTCGCTGGATCAACATCGGGCGCCTGGACATCAACACCACCGGTTTGCTGATGTTCACCACTGACGGTGAGCTGGCCAATCGCCTGATGCATCCTTCCTACGAGATGGACCGTGAATACGCGGTACGTGTGCGTGGCGAAGTGGATGACGAGATGATCGAGCGCTTGAAAGCCGGGGTTGTCCTCGAAGACGGCCCGGCCAAGTTCACCGACATCAAGCAGGCGCCAGGTGGCGAAGGCTTCAACCACTGGTACCACTGCGTGGTGATGGAAGGTCGTAACCGCGAAGTTCGTCGTCTGTGGGAATCCCAGGGTCTGGTGGTCAGCCGCCTGAAACGCGTGCGTTTCGGTCCGGTGTTCCTCAACTCCGACCTGCCGATGGGTCGCTGGCGCGAAATGAGCCAGTACGAAGTCGACATCCTCAGTGCCGAGGTTGGCCTGACGCCTGTGGCCATGCCGCAGATGAACGCCAAGAGCAAAGACAAGCTCGAGCGGATGCAGCGCAAGTCGTCGCGTCCGATGGGCACCACCGAGCGTGTGCGGACCCTGCGTCCAGCCGCCGGTGCTCCAGCTGCCAACCCGCGTCCGGCCCGTGAGCCGCACATCGAAGGCGAACGTCCGGCCCGCAAGCCGGCGGCTCCTCGCGCCGATGGCGAGCGCGGTCCACGTACGCCGCGTCCGGCCAATGGCCGTACCGAGCGCGGTGAAGGCCGTGGCGCGCCAGCCGGGGGTCGCAGTGATCGCGGCGCTCCCGCCGGTCGTGGTACGCCAGTGGCGGATCGTCCAGCGGACACCAAGCGCCCAGCCAAACCAGTCGCGAAAAAGCGTCCGGGCATTGTCCTGGTCGACAAGGATGCGCCATCAGGCAAGCGCCGTGGTGCGCCGGCCGGTTCGGGTCAGCGTCCGGGCTTTGGCCGTCGCAAGCCGGAGTGAAGCAGCGGTAGGCTTCAAGCGGTAAGCAGTCAGTGAAAAGCGCCATCCTTCGGGGTGGCGTTTTTTTTTGTCTGGCTCAAATGCTGCGGCGCCTGGCAGTCCGCCTTCGCGACCACGTCGCACCGCCGCTCCCACAGGGTATTGGAGGTGGACTCAGCATTTGTGTTCGGCGGATATCACTGTGGGAGCCGGGCTTGCTCGCGATGGCACCAGCGAAGACACCAAAGCATGTCGATTGGAAATCCGTCGTTACACGCTGTAACGAGATCTTGACGAATTACCCAGTGCTTCAGCTATTTTCCGCCGGGTGTAAGGAAATCCTTCCGCTAACCCGGACCTCATGGATTCCCAAGCCCTCTATCCCGCTTGTTTCAACCTCCATAGCAGGATCAGATGCGCCCCATGCCTGCCGTGCAGGTGCATAAAAACAAGGAGGCGCAATGAACGCCGTGACCCAACTCCAACTCTCTCCGAGGGGCGATTTTCCTGTCGTCCCCGTCGAAGACCTGCAAAGGTCTGAATCTATTTTTGCAGCCGTCCGGCACTGCCGGGGCGGACACAGGCAATCCCGGCAAATGACACGCTGATCCAGCGGGTCTGGCAGCAGGGGGTTACAGGTGTACAATGCGCCGCGTTTTAACTGTGACTTCCTGCGCACCAGCGCAAACCTCAGGGCTATCCGCCTTGTTAACTCCGTTGCGCCACAAGCGCGTCGGGTTCGATTTCGTCACAGATAAAAACAAACAGGTGACGCATGAACGTTGTAAATACGCTGAACTCCTGGTGCTTGCGCTGGGGTTTGATCGGCGCTGCTTGAAATCGCAACCCGAGCAGCACGTCTACTGAACATCATCAAACCTTGCGTGAGACCCTTTTCATGAGTGGACAAAACTCGCATTCAGGCGAGCTGAAACGCGGCCTGAAAAATCGCCATATTCAACTGATCGCCCTCGGTGGGGCGATCGGTACCGGACTGTTCCTCGGCTCTGCCGGGGTGCTTAAATCCGCCGGCCCGTCGATGATCCTCGGCTACGCCATCTGCGGCTTCATCGCATTCATGATCATGCGCCAGCTTGGCGAAATGATCGTCGAAGAGCCGGTCGCCGGTTCGTTCAGCCACTTTGCGCACAAATACTGGGGTGGTTTCGCCGGCTTCCTGTCGGGCTGGAACTGCTGGATCCTGTACATCCTGGTGGGCATGTCGGAGCTGACTGCCGTCGGCAAATACATCCACTATTGGGCGCCGGACATCCCTACCTGGGTCTCGGCGGCCGGTTTCTTCGTCCTGATCAACCTGATCAACCTGGCCAACGTCAAGGTGTTCGGCGAGGCAGAGTTCTGGTTCGCGATCATCAAGGTCGTGGCGATCGTCGGCATGATTGCCCTGGGCAGCTACCTGCTGGTCAGCGGCAACGGCGGGCCCCAGGCGTCGGTGAGCAACCTGTGGTCCCACGGCGGCTTCTTCCCCAACGGTGTCAGCGGGCTGGTGATGGCCATGGCGATCATCATGTTCTCCTTCGGCGGCCTGGAAATGCTGGGCTTCACCGCAGCAGAAGCAGACAAGCCGAAAACCGTGATCCCGAAAGCCATCAACCAGGTGATCTACCGGATCCTGATTTTCTACATCGGCGCACTGGTCATCCTGCTGTCGCTGACCCCATGGGACAGCCTGCTGGAAACCCTGAACGCCTCCGGCGATTCCTATAGCGGCAGCCCGTTCGTGCAAGTGTTCTCGATGCTGGGCAGCAACACGGCGGCGCACATCCTCAACTTCGTGGTGTTGACGGCGGCATTGTCGGTGTACAACAGCGGCACCTACTGCAACAGCCGCATGCTGCTGGGCATGGCCGAGCAGGGCGATGCCCCGAAAGCCCTGGCGAAGATCGACAAGCGCGGCGTGCCGGTGCGCTCGATCCTGGCTTCGGCTGCGGTGACGCTGATCGCGGTGTTGCTCAACTACCTGATTCCTCACAGCGCGCTTGAGCTGCTGATGTCGTTGGTGGTGGCCACCCTGGTGATCAACTGGGCGATGATCAGCTTCTCGCACTTCAAATTTCGCCAGCACATGAACAAAACCAGCCAGACGCCGCTGTTCAAGGCGCTGTGGTACCCGTACGGCAACTACATCTGCCTGGCGTTCGTGGTGTTTATCCTTGGCGTGATGCTGTTGATCCCGGGCATCCAGGTCTCGGTGTACGCGATCCCTGTATGGCTTGCCTTCATGTGGATCTGCTATGGCATCAAGAACAAGCGCAGCGCACGGCATGCCCTTCAGCCTGCCGTGAAGTAACGCGGTACGCAGAAACAACAAACCCGGCCATGTGCCGGGTTTGTTGTTTTGTAACCTGCGCAGATCTCCTGTGAAAGCAAGCCTGTGGAGATCCCCTGTGGGAGTCAGGCTTGCCCGCGATGAACGATGACGCGGTCTAACCTGTAAATCGCGGCGCCTCAATCGCGGGCAAGCCTGGCTCTCACAGGGGATTTTCGGCGTTCTGAAGTTCGCATTCGCGGTATCCTGCGTGTTCTGAATACGGACACTTTTACCATGCTGGAGATTTCCAACAACGTGCACCTGCCGGATGCCGAGATCGAGCTGACGGCCATTCGCGCCCAGGGCGCCGGCGGGCAGAACGTCAACAAGGTCTCCAGCGCCATGCACCTGCGCTTCGACATCCCGGCGTCTTCATTGCCCGAGTTCTACAAGGAGCGGCTGCTGGCGCTGCGCGACAGTCGCATCACCAGCGATGGCGTGCTCATCATCAAGGCGCAACAGTACCGCACGCAGGAAGCCAATCGCGCCGATGCGTTGGAGCGCCTTGTCGAGCTGATCCAGAGCGCCACCAAGGTCGAAAAGAAGCGCCGCCCGACCAAGCCGACCCTTGGCTCGAAAAAACGTCGCCTCGAGTCCAAGACCAAACGCGGCAGCATCAAGGCCGGGCGCGGCAAGGTCGACTTCTAGCGGGCGTCCCGTTGTTCCCGGTACTTCGGCGCCTGGCGGTACAGATAGATGCTCAGGGCCAGACCGCTAAGGGCGGCAAGCGCGGCGAACAGGAAGATCGAGGCAAAGCCGAACCCTGCGGCGATGGCACCGGCCAATGGCCCGGTGATCCCCAGTGACAGGTCGATAAACAACGAATAAGCCCCCACTGCAGCCCCGCGGCTCGAAGCCGGCACCAGGTTCACGGCTTCCACGCCCAGCGCCGGGAACACCAGGGAGAAGCCAAATCCGCTAAGCGCTGCACCGGCCAGGGCCCAGTGTGCATCCGGTGCCAGCCACAGCAGCAATAGGCCCAGGGTTTCCACCGACAGGCAGGCAATCGCCACGCGAAAGCCCCCGAGGCGGTTGATCAGGTTGCCGAACAGCAGGCGCGCGCCAATGAAGCTGGCGCCGAACAGGCTCAGGCACAGCACGGCGTTGTTCCAGTTTTGCGTGGCGTAATACAGGGTGATGAAGGTGGCGATGGTGCCAAACCCGATGGAGCCCAATGCCAGGCCACAGCCGTGAGGCAGCACTCGCCCAAGCACGTGCATGAACGGCAAGCGCTCGCCGACCAGGATCGGTGCGGCGGTCTTTGGCCAGGCCAGGGCCAGGCCGATCACCGCCAGCAGCACGATACTCACGCCCATGCTCCACAAGCCCAACTCCCTCACCAGCAGCACACCCAGCGGCGCGCCAACAGCCAGTGCGCCGTAGCTGGCGATGCCGTTCCAGGAGATGACTTTGGCGGTATTCGCCGCACCGACCCGGCCGATGCCCCAGCCGATCGAACCGGAGCCGACCAGGCTTTCGGCGCTGCCGAGCACCAGGCGGCCGATCAACAGGCTGGTCAGGCTCACCATCGGCAGGCTTTGGGTCCAGGCTGAAATCAGCATGAACACGCCGCTCAACCCGCAGCCGGCAAGGCCGTACATGACTGCCAGCTTGCTGCCCTTGTTGTCGATGATTTTGCCGGCGTAGGGTCGGCTGAGCAGGGTGGCCAGGTATTGCACGCTGATCACCAGCCCGGCGATCACGGCACCAAAGCCCAGGTCGCTGTGGACATAGCCCGGCAGTACCGCCAGGGGAATGCCGATGTTCAGGTAGCCGATGAAGGTGAAGAGGACGATGGAGACAACTTGCAGCGTTACCCGCAGGGGGCGCTGGTTTTCAGACATGGGTAAAGGTCCACGGCAAAGCAGGATAGATAGGCTGCTTATGATAGCGGTGGGAGGGAGCGCAGGTCGTGAAAAAGTAAAACTATTTACCGGGCGGGGTTGAGTCAGTCGGGGCCGGGGCAACCAGTTGCGTCGTGACCAGGGCGGCCAGGGCGTTTTCCTGGGTGCCGAAACGGGCGAGCAGGGCAGCCTGTTTTTCGGCGGAGAGGCGATTCCAGATAGCGATCATTTTCTCGGCGGTGCCGATCAGGACGCTGGCCTGGTTCTCGGTAAAGTCGTCGTTCATGCGGGGCTCAGGGTTCAGGCGGTGTGGAAAGCGCATGTTAGCGCTTTCCACACGGTCTGGCATTGCGGGTGTCTCAGTCTTCGCTGTCAGCCTTGCGACTGTCAGATGCTTCTTTCGGCTCGGGCTGTTGGGCGCCGGCTTGCTGCGTGGTTGTCTGCTCAGTTTCGTGCAGGCTTGGGAAGGGGAGATTAGGGATCTCGTGCATGTTTCGCGCTCCTCGCAAAGTCTGTTGATAGATCTGGTAGATCCGCGCTTTTACAAAGCCTGGGCAGGATACAGCAGGAGAAATGACAATTAGAGTTTTATCTGGAATTTCTGCGACAGATGGCCGCAGGGGGGCGCTCGATCTTTCGATGGTTCCCTGCAGGAGCAGCGTAGGAGCTGCGTTGGAGCTGCCGAGCCTGCGAGGCTGCGATCTTTTGACGTTGCCCTTCAAAATCAAAAGATCGCAGCCTCGCAGGCTCGACAGCTCCTACAGGGTTATTTTGCAAACAGGGCTATTTGCAGACCTCGGCGATGGCCTCGGCCAGCAGGTCCAGGCGTGTTGCGTCGATGCCGGCCACGTTTGCCCGGCCGGTGCCGACCATGTACACGCTGTGGTGGTCACGCAGATTCTTCACCTGCTCCGGCGACAGGCCCGTATAGGAGAACATTCCGCGCTGAACGCCGATGTGGGCAAAACGCTCGCGCAAACCGTGGGGCTCAAGCGCCTCGACCAAACCGCTGCGTAACTGCGCAATGCGCAGGCGCATGGCTTCCACTTCGTCGGCCCATAAGCTTTTCAGCTCAGGGTCGCCAAGGATGGTCGCCACCACTGCAGCGCCATGATCCGGCGGCGTCGACCACAGGTTGCGGGCAATGTTGGCCAGTTGGCTGCGTATGTCCACCAGCTTGTCAGCGCTCTTGGCGCAGACAATCAGCGCGCCGGTGCGATCGCGGTACAGCCCGAAGTTCTTCGAGCAGGAACTGGTGATCAGCACTTCCGGCAACTCGGCGGCGAACAGTCGGGTGGACCAGGCATCCTGCTCCAGGCCATCGCCAAAACCCTGGTAGGCGAAGTCGATCAGCGGCAGCAGGTCGCGGCTGCGCACGATGTCCAGCACCCGACGCCAGTCGTCATGGGACAGATCAAAACCGGTCGGGTTGTGGCAGCAGGCGTGCAACAGCACTACGTCGCCCTTGGGCACTTCACGCAGTACCGCCAGCATGGCCTCGACGTCTAGACGGTTATCGCTGCCCACGTACGGGTAATGGCTGACCTTGACACCGGCTGCCGCGAAAATCGTTTCATGGATCGGCCAGGTCGGGTTGCTCAGCCACACGCCACGGCCCGGCAGGCACTGGGCAATGAAGTCTGCGCTGAGGCGCAATGCGCCGGTGCCGCCTGGGGTCTGCGTGGCCCCCGCGCGCTGCCCGGCGATCAACGGGGAGTCGGCCCCCAGCACCAGCTCGTTGATCACCTTGCCAAACGCCGGCTCGCCATGACCACCGATGTAGGTCTTGGTGGATTGCTTGTCAACCAGTCGCGCCTCGGCGAGTTTCACCGCTTGCGGGATTGGCGTCAGGCCGTGGGCGTCTTTATAGACGCCCACCCCGAGGTCGAATTTGCGCGGGTTGGGATCCTGCGCATACGCCTCCATCAACCCCAGGATCGGATCGCCAGGTACCCGGCCGATCGAGTCGAAATGCATTATTTGCGGCCCTCGGCGTCCTTGGCCACTTCGTCTGTGCGCGCGGCCATGATGAAGTCGTTGCGGTGCAGGCCCTTGATGGAGTGGCTCCACCAGGTCACGGTGACTTTGCCCCACTCGGTGAGCAGGCCCGGGTGGTGCCCCTCGGCCTCGGAGATTTCACCGACCGCGTTGGTGAACGCCAGCGCATGCTTGAAATTCTTGAACAGGAAGACTTTTTCCAGCTGCATGATGCTGTCGCGAACTTCGATGTTCCAGTCCGGGATCTGCTTGAGCAATACCGGCAGTTCTTCGTCGCTGACCTGAGGTGCGCCGGCTTGGCAGGCTTCGCAGTGGGCTTGGTTCAGAGCGTTCATGGTGTATTCCTGAATTCGATTCTTGTTGGAAATTACTATCTTTGCGCGCAAGTCGCGAGCGGGATCTGCTCAGGCCGCTTTTGGCTTGGGCGGAAATTTTGGTGCGTGCAAGCCCAGCTGCATGCCTTGCTTGACCATGCCCATGATGTCCTCGTGGGCCAGGTCGAACAGGCGCTTGAGGTTGGGCAGCACGAAGTACAAGGGCTGCAGGATGTCGATGCGGTAAGGCGTGCGCATGCATTCCAGCGGGTCGAAGGCTTGGTGTTCGGGCTCGTCGGACAGGCAGTAGACGGTTTCTTTAGGCGAGGAAAGGATGCCGCCGCCGTAGATGCGTTGGCCCTGGGGCGTGTCGACCAGGCCGAACTCGATGGTCATCCAGTACAGGCGCGCCAGGTACACCCGTTCTTCCTTGGTCGCCTGCAGGCCAAGCTTGCCGTAGGTGTGGGTGAATTCGGCGAACCAAGGGTTGGTCAGCAGCGGGCAGTGGCCAAAGATCTCGTGGAAAATATCCGGCTCTTGCAGGTAGTCCAGCTCTTCGCGAGTGCGAATGAAAGTGGCCACCGGGAACTGCTTGTTGGCGAGCAATTCGAAGAAAGTCTGGAAGGGGATCAGCGCCGGCACCCGGGCCACCTGCCAGCCGGTGGTTTCACCGAGCACCTTGTTGATCTCGCCCAGTTGCGGGATGCGGTCGTGGGGCAGACCGAGTTTTTCGATACCGTCCAGGTATTCCTGGCACGCACGACCCTCGATCACTTTCAGTTGGCGAGTGATCAGCGTGTTCCACACCGCGTGTTCTTCGGCGGGGTAGTCGATAAAACCTTGCGCATCGGGCTCGCGAGCCACGTACTGCGTCTGCTTCATGCTGCTCTCCTGCTAGGGGAATTCGTTCTTGTTATGTCCAGCTATGGACTTACAAATACCCCAGGATTTTCGGATGTGCAGCCCCGTGCGCGGGATATAAGGCATAAAAAACAGCGCTTTTCGTAAAGTTTTCGTTACGCAATGGCGGTTGCGGCGTGGCTGTTGAGTTTTCTGGTTTGAAAAGCGCCCTGGGTGTCACATAATCTTTACGACTATCTAAGCGTTGCAACAAAAAATTGCCCCTGCGGCCACCGCCACCCCCTGTGGAAGCGGGCCGAACTCGGCATGATTTCCTTAACCGCTTTTCGAGCCTTTATATGCGTATCAAAGTCCACTGCCAGAACCGCATCGGCATCCTGCGCGACATCCTCAACCTGCTGGTGGAGTACGGGATCAACGTCGCGCGTGGCGAAGTCGGGGGTGAGCACGGTAATGCGATCTACCTGCACTGCCCGAACCTGATCAACCTGCAGTTCCAGGCGCTGCGGGCGAAGTTCGAATCGATCCCCGGGGTGTTTGGCGTCAAGCGCGTAGGGCTGATGCCCAGCGAGCGTCGGCACATGGAGCTCAATGCGCTGCTCGGCGCGCTGGAGTTTCCGGTGCTGTCGATCGATATGGGCGGTTCGATCGTTGCGGCTAACCGGGCCGCCGCACAGTTGCTCGGCGTGCGGGTGGACGAGGTGCCGGGCATCCCGTTGTCCCGTTACGCCGAGGATTTCGACCTGCCGGAACTGGTACGTGCCAACAAGTCGCGGATCAACGGGCTGCGGGTCAAGGTCAAGGGCGACGTGTTCCTGGCCGACATCGCGCCATTGCAATCGGAGCATGACGACAGCGAGGCCATGGCCGGCGCGGTCTTGACGCTGCATCGCGCGGATCGGGTAGGCGAACGCATCTACAACGTGCGCAAGCAGGAACTGCGCGGGTTCGACAGCATTTTCCAGAGCTCGAAGGTGATGGCCGCCGTGGTCCGCGAAGCCCGGCGCATGGCGCCCCTGGACGCACCGTTGTTGATAGAAGGCGAAACGGGGACCGGCAAGGAATTGCTGGCGCGGGCCTGCCACCTGGCAAGTCCCCGCGGCCAGTCGCCGTTGATGGCGCTCAACTGTGCGGGGCTGCCGGAGTCCATGGCCGAGACCGAATTGTTCGGTTACGGCCCCGGCGCATTCGAAGGCGCCCGGGCCGAAGGCAAGCTCGGGCTGCTGGAGCTGACTGCCGGCGGTACGCTGTTCCTCGATGGTGTCGGTGAAATGAGCCCGCGCTTGCAGGTGAAATTGCTGCGCTTCCTGCAGGACGGATGCTTTCGTCGGGTAGGCAGTGATGAAGAGGTGTACCTCGATGTGCGGGTGATCTGTGCGACCCAGGTCGACCTGTCGGAGCTGTGCGCTCGCGGGGAGTTCCGCCAGGATCTGTACCACCGCCTGAACGTGTTGTCATTGCACATCCCGCCACTGCGCGAATGCCTGGACGGCTTGACGCCCCTGGTCGAGCACTTCCTGGACCAGGCCAGCCGGCAGATCGGTTGCCCGCTGCCGAAACTGGCGCCGGCGGCGATGGAGCGGCTCAGTCATTACCATTGGCCGGGCAACGTGCGGCAGTTGGAGAATGTGCTGTTCCAGGCGGTGTCCTTGTGCGAAGGCGGCACCGTCAAGGCCGAGCACATCCGCCTGCCGGACTACGGCGTGCGTCAGCCGCTTGGCGATTTCTCGCTGGAGGGCGGGCTGGACGAGATTGTCGGGCGCTTCGAGAAGGCGGTGCTGGAGCGGCTGTATTCAGAACATCCGAGCAGCCGGCAGTTGGGTAAGCGCCTGGGGGTTTCGCATACCACCATTGCCAACAAGCTGCGTGAGTATGAGGTGGGCAAGGACAGCAGCACTTAAAGTCAAAAGATCGCAGCCTCGTTTCACTCGGCAGCTCCTACATGAATTCCCGATCCCTGTAGGAGCTGCCGAGTGAAACGAGGCTGCGATCTTTCGCTCTATTGCCGCGAAGCGGCACAACACCGCCGGTTTTTCGACTTCTCCCCATTCCTTCACCTTTCTCCAAACTCCTCAAGCCCCCTGTTTGCCGGGCCCAGCGCCGCCAGAAAATAGTTGGTCTGCAAATTGCTTATGGCTCAGCAGAACAGCGGTGGGCGGCAAACGTCCGGCATGCAGAGGAAAGAGTGTGGATAAGTACCTTTATGTAGCTATGACCGGCGCCAGCCAGAATGCACTGGCGCAGAAGGCTCATGCGAACAACCTCGCGAACATCTCCACCAACGGTTTCCAGAAAGACCTGGAGCAGGCGCGCTCGATGCCGGTGTTTGGTGACAGCTTTCCGGCGCGTGCGTTTGCCATGTCCGAGCGTCCGGCCACCGACTTTTCTGCAGGTTCGCTGGTGGAAACCGGCCGCGACCTCGACGTTGCCGTACAGGGCAATGGCTGGATTGCCGTGCAGAACCCCGATGGCGGTGAAAGCTATGTGCGCACCGGCAGCCTCAACGTCGATGCCCTGGGCGTATTGCGCGCCGGCAACGGTATGCCGGTGATGGGCAATGGCGGGCCGATTGCCGTGCCGCCCGAGCAACAGATCGAAGTGGGCGAGGATGGCACCATCAGTATTCGGGCGATGGGCGAAGGCCCGCGCGTGATGGCCGAAGTCGACCGCATCAAGCTGGTCAACCCTGACTTGCGGAACATGACCAAAGGCCTGGACGGTTCGATCCACACCAAGGACGGCCAGCCGGCGCAGGCGGATGCCAACGTCAAGCTGGTGTCCGGTTTCCTCGAATCGAGCAACGTCAATGCCGTGGAAGAAATGACCTCGGTGCTGGCCCTGGCCAAGCAGTTCGAATTGCACATCAAGATGATGAACACCGCCAAAGAAGACGACCAGGCCATGGCTCGGGTCTTGCAGATCAGCTAATTACCAGAACGTCGCGCCGTAAAACAGGCGCACGAGGAGAATCGAATGCTTCCGGCTCTATGGGTTGCCAAAACCGGTCTGTCCGCCCAGGACACCAACCTGACCACCATTTCCAACAACCTGGCGAACGTGTCGACCACGGGTTTCAAACGTGATCGCGCCGAGTTCCAGGACCTGCTGTATCAGATCAAGCGTCAGCCTGGCGCCCAGTCGACCCAGGACAGCGAATTGCCGTCGGGTCTGCAAGTGGGTACTGGTGTGCGCATCGTCGGCACCCAGAAAAACTTCACCGCCGGCAGCCTGCAAACCACCGAGCAGCCGCTGGACATGGCCATCGACGGTCGCGGTTTCTTCCAGATCCTGCAGCCGGACGGCACCACGTCCTACACCCGTGACGGTACTTTCCACCTGGACTCCAATGGCCAGATCGTCAATGCCAGCGGCTTCGCCCTGGAGCCGGCCATTGTCATCCCGAACGACGCCCAGACCTTCACGGTCGGCCGCGACGGTACGGTGTCGGTCACCGTTCCCGGCAACGCCGCGTCCCAGGTGATCGGCAACCTGCAGACCGCCGACTTCATCAACCCGGCCGGCCTGCAAGCCGTGGGCAACAACCTGTTCCTGGAAACCGCCGCCAGCGGCGCGCCACAGGTTGGCACCCCGGGCCTCGCCGGTTTCGGCACCACGCTGCAGAACACCCTGGAAACCTCCAACGTCAGCACCGTTGAGGAGATGGTCAACATGATCACCACCCAGCGCGCCTACGAGATGAACTCCAAGGTGATCTCCACCGCCGACCAGATGCTCTCGTTCGTAACGCAGAATCTGTAATCAAGAATATGGGGCGGCCACGCGGTCGCCTGTAACACCGTGAGGTAGGGTCATGAATCGCTTCGTATCTGTTCTGGCACTGAGTGGCATCACCGCGCTCGCCGGCTGTGTCGCGCCTGCGCCGCGGCCCAATGACCCTTACTACGCCCCGGTGTTGCCGCGCACACCGCTGCCGGCTGCCGCCAACAATGGCTCGATCTACCAGGCCGGCTTCGAACAGAACCTGTACAGCGACCGCAAGGCGTTCCGCGTCGGTGACATCATCACCATCACGCTGAACGAGCGCACCCAGGCCAGCAAGAACGCCAACTCGCAGATCGGCAAGAACAGCGACACCAGCGTCGGCCTGACCTCGTTGTTCGGCTCCAGCCTCACCACTAATAATCCAATTGGTGGCGGCGACCTGAGCCTCAACGCCGGCTACAGTGCCGACCGTGCGACCAAGGGCGACAGCAAGTCCGGGCAGAGCAACAGCCTGACCGGCTCGATCACCGTGACCGTCGCCGACGTATTGCCCAACGGCATCATCGCCGTGCGCGGCGAGAAGTGGCTGACCCTCAACACCGGCGATGAGCTGGTGCGCATTGCCGGCATGGTCCGCGCCGATGACATCGCCACGGACAACACCGTGTCGTCGACCCGGGTGGCCGATGCACGTATTACCTACTCGGGCACCGGTGCCTTTGCCGATGCGAGTCAGCCAGGCTGGTTCGACCGTTTCTTCCTCAGCCCGCTGTTTCCTTTCTAGGTGGCTATCAAGTTGAGCATGTTGAACTTCAAACGCCTGATGGTGGCCGCCCTGATGCTCTCGGCTGCGTTTAGCGCGCAAGCCGAGCGGCTCAAGGACATCGCCAGTATTTCTGGCGTGCGTTCCAACCAACTGATCGGCTACGGCCTGGTGGTCGGGCTTAGCGGCACCGGCGACCAGACGACGCAGACCCCGTTCACCCTGCAGACTTTCAACAACATGCTCTCGCAGTTCGGCATCAAGGTGCCGCCGGGTTCGGGCAACGTGCAGTTGAAAAACGTCGCGGCGGTGTCGATCAGCGCCGACTTGCCGGCGTTCGCCAAGCCGGGTCAGCAGATTGACATCACCGTAGCGTCCATCGGCAACTCCAAGAGCCTGCGCGGCGGTACCTTGCTGCTGACGCCGCTCAAGGGTATTGACGGTAACGTCTACGCGATCGCCCAGGGCAACCTGGTGGTCGGCGGCTTTGATGCCGAGGGTCGAGACGGTTCGAAGATCACCGTCAACGTCCCGTCGGCGGGGCGCATCCCCGGTGGTGCATCGGTCGAGCGGGCGGTGCCAAGTGGTTTCAACCAGGGCAACAGCCTGACCCTGAACCTCAACCGTTCGGACTTCACCACCGCCAAGCGCATCGTCGACAAGATCAACAACATGCTCGGCCCGGGCGTGGCCCAGGCCATCGACGGCGGCTCGATCCGCGTCAGTGCGCCACTGGACCCGAGCCAGCGCGTGGACTACCTGTCGATCATCGAGAACCTGGAAGTCGATCCGGGCCAGGCAGTGGCCAAAGTCATCATCAACTCGCGTACCGGCACCATCGTGATCGGCCAGAACGTGAAAGTGTCCCCGGCCGCCGTGACCCACGGCAGCCTGACCGTGACCATCACCGAAGACCCGATCGTCAGCCAGCCGGGCCCGCTGTCCAATGGCCAGACGGCCGTGGTGCCACGCTCGCGGGTCAACGCCCAGCAGGAAGCCAAGCCGATGTTCAAGTTCGGCCCGGGCACCACCCTCGACGAAATCGTGCGAGCGGTGAACCAGGTCGGCGCCGCGCCGGGTGACTTGATGGCCATTCTCGAAGCACTGAAACAGGCCGGCGCACTGCAAGCCGACCTGATCGTGATCTGAGGACTGCGCCCATGGATATGTACAAGAGCGGTCTGGTCAGCAGCAGCGATTCGGGGTCCTACTCGGACTTGAATCGCCTCAACCAGCTCAAGGTCGGCGACAAGAACAGCGACGCGAACATGCGCAAAGTGGCGCAGGAGTTCGAGTCGCTGTTCCTCGGTGAGATGCTCAAGTCCATGCGCTCGGCCACCAACGCGCTGGGCCAGGACAACCCGCTCAACACCGCCGAAGCCAAGCAGTACCAGGAAATGTACGACCAGCAGCTGGCCGTTTCCATGTCCCGCGAAGGCGGCGGTATCGGCCTGGCCGATGTGTTGATGCGCCAGATGTCAAAGAACAAACCCATGGCCCCGGGTGAAGCGGCGGCAGCGTCCGCCGCCAAGCAAGCCGAGGCCAAAGCCGCCGTGGAAACGCCGATTGCCGCCGGTACGGTTGCCACCAACGGACCCTTGTCGCGTCTCAATGGCCAGCGCCCGTTGTGGGCCTCGCGTTCGATCCATGCACCGCAGGCACCAGGCGAGGGCGCGCATCGCAATGACATGGCGCTGATCAACCAGCGCCGCCTGGCGTTGCCGCCGAAACTCGCGGACCGCCTGCTCGCCGGCCTGGTGCCATCGGCCGCGACCCCGGCTGTGACAGCGACGACAGCTGCAACCGCACTCAACAAAATCGACGTGCCCACGATCAGCCCGACCGGTTCCGGCTCGCTGTACAACGGCGACTGGCTGACCGCCCAAACCGAAGCGCCGGCCAGCGGTCGCCTGCAGGTCTACGGCCGGGCCATGGCGCAGATCCCGCTGGCACCGCCAAAGAAAGCCTTCAGCTCCGCCGACGAATTCGTCAACGCCATGCTGCCCATGGCCAAGGAAGCCGCCGACCGCATCGGCGTCGATCCGCGCTACCTGGTGGCCCAGGCCGCCCTCGAAACCGGCTGGGGCAAGTCGGTCATGCGCGCCCAGGATGGCAGCAGCAGCCACAACCTGTTCGGCATCAAGGCCAGCAGCAACTGGAAGGGCGATTCAGCCCGGGCCATCACCAGCGAATTCAGAAACGGCGAGATGGTCAAGGAGACGGCGCAGTTCCGTTCCTACGACTCCTACAAAGACAGCTTCCACGACCTCGTGACGCTGCTGCAATCCAACAATCGCTATCAAGATGTCGTGAAGTCTGCCGATAACCCCGAACAATTTGTACGCGAGTTGCAGAAGGCCGGCTACGCAACCGACCCGAACTACGCCAGCAAGATTTCGCAAATAGCCAGGCAGATGACGAGTTATCAGAACTACGCTGCGGCGGGCGTTTCCACTACGCCTTTATAGGCACAAGGTATAAGGTCTGAACCATGAGTTTGCTCAATATCGGGATGTCGGGGCTGGCCGCAGGTCATGCTTCTTTGCTGACGACTGGCAACAACATCGCCAACGTCGACACCGTCGGGTACTCACGCCAGCAAACTGTGCAGAGCACCAAGGGCTCCAATCAGTACGGCAACGTCTTCATTGGCACCGGTACGACGCTTTCTGACGTGCGCCGGGTGTATAACAGCTACCTCGACTCCCAGCTCCAGACCACCACTTCCCTGAACAGTGATGCCCAGGCTTACCTTGGCCAGGCCACCCAAGTGGACAAACTGTTGTCCGACAGTGGCACCGGAATTACCAAGACGCTGCAGTCGTTTTTCGCTTCTTTGCAAACGCTGTCCGGCAGTGCCAACGACACCGCTGCGCGGCAGGCGCTGTTGACTAATGCGCAGGGCCTGAGCAGCCGCTTCAATTCGATTTCGCAGCAGTTGAACCAGCAAGGCTCGTATATCAATGATCAGTTGGGGTCGATGGCCGATCAGGTCAACAAGCTCGCGGCCACTGTTGCGTCTTACAACAAGAAAATCAGTGAAGTCGGTACTTCGGGCGGCACGCCCAACGAATTGCTCGACCAGCGCAACGAGACCGTGCGCCAGCTCTCCGAGTTGATTGGCGTTCAGGTCAGCGAAAACAACGGCAGCCTCGACGTCTCTCTGGGCAATGGGCAGTCCCTGGTGCTGGGCAATAGTGTCAATATCTTGCGCGTACAGTCGGACAAGGCTGACCCGACCCGATCGTCGATCATCATGGAGACGGGCTCCGCTTCGATCGATATCACCAAGTTGGTCAGCGGCGGCGAGATGGGTGGTTTGCTGCGTTACCGTGACGACGTGCTGACACCAGCAATCAATGGCCTTGGGCGGATTGCCATGGTGGTTGCTGATCAGGTCAACAAACAGTTGGGGCAGGGCCTGGATCAGAGCGGTAACTTTGGCTCGTCGTTGTTCAATGACATCAACAGTGCAGTTGCTATCGCTCAGCGCAGCATCGCCAATGCCAGTAACAACTCGGCGTCCGGTAATCTGGATGTGACGATCAAAGACACGAGCAAGCTGGCGGCAAGTGATTATCAGGTTACGTTCACCAGCGCTACAGGCTACAGCGTGCGGCGCCTCTCGGATAACTCCGAAATGGGCACTTTCACCCTCGGGGCGACTCCGGCCCCGGTGATTGACGGCTTCAGTTTGAGCCTCAACGGTGCTCCGGTGAGTGCAGGCGATACGTTCAAGATCACCCCTACCCGAGGCGCAGCGGCCGATCTGACCACCGTCATGACCGACATCAAGCGCCTGGCCACGGCAGCTCCACTGACGTCCACCAATGCCCAAGGTAATGACGGTACTGGAACAGTCAGCCAGCCCAAGCTGAGCACCAGCTTGGACATCTACGATCCGGTGCAGAGCCAGGAAGTGCAGGGTGCGGTGAAGGCCGCCATGCCGATTCGCCTGCTCATGACCAGCGGCACAGCCTATGAAGTATTTGATGCTAAGGGGACCAGTCTCGGGACTGGCAATATCGTCCCCGGCCAGAACAATGACCTGAATATCCAGGTGCCCTATACCGACGGTTCCGGTGCCGCGAAGACGTTTGGCGTTGCGATGACCGTCAGCGGAAGCCCGGCCAAGGGCGACAGTTTTAATATCGCCATGACCGCGGCCGGCAGCACGGACAATCGCAATGCCCAGGCACTGCTGGGTCTGCAAACCAAGGCCACGGTTGGCGCGACGGCCACTGACCCCGGCGCCAGCTTGAGTGATGCTTACGGTGGCCTGGTGTCGTCGGTCGGCGCCAAGACCAAGCAGGGGCAAATGGATGCCACCGCCACCGGTGCGATCCTGACCCAGGCCCGTGATTCTCGCGATTCGCTGTCGGGGGTCGACCTCGATGAAGAGACCGGCAACCTGATCAAGTACCAGCAGTACTATTCGGCATCCTCGCAGATCATCAAGTCTGCTCAGGAAATCTTCACCACTCTGCTCAATGCCCTTTAAGGAGCCGTAGAACATGCGTATTTCTACTGCACAATATTATGCGACGACGGCTGCCAACTATCAGCGCAACCTCAATAACGTGATGAAAACGGCGGAGCAGGCAAGCAGTGGGGTGAAGGTCGCAACGGCGGCGGATGATCCGGTGGGCGCGGCGCGCTTGCTGCAGCTTGAGCAGCAAAAATCGATGTTGGGACAGTACAGCACCAACATCACCGCGCTGGGTACGGCTCAGGCTCAGGAAGAAAGCGTGCTGGACAGCATCAACGACCTGCTGCAAAAGGTCAGCGAGCTGGCGGTGCGAGCGGGCAGCGCGTCCCTGAATGATGACGATAGAAAATCTATCGGCGCGGAAGTCGCCCAGGCCGAAGAACAATTGCTGAACTTGATGAACAGCAAAGACTCCAGCGGCAAGTATATTTTCTCCGGGGCCAGCAACACCATTCCGCCCTTTGCCCGTAACAGTGACGGCACCTACAGCTATCAGGGCGACCAGACCCAGCTGAAGTTGAAGATTGGTGACTCGATGGAGTTGGGGCTCAACGATACCGGCTGGGAGGTCTTCCAGCAGGCCATCAACGCGAGTCGCAGTTCGACGACCATGACATTGCCGGCAGTCGATGACGGACGTGTGTCCCTGTCGCCAGGCGTGGTCAACTCCGGCCCGGCTTTCGACTCGAATTTCCGCAGCGGTGAGCCCTACACGCTGGAATTCACCAGCAGCACTCAGTTTGTGATCAAGGATGCTGCCGGCAAGGATGTGACCGCCGAGGCGAGCCAGGGTGGCAAGTTCGATCCAGACGCCAAGGGCGGCTCCGATATCACGTTCCGTGGCGTAACCTTCGCTCTGGATATCACCTATCAGGCAGGCGATTCTCCGGCTAACGCCGATGCGGTGATCGCCGGTCACAGTTTCCAGTTGTCGGCCAAGCCCGACAGCTTCGTCAGCACCCGAGCGCCGGGCAACACTTCAACAGCGCTGATTAGTGAAACGACGGTCAGCGACGCTGCGGACTACAAAAGCTTTTTCCCTGAAGGCGGCGCGGTCCTGAAATTCACCAGCCCGACGACGTTTGAAATGTACGCCAGGCCATTGACCACCGGCAGCGTGCCGGTGACGACGGGCTCTGTAGCGGGTGGCGTGGCAACAGGCGCCGGTGTCAGCTTCAAACTCGATGGCACCCCGTCGGCCAACGATCAGTTCGATATCACGGTTAACTCCCATCAAACCCAGAGCCCGCTCGATACGCTGAGTCAGCTGCGCCAAGCGCTTGAAGCGCCAGTACAGGGTAATCCGACAGCCCAGCGCAATCTGGACAACGTGCTGGCCAACACCATCTCCAACCTGACGAATGCCAGGAATCAGGTGGACCTGACCCGTGGTGCGGTGGGCGCCCGGGGTAACGTAATGGACATGCAGCGCGATCAAATCCAGAGCGCCGGCATGATCAATACCACGACCGATGCGTCCATCAGGGATACCGACCCGGCGGAAGTGCTGACGCGACTGACTTTGCAGCAGACCATGCTGCAGGCAGCTCAATTGGCGTTTTCGAAGATTTCCCAGTTGGGGCTGTTCAACAAGCTTTGAGTCGGTCTTGACCGCTCGCAGCCAGTCCCTGTCACCGGGGGCTGGCTTTTTTTTTGGAGTTTTACCGAGCGGCGCAGGCTCGGCGTTGGAAGCATTGAGTCACAAAATCGAAGAAAGCACTGATCTCTGAGTGACCCGTCGGTCAAAACGCGCATCTTCACTGTATCCTGTCTGCGGGAAGATGAAGGTGAGGGTAGCGTTTTAGAGCCCCACGCCCCCGCAGGCCAAGCCCTGACTGTAGACGCCCTCGATTCAGCGAGCGGTGATATTCAGCTGTTTATTATTGGGAAGCCATAATGATTGGCATAAAGAACATAGCGAGTTATGTGCCGGTAGCCGGGGTTGACAACTACGCCCAGGGTGCAAAGTTTGAAAAGGACGAGACCTTTATCCTTGGCAAGATCGGCTCGGCTTTCCTGCCACGCAAGGCTGCCGATCAGGAAACCTCCGACCTGTGCGTTGAAGCGGTCAATGCCTTGTTCGCTTCCAGTCCAGATCTCAAGCGTGAGTCCATCGACTGCCTGATCGTCGTGACCCAGAACGGCGATGAAGAGGGCCTGCCGCACACGGCTGCCATCGTCCAGGACAAACTGGGCCTCCCGACACACGTTGCAGCGTTTGATATTTCCCTGGGCTGCTCAGGTTACGTGTATGGCATATACGCCCTGAAAGGCTTCATGGAAGCCGCAGGCCTTAAAAACGGCCTGCTGGTCACCGCCGATCCCTATTCGAAGATCGTCGACCCGGAAGATCGCAACACCACCATGCTGTTTGGCGATGCCGCCACCGCGACCTGGATGGGCGAGGGCGCTACCTGGCAGTTGGGCAAGGCCAAGTTCGGGACTGACGGTTCCGGCGCGCCACACTTGAAGGTTACCGATGGTGTGTTCTTCATGAACGGCCGCCAGGTGTTCAACTTTGCGTTGCTCAAAGTCCCGGCGCACTTGCATGAGTTGCTGGACGAGTCGAATCTGCAGGCGAGCGATATCGACGCCTTCTGTATTCACCAGGGCAGCGCTGCCATCGTCGATGCCGTTGCACGTCGCTTTGAAGAGGGCGAGCCGGAGAAATTCATCAAGGACATGCTTGAGACCGGCAACACGGTGTCTTCCAGTATTCCGCTGCTGTTGCAGAACCACGTATTCGATTCGAAATGGACGCGCGTGGCCATCAGCGGTTTCGGAGTGGGCCTGTCCTGGGGCTCGGCGATCCTCTATCGCGGCTGATTGATCCGGCTGCAGCGCAACACTGAAACGCCCGGCAACGAAAGTTGCCGGGCGTTTTGCGTTTTTCTGGCGCCAGCTTTCCGTCTCCAAGTCCTTGAAAATCAAGGGCTGGCACGCTGCCACTAAAAATTTCGAAAAAACCCCTCAAGCAAAGTGCTTTCACGACGATAACTATTACGAAGGTTCTCTAGGCCACACCCGGCGGTTGCCAGGGCCGGAAGCCGCAGTATCCATCCAACGAGGATTTCGTCATGGCTTTAACAGTAAACACCAACATTGCCTCCATCAGCACTCAGGGCAACCTGAACAAAGCCGGCGGCGCCCTGGCCACTTCCATGCAGCGCCTGTCCTCCGGCCTGCGTATCAACAGCGCTAAAGACGACGCTGCCGGCCTGCAAATCGCCAACCGCCTGACCAGTCAAATCAACGGTCTGGGCCAAGCAGTCAAGAACGTGAACGATGGCATCTCCATCGCGCAAACCGCTGAAGGCGCGATGCAGGCTTCGACCGACATCCTGCAAAAAATGCGTACCCTGGCTCTGTCTTCGGCTACCGGCTCCCTGAGTAACGACGACCGCAAGTCGAACAACGATGAATATCAGGCTCTGACTGCAGAACTGACCCGTATTTCGCAAACCACCACTTTCGGTGGCCAGAAGTTGCTGGACGGTTCGTACGGCACCAAGGCTATTCAGGTTGGCGCCAACGCTAACGAAACCATCAACCTGAGTCTGGAAAACGTGGCGGCCAATAACATTGGCTCGCAGCAGCTGAAATCCGGCAAAATCGTTCCTGATGCCGACGGTTTGACTGGCGGCACTTTAACGGTGACCGGTAACGGCGAATCCAAAGGGGTTACGTACGGTCTTGGCGCTTCTGCCAAAGATATCGCTAGCAAAATGAATGGTGTGATCGGTGGCCTTACTGCAACTGCTAGCACCGAAGTCAAGTTTTCGGTCGCTGCTGCTGCTGCGACCGCACCAGCTAACTTTACTTTGAAAGTCGGCACCGGTAGTGCTGTAAGTTTCGTTGGTGTGACTGATACTGCAAGTCTTGCTGATCAATTGAAGTCGAACGCCGCTAAATTGGGCATCAGCGTTAACTACGATGAAGTGAACAAGACTCTGGAAGTCAAGTCGGATTCAGGCGACAACCTGGTGTTCGGCGCAGCGGACGCGGCCACTACAGCAGCAATCAGCGTGGACGTGAAAAATGGCAGTGGCGCTTATTCGAATACCCCAACTCCATTGGTAACCGCAGGCACTACCGTTACGGGCCAGGTTTCTCTCAACTCTGCCAAAGGTTACTCCGTTGCTGGCGCAGCTGTTGACGCAGGCGAGCTGTTCGGTGCTGGCGTAGGTACTTCGTTCGTAGCCAAGAAAACCACTATTTCTGATACTGACGTGACTGCCGCCACCAATGCACAGAATGCTTTGGCTGTTATCGATAAGGCTATCGGCACTATCGACAGTGTTCGGTCGGGTCTGGGTGCTACCCAAAACCGTCTGACCACCACAGCGGACAACCTGCAAAACATCCAGAAGAACTCCACAGCTGCACGCAGCACCGTACAAGACGTGGACTTCGCTGCTGAAACCGCAGAGCTGACCAAGCAACAAACCCTGCAATCGGCTTCCACTGCGATCCTGTCGCAAGCGAACCAACTGCCATCCGCTGTACTGAAGCTGCTTCAGTAATATCAGCGATTGGTTTGTGACGGAGGGCGCGTTTACGTGCCCTTTTGTCTTTTTCGTGATTAGGAGACTTAGACATGGACATGAGCATGAAGTTGAACTTGTCTTATTCAGCGGCTGTGTCCCAAAGCTCGTCTGCTCCTGACATTGCGGCCGCAAAGCCCAAGGTCGAAGGAATCGCTGAGGCTTCCACTGAACCTAGGCGAGACGAATTGGAACAGGCAGTAACCGATATTCGTGAGTTCGTTCAAGCAAGCCAGCGCAAACTGGATTTCACCATTGATGATTCAACCGGTAGGGTCGTGGTCAAAGTTATCGCCACAGACAGCGGTGACGTGATTCGCCAAATCCCATCGGAAACTGCATTGAAACTGGCGCAAAGCCTGAGCCAAGCCAGCAGCTTGTTGTTTGATGACAAGGCCTGAGCTGGCATGAATTTTGTTGCTGTACTGGCTTGAGGCTCATTTCGTCAAGAAAACGGCAGCCACTGGATAAGGAGAAAGATGATGGCGGGCTCAACGGTTAGCGGTATTGGTTCGAATATCGATACCCAAGCGATTGTGAAGTCCTTGGTTGACGCAGAAAAAGCGCCGAAGCAAGCACAAATCAACACGCAAACGCTGAAGGCGACCACCTCGCTGTCTTCGATCGGCAAGATACAGGCGGCGCTGGATGCATTCCGAGGCGCTTTGACCACAATGGGTACAGACAGTAGTTTCAGTGGCTTGACCTCCTCATCCTCGGACGAAAAGGTCGCCACAATCACCACGGGAAGTGGTGCCGCCAATGGTACGTATTCGTTAGTAGTTACGCAGTTGGCCACTGCATCAAAGTTATCCACCAGAACTTTTTCCGGTGGGGCTCCGTCGGTGGTTAACAGTGGCGCCACCCCGACAACCTTGACTATTTCGCAGTCAGGGAAGAACTTCGATCTGAGTATTCCCCCCGGTGCAACCTTGCAAGAAGTGCGGGACTCGATCAATACACAATTCAGCACTTCCGGATTGAGTGCGAACATCCTGACGGATTCTACGGGGTCGCGGTTGGTGTTAACTTCATCCACGATGGGTGTTGGGTCAGATCTTACCCTGTCGGGCAATTCAGGTATTGAAACCGGTTCTACCGTGATCGATGTGCCTAAGAATGCCAAGTATACGGTCGACGGCAGCATCGAAATGGAGTCCAAGAGCAACACCATTTCTGAGGCTATCAGCGGTGTGAATATAAAATTGGTTTCTGTTTCTCCAACGGCAGCGAATGCTAGCAAGGCAACGCCGACTATCATCGCAGTAAGCACCAGTGCTCCTGCGCTGAAGTCGGGCGTTAAAGGCTTTGTCGATACCTACAATGCACTGATGAAGGCAATCAGCGCGGAAACTAAAGTTACAATAGGTGCGGATGGAACGCCGACAGCCGGAGCGTTGACAGGCGATTCGTCAATGCGGACGCTCATGACATCCATTCGAAACGAGTTGAACGCGTTGTCCGGCAATGGATCATTTAAATCATTGGCTCAATTCGGTATCAGTACCGAATCGACTACGGGATTGCTGACGCTCGACGATAAAAAATGGGAAAAAGCTGTCGCGACTAACGCCGCTGACGTCAGCAGTATGTTCGCTGGCAAAACCGGTATTTTGGCGCGGATGACTGCAGCCACTGACAGCTATGCAAAAGCAACGACAGGTACGCTGGCGGAGCGTTCCAAGACGCTCACCGAGAGCCTCACAGATTTGAAAAAACAGCAAGATTCTCTGGATGAGCGGATGACGCTGCTGCAGACCAGTCTGTCCTCCAAGTACAATGCAATGGACTCCCTTGTTGCGAAGCTGCGTGCCCAAAGCGACAGCATCATGACCACGCTCAATGCCCTCAATAATCCGAAAGACAGCTGAGTCGGCTCATGCACAAAAAAAACCAGCCAAGCTGTAAATACAGCGTCTGGGTTTTTTCTTTGGTGGTGGTGTTGCGTTAAAGTTTTTTGTCGACCAGTCGACATAATCATCAGCACAAACCAATTTTAAATTGTTGTCTGTCACGAGGTAGAAACATGAATCCCATGAGAGCCCTTCGCCAATACCAGAAGGTCAATTCCCATGCTCAGATCTCTGAGGCCAACCCCCATCGTCTGGTACAGATGCTGATGGAAGGTGGGCTGGATCGCATCGCTCAAGCCAAGGGCGCCCTGGCGCGTGGTGACGTAGCGGAAAAAGGCCTGATGCTCGGTAAAGCGATCGACATCATCATCGGCCTGCGCGACGGCCTGGACGCCGAAAAGAGCGACAACCCCGATTACGTGCAGCAACTGGAAAGCCTTTACGTCTACATGACGAACCGCTTGATGGAAGCCAATCTGAAGAACGACGTAACGATGATGGATGAAGTGATGGGGCTGCTCGTCACTGTTAAAAGCGGTTGGGATGCGATTGCCGTAGTTGAATAGGCCTTGGGGCCGAGGATGATGTCATGAGCCATGCACTGCAACGGATTGACGATACCCGCGAAGCTTTGATCAGTGCCCTCAGCGAGCGCAACTGGGATGAGATCGGGAAGCTGGACGAGACATGCCGGGTTTGCATCGATGAGGTGTTGAGCGAGGCGCCGGTAGATGAACGCGCCGTACGCGAGAAGCTGGAAAGCCTCCTGATGGTTTACCAGGAGTTGCTGCAGGTGACCTCGGGAGAGCGCCAGGCGATAGTCGACGAGATGTCGCAGATCAACCAAGCGCAGAAGGCGGCGAAGGTTTACCATCTGTTCGGCTAATGAATCCCCGGTTAATCCAGACATCTGCGCCATATATTTGACTGTGCACGGTTTTTTGACTTAACTAGTGGCTGTTTACAGATTCCAGGCGTCTCATAGACTTAACAGGTCTGCAAGCGTCTAGCTTGCCCACTCATTTCGGGCACCGGGTTGACTAGGGAAGTTGCTATTGCATGTGGCGTGAAACCAAAATCCTGCTGATTGATGACGATAGCGTCCGCCGCCGCGACTTGGCGGTGATTCTGAATTTTCTCGGTGAAGAAAATTTGCCCTGCGGAAGCCATGACTGGCAGCAGGCTGTGGGCTCTCTATCGTCTAGTCGTGAAGTGATCTGTGTCCTAATCGGGACGGTCAATGCTCCTGGTGCACTTTTGGGCTTGCTTAAGACACTCTCAACCTGGGATGAGTTCCTTCCGGTTTTGTTGATGGGCGATAATTCTGCCAGCGACTTGCCTGATGACCAGCGTCGACGCGTGCTGTCGACCCTGGAAATGCCGCCCAGCTACAGCAAATTGCTCGACTCCCTGCACCGTGCCCAGGTCTATCGCGAGATGTACGACCAGGCCCGCGAGCGCGGTCGGCATCGCGAACCCAATCTATTCCGCAGCCTCGTCGGCACCAGCCGGGCGATCCAGCATGTGCGCCAGATGATGCAGCAGGTGGCTGACACCGACGCCAGCGTGCTGATCCTTGGCGAGTCGGGCACCGGCAAGGAAGTGGTGGCGCGCAACCTGCACTACCACTCCAAGCGTCGTGACGCGCCGTTCGTGCCGGTCAACTGCGGGGCGATCCCGGCCGAGTTGCTGGAAAGCGAATTGTTCGGCCACGAGAAGGGCGCGTTCACCGGGGCGATCACCAGCCGTGCCGGGCGCTTTGAGCTGGCCAATGGCGGCACGCTGTTCCTCGACGAAATCGGCGACATGCCGCTGCCGATGCAGGTCAAGCTGCTGCGCGTGCTGCAGGAGCGCACTTTTGAGCGTGTGGGTAGCAACAAGACCCAGAGCGCCGATGTGCGCATCATTGCCGCGACCCACAAGAACCTCGAAAGCATGATCGAGATCGGCACCTTCCGCGAAGACCTCTACTATCGCCTGAACGTGTTCCCGATCGAGATGGCGCCGTTGCGTGAGCGCGTCGAAGACATCCCGCTGCTGATGAACGAACTGATCTCGCGCATGGAGCACGAGAAGCGCGGTTCGATCCGTTTCAACTCGGCGGCGATCATGTCGCTGTGTCGTCACGGCTGGCCGGGCAACGTCCGCGAGCTGGCCAACCTGGTGGAGCGCATGGCGATCATGCATCCGTACGGGGTGATCGGCGTGGTCGAGTTGCCGAAGAAATTCCGTTACGTCGACGACGAAGACGAGCAACTGGTCGACAGCCTGCGCAGCGACCTGGAGGAGCGGGTGGCCATCAACGGCCATACCCCGGACTTCTCCGCCAATGCCCTGCTGCCGCCGGAAGGCCTGGACCTCAAGGACTACCTCGGTGGCCTGGAGCAGGGGCTGATCCAGCAGGCGCTGGATGATGCCAATGGCATCGTGGCGCGCGCCGCTGAACGCCTGCGTATCCGTCGAACCACCCTGGTGGAGAAGATGCGCAAGTACGGCATGAGCCGGCGTGATGGTGATGAACAGGCAGATGATTGACGCCTGTTTTTCAAGTCGTTCATTTATAGGCGGTTTTTTTTAGGCACGGGTATTGCTACATCCCTCGCAACGTTCCGTTTAACTGACGGTCAGCCAAGCGAGAGTGCCCGATGCCCCAAGCCGCCCAGATGTCTCCTGTCCCTGACGCTTCGGGGCCACTGTCGTCCGCAGAGCAGGCCAGCCGGCTGGGTCTTGAGCAGTCGTTTGCGCTGTTCAACCAGATGTCGAGCCAGTTGACTGACTCCTACAGCATGCTCGAAGCCCGGGTGACCGAGCTCAAGGGCGAGCTGGAAGTGGTCAGCGCCCAGCGCATGCAGGAACTGGCAGAAAAAGAACGCCTGGCCAACCGCCTGCAAAACCTCCTTGATCTGTTGCCCGGTGGCGTCATCGTCATCGACGCCCAGGGCATCGTGCGCGAAGCCAATCCTGCTGCCTGTGAGTTGCTGGGTCTGCCCCTGGAAGGCGAGTTGTGGCGCCAGGTGATTGCCCGCTGCTTTGCGCCGCGTGAGGACGATGGGCATGAAATCTCCCTCAAGGATGGTAGGCGCCTGTCGATCTCGACCCGCTCGCTGGATGCCGAGCCGGGCCAGTTGGTGCTGCTCAACGACCTGACTGAAACCCGTCACCTGCAGGATCAGTTGGCCCGGCATGAGCGCCTCTCGTCCCTGGGGCGGATGGTCGCTTCCCTGGCACATCAGATCCGCACGCCGTTGTCCGCCGCCTTGCTTTACGCCAGTCACCTGACCGAACAGGAGCTGCCCGTCGCCACGCAGCAGCGCTTCGCCGGGCGTTTGAAAGAGCGGCTGCACGAGCTGGAGCATCAGGTGCGCGACATGCTGATTTTCGCCCGAGGAGAGCTGCCGCTGACCGACCGCATCACCGCCAAAATGCTCATGCAGTCGCTGCAGGCTGCGGCCCAGGCGCATGTGCAGGGGCTGCCGATTCGCTGGCAATGCGACAGCCATGCCGGTGAGCTGCTGTGCAACCGCGACACCCTGGTGGGGGCGATTCTCAACCTGATCGAGAATGCCATCCAGGCCAGCGCCACGGACGTGCGATTGAAGGTGCATCTCTATGCCCGGGGCAGCCATCTGCGGGTGGCGATCAGCGACAGTGGCAGCGGCATCGATCCTGCGGTGCTGGCGCGCCTGGGCGAACCCTTTTTCACCACCAAGGCCACCGGTACGGGCCTGGGCCTGACCGTGGTCAAGGCAGTCGCCCGTGCCCATCAGGGAGAATTGCTGCTGCGCTCGCGACCCGGTCGCGGCACATGTGCGCAGGTGATCCTGCCGCTGTTTTCCGATGAACACGCCTCCTGTAGGAGCGAGCTCGCTCGCGAAAAACGAGAGAGCGCCACGCAGGCTCTGGTCCCCACCGCAATCGGAAACGCCCATCGCAAGCAGGGAGCGTAGTTACCCAAATGACAATCAAGGTTCTGCTGGTCGAGGATGACCGGGCACTGCGCGAAGCGCTGGCCGATACCCTGTTGCTTGCGGGGCACGACTATGTCGCCGTCGGCTCGGCAGAAGAGGCCCTGACGGCCGTCACCAGGGATGCGTTCAACCTGGTGCTCAGCGACGTCAACATGCCGGGCATGGATGGTCATCAATTGTTGAGCCTGTTACGCGCGCGGCAGCCGCAGCTGCCTGTGTTGCTGATGACGGCCCACGGTGCGGTCGAGCGCGCGGTGGATGCCATGCGCCAGGGTGCGGTGGACTATCTGGTCAAGCCGTTCGAGCCCAAGGCGCTGCTCGATCTGCTGGCGCGGCACGCCCTGGGCAGTGTCCCGGCCGAGGGCGAGGGGCCGATTGCGTTCGAGCCGGCCAGCGCCCAGCTGCTGGACCTGGCCGCTCGCGTGGCCCGCAGTGATTCCACCGTGCTGATTTCCGGCGAGTCCGGAACCGGCAAGGAGGTGCTGGCGCGGTACATCCATCAGCACTCCCATCGGGCTGCCCAGCCGTTTATTGCGATCAACTGCGCGGCAATCCCCGACAACATGCTCGAGGCCACGTTGTTTGGCCACGAAAAGGGCTCGTTCACCGGCGCGATTGCCGCGCAGGCAGGCAAGTTCGAGCAGGCGGATGGCGGCACTATCCTGCTCGACGAGATATCCGAGATGCCCATGGGGCTGCAGGCCAAGCTGCTGCGAGTGTTGCAGGAGCGGGAGGTCGAGCGGGTGGGTGCGCGCAAGCCGATTTCCCTGGATATCCGGGTGGTTGCCACCACTAACCGCGACCTGGCGGCAGAAGTGGCGGCAGGGCGCTTCAGGGAGGATCTGTACTATCGGCTGTCGGTGTTCCCGCTGGCCTGGCGCCCGTTGCGCGAACGGACCGCCGACATTCTGCCGCTGGCTGAGCGTCTGCTGGCCAAACACGTCAATAAAATGAAGCATGCGGCGGCCAGGCTTTCGCCAGAAGCGCAGGCGTGCCTGATCGCTTATCCGTGGCCGGGGAATGTGCGCGAGCTGGATAACGCCATCCAGCGGGCGTTGATCCTGCAGCAGGGAGGGTTGATCCAGCCTCAGGATTTCTGCCTGGCCGGGCCGGTTGCCTGTGCGCCGTTGCCGGCATTGGCGGCGCCGCTGCCCCTGGTCGAGGCCGAGTCGGCCGGGGGGCTTGGGGATGATCTGCGCCGACGCGAGTTCCAGATGATCATCGACACCCTGCGCTCCGAACGCGGCCGGCGCAAGGAAGCCGCCGAACGCCTGGGTATCAGCCCGCGCACCCTGCGCTACAAACTGGCGCAGATGCGCGATGCCGGGATGGACGTGGAAGCTTACCTGTTCGCCACCTGATCCCGGAGAACCTGATTTGTGATCAGTGCCCACATAGCTGGCACCCTTGTTGCTACCACCTGTATACCCGCCGAGTGAGCGTCAAAAAATTGCGGGTAGTCATTGGGAGTGGAACATGAGCCAAGGTATTGAATTTAATCGGTTGATGCTGGATATGCGAGCCATGCAAATGGACGCCATGTCTGCGCCAAAAGCGACTGCCGCCGTGCCTCAACTGCCGGGCAGCAGCTTCTCCGATATGCTCGGCCAGGCCGTCAATAAAGTGAACGAAACCCAGCAGGCGTCCAGCCAGCTGTCCACCGCGTTCGAGATCGGTAAAAGCGGTGTCGACCTGACTGACGTGATGATCGCCAAGGAAAAAGCCGGCGTGTCGTTCCAGGCCATCACCCAGGTGCGCAACAAGCTGGTCCAGGCGTATCAAGACATCATGCAGATGCCGGTTTAAGGACGATATTGAGTCATGGCAGAAGCAGCCAGCGATAACGTTCCGGCCAAGGCCAGCGCAATAGGCGGCAAACCGCCGCTGTTCGGCTTGTCCTTCCTGGAAAACCTTTCCCAGATGACCATGCTGCGTCAGGTCGGCCTGTTGGTCGGCCTGGCAGCGAGCGTGGCCATTGGCTTTGCCGTGGTCCTGTGGTCCCAGCAGCCGGATTACCGCCCGCTGTACGGCAGCCTCGCCGGAATGGACGCCAAGCAGGTGATGGACACCCTGGCGGCCGCTGACATTGCCTACTCCGTCGAACCCAATTCCGGCGCCTTGCTGGTCAAGGCCGAAGACCTGTCCCGCGCGCGGCTCAAGCTCGCGGGCGCTGGTGTCACCCCCAGCGACGGCAATATTGGCTTTGAAATCCTCGACAAGGACCAGGGCCTGGGTACCAGCCAGTTCATGGAAGCCACCCGTTATCGTCGCGGCCTGGAAGGCGAACTGGCGCGCACCATCTCCAGCCTGAACAACGTCAAGGGTGCCCGGGTGCACCTGGCCATTCCGAAAAGCTCGGTGTTCGTGCGCGACGAACGCAAGCCCAGCGCCTCGGTACTGATCGAACTGTACTCCGGCCGCTCCCTGGAGCCTGGCCAGGTGCTGGCGATCATCAACCTGGTGGCGACCAGCGTGCCTGAGCTGAGCAAGTCCCAGGTCACCGTGGTCGACCAGAAGGGCAACCTGCTATCGGACCAGGCGGAAAATTCCGAGCTGACCATGGCCGGCAAGCAATTCGATTACAGCCGCCGCATGGAAAGCATGCTGACCCAGCGCGTGCACAACATCCTGCAACCGGTGCTGGGTAACGATCGCTACAAGGCTGAAGTGTCCGCCGACGTGGATTTCAGCGCCGTCGAATCGACCTCCGAGCAGTTCAACCCGGACCAGCCGGCGTTGCGCAGCGAGCAGTCGGTTAACGAACAACGCACCACCAGCAATGGTCCGCAAGGCGTACCTGGGGCCCTGAGCAACCAGCCGCCATCGCCGGCGTCCGCGCCTGCAACCACCGGTGGCGCTACCGCTTCTGCCGGCATGGTGCAGCCCGGTCAGCCGCTGCTGGACGCCAATGGCCAACAGATCATGGACCCGGCCACTGGCCAGCCGATGTTGGCGCCTTACCCGGCAGACAAGCGTCAGCAGTCCACCAAGAACTTCGAGCTCGACCGTTCCATCAGCCACACCAAGCAGCAGCAGGGCCGTTTGAATCGCCTGTCGGTGTCAGTGGTGGTAGACGATCAGGTCAAGATCAACCCGGCCAACGGTGAAACCAGCCGCGCGCCGTGGAGCGCCGACGAATTGGCGCGCTTCACCCGTCTGGTGCAGGACGCGGTCGGCTTCGACGCGAGCCGTGGCGACAGTGTCAGCGTGATCAACATGCCGTTCTCCGCCGAGCGCAGCGAAGTGATTGCCGATGTGCCGTTCTATTCCCAGCCGTGGTTCTGGGACGTGATCAAGCAAGTGCTGGGTGTGTTGTTCATCCTGGTGCTGGTGTTTGGTGTGCTGCGCCCGGTGCTCAACAACATCACCAATGGCGGTAAAGGCAAGCAGCTGGTCGGCATGGGCAGCGACGTCGAGTTGGGTGGCATGGGCGGCCTGGATGGCGAACTGGCCAACGACCGCGTCAGCCTCGGCGGCCCGCAGAGCATCCTGCTGCCGAGCCCGAGCGAAGGCTATGATGCACAGTTGAACGCAATCAAGAGCCTGGTGGCAGAAGATCCGGGTCGTGTGGCCCAGGTCGTGAAAGAGTGGATTAACGCAGATGAGTGATAACCGAGCCGTTGCCGCCAAACTGTCCAAGGTCGACAAAGCCGCGATCCTGCTGCTGTCCCTGGGCTCTACCGATGCTGCGCAGGTGTTGCGCCACATGGGGCCCAAGGAGGTCCAGCGTGTGGGCGTGGCCATGGCGCAGATGGGCAACGTGCACCGCGAGCAGGTCGAACAGGTGATGAGCGAGTTCGTCGACATCGTCGGCGACCAGACCAGCCTGGGCGTCGGTTCTGACGACTACGTGCGCAAGATGCTCACCCAGGCCCTGGGCGAAGACAAGGCCAACGGCCTGATCGACCGGATCCTGCTGGGGGGCAACACCAGCGGCCTCGACAGCCTGAAATGGATGGAACCACGCGCCGTCGCCGACGTGATCCGCTACGAGCACCCACAGATCCAGGCGATCGTCGTGGCGTATCTCGACCCGGACCAGGCCGGCGAAGTGCTGGGCAATTTCGACCACAAGGTGCGCCTGGACATCATCCTGCGCGTATCCTCGCTGAACACCGTGCAGCCGGCGGCGCTGAAGGAACTCAACCAGATTCTCGAGAAGCAGTTCTCCGGCAACTCCAACGCCTCGCGCACCAACCTCGGTGGCATCAAGCGCGCAGCCGATATCATGAACTTCCTCGACAGCTCGATGGAAGGGCAGTTGATGGATTCGATCCGCGAAGTCGACGAAGACCTGTCCGGTCAGATCGAAGACCTGATGTTCGTGTTCAACAACCTGGCCGATGTCGACGACCGCGGCATCCAGGCGTTGCTGCGCGAAGTGTCCTCCGACGTACTGGTGTTGGCCCTCAAGGGCTCGGACGAGAACGTCAAGGAGAAGATCTTCAAGAACATGTCCAAACGAGCGGCCGAACTGTTGCGCGACGACCTCGAGGCCAAGGGCCCGGTGCGCGTCAGCGACGTGGAAACCGCACAGAAAGAAATCCTCACCATCGCCCGCCGTATGGCCGAAGCCGGAGAAATCGTTCTCGGCGGGAAGGGCGGCGAAGAGATGATCTAAGGTCACCATGTCGACCAAACACGATGAGTCCCAGACTGACCTGATCCGTGCCAAGGACGTCAGCACTGTCGATATCTGGTCCCTGCCCAGTTTCGATCCCTACGTCCCCGCGCCCGAGCCGGAACCTGTGCCCGAGCCTCCGGAAATGCAGGAGGTGCCGCTGGATGAGGTCCAGCCGATGACCCTCGAAGAACTCGAGAGCATTCGCCAGGAGGCCTACAACGAAGGCTTCGCCACGGGCGAGCGCGAGGGTTTCCACAGCACGACGCTCAAGGTTCGCCAGGAAGCCGAAGCGGCGCTGTCGGCCAAGGTCGGCGCGCTGGAAAAGCTCATGGGTCAGTTGTTCGAACCGATTGCCGAGCAGGACACCCAGATCGAAAAATCTTTAGTCGACCTGGTGCAGCACATCACCAGACAGGTGATCCAGCGCGAACTGGCGATCGATTCGACCCAGCTTGAACACGTCATGCGCGATGCCCTGAAGCTCTTGCCGCTGGGCGTGGGGAACGTGCGGCTGTACATCAATCCGCAGGATTTCGAACAGGTCAAAGCCCTGCGCGAGCGTCATGAAGAAACCTGGCGCATCGTCGAGGACGACACCCTGTTGCCCGGTGGTTGTCGGGTCGAGACCGAACACAGTCGTATCGATGCCACAGTGGAAACACGCCTGGCGCGGGTCATGGACAAGCTGTTCGATCAACTTCACGAACAGGCCCTGCATCCAGCTGCCCCGGACTTGAGCGTGGAACTGTCGGGGCGCAATCCGCCGCCAGTCGCCCCGGCGGCGGACGAACCTGATGCGCCTTGATCGCACCAGCTTCGCCAAGCGCCTGGGCAGTTACGCCGAGGCCACGCAACTGACCGGCGGCCCGATCCTGGAAGGCCGCCTGCTGCGCATGGTCGGCCTGACCCTCGAAGCCGAAGGCTTGCGCGCCGCCATGGGCAGCCGCTGCATGGTCATCAACGACGACAGTTACCAGCCAGTGCAGGTGGAAGCCGAAGTCATGGGCTTCTCCGGTAATAAAGTGTTCCTGATGCCGGTGGGCAGCGTCGCCGGTATTGCGCCGGGCGCCCGGGTGGTGCCGCTGGCCGATGCCGGTCGCTTGCCGATGGGCATGAGCATGCTCGGGCGGGTACTGGACGGCGCCGGTCGTGCGCTGGACGGCAAGGGCGGGATGAAAGCCGAGGACTGGGTGCCGATGGATGGCCCGACGATCAACCCGCTCAAGCGCGAACCGATCAGCGAGCCACTGGATGTGGGCATCCGCTCGATCAACGGATTGTTGACCGTGGGGCGCGGCCAGCGTCTGGGTCTGTTTGCCGGTACCGGCGTGGGCAAGAGTGTGCTGTTGGGCATGATGACCCGCTTCACCGAGGCCGACATCGTGGTCGTCGGCTTGATCGGCGAGCGCGGACGCGAGGTGAAGGAATTCATCGAGCACATCCTGGGCGAGGAAGGGCTCAAGCGTTCAGTGGTGGTGGCTTCGCCGGCGGACGATGCGCCGTTGATGCGCCTGCGTGCCGCGATGTACTGCACGCGCATCGCCGAGTACTTCCGCGACAAGGGCAAGAATGTCCTGTTGCTCATGGATTCCCTGACCCGTTTCGCCCAGGCCCAGCGGGAAATCGCCCTGGCCATTGGCGAGCCGCCGGCGACCAAGGGTTACCCGCCTTCGGTGTTTGCCAAGTTGCCGAAACTGGTCGAGCGCGCGGGTAATGCGGAGAAGGGCGGGGGCTCGATCACCGCGTTTTATACGGTGCTGTCCGAAGGCGATGACCAGCAGGACCCGATTGCCGACTCCGCACGGGGCGTGCTCGACGGTCACATCGTGCTGTCGCGGCGCCTGGCCGAGGAAGGACACTACCCTGCTATCGATATCGAAGCGTCCATCAGCCGGGTCATGCCGTCGGTGGTGACGCCGGAGCACATGACCCGCGCGCAATACTTCAAGCAGCTGTGGTCGCGTTATCAACAGAGTCGCGACCTGATCAGCGTCGGCGCCTACGTGGCCGGCGGTGACCGCGAGACCGACCTGGCGATTGCCCTGCAACCGCAGCTGGTCAAATACCTGCGCCAGGGCTTGAACGACAACATCAGCCTGGGTGAGAGCGAAGCCTATCTTGGCTCGATCTTCGCCCCGGCGGCCGGCGGCTAACCGGCCATGGCCCAGAGTCGAGCTTCGCGCCTGGCGCCCGTGGTGGACATGGCCGAGAAGGTCGAGAAAGCCGCGGTGCAGCGTCTTGGGCATTTTCAGGGCCAGGTGCGCCTGGCCGAAAGCAAGCTCGCCGACCTTGAAGCCTTCCGCCTCGATTATCAGGAGCAATGGATCGTACGCGGCAGCAGTGGGGTGTCCGGCCAGTGGCTGCTCGGCTATCAGGGGTTTCTCGCGCAACTGGGCACTGCCATCGATCAGCAGCGGCAAAGCCTGGCCTGGCACCAGAACAACCTGAACAAGGCGCGCGACACCTGGCAGCAGGCCTATGCCCGAGTGGAAGGACTGCGCAAACTGGTGCTGCGCTACATGGATGAGGCGCGCCGCCTGGAGGACAAGCGTGAGCAGAAGCTGCTGGATGAATTGTCCCAGCGGCTGCCGCGGCAAAACCCTTTTTAATATCCGCCCCAAAAGATCGTCCGATCCCGGCCCGAGCCTTCGGCAGCTCCTGCAAGGCGGTGTACAGCAAGGCGGCGATCTTTTGATCTTGCTCCTGTCACCACCAAATGCTAAACCTTGTACAAGCAAGTTCCCCCAAGACAAGGAAGCCAACAATGTCAGTCGTCTCAGAAGTTTCCCCGGATGGGCAAAAACTGACGATATCGATCAAGGGTCGTTTCGATTTCGCCAAGCATCAGGAGTTTCGCCAGTCCTATGAGGACAGGAACCTCAATGCTGTGGTGGTGGATCTGAAGGACGCCACCTACCTCGACAGTTCCGCCCTGGGCATGCTGCTGTTGCTGCGCGATCACGCTGGCGGCGACCACTCCGACATTCGCGTGGTCAACAGCAGCATCGACGTGAAAAAGATCCTCGCCATTTCCAATTTCGACAAACTGTTCGACATCAGTTGAATTCGGTGCAGTCGCCGCTTGAAGCACTGACGATCCTGATCGCCGAGGACAGTGCGGCCGATCGCCTGTTGCTGTCGACCAACGTCCGCCGCCAGGGCCATGCGGTGTTGACCGCCGCCAACGGCGCCGAGGCCGTCGAGGCGTTTCGTTCGCAGCACCCGCAGCTGGTGTTGATGGACGCCATGATGCCGGTGATGGACGGTTTCGAAGCCGCACGACAGATCAAGGCGCTGGCCGGGGAAACCCTGGTGCCCATCATCTTCCTGACCTCGCTCACCGAAAGCGAAGCCCTGGCGCGCTGCCTGGAGGCTGGCGGTGACGATTTTCTGGCGAAGCCCTACAACCAGGTGATCCTCGCCGCCAAGATCAAGGCAATGGACCGCTTGCGCCGCTTGCAGGCTACGGTGCTGGAACAGCGTGACCAGATCGCCCGGCACCACGAATACCTGCTCAACGAGCAGCGCGTGGCCAAGGCGGTGTTCGACAAGGTGGCGCATTCCGGATGTCTGAACGCCCCCAACATCCGCTACCTGCAATCGCCCTATGCGTTGTTCAACGGCGATCTGCTGCTGGCCGCGTTTACCCCGGCCGGTGACATGCACGTGCTGCTGGGGGACTTCACCGGTCATGGCTTGCCTGCGGCCGTTGGCGCCATGCCCCTGGCCGAAGTCTTCTATGGCATGACTGCCAAGGGTTACGGGCTCTCGGAAACCCTGCGCGAGATGAACGCCAAGCTCAAGCGCATCCTGCCGGTGGACATGTTCTGCTGCGCGACGTTGCTGCGCCTGAGCTTTCAGAGCCGCTCGGTGGAAGTCTGGAATGGCGGCATGCCCGACGGCTACCTGCACCGGATCGCTACTGGCGAGCGCACGCCGTTGCCGGCCAGGCATTTGCCGCTGGGGGTGCTGAGCCCGCAGGCGTTCGACGATCGCACCGAAGTGCTGCCCATGGCGGTGGGTGATCGGGTGTTCCTGTTGTCCGATGGCGTGATCGACACCTGCGATGCCAACGAACAGCTGTTCGGAGTGGAGCGCCTGCAGCAAGTGTTTGCCGCCAACCGGCAGCCGGATGCACTGTTTCAGGAAATCGAGCAGGCATTGGGTGATTTTCGCGGGCAAGCCCGGGACGATGTCAGTCTGCTCGAAGTCAGCCTGATCGACGCGGCGCAAATGCGCCCACCGACACTGGTCTACTCCGACAGTGGGCAGTCGTGCCCGCTGGACTGGTCCGTCAGCTTCGAATTTCGCGCCGCCTCGCTCAAGCGCTTCAATCCACTGCCCTACCTGCTGCAACTGCTCAGCGAAGTGCACGGCCTGCGGGCCCGGAGCGGAGCGCTGTACACTGTGCTGGCGGAGCTGTATTCCAATGCCCTGGAGCACGGCGTGCTCGGGCTCGACTCCAGTCTCAAGCGCGATGCCCTGGGGTTTGCCCGCTATTATCAGGAGCGCAACACGCGCCTGGATGCCCTGGATGCGGGTTACGTGCGCGTGCACCTGGAGGTGGTGCCGGAGGGCGAGGGCGGTTGCCTGACCATTCGGGTGGAAGACAGTGGCAAGGGATTTGATGTGGTTCGGGTGATCGAGCGACCGCTGGACAGTGTCCGTTTGTCGGGACGTGGTATCAGCCTGGTCCGACAATTGGGGCGTAACGCCCGGTGGTCCGACGATGGTCGCAGTGCTCACGTGGAGTTTTTCTGGGAGGCTCTGGCATAATCCTGCCCATTCTTGATCAAGGAGTGAACAAGTGGATTCCCCACATCTGAATCGCGACGTTTTGCGCGCCTTGCAGGAAGTCATGGAAGATGAATATCCGATGTTGCTGGATATCTTCCTTGCCGACGCCGAAGAGCGGTTGGTTATCTTGCGCGGGACGCAGGATGCCGCGCAGCTGATGGAAACTGCCCACAGTTTTAAAGGCAGTTGCAGCAACATGGGGGCGGTTCGCCTTGCAGAGTTATGCAATGAGCTGGAGCAGCGCGCCAAAAACGGCAGAAGCACCGAACAGGGCGAGCTGGAAAAACTCGTCCATGCGATCGGCTCCGAGTTTGCCTTGGTTCTTCCTGTCTATCAGGCCGAGCGCTCCCTCGCAGGCAGTCACATCACGCGGTCCGTCTAGCGTCAGCTCAGTAAACCTGGCTCGACCTTTGCAGTAATCCACCCACTTGTATCATCGACCACAGTGCGGCGGAGACTGTCCCATGCCCGTTACCCCGAATTTGCTACTTCAGGCCGCCGCCAAGGCCAAGGCTCAACCCGCATCCGCCAATCCCTTGGCGTCGCCCGCCGAGCCTGCGGGCAAGGCCTCGAGCTTCGCTAACGTGTATGCCCGGCAGGAGCGAACCAGGCCTGCTGACGGGTTTGACACCGCTGCCCGGACGGTGCGCGAAAAGTCGCCTGACTTCGCTGCAAAGAAGGACTTGGGCAACGACAAGTCTGCCGCTGCGAAACCTCAAGTTGCCGATAGCGGCAAATCCTTGCCCGCCGACAAACCGGCGCAGGTCGACGATAAGGTCACCCGTGACGAGACCGGCGACACAACGGTTGCGGCTGACCCTGCAACTGCGCCCGTGGTTGAGTCTCAGCCCGCCACCCCTGTCGCGGCGACCGAGCCTGCGCTCGACCCCGCTACCGCCGCCGCACTGGCGGCTGCGGCCGTCGCTGCCGACCCGGATTTCGATCCTGAAGCCGACCCCCTCGATGCGCTTCCAGCCGTGCGCATGGCCCTGGAGCAGAGCGGGCATGTGTCCGCTTCCAGTCAGGCGCAAGCCAAGGCTTCCCCGGCCCAGGCAGACGGCGAGCCGACTTCGGCGCAGAATTTTGCCTCCGGCCTGGCCAATATGCTGGACGTGCAAGCCGGCAAGGACAGTACCAGCCAGGGAGGAGAGAAGGCCTTCAGCGGCCTGATCGATGATGGCCTCAAGGACTTGAAAGCCTCGACCAGCGACACCCGCGTCGAAGATTTCGCCAACCGCCTGGCTGCACTGACCCAGGCGGCCACCCCCAAGACCGCCAACGCGATCCCGGTAAACCAGCCCATCGCCATGCACCAGAGCGGCTGGACCGAGGAAGTGGTCAACCGCGTGATGTATCTCTCAAGCGCCAACCTCAAGGCGGCCGATATCCAGTTGCAGCCGGCCGAGCTTGGCCGCCTGGACATCCGGGTGAACATGGTGCCCGACCAGCAGACCCAGGTAACCTTCATGAGCGCCCATCCCGGCGTTCGCGAAGCGCTGGACGGGCAAATGCACCGGCTGCGCGAGATGTTCGTGCAGCAGGGCATGGGGCAGGTCGACGTCAATGTCTCCGACCAGTCCCGGGGCCAGGATCAGCAACAGGCCCAGCAGAGTCAGGCCGGGCGCGCGCAAGCCGGTGGCGGTCGTCTGGACGCCATGGATGAAGACCTCGCCCCGGCGGTTGCGCAAGTATCCGCAGCCACCAGCGTGATCGGCTCCAGTGCAGTCGACTATTACGCCTGACACATCGGCGGTGCCCTTTTAAAAGATCGCAGCCTGCGGCAGCTCCTACAGTGTGGAGGGTGTACACCCCGCAGGAGCTGCCGCAGGCTGCGATCTTTTGCGCTTCCATCCCCACGCAATTTTCCTTACATGGCATAACACTTGCTCTTGCCTTCCCGTGCAACTGTGAAACCCCGAATAGTGACGGATTATTGGCATGGCGAAGAGCGACGCAGCAGTAAAAGACCCTGCAACCAAAGGCAAACTCAAGCTGATCATCATGGTCGTGGTGGCGTTGCTGCTGGCCATCGGCGTGTCCGTGGGGGCGACCTGGTTCTTCATGCACAGCCCCGAAAGCAAGCCTGCCGTCGTTGCCGAAACCGCCGTGGCTGGCAAGCAGGCGGCGGTTTTCGAGCCGTTGCTGCCGGCGTTCGTTTCCAACTACAACCAGAGCGGCCGCCAGCGCTACATGCAGGTGAGCATCACCATGATGGGTCGCAACCAGGCTGACCTGGACGCGCTCAAGGTGCACATGCCGGTCATCCGCAACAACCTGGTGATGCTGTTCTCCGGGCAGGACTTCGCCACCCTGGCCTCGCCGGTCGGTCAGGAAATGCTGCGTCAGAAGGCCACCGCCAGCGTCCAGGAAGTGGCGCAGAAAGAACTCGGCAAGGTCGCCATCGAGCAGTTGCTCTTCACTAATTTCGTACTGCAGTAGGAACACGACATGGCCGTGCAGGACCTGCTGTCCCAGGAAGAGATCGATGCGCTGTTGCATGGCGTCGACGATGGTCTGGTACAGACCGACAACGCCTCTGAACCCGGTGCTGTCAAAAGCTACGACCTGACCAGCCAGGATCGCATCGTCCGTGGACGCATGCCGACCCTGGAGATGATCAACGAGCGTTTTGCGCGGTACACCCGCATCAGCATGTTCAATTTGCTGCGCCGCTCGGCAGACGTGGCGGTCGGTGGCGTGCAGGTGATGAAGTTCGGCGAATACGTGCACTCGCTGTACGTGCCTACCAGTCTCAACCTGGTCAAGATCAAACCGTTGCGCGGCACTGCCTTGTTCATTCTCGACGCCAAGCTGGTGTTCAAGCTGGTGGACAATTTCTTCGGCGGCGACGGTCGCCACGCCAAGATTGAAGGTCGCGAATTCACGCCGACCGAGCTGCGCGTGGTGCGCATGGTGCTGGAGCAGGCCTTCATCGATTTGAAGGAGGCCTGGCAGGCAATCATGGAAGTCAACTTCGAGTACATCAACTCGGAAGTGAACCCGGCCATGGCCAACATCGTCGGCCCGAGCGAGGCGATTGTGGTGTCGACTTTCCACATCGAACTCGATGGCGGTGGCGGCGACCTGCACATCACCATGCCGTACTCGATGATCGAGCCGGTGCGCGAGATGCTCGATGCCGGCTTCCAGTCTGACCTCGACGATCAGGACGAGCGCTGGGTCAACGCCCTGCGCCAGGACGTGCTGGACGTCGACGTGCCGATCGGTGCCACTGTCGCCCGTCGTCAACTGCGCCTGCGGGACATCCTGCACATGCAGCCGGGGGACATCATCCCGGTGGACATGCCGGAAACAATGATCATGCGCGCCAATGGCGTGCCTGCGTTCAAGGTCAAGATGGGCTCGCACAAAGGCAACCTCGCGTTGCAGGTGATCGAGCCGATCGAGCGCCGGTGATCGGCGTCTTTATTCGTTTTTAACTGACGGCGTCCATCCGAGATGGGCGCTCGCCGAGGACACATGATGGCTAGCGATATGAATTCCCAGGACGACCAGGCACTGGCTGATGAATGGGCTGCGGCCCTGGAAGAATCCGGTGATGCTTCGCAGGACGAGATTGACGCGCTGCTGGCTGCTGATTCCGGCAGCTCGCCGTCCAATCGCCTGCAAATGGAAGAGTTCGGCGCCTCGCCGAAAAACCACGAGCAAGTGACCCTGGACGGTCCGAACCTGGACGTGATCCTCGATATTCCGGTGTCGATTTCCATGGAAGTGGGCAGCACCGATATCAATATTCGCAACCTGCTGCAGCTCAACCAGGGCTCGGTGATCGAACTCGATCGCCTGGCCGGTGAGCCGCTGGACGTGCTGGTCAATGGCACGCTCATCGCCCACGGCGAAGTGGTGGTGGTCAACGAGAAGTTCGGCATCCGCCTGACGGACGTGATCAGCCCAAGCGAACGCATCAAGAAGCTGCGCTGAGTGAACAGGGTCCTGGGTTTTTTGTTGGCATTGCCCTTGAGCGCCCTGGCGGCCGAACCGGTGGCCACGGCTGCCGCGACGCCGGCGGTGGGCAGTGGGGTGGCGGGGCAATTGACGCAGTTGGTGTTCGGCTTGCTGCTGGTGCTGGGGCTGATCTTCTTCCTCGCCTGGTTGCTGCGTCGGGTGCAGCAGGCAGGCCCTGCCGGCAAAGGCCAGGTGATCGAACTGATCGGTTCGCGCGCACTCGGTCCGCGTGATCGCTTGATGCTGGTGCAAGTGGGCAATGAGCAGATCCTGCTAGGCCTGAGCCCTGGCAGCATCACCGCCTTGCATGTGCTCAAGGAACCGGTACAGGTGCCGGCCAGTTCGGAAAAAGCCACCCCGGAGTTCGCCCTGCGCCTGATGGAGCTGATGGGCAAGGACCAGAAGGATAAGAAGTAATGGGTGCGCTACGCATCGTCTTGACGCTGGCCTTGCTGCTGGCTGCACCACTGGCATTGGCCGCCGATCCGTTGTCGATCCCGGCCATCACGCTCGGCACCAATGCCGACGGCGCCCAGGAGTACTCGGTCAGCCTGCAGATCCTGCTGATCATGACGGCGCTGAGTTTCATCCCGGCGTTTGTCATGCTGATGACCAGTTTCACCCGGATCATCATCGTCTTCTCGATCCTGCGCCAGGCCCTGGGCCTGCAGCAGACGCCGTCGAACCAGATCCTCACGGGCATGGCGCTGTTCCTGACCCTGTTCATCATGGCGCCGGTGTTCGACCGGGTTAACCAGGATGCCCTGCAGCCGTACCTGGCCGAGAAACTGACCGCCCAGGATGCCGTGGCCAAGGCCCAGGTGCCGATCAAGGACTTCATGCTGGCGCAGACCCGCAGCAGCGACCTTGAGCTGTTCATGCGCCTGTCCAAGCGCACCGACATCGCCACCCCGGATCAGGCCCCGCTGACCATTCTGGTGCCGGCATTCGTCACCTCCGAGCTCAAGACCGCGTTCCAGATCGGCTTCATGATCTTCATTCCGTTCCTGATCATCGACCTGGTTGTGGCCAGTGTGCTGATGGCCATGGGTATGATGATGCTGTCGCCGCTGATTATTTCCCTGCCGTTCAAGATCATGCTGTTCGTGCTGGTGGATGGCTGGGCACTGATCATCGGCACGCTCGCCAGCAGCTTCGGCGGTGTGTCGCCATGACGCCGGAAGTGGCGGTAGACATCTTCCGCGAGGCGCTGTGGCTGACCACCCTGATGGTGGCCGTGCTGGTGATCCCGAGCTTGCTGGTGGGGTTGCTGGTGGCGATGTTCCAGGCAGCGACCCAGATCAACGAACAAACGTTGAGCTTCCTGCCGCGACTGCTGGTGATGCTGGTCACGCTGATCGTTGCCGGGCCGTGGCTGGTGCAGACCTTCATGGAATACATCCTGCAGTTGTACGGCAGTATTCCCCAGGTCATTGGCTAAGCCATGCAGTCGCTGCTGCAACTGACCGATACCCAGATCAGCACCTGGGTGGCGACCTTCATGTTGCCGTTGTTTCGCGTCGGCGCGCTGCTGATGGTCATGCCCATTGTCGGCACGACCCTGGTGCCCACTCGCGTGCGCCTGTACTTCACGCTGGCCATCACCGTGGTGATAGTCCCGGGCCTGCCGCCGATGCCCCCGGTGAATGCGCTGGACCTTAGTGGCCTGCTGCTGATCGCCGAGCAGATTCTCATCGGGGCGATCCTGGGCTTTGCCTTGCAGCTGTTTTTCCAGGCATTCGTGATCGCCGGGCAGATCGTCTCGATTCAGATGGGCATGGGCTTCGCCTCGATGGTCGACCCCACCAACGGCGTTTCGGTGGCGGTGATCGGGCAGTTCTTCACCATGCTGGTCACGCTGCTGTTTCTGTCCATGAACGGCCATCTGGTGGTGTTCGAAATCCTCACCGAAAGCTTCACCACCTTGCCCGTCGGCAGTGGCCTGATGGTTACGCATTTCTGGGAGCTGGCGGGCAAGCTGGGTTGGGTCCTGGGGGCCGCATTGCTGCTGGTATTGCCGGCGATCACGGCGCTGCTGGTGGTCAACATCGCGTTTGGCGTGATGACCCGGGCCGCGCCGCAGCTCAACATCTTCTCCATCGGCTTCCCGCTGACCCTGGTGCTCGGGCTGTTCATCGTCTGGGTCGGGCTCGCCGACATCATCAATCAGTATCAACCACTGGCCTCCGAGGCCCTGCAGTGGTTGCGCGAACTGGCACGGGCGCGCTGAGCCATGGCAGAGAGCGAGAGCGGTCAGGACAAGACAGAAGATCCCACGGAGAAAAAGAAAAAGGACGCCCGGGAGAAGGGCGAGATCGCCCGTTCCAAAGAGCTCAACACCCTGGCCATCATGCTCGCCGGTTCGGCCGCGCTGCTGATCTTCGGCGGGGCGCTCGCCCAGGAAATGATGGACCTGATGCGCATGAATTTCTCGCTGTCGCGCGAAGTCATCCTCGACCAGCGGTCCATGGGGACCTTCCTCCTGCATTCAGGGCTGATCGCCTTGCTGGCCATCCAGCCGGTGATGATCACGCTGTTGCTCGCGGCCCTGATCGGCCCGATTTCCCTGGGCGGCTGGCTGTTCTCCGCCGGCACCATGGCGCCCAAGTTCAGCCGCATGAACCCCGGCGCCGGGCTCAAGCGCATGTTCTCCTCGAAGGCCGTGGTAGAGCTGCTCAAGGCCCTGGCCAAGTTCTTTATCATCCTGTTCGTGGCCCTGGCCGTGTTGTCCGCGGACATCGACGACCTCTTGCGCATCGCCCACGAACCGCTGGACATGGCGATCATCCACAGCCTGCAGGTGGTCGGCTGGAGCTCGTTGTGGATGGCTTGCGGCCTGATCATCATCGCCGCCGTGGACGTGCCGGTGCAGCTGTGGGAAAGCGCCAAGAAGCTGAAGATGACCAAGCAGGAGGTGCGCGACGAGCACAAGGACCAGGAAGGGCGACCGGAGGTCAAGCAGCGCATTCGGCAACTGCAGCGCGACATGTCCCAGCGCCGGATGATGGCGGCCATTCCTGATGCCGACGTGGTCATCACCAACCCGACTCACTACGCCGTGGCGCTCAAGTACGACCCGGACAAGGGCGGGGCGCCGATGCTGGTGGCCAAGGGCAGCGATTTCCTGGCGTTGAAGATGCGTGAAATTGCCGTGGCGAATAATGTGCTGCTGCTGGAATCGCCGGCGTTGGCGCGGTCGATCTACTACTCCACGGAGCTGGACCAGGAAATACCCGGTGGCTTGTACCTGGCCGTTGCCCAGGTACTGGCGTATGTCTATCAGATTCGCCAATACAAGGCAGGCAGGGGCAAGCGCCCGGACCCGCTCAAGGATGACTTGCCGATTCCGCCGGACCTGCGGCGCGATTCTTGAGTTGTGTGCCGGTGATGCCGGCCCCCACAGGAGCAGGAATAACCGCAAGATCACCCGTCGACACACAACCTGTGGGAGCGGGCTTGCCCGCGATGAGGCCCGCCAGGCAACACCACAATTCCTGAATTAACCCCTCTGTTTCAACACTCCGCGAAAGTTGGAAGGTTTCTTGCAATAGCGGCTTTGCGCCTGCTTCTGGCGTCAAAAGTTTGCTTTACAGGAACGGGGAAAATCGGTGGATCGCTCTCAGTTATTCAACAGTGCTCGCACAAACGTTGCCGACTTAAGTCGGGGCAATCTGGGCGTGCCGTTGTTGCTGCTGGTCATGCTGGCGATGATGATGTTGCCGATGCCGCCGTTCCTGCTGGACGTGTTCTTCACGTTCAACATTGCGTTGTCCATCGTGGTCCTGCTGGTGTGCGTCTACGCGTTGCGGCCGCTGGATTTTGCGGTGTTCCCCACCATCCTGCTGGTGGCGACGCTGCTACGGCTGGCGTTGAACGTGGCCTCCACACGCGTGGTGATGCTCCACGGCCAGGACGGTCACGCCGCTGCGGGCAAGGTAATCCAGGCCTTCGGTGAGGTGGTGATCGGCGGCAACTACGTGGTCGGTATCGTGGTGTTCGCGATCCTGATGATCATCAACTTCGTCGTGGTGACCAAGGGTGCCGGACGGATTTCCGAGGTGAGCGCACGTTTCACCCTCGATGCGATGCCCGGCAAGCAGATGGCGATCGACGCCGACCTCAATGCCGGTTTGATCGACCAGAACCAGGCCAAGGCGCGCCGTTCGGAAGTGGCCCAGGAAGCCGAGTTCTACGGTTCGATGGACGGTGCCAGCAAGTTTGTGCGCGGTGACGCCATTGCCGGCCTGTTGATTCTGTTTATCAACCTGATCGGCGGCATGGCGGTGGGTATCTTCCAGCACGGCATGACGTTTGGCGACGCCGGTAAGGTGTACGCGCTGCTGACCATCGGTGACGGTTTGGTGGCGCAATTGCCATCACTGCTGTTGTCCACCGCAGCGGCAATCATGGTGACGCGTGCTTCCGGTTCGGAAGACATGGGCAAACAGATCAATCGCCAGATGTTCGCCTCGCCCAAGGCCCTGGCCGTGGCCGCCGGCTTGATGGCGGTGATGGGGCTGGTGCCCGGCATGCCGCACTTTTCCTTCCTGAGCATGGCGGCGCTGGCGGCAGGTGGTGCCTACCTGTTCTGGAAGAAGCAGAACGGCGTCAAGGTGCAGGCCCTGGAAGAGGTCAAGCGCCAACAGGAACTGCTGCCGTCGCCGGCCCGCGCCCAGGAAACCAAGGAGCTGGGCTGGGACGACGTGACGCCGATCGACATGATTGGCCTGGAAGTGGGCTATCGCCTGATTCCGCTGGTCGACCGCAATCAGGGTGGGCAGTTGCTCGCGCGGATCAAGGGCGTGCGCAAGAAGCTGTCCCAGGACCTGGGTTTCCTGATGCCCACTGTGCACATTCGTGACAACCTCGACCTGGCGCCGAGTGCCTATCGCCTGACCCTGATGGGCGTGATCCTGGCCGAGGCGGAGATTTACCCGGACCGCGAACTGGCGATCAACCCGGGGCAGGTCTACGGCACGCTCAACGGCATCACCGCCAAAGATCCGGCTTTTGGTCTGGAGGCGGTCTGGATCGAAGTCAGCCAGCGTGCCCAGGCGCAGTCACTGGGATACACTGTGGTCGATGCCAGTACAGTAGTGGCCACTCACTTGAACCAGATTCTGTACAAGCACTCCAGCGAGCTGATCGGGCACGAAGAAGTGCAGCAACTCATGCAATTGCTGGCCAAAAGCTCGCCCAAGCTGGCAGAAGAGCTGGTGCCGGGCGTGGTGTCGCTGTCGCAGTTGCTCAAGGTGCTGCAGGCTTTGCTCGCCGAACAAGTGCCGGTTCGGGACATTCGCAGCATCGCCGAGGCCATCGCGAACAACGCGGCCAAGAGTCAAGATACCGCCGCGCTGGTGGCCGCCGTGCGGGTCGGCGTATCCCGCGCAATCGTCCAAAGCATTGTAGGTACTGACTCCGAGCTGCCAGTTATCACGCTGGAGCCAAGGTTGGAACAGATATTGCTCAATAGTCTGCAGAAGGCGGGACAAGGCTCGGAAGAGGGCGTCCTGCTGGAGCCAAGCATGGCTGAGAAGCTGCAGCGCTCGTTGATCGATGCCGCGCAGCGTCAGGAAATGCAAGGTCAACCGGTGATTCTGCTGGTGGCCGGTCCGGTTCGCGCGATGCTCTCGCGGTTCGGTCGGCTGGCAGTCCCGGGTTTGCACGTGTTGGCGTATCAGGAAATCCCTGACAACAAGCAAGTGACCATCGTTGCGACAGTAGGGCCCAACGGCTGAGGTAGTGGTTTATGCAAGTTAAGCGTTTTTTCGCCGCCGATATGCGTCAGGCCATGAAACTGGTTCGTGACGAGCTGGGCGCCGATGCCGCGATCATCGGCAACCGCCGAATCGCCGGCGGCGTGGAGCTGACGGCTGCCCTCGATTACAAGCTGTCGGCGCTGGCACCGCGGGTTCCGAACATGGAACTCGAGGACGAATTGCGCAAGACCCAGTCGCGGATCGTCACTGCCCAGGCCGAACTGAGCCTGCGTAGCGAAGGCGAGAGCGATAAGGCGACCAATCGCCAGCTGTTCGCCGGCTTGCCCCTGACTGCCGCCGAACCGCTGGTCGAACCCACCTACACCGAGCCTGCACGCCCGGCGCCGGCGCCCGCTGCCACCGGCGGTGTCGATCCGCGTGCATTCGACTCGATGCGCTTTGAACTCAACAGCCTGCGCGAACTGATGGAAGTGCAGTTGGGCTCCCTGGCGTGGAATCAGCTGCAAGGCAGCCGCCCGGCCCAGGCCAACCTGTGGCGCCGGCTGCAACGCATTGGCCTGTCCGGTCCGCTGTCGCGTGACCTGCTGGCAATGATCAGCGACATTGACGAGCCTCGCCAGGCCTGGCGCATGCTCCTGGCGCACCTGGCGCGGATGATCGCCACACCGGAAATCGAACCCCTGGAAGAGGGTGGCGTGATTGCCATGGTCGGCCCTGCCGGCATGGGCAAGACCACCACCCTGGCCAAGCTCGCTGCCCGCTACGTGCTCAAGTACGGCGCGCAGAATATTGCGCTGGTGAGCATGGACAGCTACCGGATCGGCGCCCAGGAACAGCTCAAGACCCTGGGCCGCATCCTCAATGTGCCGGTGACTCATGTCGACCCGGGGCAGTCGCTGGTGCAGGCGCTGGAGCCTTTGTTGCGCAAGCGTGTGGTCTTGATCGATACCGCCGGCCTGCAGGCCAGCGATCCGGCACTGCGCATGCAGCTGGAAAGCCTGGCCGGACGTGGCATCAAGTCAAAAAATTACCTGGTCCTGGCAACCACCAGCCAGAAACAGGTTCTAACCGCCGCTTATCACAGTTACAAGCGCTGCGGGCTCGCCGGCTGCATCCTGACTAAACTGGATGAATCGGCCAGTCTGGGCGAGGTGTTGAGCCTGGCGATCAGTCATGAACTGCCGGTGGCCTACCTGACCGATGGGCCACGGATCCCGGATGACTTGCATCTGCCGCGGCGTCATCAGTTGGTCAGTCGCGCAGTCAGCGTGCAAATGCAGGAAGAACCCAGCGAAGAAGCCATGGCTGACATGTTCGCTGATATTTACCACAGTCCCACCAAGCAGGTTGGCTGAGGTATTAATGAATCGTTTTTGTACCTACATCGATGGTCTGCCATGCATTGTTCAGATGATGAACGCGCAGCCAGTAATGTGGCCTCCGTCTATGCAAGACAAGGTAAAGAAATAACATGGGCAGCATGCATCCCGTACAGGTGATCGCGGTGACCGGCGGCAAAGGTGGCGTCGGCAAAACTAACGTGTCAGTGAACTTGTCGCTGGCTTTGGCTGAACTCGGACGGCGCGTCATGCTTCTGGACGCCGACCTTGGGCTGGCGAACGTCGACGTCCTTTTGGGGCTGACACCCAAACGTACCCTGGCCGACGTGATCGAAGGCCGCTGTGAGCTGCGCGACGTTCTGTTGCAAGGCCCGGGCGGCATTCGTATCGTGCCGGCCGCGTCCGGCACCCAGAGCATGGTGCACCTGACACCGGCTCAACACGCCGGCCTGATCCAGGCCTTCAGCGACATCGGCGATAACCTCGATGTGCTGGTGATCGACACGGCTGCGGGCATTGGTGATTCGGTGGTCAGCTTTGTCCGCGCCGCCCAGGAAGTCCTGCTGGTGGTGTGCGACGAGCCGACCTCGATCACCGACGCCTATGCGTTGATCAAGTTGCTCAACCGCGACTACGGCATGAACCGCTTCCGCGTCCTGGCCAACATGGCCCAGAGCCCGCAGGAAGGGCGCAACCTGTTCGCCAAGTTGACCAAGGTCACGGACCGCTTCCTCGACGTCGCCCTGCAATACGTCGGCGCGGTGCCGTACGACGAAAGCGTGCGCAAGGCCGTGCAAAAACAGCGTGCGGTTTACGAAGCGTTCCCGCGTTCCAAATGTTCGCTGGCGTTCAAGGCGATCGCGCAGAAGGTCGATACCTGGCCGCTGCCGGCGAACCCGCGCGGGCACCTGGAATTTTTCGTCGAGCGCCTCGTACAACAAACGGCAGGACCGGTGCTATGACCGCCAGTGGCTATAACCTCTACAAGAAATCGGCCCGCGATGCGCAGTGCGAGCTGATCGAGCGTTACGCGCCACTGGTAAAACGGATTGCCTACCACCTGCTGGCGCGTTTGCCGGCCAGTGTCCAGGTCGAAGACCTGATCCAGGCCGGGATGATCGGCCTGCTTGAAGTATCCACCAAATACGACGCCAGCAAAGGCGCGAGTTTCGAGACGTACGCGGGCATTCGAATCCGCGGCGCGATGCTCGATGAAGTGCGCAAGGGGGACTGGGCGCCACGTTCGGTCCACCGCAATACCCGAATGGTCAGCGACGCAATTCGCTCGATTGAAGCTAAAACAGGTCGCGACGCTAAAGATCACGAAGTTGCGGCCGAACTCCAATTGAGTCTTGACGATTATTACGGGATTTTGAACGACACCCTGGGCAGCCGCCTCTTCAGTTTCGACGACCTGTTGCAGGACGGCGAACACGAAGGGCTGCACGAGGATGGCGCAAGTGCTCATACGGAGCCGTCGCGTGACCTGGAAGATGAACGCTTCCAGGCCGCGCTGGCGGACGCGATTGCCAATTTGCCGGAGCGTGAGCGACTGGTGTTGGCGCTGTACTACGACGAAGAGCTGAACCTCAAGGAAATCGGTGAGGTCCTGGGTGTCAGCGAATCGCGGGTCAGCCAGTTACACAGCCAGTGCGCGGCCCGTTTGCGGGGGCGTTTGGGGGAGTGGCGAGCGCGCTGAAGGCAGTGTGGGGACACTGCGAACGGGCTGGCGGGTGTTAAACGCGCCGGTCGCGATCTGTTGTGCTCCAGACAGTCATCGAGTGCTTTGCCGGATTGAATGAAATGGCGTGTCCAGGTGCTGGGCGCGTTTAAGACTGCTTGGAGGTCGAATTGGACAAGAACATGAAAATCCTCATCGTTGATGACTTCTCAACGATGCGGCGGATCATAAAAAACCTGTTGCGTGACCTTGGGTTCACCAACACGGTCGAGGCGGATGACGGCACTACGGCCATTCCGGTCCTCAACAGCGGCAGCATCGACTTTCTGGTAACGGACTGGAACATGCCCGGCATGACCGGCATCGATCTGCTGCGCCACGTGCGCGCCGACGAAAAGCTCAAGCACCTGCCAGTGCTGATGGTGACCGCCGAAGCCAAGCGCGAGCAAATCATCGAAGCAGCCCAGGCCGGTGTTAACGGCTATGTGGTCAAGCCCTTCACGGCCCAGGCGTTGAAAGAAAAAATCGAAAAGATTTTCGAACGCATCGGCTGAGTCACTGCGCCACGGGGGAGCTATGGAGCAAAAAGAAATTTCACAGGGCGATTTCGAATCGACCCTGAAAAAACACGCCGTCGAATTGGTCGAGAGCCTTGAAAAAGGCAAGTTCGGCGACGCCGTGCAACTGATCCATGAGCTCAACCAGACCCGTGATCGTGGCCTGTACCAGGAGGTGGGCAAGCTCACCCGCGAGCTGCATAGCGCGATCGTCAATTTCCAGATTGATCCGAATATGCCGCAAGCCGAGGAGGTTTCGCAGATCACGGACGCTGCCGAGCGCCTGGGGTACGTGGTCAAGCTCACCGAAGCCGCCGCCAACCGCACCATGGACCTGGTGGAAAACGCCACGCCGCTGGTCAACAGCCTGAGCCAGGAAGCCGAGGCCTTGAGCACGGACTGGGGACGGTTCATGCGCCGCGAAGTCGGGGCCGAAGAGTTCCGCGAGCTGGCCCGGCGGGTCGACGGTTTCCTGACACGCAGCAGCGAAGACAATCGCGTGGTGGCGGGCAACCTCAACGACATTCTGCTCGCTCAGGATTACCAGGACCTCACCGGCCAGGTAATCAAGCGCGTGACTCAATTGGTCACCGAAGTTGAAAGCAATCTGCTCAAGCTCGTGCTGATGGCCAGTCAGGTGGACCGCTTTGCGGGCATCGAACATGACCGTCAAGCGATGCTCGCGGAAAAAGATCCACAAAAACATCTCTCTCAGGGTGAAGGTCCGCAGATTCATGCCGATAAAAGAGAAGACGTTGTGTCCGGTCAGGACGATGTGGACGATTTGCTATCCAGCCTTGGATTTTAGACCTGTAGGAGCACCCCATTAATGAGCTTCGGCGCCGATGAAGAGATCCTTCAGGATTTCCTGGTTGAGGCCGGCGAGATTCTAGAGCAACTGTCCGAACAGCTGGTCGAGCTGGAAAGCCGACCGGATGATGCGGATTTGCTCAATGCAATTTTTCGCGGTTTTCACACTGTAAAAGGGGGCGCCGGCTTCCTCCAGCTCAACGAGCTGGTGGAGTGCTGTCACATCGCCGAGAACGTGTTCGACATCCTGCGCAAGGGTGAGCGTCGCGTCGACTCGGAACTGATGGACGTGGTTCTCGAAGCACTGGACGCGGTGAACGGCATGTTCACCGAAGTCCGCGAGCGCAGCCCGATCACGGCGGCCACGCCTGAGTTGCTGGCAGCCCTGGCCCGTCTGGCCGAGCCGCAATCGGCCGACGAAGCCGCACCGGTTGCCGAAGTGGCGCCAGAGGCAGAAAGCACATCGGGTGACATCACCGACAACGAATTCGAACAACTGCTGGACTCGTTGAACGCCGTCAAGGCCCAGGCCGAAGCGGCACCTGTCGCACCAGCACCCGTCAGCACCACGGCTGCAGCCAGCGACGAAATCACCGACGACGAGTTCGAGTCGTTGCTCGATCAGTTGCACGGTAAAGGCCAGTTCGCCATTGACGCCGTGGTTGCCCCGGCGGCACCTGCCGCACCGGCTGCACCCAAGGCCGCAGGCGACAGCTCGGACATCACCGACGAAGAATTCGAAGCACTGCTCGATCAGCTCCACGGCAAGGGTAACTTCGCCGTCGAAGCGCTGGAGTCGGCGATTGCGTCGGCGCCCGTAGCGGCAGCACCAGTCGCCGCCGCAGTGGGCAGCGACCTGATCTCCGATCACGAATTCGAAGCGCTGCTCGACGAATTGCACGGTAAAGGCAAGTTCTCCGAAGTCGGCACGGCTACGGTCGCTGCCAGCGCTGCTGTAGCCGCGCCAGTAGCCAAGGCCGTAGCGCCCAAGCCGGTGGCGAAAGCCCCTGAGCCAAAAGCCGAAGCCGCCAGGCCTGCCCCGGCTCGCGCACCGGCCACGCCGCCGGCGGAAAAGCCGGCCACCGAAGCCGAGACTACCGTGCGGGTCGATACCGCGCGCCTCGACGAAATCATGAACATGGTCGGCGAACTGGTGCTGGTGCGTAACCGCCTGGTGCGCCTGGGTGCCAACAGCGCCGACGAGGCCATGTCCAAGGCCGTGTCCAACCTCGACGTGGTCACGGCGGACCTGCAAACCGCGGTGATGAAGACCCGCATGCAGCCAATCAAGAAGGTCTTCGGGCGTTTCCCGCGCCTGGTTCGCGACCTGGCTCGCCAGCTCAAGAAAGAGATCAACCTGGAACTGGTCGGCGAAGAAACCGACCTCGACAAGAACCTCGTCGAGGCCCTGGCCGACCCGCTGGTCCACTTGGTACGCAACGCCGTCGACCACGGTATCGAGTCGCCGGAAGAGCGCGAAGCCGCGGGCAAGTCCCGTGGTGGCAAGGTCATTCTTGCGGCCGAGCAGGAAGGCGACCACATCCTGTTGTCGATTTCCGATGACGGCAAAGGCATGGACCCCAACATCCTTCGCGCCATCGCGGTCAAACGCGGGGTCATGGACAAGGACGCCGCCGATCGCCTGAGCGACACCGAGTGCTACAACCTGATTTTTGCCCCGGGCTTCTCGACCAAGACCGAGATCTCCGACGTGTCCGGGCGTGGCGTGGGCATGGACGTGGTGAAAACCAAGATCTCCCAGCTCAACGGCTCGATCAACATCTACTCGGCCAAGGGCCAGGGCTCGAAGATCGTCATCAAGGTGCCGTTGACCCTGGCGATCATGCCGACGCTGATGGTCATGCTCGGCAACCAGGCGTTCGCGTTCCCGCTGGTGAACGTCAACGAGATCTTCCACCTCGACCTGTCGCGCACCAACGTGGTCGATGGCCAGGAAGTCGTGATCGTGCGCGACAAGGCGTTGCCACTGTTCTACCTCAAGCGCTGGCTGGTCGCTTCCGCCGCTCATGAAGAGCAGCGTGAAGGCCATGTGGTGATCCTTTCGGTGGGCACCCAGCGGATCGGCTTCGTCGTCGATCAACTGGTAGGCCAGGAAGAAGTGGTCATCAAGCCATTGGGCAAGATGCTCCAGGGAACCCCGGGCATGTCGGGCGCCACCATCACCGGTGATGGCCGTATTGCGCTGATTCTCGATGTTCCGAGCATGCTCAAGCGTTACGCCACCCGGCGTATTTGATTCTGGTGGAGCGGGGCGATCGCGCCTGCGCTCCATCTAACGGAGTGTTTATGGCAGTCAAGGTCCTGGTGGTGGACGATTCGGGTTTTTTCCGTCGCCGCGTCTCGGAAATTCTTTCGGCGGATCCGAACATCCAGGTCGTCGGTACCGCGACCAACGGCAAAGAGGCGATCGACCAGGCGCTGGCCCTCAAGCCGGATGTGATCACCATGGACTACGAGATGCCCATGATGGACGGCATCACGGCGGTGCGGCACATCATGCAGCGCTGCCCGACCCCGGTATTGATGTTCTCCTCGCTGACGCACGAAGGCGCCCGGGTCACCCTGGATGCGCTGGACGCTGGTGCGGTGGATTTCCTGCCGAAGAATTTCGAAGACATCTCGCGTAACCCGGACAAGGTCAAGCAACTGCTGTGCGAGAAGATCCATACCCTCTCGCGCAGTAATCGGCGTGCCAGTGCCTACAGTGCACCGGCCCCCGTTGCCGCGCCCATAGCCGCACCTGCGCCCGCTCCGTCGAGCATTGGCAGTTACAGCAGCAGTGCGCCTGCGCGTGCGGCACCGGCACCGATTGCCTCGCGCGCGCCGGCCCCGGCCCCGGCCCCGTCGTCGCCCGTCCCCAAGCGCAAGGGCTACAAGCTGGTGGCAATCGGTACGTCCACCGGCGGCCCGGTCGCGCTGCAGCGGGTACTGACCCAGTTGCCTGCGAATTTCCCGGCGCCCATCGTGCTGGTGCAGCACATGCCGGCGGCGTTTACCAAGGCCTTTGCCGAACGCCTGGACAAACTCTGCCGCATCCACGTCAAGGAAGCCGAAGACGGCGACATCCTGCGTCCGGGCCTGGCGCTGCTGGCGCCGGGCGGCAAGCAGATGATGATCGACGGTCGTGGTGCGGTGAAGATTCTGCCAGGCGACGAGCGCCTCAACTACAAGCCGTGCGTAGACATCACCTTCGGTTCGGCAGCCAAATCCTACGGTGACAAAGTTCTGGCGGTGGTGCTGACCGGTATGGGGGCCGACGGCCGCGAAGGCGCGCGCCTGCTCAAACAGGGCGGCAGCACCATCTGGGCCCAGGATGAAGCCAGCTGCGTGATCTACGGAATGCCCATGGCCATCGTCAAGGCCGAGCTCGCTGACGCGGTGTATAGCCTGGACGAAATAGGCAGGCACCTGGTCGAGGCGTGTGTCTGATGGATGTACTGAGCCTCATCGGGATCATCATGGCGTTCGTCGCCATCATCGGCGGCAACTACCTGGAAGGTGGTCACCTCGGCGCACTGGCGAACGGTCCGGCGGCACTGATCGTTATCGGCGGTACCGTCGGTGCGGCGCTGCTGCAGTCGCCGATGAGCGCCTTCAAGCGCGCGATGCAAATCCTGGTATGGATTCTGTTTCCGCCGCGGGTCGACCTGGCCGGTGGCGTCGATCGCGTGGTCAACTGGAGCCTCACCGCCCGCAAGGAAGGCCTGCTGGGCCTGGAAGGGGTGGCCGACGCCGAACCCGACAACTACTCGCGCAAGGGCTTGCAACTCCTGGTGGACGGTGCTGAGCCGGAGGCTATCCGCAGCATCCTCGAGGTGGATTTCTATACTCAGGAAAGCCGGGACATCGAGGCGGCCAAAGTCTTTGAAAGCATGGGCGGCTACGCGCCGACCATCGGCATCATCGGTGCGGTAATGGGCCTGATTCACGTCATGGGCAATCTGGCCGATCCGTCGCAACTGGGCAGCGGCATTGCCGTGGCGTTCGTCGCCACTATCTACGGCGTGGCCAGCGCCAACCTGGTGCTGTTGCCCATCGCGGCCAAACTCAAGGCCATCGCCCTGCGGCAGTCGCGTTATCGCGAAATGTTGCTCGAAGGCATTCTGTCGATCGCCGAAGGTGAAAACCCTCGCTCTATCGAGTTGAAGCTCCAGGGCTTCATGGATTGATGGGGGTTATGGAAAATGGCACGTCGCCGGCAACCTGAAGAACATGTGAACCATGAGCGCTGGCTGGTTTCCTACGCCGACTTCATCACGCTGCTGTTCGCGTTTTTCGTGGTGATGTACTCGATCTCGTCGATCAACGAAGGCAAGTACAAGGTGATTTCCGAGGCGCTGATCGGCGTGTTCAACGACTCCGATCGAGCGCTGAAACCCATCCCCATCGGCGATGAACGCCCCAAGACCGTGACCCCCGCCAAGCCTCTGGTCAAGGACAGCGAGCAGGTCGACGCCGGCATCGCGCAGGCGGGTGACAACCCTCTGCAAAGCATTGCCGATGATATCAGTGCCGCCTTCGGCGACCTGATCAGCTCCAACCAGATGACCGTGCGTGGCAACGAGTTGTGGGTGGAGATCGAACTCAATTCCAGCCTGTTGTTCGGCAGCGGCGACGCCATGCCCAGCGACATCGCCTTTAACATCATCGACAAGGTCGCGGCCATCCTGAAGCCGTTCGACAACCCCATCCATGTCGAAGGCTTTACCGACGATCAACCGATTCGCACCGCGCAATACCCCACCAACTGGGAGCTGTCTTCTGCCCGCTCGGCGAGCATCGTGCGCATGCTGGCGATGCAGGGAGTGAACCCGGGGCGTCTGGCGTCGGTGGGTTATGGCGAGTTCCAGCCGGTGGCCAATAACGCCACCGCTGAAGGCCGTGCGCGCAACCGGCGCGTGGTGCTGGTGGTGTCACGAAACCTGGATGTGCGGCGCAGCCTGACAGGCACCGGTACCGCCAATGCACAACCGGACGCTGCATTGAAGCGTGCTGGCACACAAACTGCACCTGCACCGGTCAAGCCGCCGGGACGAGAGAGCGCCGTCAATTCTCCGTCACCCGCATTAACACGCTGAGCTATTTCTCGGTCGGCATTTCGACCGGGAGGAATCATTCGAATGAGAGTCTGGGCAGTCGCCAATCAAAAGGGTGGTGTTGGTAAAACCACATCCTCCATCGCTTTAGCCGGGTTGCTGGCCGAGGCGGGCAAGCGCGTGGTCGTGGTCGACCTCGATCCCCACGGCTCCATGACCAGCTATTTCGGGTATGACCCCGACGCCCTGGAGCACAGCAGCTACGACCTGTTCCTGCACAAGGGCAGCGTCCCCGCCGGGTTGCCGGGTCAACTGTTGTTGCCCACCAGCCATGAGAGCATCTCGCTGCTGCCTTCGAGCACCGCGCTGGCCACCCTGGAACGGCAGTCGCCGGGCCAGAGTGGCCTGGGCCTGGTGATCGCCAAGAGTCTGGCGCAGTTGTGGCAAGACTTCGATTACGCGGTCATCGACAGCCCGCCGCTGCTGGGGGTGCTGATGGTTAACGCCCTCGCCGCGAGCCAGCAGTTGGTGATCCCGGTGCAGACCGAGCATTTGGCCGTCAAGGGCCTGGAACGCATGGTCAACACCCTGGCGATGATCAACCGTTCGCGCAAACAGCCGCTGCCGTTCAGCATCGTGCCGACCCTGTTCGACCGACGGACCCAGGCGTCCATTGGCACGCTGCGGGTGGTGCGCGACATGTTCCCGGAAGAAACCTGGCAGGGTTATATCCCGGTCGACACGCGCCTGCGCGATGCTAGCCGTGCCGGTCTCACGCCGTCGCAGTTCGATGGCAAGAGCCGCGGTGTATTGGCGTATCGCTCGTTGCTCAAGCATTTGCTGGAGCAGCAGCTTGTCCCGGCGGTGGCCTAGATGAACCCGATCCCCGCAGGAGCCGCCGCAGGCTGCGATCTTTTGATCTTGCCTGGCGGCATCCTTGAAAAAAACCAGATCAGCAGATCGAAACCTGCCTCCGTAGGAGCTGCCGCAGGCTGCGATCTTTTGATCCTTCTTGGCGGCGTCCTCGAAAAAAACCAGATCAAAAAATCGCAGCCTGCGGCAGCTCCTACGGTGGAGGTGTGTCAGTGAATCGGCCGGTCAAGATCACGTCACGTCCGCAACTGGCGTTGCAGTCCTACCTGGACAGCCTGCTGATGGACGCGACCGAAGACCTGCCGGTTGAAGTTCAAGCGCCTGTTGAAGCGGTCGAAGCCGAAGCTACTCTGGACGATTTCCAGGCGGCAGTGCTTGAAGAGCAGGTCCGGGATGCGCGTAAGCCAGAGGCGGTTGTTGCTCCGGTAGTGGCTGCGGTTGAAGAGGTTCAGGTTGAGCAGGCCAGGGTAGTGCTGGTAGAAGCACCTGCGCCGGCCCTGGCACCCGTGTCGACCATCGCGCCGCTGCCTCAGGCCCTGGTTCCACCGGTTTTCGAAGTCCACCTGCCGCCCGGTAACAGGCTGCCGCCGGTGGACAGCAACGGCAGGCCCGCCTGGGCCGCCGAGCCCTTCGAATGCCTGTTGTTCGATGTGGCCGGGTTGACCCTGGCGGTGCCGCTGGTGTGCCTGGGCTCGATCTACTCGCTGGAAGGTCATGAGCTGACACCCTTGTTCGGCCAGCCGGATTGGTTCCTCGGGATTCTGCCGAGCCAGGCCGGTAACCTGAAAGTCCTCGATACCGCGCGCTGGGTCATGCCCGACCGCTACCGCGACGATTTTCGCCAGGGCCTGCAATACGTGATTTCGGTCCAGGGTTACGAATGGGGGCTGGCGGTGCATCAGGTCAGCCGCTCCCTGCGCCTGGACCCGAACGAAATCAAATGGCGCAGCCAGCGGGGCCAACGCCCCTGGCTGGCCGGTACCGTGATTGAACACATGTGTGCGTTGCTTGATGTTGCCGAGTTGGCGGAGTTGATCGCCAGCGGCGGGGCAAGGCACATGGGCAGCAAAAAGCCAGCCCACACACCGACATGACAAACAGGCAGCGACCTACCGAGGGCCGCTGCACCGAACGCACACCGCCAACGGCGGTTTTTTGAGGGGTCAGGGTATGAATGACAAGGCGACGGCGGCAAAGGGTTCTGAAGATCCGATCCTGCAATGGGTAACCTTCAAACTGGACAATGAAACCTACGGCATCAACGTGATGCGCGTCCAGGAAGTACTGCGCTACACCGAGATCGCTCCGGTTCCGGGTGCGCCAAGCTACGTGCTCGGCATCATTAACCTGCGTGGTAATGTCGTCACCGTGATCGACACCCGTCAGCGCTTCGGCCTGATGAACGCCGAGATCAGCGACAACACGCGCATCGTCATCATCGAAGCCGACAAGCAAGTGGTCGGGATCATGGTCGACAGCGTCGCGGAAGTGGTTTACCTGCGTCAGTCGGAAATCGAAACCGCGCCAAACGTGGGGAACGAAGAGTCCGCCAAGTTCATTCAGGGCGTGTGCAACAAGAACAACGAACTGCTGATCCTGGTCGAGCTGGACAAGATGATGAGCGAAGAAGAATGGTCGGACCTGGAGAACATCTGATTGATTCTTGAGGTCGCGGTCATTGTCCTGTTCCTTTTGTGGGCAGGCACCCTGGCAATGTTCCTGGCGTACGTCCGTGCGCAAAAACAGCTCGCCGCTAAACAGGTCGAGGGCGACGCGCTGCGCGATCAGCGGATCAAGGACCTGACCCGACGCGTTGAGAACTACCAGGACGGTAACGTGCGCATGGGCCAGGAGCTGCAGGAACTGCGCGCGGTAGTCGGGCCAATACCGGACAAGCTGGTGGCGCTTGAGCAACGTGACCCGTCGAGCCTGTCTTTTGCCCAGGCAGCGCGCCTGGTGGGCATGGGCGCCAGCGCCGAAGAGCTGACGGCGTCCTGTGGCCTGACCCAGGCCGAGGCGGAGTTGATGCGCAAGTTGCACAAGAGCTGATAGATCAAAAGATCGCAGCCTCGTTTCACTCGACAGCTCCTACGGGACGGTACGCGTTCCACTGTAGGAGCTGTCGAGTGAAACGGGGCTGCGATCTTTTACAAACGGCTCCTCAATAATCATCCCCACGTGCAGTCACGTCCTTCTCCACCATCGGCGCATCCGGATCCTGCCCTTCCGGAAATTTACCCTTCAGCCTCCAGGCAAACGCAATAATCTCCGCAATCGTTCGATACAACTCCTCCGGAATACTCTCCCCCAACTCCATTCGCGCCAGCAATTTCACCAGCTCGGCGTTCTCATAAATCGGTACTTCATAATCACGGGCAATCTTCAGGATCGCTTCAGCCAGGGCATCGTCGCCTTTGGCCGTGAGCGTCGGGGCGTGGGTGCCGTCGTACTTGAGGGCGATGGCCTGGCGTGGAGTATCGGAATGGCTCATGCGTTTTCATCCACCCAGCGTTGTTCGAGGCTTGTTTGCGGGCCTTGGGGTGGGGTTCCGAAGTGACAGTCGATGTCGCCCACGTTCAGGCCAGAATCGAGCAGTTGTTGCCGCAGGGCTGCCAGGTTGCTTTCGATCAGGCTGGCGGTGTACGGCCGTTCGGCCCACAGCTGGCCAGACAGGCTGCCGCTGATCAGCTGGGCTTGAACCTGAAGTGGCCCCAGCGGTTCCATGTCGAACGCCAACTCCACTCGCCACAGTTGCTGCTTGGGCGGGCGTTCTTCATGACGATCTTTTGGCTGTTCTTTTTCCGGCGCGTCTTCACGCTGGAATTTGAGCTGCAGCGGCACAATGTCCTGCAGGTTGCGCATCGGGATTTCCAGCTGCCAGGTACTCATCAAGCGCCCATCGGCGGTCACCCCTGTCTGTTCCAGGCTCGACAGCTGGTGACTTTGCAGGCGCGATACTGCAGCGGCCGCCAAGCGCAGCAGGTGTTCGAGATCATCCTCACCTTCGGCACTCTGCAACAGGCGATCGGCCAGGGGAAAGCTGGTCGGCGAGGGCTTGGCGCTCACCTGGCTGAGCATGCCCAGGGCATTGCGCATGAAGCTCGGCATGGCCTGGGCCAGGGTGTTGGCGGCAATGATCGCGTTCATGTGCGTGTTGGGTGCCGGGCTCAATTGGGCGATCAGCCTGAGCAGATCACCTTTCATATCCGGGGCCAGCGACGGATTCAGCCCGCCAAGGAGCTTTGATTCGAGGAACGCGCCGCTGTTCGCCAGGGCCAGCGCCAAGCCTTTCGGGCTGCTCAATTGCTGAATATCCGGCAGACCAGCGAGCAGCTTTTCGGCAGCAGCGCGCAAGTCGCTGGAGGTCTGGCTCCCGGCGGGCAGGTTCTGCAGAAGCTTCAGCAGGCCGTCCAAGGAGCCTTGCCGGCTGTGCTGGCTGGCCAGTTGCTGGGTTACTGCCAGTTGCTCCGAGCGGCTGCCGAGCGGGACGAATTTGAGTGTCTGGCTGTCTTGCACCAGGGCGCTGAGCAGAGTGCCGATGCGCAGTGGGGTCGGGCTGTCGATGCTCAAGGTACTGCCGCTCAGAGCAGTGTTGAGCAGGCCGACCATTGAGCGATACACGGTGGGCTGGCCGGATTCCTGCGGCAGCACCTGGGACGTCAGGACCTTGCCTTGCAGCAGCGTGCCGGCGGGCAATTGCGCCGGGTCGAGGCGGGTGAGGGTGGCCGCGCCTGAGGCGAGGGCCTGTTGCAGGGTGATCGCCAGGTTGCCCGCCGAGGGTTGTGTGATTGCCAGGCTGGAGCCTTGGGGCAAAGGCTGGGCACTGATGGCCTGGAGCGTCGTCTGGCGCCCGTTCTCCAGGGTGATCTTGAGCAGCAATTGAAAGGCCTGGTCGGCCTGCTTGAGTGACAGCACTTCGGCGTTGGCGGATTGGCCGGCGGATATCAGGCCCTCCATGGGTGTCAGCAACTTGAGCAGTTCGCCGCCGGTTTGCGGGCGTGAAGTGGCCGGCGCATTCTGCGAGATCGGGAGGATGTTCATTTCGCCTGTCATACGCGGTCACAACCTGAGGAAATTGCACTCTTGAGAGTAGGGGATGGCATGTATAATGCCGCCCCGTCGTCTATGGGGCGCGCGAAACAATGCATTTGTTTGACGCAGCTCCCCATAACGGGCCGCCAATGCATTTATTCTGCATCTCTTTAGCGGCCGCAATACCGCCGACTTGAACCGTAAAGGCCCGTGATCTCTTGACCAGTCCAGTCCTGCAAACCGTTGCCCTTGCCTGTGAGCGAGACCTTCGGCTGCTTTTCGAAAATCTCGAATTGAGACTGGCCAGTGGCGAAATGGTGCAAATCAGCGGGCCCAACGGCAGCGGCAAGACCAGTTTGCTGCGGCTTTTGTCAGGCTTGATGCAGCCGACGGCCGGTCAAGTGTTGCTCAACGGCCAGCCGCTCAGCGAGCAACGGCACGAATTGGCACGCAACCTGTTGTGGATTGGCCATGCTGCCGGGATCAAGGACCTGCTGACCCCGGAAGAGAACCTGAGCTGGCTCTGCGCCCTGCATCAACCGGCCTCCCATGAAGCCATCTGGCAGGCGCTCGGCGCCGTCGGGCTGCGTGGCTTCGAGGATGTGCCCTGTCACACCCTGTCCGCCGGCCAGCAGCGGCGTGTGGCGCTGGCGCGGTTGTACCTGGACAGTCCGCCGTTATGGATTCTCGATGAACCCTTCACCGCGCTGGACAAACAGGGCGTGGCGCAACTCGAGGAACACCTCGCGGCCCACTGTGAGCAGGGCGGCATGGTCGTACTGACGACCCACCACACGCTGAGCCGTATGCCGGCCGGCTACCGCGACATTGATCTGGGGAACTGGGCCGTATGAGTGTTTTTGGCCTGTTGGTTGCCCGCGAAGCGCGCTTGCTGTTCCGTCGTCCGGCCGAACTGGCCAATCCGCTGGTATTTTTCGCCATCGTGGTTTCACTGTTCCCTTTGGCGGTCGGGCCCGAGTCTCAATTGTTGCAAACCTTGTCTCCGGGACTGGTCTGGGTAGCAGCCCTTTTATCGGTTTTGCTCTCGCTGGACGGGCTCTTCCGCAGTGATTTCGAAGATGGTTCCCTTGAACAGTGGGTCCTTTCGTCGCACCCCCTGGCCCTTCTGGTTTTAGCCAAGGTGCTGGCACACTGGGCCTTCTCCGGCCTGGCTCTGGTTTTGCTCGCACCACTGCTGGCGTTAATGCTCGGATTGCCTGCCGCCTGTCTGCCGGTGTTGCTGCTTTCCTTGTTGCTGGGTACACCAGTGCTGAGCCTGCTGGGTGCAGTGGGCGCGGCGTTGACCGTGGGTTTGAAGCGTGGTGGCTTGCTGCTGGCGCTGTTGATACTGCCGCTGTACATCCCGGTATTGATTCTCGGCAGTGGCGCCTTGCAGGCGGCACTGATGGGCATGCCGGCGACCGGTTATCTGTTGTGGCTTGGTAGCCTGACCGCCCTGGCGATAACCCTTACACCCTTTGCAATAGCTGCTGGCCTGAAGATCAGCGTCGGCGAATAATAATGAGGTCTGGTCATTTTTTGATCGTTTTCTTTTGAAAAAAAGGCAGACCCTTGGCTCTTCATAGCGAAGAGCAACCGTGATGGAAACAGTAATGAACTGGACCTGGTTTCATAAGCTCGGCTCACCCAAATGGTTCTACGGCATCAGCGGCAAACTGCTGCCGTGGTTGAGCATCGCGGCGTTGCTGCTGATAGGTATTGGCGTGGTCTGGGGCCTGGCCTTCGCGCCGCCCGACTATCAGCAAGGCAACAGCTTTCGCATCATCTATATCCATGTACCGGCTGCCATGCTGGCGCAGTCGATCTATGTGATGCTGGCGGTGTGCGGCATCGTCGGGCTGGTATGGAAGATGAAACTGGCCGACGTCGCCCTGCAATGCGCAGCGCCCATCGGCGCCTGGATGACCGCCGTGGCGCTGGTCACCGGCGCGATCTGGGGCAAGCCGACCTGGGGCTCGTGGTGGGTCTGGGATGCGCGACTAACGTCCATGCTGATCCTGCTGTTCCTGTACTTCGGTCTCATTGCGCTGGGCAACGCCATCAGCAATCGTGAGAGCGCCGCCAAGGCGTGCGCGGTGCTGGCGATTGTCGGTGTGATCAATATCCCGATCATCAAGTACTCGGTGGAGTGGTGGAACACCCTGCACCAGGGCGCCACTTTCACCCTGACCGAAAAGCCGGCGATGCCCGCTGAAATGTGGCTGCCGCTGCTACTGACCGTGCTGGGTTTCTACTGCTTCTTCGGCGCGGTGCTGTTGCTGCGCATGCGCCTCGAAGTGCTCAAGCGCGAAGCCCGGGCCAGTTGGGTGAAAGCTGAAGTGCAGCACAGCCTGGAGGCCGCGCGATGAGTTTTGCTTCATTCGGCGACTTCCTCGCCATGGGCCATCATGGCCTGTATGTCTGGTCAGCCTACGGCATCTGCCTGGCAGTGCTGGCCCTGAACGTGGCGGCGCCGATCCTGGCCCGCAAGCGGTATCTGCAACAAGAGGCGCGTCGTCTGCGCCGGGAGAACGGCAAGTGAATCCGCTGCGCAAAAAGCGTCTTATCATCATTCTCGCGATCCTGGTCGGGGTTGGCGCTGCTGTCGGCCTGGCCCTGAGCGCCCTGCAACAGAACATCAACCTGTTCTACACACCGACCCAGATCGCCAGCGGCGAAGCCCCGCAGGACACGCGTATTCGCGCTGGTGGCATGGTCGAGGCCGGTTCGCTGCAACGTTCCGGCGATTCCCTGGACGTGAAATTCAATGTCACCGATTTCAACAAGACCGTGACCATCAGCTACCGCGGCATCCTTCCCGATCTGTTCCGTGAAGGGCAGGGGATCGTGGCGTTGGGCAAGCTCAATGCCGAGGGCGTGGTGGTAGCCGACGAAGTGCTGGCCAAGCACGATGAAAAATACATGCCGCCGGAAGTGACCAAGGCCTTGAAAGACAGTGGCATGTCGGCACCTACTCCTGCGAAAGAGGGCTAACTGATGACTGCTGGACTCTATAGCGCCGGGTTGTACATCCCGGAACTGGGCCACCTGGCCATGATCCTGGCGCTGTGTTTTGCCCTGGTTCAGTCGGTGGTGCCCTTGCTCGGCGCCTGGCGCGGCGATCGCCTGTGGATGAGCCTTGCGCAACCTGCGGCCTGGGGACAGTTCGCGTTCCTGCTGTTTGCCTTTGGTTGCCTGACCTATGCGTTCATGGCGGACGACTTCTCCGTGGATTACGTCGCCAGCAACTCCAACAGCGCGTTGCCGTGGTACTACAAATTCAGCGCCGTGTGGGGCGCGCACGAAGGCTCGCTGCTGCTTTGGGCATTGATCCTGGGCGGCTGGACCTTCGCTGTATCCGTGTTCTCGCGGCAACTGCCGCAAGTGATGCTGGCCCGGGTGCTGGCGATCATGGGCATGATCAGCACGGGTTTCCTGCTGTTCCTGATCCTGACATCCAACCCGTTCGCACGCATCCTTCCGCAAATCCCGGCCGACGGTCGTGACCTCAACCCGTTGCTGCAGGACATCGGCCTGATCGTTCACCCGCCGATGCTGTACATGGGTTACGTGGGCTTCTCCGTGGCCTTTGCGTTCGCCATCGCCGCGCTGCTGGGCGGTCGTCTTGATGCGGCGTGGGCCCGCTGGTCGCGTCCGTGGACCATCGTCGCCTGGGCCTTCCTCGGAATCGGCATCACCCTGGGCTCCTGGTGGGCCTATTACGAGCTCGGCTGGGGTGGCTGGTGGTTCTGGGACCCGGTGGAAAATGCCTCCTTCATGCCTTGGCTGGTCGGCACCGCACTGATTCACTCATTGGCCGTCACAGAAAAACGTGGCGTGTTCAAGAGCTGGACCGTGTTGCTCGCCATCGCTGCGTTCTCACTGAGCCTGCTGGGAACCTTTCTGGTGCGTTCCGGGGTTCTGACCTCGGTGCACGCGTTCGCCTCTGATCCGGAGCGCGGCGTGTTCATCCTGATTTTCCTGCTGTTCGTGGTCGGTGGTTCTCTGACGCTGTTCGCCCTGCGTGCGCCGGTGGTGAAGAGTCAGGTCGGCTTCAACCTCTGGTCTCGGGAAACCCTGTTACTGGGCAACAACCTGGTGCTGGTGGTGGCGGCTTCGATGATCCTGCTCGGCACCTTGTACCCGTTGATCCTGGATGCCATGACCGGGGCCAAGCTGTCGGTCGGCCCTCCGTATTTCAACGCGCTGTTTATCCCGCTGATGGCACTGCTGATGGTGGTCATGGCCATTGGCATGCTGGTGCGCTGGAAAGACACCCCGGTTAAATGGCTGGTGGGCATGCTCACTCCGGTGTTGCTGGGCAGTGCTGCTTTAGCCGTGATCGCTGGCGTCGCTTATGGCGATTTCAATTGGGCCGTGATCGCGACCTTTATGCTGGCGGCCTGGGTGTTGCTGGCCGGCGTGCGCGACATCTTTGACAAGACTCGTCACAAGGGCCTGATCAAGGGCCTGCCGACCCTGACTCGCAGCTACTGGGGCATGCAGATCGCGCACCTGGGCATCGCCGTGTGTGCCCTCGGCGTGGTCCTGTCGAGCCAGAACAGTGCCGAGCGCGACCTGCGCCTGGCGCCGGGTGAATCCATGAGCCTGGGCGGTTACCAGTTTGTATTCGAAGGTGCCAAACACTTCGAAGGCCCGAACTTTACCTCCGATAAGGGCACCGTTCGGGTGATCAAGGACGGCAAGGAAATCAGCGTGCTGCACCCGGAAAAACGCCTGTACACCGTGCAGAACTCGGTCATGACCGAGGCCGGGATCGATGCCGGCTTCACCCGTGACCTCTACGTCGCCCTCGGCGAACCTCTGGGCGATGGCGCCTGGGCCGTACGCGTCCACGTCAAGCCGTTCGTGCGCTGGATCTGGTTCGGCGGATTGCTGACCGGTTTCGGCGGATTGCTGGCGGCGCTGGACCGGCGTTATCGGGTCAAGGTCAAAAGCCGCGTGCGTGAAGCACTGGGCATGTCGGGAGCCACTGCATGAGACGTTGGTTGATGTTGCTGCCGCTCGCGATTTTCCTGGTGGTGGCGGTTTTTCTGTACCGCGGGTTGTACCTGGACCCGGCGGAGCTGCCGTCGGCGATGATCGGCAAGCCGTTCCCGGAGTTCTCCCTGCCTGCGGTGCAGGGTGACAAGACGCTGACCCGGGCGGACATCCTTGGCAAGCCGGCGCTGGTCAACGTGTGGGGCACCTGGTGCATTTCCTGCCGCGTCGAGCACCCGGTACTGAACAAGCTGGCCGAGAAGGGCGTGGTGATCTATGGCATCAACTACAAGGACGTCAACGCCGACGCCTTGAAGTGGCTTGCGGAGTTTCACAACCCGTACCAGCTGGATATCCGCGACGACGAAGGTACTCTGGGCCTGAACCTCGGTGTCTACGGCGCACCGGAAACCTTCTTCATCGACGCCAAGGGCATCATCCGCGACAAGTTCGTGGGGGTCATCGACGAACAGGTCTGGCGCAAAAAACTGGCCGCCAAGTATCAGGCGCTGGTCGACGAGGCCAAGCCATGAAGCTCTGGATTGCCGCCGCAGTGCTGGGCTTGAGCATGGCCGGGATGGCTCATGCGGCCATCGACACCTATGAGTTCGCCAAGGAAGGTGACCGCGAGCGTTTTCGCGAACTGACCAAGGAGCTGCGGTGCCCCAAGTGCCAGAACCAGGACATCGCCGACTCCAACGCGCCGATCGCCGCTGATCTGCGCAAAGAGATTTTCCGCATGCTCGGCGAGGGCAAGGACAACCAGCAGATCATCGACTTCATGGTCGATCGCTACGGTGATTTCGTCCGCTACAACCCCGCGCTGAATGCCAAGACCGCACTGCTCTGGTTCGGCCCCGCCGGCTTGCTGCTGGGCGGTTTTGTGATCATTGCCGTGATTGTTCGCCGTCGTCGCGTCCTGCGCACCGATAGCCCGGACTCGCTTTCCGTGGATGAACGCGAGCGCCTCGACCACCTGTTGGATAAAACCAAGAATGATTGATTTCTGGCTTGCTGCAGGTCTGCTGCTTCTGGTTGCCCTGAGTTTTCTGTTGATCCCTGTTTTGCGCGGCCGTCGCGCCCAGCTTGAAGAGGATCGTACTGCCCTGAACGTCGCGTTGTATCAGGAACGCGTGGCTGAGTTGCAGACTCAGCAGGAAGAGGGCGTGCTCAACGCTGCGCAAATGGACACCGGTCGTGCCGAAGCGGCCCGTGAGCTGCTGGCTGATACCGAAGGCGTCGCGGCACCGCGTGTTTCGCGCCTGGGCAAACCATGGCCGCTGTTGGCGGCGATTCTGGTGCCGGTGCTGGGCCTGGGTCTGTACCTGCACTTCGGTGCCAGCGACAAAGTCGAGCTGACCCGCGAATTCGCCCAGGCTCCGCAGTCTATGGAAGAGATGACCTCGCGCCTGGAGCGCGCGGTCGCGGCTCAGCCCGATTCTGCGGAAGGCCTGTACTTCCTGGGTCGTACCTATATGGCCCAGGACCGCCCTGGTGATGCGGCCAAGATGTTCGAACGAACCGTGGCGCTGGCCGGTCGTCAACCAGAGCTGCTCGGCCAATGGGCGCAAGCGCAGTACTTCGCCGACGGCAAGAAATGGTCGGACAAGGTACAGGCCTTGACTGACGAAGCATTGAAGGCCGATCCGAAAGAAGTCACCAGCCTGGGGCTGCTGGGTATCGCGGCATTCGAGGGCGAGCGCTATCAGGACGCCATCGATTACTGGAACCGTCTGCTGGCGCAATTGCCCCCCGAAGACAATTCCCGTGCTGCCTTGCAAGGCGGGATTGCCCGGGCCAGCGAGAAACTCGAAGCCGGCGGCGGTAAAGTTGCCCAGGTGCCGGTCGCCAAGGCGGCACTGCTGAAAGTCACGGTGGACCTTGCCCCCGAGTTGAAGGCCAAGGTACAGCCCGGTGACAGCGTGTTCATTTTTGCCCGCGCAACGTCCGGCCCTCCGGCGCCGTTGGCGGCCAAGCGCCTGACTGTGGCCGACTTGCCCGCGAGCGTCGAACTGGGTGATGCCGACGCAATGATGCCGCAGTTGAAACTGTCCAACTTTCCTGAAGTCCAACTGGTTGCGCGAATCTCCCGTGCCGGTCAACCGACTGCCGGCGAGTGGATCGGTCGCAGCCAGCCACTGGCCAGCAGCACCTCAGCGCCACAAAAACTGACCATCGACAGCCCGGACAAATAACAGGAACCGCCTATGACCGCCATCGCCCGTATCACCCTGCTCAGTATGGTCCTGGGGTTAAGCGCTTGTGCGGTCCAGCGGCCCGAACCCGCGCCGTTGCCGCCGATCCCGCCCTCGCAGCCCAAGCCGACCCCCTCGACTTCACCTGCGCCGAGCAAACCGAACGTTCCGGCCAAACCGGCCAAGCCAGTACCGCGCACGTCGGCGAGCTTCGCGCCGCCACCGGGTGGCAACAGCCATTGGGATGCCAAGCTCGGCGTGTATGTGCTCGATGACCAGACCAATACCTTCTACCGCCAGCGCACCTATTATCGCTGGAACAACGGCTGGAGCCGCTCTGTCAGCCCGAATGGTCCATGGGAAGACACTGACATCCACGGCGTGCCCAGTGGTTTGGGCCGGCAGTTCAAGTGACGCAAAGGCGACCTCAGGGTCGCCTTCTTGATTGCCCCACGTGTACCCAATCCTGCGAAAAATGAAGAGAGTGAATGGATGGCAGGCAGGTTGATCTATCTCATCGGACCTTCAGGTTCGGGCAAGGACAGCCTGCTGGATGCCGCACGAACGCGGTTGGCCGAACGTAACTGCCGCATCGTGCAGCGGGTGATTACCCGCTCGGCTGAAGCCCTGGGTGAGTCGGCGCGGGGCGTGAGCCTGGATCAATTCACCCGGCTCGAGGCCCGGGGCGAGTTTGCCCTGAGCTGGCGCGCCAACGGGTTGTGCTACGGCATCCCCCGTGAAATCGACGATTGGCTGGCCGCAGGGCAGAACGTCCTGGTCAATGGCTCGCGCGGTCACCTGCCGGCAACCCGGCAGCGTTATCCGGACTTGCTTGTACTGTTGCTGACCGTGGAACAGAGCGTGCTGCGTGAGCGTTTGCTGGCTCGGGGGCGCGAATCGGTCGAGGAGATCGAGGCACGGCTGGCGCGCAATGCGCGGTTCAGTGAACAGGTACTTGCAGAACACGATCCGGCGCTGTGTGTGCTTGATAACTCAGGGGTGCTGGAGGATACGGTTGAGTGCTTGTTGAGGTGTGTTGATGGAGAGTCCACCGCGTCCATGCGATACCGCTAGTTAAGGATCGCATCACCAGATACCCGATATCCCTGGCGCCGGGGATCCGATTCCAATGCCAACCACTGCGGCGGTGTGCCTGCCCGCAACACTTGGGCTTCACGCGGCTGCCAGTGAGCGTTTTTCTGAAACACTCAGGAACCGCAACAACGCCAGAACGGGAAAAGCGCTGCCAACAATCACGATCCACAACCAGCCGCCGTGTTCGTACACCGCACTCGCCACGGAGGAGCCGAAGGCGCCGCCGATGAAGATGCTGGTCATGTACAAGGCGTTCAAGCGGCTGCGGCTCTTGGCATCCAGGGCGTACACCGCACGTTGCCCAAGCACCATATTCATCTGCACGCAGAAATCCAGCACCACGCCGGTCACCGCCAGGCCTATGACGCTGTAGAGCGGGTGGATGAAGGCCGGCAGGAAACTCAGGCTGGCGAACACCAGGGCCAGCAGTGAGGCGATGCGCGTGTGCCCGGCATCCGCCAGACGCCCGGCGATGGGCGCCGCGATCGCGCCAATGGCACCGACCAGGGCGAAAATGGCGATCTGGGTTTGCGACAATCCATGATTACGCGCCAGCTCCAGCGGCACTGCGGTCCAGAACAGGCTGAAGGTTGCAAACATGCAGCCCTGGTAGAACGCGCGCTGACGCAGCACTGGCTGATGACGCAGCAGCGTCCACAGCGAGCCAAGCAGTTGTCCGTAGGACGCGCTGTGATCAGGCTTGCGCTTGGGAATGGTCAGGGCCAATACGACGCTGATTGCTGCCATCAACACCGCGGCAATCACGAACATCGCACGCCAGCCGAAGTGGTCCGCGATCACACTGGAGACCGGCCGTGCCAACAAGATACCCAGCAACAAACCGCCCATGATCCCGCCAACCACGCGCCCACGGGATTCCTCCGGGGCCAGGTGTGCGGCGAGGGGGATCAGGATCTGCACTGACACCGAACTGAAGCCCACCAGCAATGAGATCAGCAGGAACACGTTCGGCTGATCGGTAAACGCCGCGCCCAGCAGGCTGGCAATGGCCACCAGTGTGGTGATGATCATCAACCGCCGATTTTCCAGCAGATCACCCAGCGGAACCAGAAAGAACAGCCCCAGCGCGTAGCCAATCTGCGTCAATGAAACTATCAGGCTGGCCATGGTGCTGGTCAGGCCGATGTCCGGTGCAATCAGGCCAATGATCGGCTGGGCATAGTAGATGTTGGCCACGATCGCGCCACAGCAAAAGGCAAATAGCAGGACCATGCCGCGGGTCATCGTCGCGGTGCCCTGAGGCACTGGGTTCGCTGGAGTCATGAGGTGTCTCGTGAACAATTGAGGAATGTGTGCAGGCTAAGCGGCAGGGCGGAGGGGCGGAAGCGATTTTGCAGTGATAGTAATCATGCCCTTGCGCAATGATTGAGGAGCGCCGGGTTGCCTTACTGATGCTGATGATACATTTACTTACATGTACTGCCATAGCGAACATGACCTCGCAGTACTTGTGTCGGCGGACATCTCTGTGGGAGCGAGCCTGCTCGCGATGGCGTCTGCAGATTCGACATTGATGTGACAGGGAGATTGTCATCGCGAGCAGGCTCGCTCCCACAGTGGAATGGTGGTGTGCGCAGCATTTGTGTACGGCAGATATCACTGTGGGAGCCGGGCTTGCCCGCGATGGCGTCTGCACATTCGATATCGATGTGGCAGGGAGATTGCCATCGCGGGCAAGTCGAATCGTCGCACCGCCGTTCCCACAGGGTATTGGTGGTGGACGCAGCATTTGCGTACGGCGCAGATCACTGTGGGAGCCGGGCTTGCCCGCGATGGCAGTCTGACAAACACCGCATGATGTCGGATGTAGGAAGCAGGCTACGTCGCCTTGCGCCTTTGCCTACAACTACGTCAGAATCCGCCGGCTTGTGCGGTTTGGACACGTCCGGTAGCTTGATTTCCGTCACTGCTCATCAGTGATCGGGTTTCGCAGCCCGGGTTAATCAAGGCGCTCAGCGCCACCGTTACGTTCAGTTGGCGTTTTACGTCCGCTGCATTTCGTTATGGCGGCTGTGCGCGGGAGATCTTCGGATCTGCCGGGTTCCTTGATTCCCGGTCTGCGAACCTGCGTACAGCTGCCACCTCCCTCGTTTCGCAGCGAACAGTGGCGGCTCCATTAATCAAGGAGCTTCACCATGTTCAAACCCACGCCCAACCCCCCGCAGCCAGACCAAGAGCACACTGAATCTGACGATTCAGCCCAACAAAACTACCTCAACTTCAGCACCCTTAAATACGCTGAAACCCCCTACAAACTCGAAAGCATGTTCATGATCGCCCCTGACATCGCCACCGAAACCTTGCTGGCCCACGCCTGCGAATCCCTGGCATCGGCGAATGTGATGGCCAATGACCTGGCAGGCTTTATCACTGGCCCGTATCGCAACGCCCTGTTGGGAATAGCGCAGATCATCATGCTGGCCGAGTTGGCGGTAAATCGTGCGCTGGATAACATTGATCCGCGGGATTAATCGCCACAAAAAAGGCGACCTCAAAGGTCGCCTTTTTCATTTCCACTCAGCGATCACTTGCCGCCGTAGATCTGGTCAAAAACCCCACCATCATTGAAGTGAGTTTTCTGCACGGTGCGCCAGTCACCGAAGGTTTTCTCTACTGAAAGAAAATCCACTTTCGGAAAGCGATCGGTGTACTTGGCCAGTACTGCCGGGTCACGCGGGCGCAGGTAGTTCGCCGCCGCGATTTCCTGGCCTTGCGGGGACCACAGGTACTTCAGGTATTCCTCGGCGGCGGCGCGGGTGCCTTTTTTCTCGACGACTTTGTCCACGACGCTCACCGGCGGCTCGGCTTCGGCTGAGACGCTTGGGTAAATGACTTCAAACTGGTCGCGACCGAATTCGCGGGCAACCATTTCCGCTTCGTTTTCGAAGGTCACCAGTACGTCGCCGATCTGGTTGGTCATGAAGGTGGTGGTGGCCGCGCGGCCGCCAGTGTCGAGCACCGGAGCCTGCTTGAACAGTTTGCCGACGAAGTCCTTGGCTTTGTTCTCGTCACCGCCGTTTTTCAGTACATAACCCCAGGCCGAGAGGTAGGTGTAGCGACCGTTACCCGAGGTTTTCGGGTTCGGCACTATGACTTGAACGCCGTCCTTGAGCAGGTCGGGCCAGTCCTTCAAGGCTTTGGGGTTGCCTTTGCGGACGATGAACACGGTGGCGGAGGTGAATGGCGCGCTGTTGTTCGGCAGGCGGGTGACCCAGTTCTCCGGGACCAGTTTGCCGTTGTCCGCCAGGGCATTGATATCGGTGGCCATGTTCATCGTGATCACGTCAGCGGGCAGGCCATCGATCACCGAACGCGCCTGTTTGCTGGAGCCGCCGAAAGACATTTGCACGGTGATGTTTTCGTTGTGCTCGGCTTGCCAGTGCTTCTGGAAGGCAGTGTTGTAGTCCTTGTAGAAATCGCGCATCACGTCGTAGGAAACGTTGAGCAGGGTCGGTGCGGCCTGAGCCATGCCGGTCAGTGCCAGGCCAGCGGCGAGAAGTGAGGCGCCAAAGAGTTTTTTCACTGCGCATTCCTTGTTTGGTAGGAGCTGCCGAAGGCTGCGATCTTTTGATCCTGATTTGAGGCAGAAGATCGCAGTCTTCGGCAGCTCCTACGGGGTCATTTTTTCAGGTCCAGTAGGTGTCGGCATCTTACCGCAGCGACTATAACGGCAGCGGCATAGTCCTTTAAAGATTAAAAAGCTCTGTGCTTATTCCAGTTTCTTGAACAGCGCATTGCCGCAGCGCGAGCAGAATGCGGCGCCGTGTTCGTGACTGTTTTTGCGGCACACCGGGCAGTCGTGTTGCAGCTGCTCACCGCGCATGGCGTTGGCCAGTTCTGCGGTAAAAATCCCGGTCGGCACGGCGATGATCGAGTAACCGGTGATCATCACCAGCGACGAAATGACCTGGCCCAGCGGGGTCTTCGGCACGATGTCGCCAAAGCCCACGGTGGTCAGCGTAACGATCGCCCAATAAATGCCTTTGGGGATGCTGGTGAAGCCATGTTCCGGGCCTTCGATCACATACATCAACGTGCCAAACACCGTCACCAGGGTGCATACGCTGACCAGGAACACCACGATCTTCTGCTTGCTGCCACGCAGCGCCGACATCAGGTAGTTGGCCTGCTTGAGATAGGGGCTGAGCTTGAGCACGCGGAATATCCGCAACATGCGGATAATGCGGATGATCAGCAGGTACTGCGCGTCGGCGTAATACAGCGCCAGGATGCCGGGCACGATCGCCAGCAAATCCACCAACCCGTAAAAGCTGAATGCGTAGCGCAACGGCTTGGGGGAGCAGTACAACCGCAAGCCGTACTCGATGGCGAAAATAATCGTAAAGCCCCACTCGATATACGCCAGCACGTTGGCGTAGTTCTGGTGGATCGAGTCGATGCTGTCGAGCATCACAATCACAATGCTCGCGAGGATGATCAACAGCAAAATGCCGTCGAAGCGCCGCCCCGCCTTGGTGTCGCTCTGGAAAACCATGACGTAAAGCTCTTCACGCCAGTTTCTGCTGCTGTCCATGGATACCGCCTGAACCAATGATCAGCGAAGCCTAGGTTGATTCTCCTCCAGAGCGCAAGGCGTATGGGCGACAGCGGCCTTGCCGAGCATTTGCACAACCGTGCGGATCAGCCAGCAGGCGAGAATGAAAGGGGCGGTCAGCGTCGGCAGGCCGATGGCGGCAAACGCCGGTGTCAGTATCAGTGCGAATGCAATTCCGAGCAGCGGCAGCCAAGGCTTCTGGTGCAGTGAGTGGCAGGCGAGGGCGGCGAGTACGGCGTTGTAGCCACCCAGGCCGATCAATGCGCTGTAGAAGTCGTGATGCAGCATGCTCCAGCCCATGCCCGCGACAGACGCCAGCATTGCCCAGCAGAAGGCACGGCGGTCGGCGATCAGTAAACCGGCGGCAATCATCGCGCCGGCCAGTGGATGACCGAGGAACATTACCTGGCCAAGGCCTTTGAGAGGCGCGGCGAGGATGTTCTGCGGGCTGATTTCGATCAAGTGCGCATTGCTTGAGGGCGTGGCGAAGCACAACAGCAACCAGCCCAGTATCACGAATGGCGCCGTATAGGCTGGCAGGTACTGGCTCAAGCGCACACGTTTGAGCCACTGTTGGATGAACATCGCACTCAGCCCGCCCGCAGCAATGATCAGCGGTGGCAGCAACGCCGACCAAGGGAAATACAGGCTCAGCAACAAACCGAGCAGCACGCCGTTGTAGCTGAACAGTCCAGCCTGACGGTCAGCCTTGGCGTAGCCGCGACGTTGCGCGGTGAGCAAGCCGGCGACACCGCCCAGCAGTGCGCCGCCGAGCAGGGCAGGCGCGGTGAACAGGATCGCCAAAAGGCACAGCAAGCCAAACAGCGGGTGCCGCTGGAGGAAAATCTGGCTGAAACCGTTGAGCAGGGCAGTCGCCCAATCGGGGCAGTGGGTGTTGAAGTGGTTGGCAGGCATTTTTATTGTGTGTCAGGTGAAATGGGGCGCCTGCATCGCCAGCAGGCTGGCTCCCACACTGAATCTGCGTTCAGCCTTGATGATGTGAACGACACATAACCAATGTGGGAGCCAGCCTGCTGGCGATGAGGCCGATATAGGCGTTCTAGATCAACGTCTCGATACGCAACGAGTTAGTCGACCCCGGCTGACCAAACGGCACGCCCGCAGTGATCAGCAAGGTGTCGCCGCGCTGGGCCATACCCTGGGCCTGTGCGATCTCCAGTGCCGTCGAGCACACTTCGTCCACCTGGCGCAGCCGGTCGTTGACCACCGAGTGCACACCCCAGGCCACGGTCAAGCGGCGGGCGGCCTGCAGGTTTGGCGTCAGGTTAAGGATGGGCACCGTTGGCCGCTCACGGGCAGCGCGCAGGCTGGAGGCCCCCGACTCGCTGTAGTTGACCAGCACCGCCACCGGCAGCACGTTGCTGATGCGGCGGATCGCGCAGCTGATGGCATCGGACACCGTGGCCTCGGCTTTTGGCCGGCTCACATCCAGTTGCGCCTGGTAGTCGGGGCCGTTTTCCACCTGGCGGATGATTTTGCTCATCATCTGCACGGCTTCCAGCGGGTATTCGCCCGAGGCGGTTTCCGCCGAGAGCATCACCGCGTCAGCCCCTTCAGCCACGGCGTTGGCGACATCGGTCACTTCGGCGCGGGTTGGTGCCGGGGAGAAACGCATCGACTCGAGCATCTGCGTGGCCACCACCACCGGCTTGCCGAGCTCGCGGCAGGTGCTGATGATGTTCTTCTGGATCTGCGGCACGCTTTCGGCAGGCACTTCCACGCCGAGGTCGCCGCGAGCCACCATGATCGCATCGCTCAATTCGGCGATTTCGCGCAACTGGGTGACCGCCGAGGGCTTCTCGATCTTGGCCATCAGGAACGCTTTGTCGCCAATCAGCGAGCGTGCTTCGCGAATGTCTTCCGGGCGCTGTACAAACGACAGCGCCACCCAGTCCACGCCCAGCTCCAGGCCGAAACTCAGGTCGCGGCGGTCCTTGGCTGTCAGGGGGCTTAACTCCAGCACCGCTTGCGGTACGTTCACGCCTTTGCGGTCCGACAGCTCGCCGCCATTGAGCACCGTGGTGTCGATGGCGTCGGCGTATTTGGTTACCACCCGCAGGCGCAGCTTGCCGTCATCGAGCAGCAGGTCCATGCCCGGCTCCAGCGCGGCGATGATTTCCGGGTGGGGCAGGTTGACTCGTCGCTCATCACCCGGTGTTGCGTCCAGGTCCAGGCGCAGAGCCTGACCACGGACCAGCTGTACCTTGCCTTCGGCGAACTTGCCGACCCGCAGCTTGGGGCCCTGCAGGTCCATCAGGATGCCCAGCGGATAGTTGAGCTGGCGCTCGACTTCGCGGATCCACTGGTAGCGCTGAGCATGGTCGGCGTGATCGCCATGGCTGAAGTTCAGGCGAAAAATATTGACCCCGGCCTCGACCAGCTCGCGAATGTCGTCAATGCCGTCGGTGGCGGGGCCGAGGGTGGCGAGGATTTTAACCTTCTTGTCAGGCGTCATTTTTAGGGCTCTCGAGGATCAGGATGGCGCGGAAATCGTTGACGTTGGTGCGGGTCGGCTCGGTGACGATCAGGGCGTCCAGCGCCTGGAAATAACCGTAGCCATTGTTGTTGTCGAGCTCATCGCTGGCGCTCAGGCCCAGGGCGGCAGCACGGGCGTAGCTGTCGGGCGTCATGATCGCGCCAGCATTGTCTTCGGAACCATCGATGCCATCGGTGTCGCCAGCCAAGGCGTACACCCCAGGCAGGCCTTTGAGGCTGTCGGTCAGGCTGAGGAGGAACTCGGCGTTGCGCCCACCCCGGCCATTGCCACGCACGGTCACGGTGGTTTCGCCACCGGAAAGGATCACACACGGGGCGGGCAGTGGCTGACCATGCAGTACCACTTGCCGCGCAATCCCGGCGTGAACCTTGGCCACTTCCCGGGATTCGCCTTCCAGGTCACCGAGGATCAGCGGGCTGAAACCGGCTTGCCGGGCTTTCACAGCGGCCGCTTCCAGCGACTGTTGGGGCCGGGCGATCAGCTGGAAATGACTGCGGGCCAGGCTCGGGTCGTCAGGTTTTACAGTTTCCGATTCGGGATTTTGCAGCCACTCGCGTACGGACGCCGGAACTTCGATGGCGTAACGCTTGAGGATCGCCAGGGCTTCGGCACTGGTGCTTGGGTCGGCCACGGTCGGGCCGGACGCGATGACCGTGGCGAGGTCGCCTGGTACATCGGAAATGGCGTAGGTGTAAACGGTGGCAGGCCAGCAGGCCTTGCCGAGACGACCACCCTTGATCGCCGAGAGGTGCTTGCGCACACAGTTCATCTCGCCGATGGTGGCGCCGGACTTGAGCAGGGCTTTGTTGATGGACTGCTTGTCAGCCAGGGTAATGCCGGCAGCGGGCAGGGCGAGCAGCGCCGAACCTCCGCCCGAGAGCAGAAAGATCACGCGGTCGTCTTCGCTCAGGTTGCTGACCAGCTCCAGCACGCGCTTGGCCACGGCCAGGCCGGCGGCATCGGGCACCGGGTGCGCGGCTTCGACCACTTCGATTTTTTCGCAGGGTGCGCCGTGACCGTAACGGGTGACCACCAGGCCGGAGACTTCGCCCTGCCAGCAGCGTTCGACCACTTGAGCCATGGCAGCAGCGGCTTTGCCGGCGCCGATTACGATCACCCGGCCCGTGCGATCACGTGGCAGGTAAGCTTCGAGAACGTGTTGCGGATGGGCCGCGTCGATGGCGGTGGCGAACAGGTCGCGAAGAAATTGTTGCGGATCGACCGACATGGCAGGCTCCCGGAATTCTTGTTATTGGAGGTGGAGCAACTCTGCTCCTTGTGGGAGCCAGCCTGCTGGCGATTCAGGCGCTGAGGTCTAACAGACACACCGCGTTGATTTCATCGCTAGCAGGCTAGCTCCCACAGGGTTGGTGCAGGGGTTATTTATCGCGAATCGAGAAATTCGCCATGTGCTCCAGGCCCTTGATCAGTGCCGAGTGGTCCCAGTTGCTGCCACCGATCGCCGCGCACGTGCTGAACACTTGCTGGGTGTTGGCGGTGTTCGGCAGGTTGATGCCCAACTCGCGGGCACCGGCCAGGGCCAGGTTCAGGTCCTTCTGGTGCAGGCTGATGCGGAAGCCTGGGTCGAAGGTGCCTTTGATCATACGCTCGCCGTGCACTTCGAGAATCTTCGAGGAAGCAAAGCCACCCATCAGCGCTTCACGCACCTTGGCTGGATCCGCGCCGTTCTTCGAGGCGAACAGCAGCGCTTCGGCCACGGCCTGGATGTTCAGCGCCACGATGATCTGGTTGGCCACTTTCGCGGTCTGCCCATCGCCATTGCCGCCCACCAGGGTGATGTTCTTGCCCATGGCCTGGAACAGCGGCAGTACGCGTTCGAAGGCATCGGCATCGCCGCCGACCATGATGCTCAGGGTCGCCGCTTTTGCGCCGACTTCACCACCGGAAACCGGTGCGTCGAGGTACTGGGCGCCTGTTTCGTTGATCTTGGCGGCGAAGGCCTTGGTCGCGGTCGGCGAGATGGAGCTCATGTCGATGACGATCTTGCCTTTGCCAACACCGGCGGCGACGCCGTCGGCGCGGAACAGCACGTCGTCGACCTGCGGGGTATCGGGCACCATGATGATGATGACTTCAGCTTCCTGGGCGACTTCTTTCGGGTTCGCCAGGGCGATCGCGCCGGCGGCAACCAGGTCAGCAGGCGCGGCGTCGTGGTGTGCCGACAGGAACAGGCTGTGACCGGCTTTTTGCAGGTTCGCCGCCATTGGGTGGCCCATGATGCCGGTGCCGATAAATCCGATTTTAGCCATGAGAAATTCCTCTTGTTTTTATGCGGTTCCCTGTAGGAGCTGCCGAAGGCTGCGATCTTTTGATTTTGATCTTGATCTTGATCTTGATTTTCAAAATCAAGATCAAAAGATCGCAGCCTTCGGCAGCTCCTACAGAGATGTCATGTTCGTTTAGATCGCGTTATGGGTCTTGAGCCAGCCCAGACCGGCTTCAGTGGTGGTCAACGGCTTGTACTCGCAGCCCACCCACCCCTGGTAACCGATGCGGTCCAGGTGCTCGAACAGGAAGCGGTAGTTGATCTCACCGGTACCGGGTTCGTTACGCCCCGGGTTGTCGGCCAACTGCACATGGTTGATCTCGCCCAGGTGCGATTGCAGGGTGCGGGCCAGGTCGCCTTCCATGATTTGCATGTGGTAGATGTCGTATTGCAGGAACAGGTTGGCGCTGCCGACCTGTTCGCGAATCGACAGGGCCTGGGCCGTGTTGTTCAGGTAGAAACCCGGAATGTCGCGGGTGTTGATCGCTTCCATGACCAGCTTGATCCCAGCCGCCTGCAGCTTGTCGGCTGCGTACTTGAGGTTGGCGACAAAGGTTTTTTCCACGGTGGCGTCATCCACGCCTTGTGGACGAATGCCCGCCAGGCAGTTGACCTGGGTATTGCCCAGCACTTGCGCGTAGGCAATCGCCAGGTCGACACCGGCGCGGAATTCTTCAACCCGATCCGGCAGGCACGCGATGCCCCGCTCGCCCTTGGCCCAGTCACCGGCCGGCAGGTTGAACAGCACCTGGGTCAGGCCGTTGGCGTCGAGGGTGGCCTTGATCTCGGCCGAGCTGAAATCGTAAGGAAACAGGTACTCGACACCACTGAAACCGGCTTTGGCGGCCGCTTCGAAACGGGCAAGAAAATCCTGTTCGGTGAACAGCATGGACAGGTTGGCTGCGAAACGCGGCATGGTGGTCTCCTGCTATAAATTGAGAATGACGGCTCTGTGTAGGAGCTGCCGCAGGCTGCGATCTTTTGATCTTGATCTTGATCTTCAGCATCAAAGATCAAAAGATCAAAAGATCGTCCGAACGCGGCCCGAACCTGCGGCAGCTCCTACGCGGGGTGAACCATCAGCAATAGTGGATCAGTCGAGCAACGAAATCGCCGTCGGTGCGTCGTTGCCGACCAGCGCCAGGTCTTCGAACTCGTTGACGGCGTTGATCTCGGTACCCATGGAAATGTTGGTCACACGTTCCAGGATAATCTCTACGATCACCGGCACCTTGAACTCTTCGATCAGTTCCTGGGCCTTGCGCAGGGCAGGCTGGATCTGAGCCGGTTCGAACACACGCAGTGCCTTGCAACCCAGGCCTTCGGCGACCGCGACGTGATCGACGCCGTAACCGTTGAGTTCCGGAGCGTTGAGGTTATCGAAGGACAGCTGCACGCAGTAGTCCATGTCAAAACCGCGCTGCGCCTGACGGATCAGGCCCAGGTACGAGTTGTTTACCACAACGTGGATGTACGGCAGTTTGAACTGCGCGCCCACGGCCAGTTCTTCGATCATGAACTGGAAATCATAGTCGCCCGACAGTGCCACGACCTTGCGGCTCGGATCTGCCTTGACCACGCCCAGTGCCGCCGGAATGGTCCAGCCCAACGGACCGGCCTGGCCACAGTTGATCCAGTGACGCGGCTTGTACACATGCAGGAACTGCGCGCCGGCAATCTGCGACAGACCGATGGTGCTGACGTAGCAGGTGTCCTTGCCGAACACCTGGTTCATTTCTTCATACACGCGTTGCGGCTTGACCGGCACGTTGTCGAAGTGGGTCTTGCGGTGCAGGCTGGCCTTGCGCTGTTGGCAGTCCTGCAGCCAGGCGCTTCGGTTTTTCAGCTTGCCGGCTGCCTGCCATTCGCGAGCGACTTCGATGAACACGGTCAGCGCGGCGGCAGCATCGGAAACGATGCCCAGGTCCGGGGTGAACACGCGGCCGATCTGGGTCGGCTCGATGTCGACGTGAATGAACTTGCGGCCTTCGGTGTAGACGTCGATCGAACCGGTGTGACGGTTGGCCCAACGGTTGCCCACGCCCAGCACCAGGTCGGACTTGAGCATCGTGGCGTTGCCGTAGCGGTGCGAGGTCTGCAGGCCGACCATGCCCACCATCAATGGGTGATCGTCCGGAATCGTGCCCCAGCCCATCAGGGTCGGGATAACGGGAATTCCGGTCAGCTCGGCGAACTCCACCAGCAGCTCGGCGGCATCGGCGTTGATGATGCCACCACCGGCGACCAGCAATGGGCGCTCAGCCTGGTCGAGCATGGCCAGGGCCTTCTCGATCTGCACGCGGTTAGCGGTCGGCTTGGCCAGTGGCAGTGGTTCGTAGGCGTCGATGTCGAATTCGATCTCGGCCATTTGCACATCGAACGGCAGGTCGATCAGCACCGGGCCCGGGCGACCGGAGCGCATTTCGTAGAAGGCTTTCTGGAAAGCGTAGGGCACCTGGCCCGGTTCCATCACAGTGGTCGCCCACTTGGTGACCGGCTTGACGATGGCGGTGATGTCCACCGCCTGGAAATCTTCCTTGTGCATACGGGCGCGGGGGGCCTGGCCGGTGATGCAGAGGATTGGAATCGAGTCGGCCGAGGCGCTGTAGAGCCCGGTGACCATGTCCGTACCAGCAGGTCCCGAAGTGCCGATGCACACGCCGATGTTGCCAGCCTTGGTGCGGGTATAGCCCTCGGCCATGTGCGAGGCGCCTTCAACGTGGCGAGCGAGGACGTGATCGATGCCGCCGACCTTTTGCAGGGCGGAGTACAGCGGGTTGATTGCGGCGCCCGGGATGCCAAAAGCGGTATCAACCCCTTCACGGCGCATCACCAGAACGGCGGCTTCGATTGCTCTCATTTTGCTCATGGTTTTGTGCCTCTTACGTTTTGTAATTGTATACAAGTGGCTTTGCGCAGAGTTTATTCACGGCGGACGGCGCAGGTCAATCCATTTTCTCAAGCGACTGTTTCATTCGTCGGAAGCCCTGTGTGCTGTGGCTTTTCGTCGCATGTGGCGCTTTTCGATAATTATTGTATACAAAAAAATAGTTCATTGTGTTCTATTTGTTGCATCGGCCTGCGGCACTTTCGCGCAGGCCACTGGCTTTACCTATAACAAAATGAGGACGGCACCATGAGCGCTTTAACCTTGAAAGTTGCAGTCAACCTGGTCAATCAGGCCATTTCGGCAGGGCGTGCAATCTCTGCGGCTCCATTGACCATTGCAGTACTGGATGCCGGCGGGCACTTGATCACCTTGCAGCGCGAGGACGGCGCCAGCCTGCTGCGCCCGCAAGTGGCCATCGGGAAGGCCTGGGGCGCAATCGCCCTGGGCAAGGGGTCTCGCCTGCTGGCACTGGACGCACAACAACGCCCGGCATTCATCGCGGCCTTGAACAGTTTGGGGCAGGGCAGTGTGGTGCCGGCACCGGGTGGTGTGCTGATTCGGGATCAGGATGGGAATGTACTGGGAGCGGTGGGGATCAGCGGCGATCTTTCGGATGTTGATGAGCAGTGTGCAATCAGTGCGATCGAGGCGTCGGGGTTGCGGGCGGATGCTGGAGTAGTGGCTTGATCTATGGGTGATTGATACCGCTATCGCCAGCAGGCTGGCTCCCACAGGGGTTTATCTGGAGTGTCAGAGATCAACTGTGGGAGCCAGCCTGCTGGCGATGACGGACATTCAGACACATCCAGCTAACTGTCTGCCCCGCCCTTGGGGAATATCAGGACTAGCCTAGTTCCTGAATCAATCATGCAAAGGGCAAAGGAATGCCTGATTTACCCGCTTCAAAGCGCCTGCGAATCGGCCGCTATGCTGAATCCAGCCGCATTTACCTGCTGACTATCAATACTCGCGACCGAGAACCGATATTCAAGGATTTCTCCTTGGGTAGAGGGGTGGTCAATCAATTTCGCTGCGCTCAGGATCAAGGCTTCGCCAACTCACTGGCATGGGTTGTCATGCCCGATCACTTTCATTGGTTGATTGAGTTGCGGCAGGGGTCGTTGGGTGCACTGGTGCAAAGGACTAAATCCTTGAGCACCAAGGCAGTGAAGCAGTCTACCGGTCGAACCACCAGTCTCTGGCAGAGAGGGTTTCATGATCGGGCGCTGCGGCGGGAAGAGGATTTAGTGAAAATGGCTCGATATGTTGTAGCCAACCCGCTGCGGGCTGGACTGGTAGAGAAGCTTGGCGACTATCCGTTGTGGGATGCTATCTGGGTTTGAACCGAATCGGAGTCGTCCCCATCGCCAGCAGGCTGGCTCCCACAGGGTGTTGTCTGATTGTCAGAGTTCAACTGTGGGGGCCAGCCTGCTGGCGATGACGTGAGTCCGGGCTCCCACAGGGTGTTATCTGATTGTCAGAGTTCAACTGTGGGAGCCAGCCTGCTGGCGATGACGTGAGTCCGGGCTCCCACAGGGTGTTGTCTGATTGTCAGAGTCCAACTGTGGGAGCCAGCCTGCTGGCGATGACGTGAGTCCGGGCTCCCACAGGGTGTTGTCTGATTGTCAGAGTTCAACTGTGGGAGCCAGCCTGCTGGCGATGACGTGAGTCCGGGCTCCCACAGGGTGTTGTCTGATTGTCAGAGTTCAACTGTGGGAGCCAGCCTGCTGGCGATGACATCAGTCCGGCTCACACCCCTTCAACACCAACCGGATAATCGTCTGCGCCGCTGCTTCGTAATCCTCTTCATCCAGCTTCGCCTTGCCGGTAATTGCAGTGATCTGCCAGTCAAAGTCTGCATACGTCTGAGTCGCTGCCCAGATGCTGAACATCAGGTGATTAGGGTCGATCGTTGCGATCTGGCCGCGGTCGATCCAGGTCTGGATGCAGTCGATGTTGTGCTTGGCCTGGCTGTTCAGTTGTTCGACCAGGTCGGCGCTCAGGTGCGGGGCGCCGTGCATGATTTCGCTGGCGAACACCTTGGAGGCGAACGGCAGGTCGCGGGAGATGCGGATTTTCGAGCGGATGTAACCGCTCAGCACTTCACTGGGTACACCGTCGGCGTTGAACGGCGTCGAGGCCTGCAGGATGGGCTCGATGATGCTTTCCAGAACCTCGCGGTAGAGGTTTTCCTTGGATTTGAAATAGTAGTAGACGTTAGGCTTGGGCAAACCCGCCTTGGCTGCGATGTCACTGGTTTTGGTCGCAGCGAAGCCCTTGTCGGCAAATTCTTCACTGGCGGCACGCAGGATCAGTTCTTTGTTGCGCTCGCGGATAGTGCTCATAAACCAGGTGGTTCCTTGCCTGTACTGGCGGTGGCGCATGGTAGCACCGGCTTTGCGCACCGCTCAAGAATGCCCCGCGACGGCTCTGGCAGGCTATGCTGCCCAGCATTCACTCTTTGCAGGAAATTTCATTCATGGCAGGAAGCAGTTTGCTGTTGCTGATCGACGACATCGCCGCGGTGCTCGACGATGTGGCGCTGATGACCAAGATGGCCGCGAAAAAGACGGCTGGCGTGCTGGGTGATGACCTGGCTCTCAATGCGCAGCAGGTGTCCGGAGTACGTGCCGAGCGCGAAATACCGGTGGTATGGGCCGTTGCCAAGGGCTCGTTCCTGAATAAGCTGATCCTGGTGCCGTCGGCGCTGGCGATCAGCGCATTCATCCCGTGGCTGGTCACACCATTGCTAATGGTCGGTGGTGCTTACCTGTGCTTTGAAGGGTTCGAGAAGCTGGCGCATAAATTCCTCCACAGCAAGGCTGAGGACGAGGCTGAACACGCTCAGCTGGTCGAGGCGGTAGCCGACCCGGCGACCGACCTGGTGGCTTTCGAGAAGGATAAAATCAAGGGCGCCATTCGTACTGATTTCATCCTGTCGGCGGAAATCATCGCCATCACCCTGGGAACCGTGGCTGGCGCTTCGCTGACCCAGCAGGTCATCGTGTTGTCGGGGATCGCCATCGTGATGACCGTGGGCGTCTACGGCCTGGTCGCGGGTATCGTCAAACTCGATGATCTGGGCTTGTGGCTGACCCAGAAGCCAGGCCAGATGGCCAAGAGCATCGGCAACGCAATCCTGCGGGCCGCGCCCTACATGATGAAAAGCCTTTCGGTGATTGGTACGGCGGCGATGTTCCTGGTCGGTGGCGGGATTCTGACCCATGGCGTGCCGGTGGTTCATCACTGGATCGAGGAGGTCAGCGTGAGTGCTGGCGGGGCCGGGTTTATCGTGCCGATGTTGCTTAATGCCGTGGCGGGAATTGTGGCGGGTGCGGTGGTGCTGGCGGGGGTGATGCTGGTGAGCAAGATCTGGAAAGCGCTGAAGAGCTGAAGCTGCACGCATTTCAAAGTTAATACTGTCCAATGTGGGAGCGGGCTTGCCCGCGATGGCGGCGCGACATTCAACGTAGAGGATGAATGTTGTGGCCCCATCGCGGGCAAGCCCGCTCCCACAATTGGTTTTGATGTTGCCGCTGTTACTCGGCGATCTGCAACTTGCGCGACTCGGTATAGACGTAGCGCACCTTCTCGTACTCGAACGGCGAGTTCAGCTGGCCGTAACGGAAGCTGGTCTGATAGCGCCGATCAACTGCGCGCAGCATCCAGACTTCCGGGTGGTTGGAGCTGACTTCCGAAACGTTGAGGAAGTTGATCGCCGACTCGGCGGTAAAGTCCACGGCCAGGCCGCCGGTGTCGCGGATGTTGGACGGGCCGAGGATTGGCAGCACGAAGTAGGCGCCGCCCGGTACGCCGTAGAAGCCCAGGGTCTGGCCGAAGTCTTCGCTCTGGCGCGGCAGGCCCATGGCGGTGGCCGGGTCCCAGAGGCCGGCGATGCCGATCGTGGTGTTCAGCAGCAGGCGCGCGGTGGTTTCCATCGAGCGCTTGCCCTTGAACTGCAGCAGGCTGTTCATCAGGTTCGGCACATCGCCGAGGTTGTTGAAGAAGTTGCTCACGCCGGTGCGCAGGAAGCTCGGCGTGATGTAGCGGTAGCCATCGACCACAGGCAGGAACACCCATTGGTCAAAGCGGTAGTTGAAGTGGTAAACCCGGCGGTTCCACTCTTCCAGTGGGTCATAGACGTTCAGCGCATTGAGCGTCGAGCGCTCGAACTCGCGCTGATCCAGCCCCGGGTTGAACTTGAGTTTGCTCAGCGGCTCCTTGAAGCCATCGCTATCGACGACGATAGGCGCATTGGCTTTGCTGTTGTCGGCATGGGCGACGCCTGCACAGAGTAACGCTGCGATAAGCAGGAGAGATTTAGCCACGGAAGAACTCCAGCATGGCGTCGCTGTTGACGCGGTAATTGAGGTTGCCGCAATGGCCGCCCAATGGATAAACGGTCAGGCGATCACCGAACGTCTTGCGCAGGAAACCCAGGTCACCGGGGCCCAGGATCACATCGTCGGCGTTGTGCATAACGGAAATTTTCGGGCTGTCGCGCAGGTAATCCTCGAGCGCGTACAGGCTCACCTGGTCGATCAACTGCAGCAGGCTGCCCCCGTCCGTGCGGGCACGCCACATCGGAATCACCTGTTCGGTGATGTAGCAGTCGAAATCACACTGCAGCGCGCGCTTGAGGAACGGTGTAAGGCTGGTGCCTTCGGTGATCGGGTATTTCGGTGGAGTAATCAGGCCGCGACGGTTGATCAAGTCCGAGGTGAACGAAATATCGGCTGCCGAGAAGCGGAACGAGGTGCCGATCAACATCGCCATCTGTTCGTTGCTCAAGTGCTGCTTGGACTGCTGGAAGTCGTAGAGCAGCGCATCGTTGAGGTCGACGTAACCTTTCTGCTGGAAGTAGCGGGTCAGTTTGTTCAGCACCAGTTCATAAAAGGTGGTGCTGTTGTTGATGCCTTTAACCTCGGTCTGGACGAGTTTGTCCAGGTTGGTGATGGAGGTGTAAAGGTTGACCGGTGGGTTGAGCAGCAGCACTTTCTTGAAATTGAAACTGCGGCGGGTCTCGTCCAGGTGCGCGACAAAGGCCGCATCCAGGGCGCCCAGGCTGTAGCCGGTGAGGTAGTACTCGGTCACCGGTACTTTCGGATTCTGCGCCCGCACCGCCTGCATGACCCGGTACATGTCTTCGGCATCTTCCTTGGTTATGCCGGGGGTGGCGAAGCGCGAGGCGGCGCTGATGAAGTCGAAGCTGGTCGGCGAGGACAACTGCACGACGTGGTAGCCGGCCTTGTAGTAGAGCTTTTTCAAATATTCGTTGAGGCTGCTGTCATAGCGCGCGCCGGTACCGGCGATCAGGAAGATCAGCGGCGCGGCTTTGTCCTGGGTGGCGATGCGATAGGTAAGCTTCTTGACCGCCCAGAAGTTGTCCGGCAGTTCGAATGCGCGCTCCGGCCGCAGGGTGACGCTGCGGTCTTCCTGATTGATGTCGTCGTCCAGCGGCAACTCCGGACGCAGGTCCGGTGGAGTCGTGGCAATGGTGGCCTCAAACGGGTTGGTCAAGGGATAGCCATAACTGGCGGCGTCGATGTCGACCGCCAGTGCGGACGCACTCAAAATAAGGCCGCCAAACAGGGCGGCGAAGCGCAAGGAACGGAGCATGACTAGATCCCTTAGAGGAAGGTGCCGGATGAAGTTCGCAGGCTATGACCACGGCTTTGCCGCCAAAGTGCCACGCATCGGCACGAAACAGGCGTAATTCCGGGTAATAGTAGCTGGACGATACACTTTGCAGCCATTTGATGACTACTTATCTGTCGCGCGCGTTTGATTAAATTGTGAGGAAGATTAAGCTGGCGGCCGTTTTCGCCTATTGGAGTGCCCCATGTCCCGCCGTCTACCCGTGATCCTGCTGCTTGTTTTGCTGCCGTTGTGGCTGGCCGCCAGTTACGGCGCACGTTATGGCTTCATGGAAGACGCGCAGTGGGTGGGCATCTGCGTGGATGAGGCCAGTCGCTGGGAATGCCAGGCGCGTTCGAGCCTGGGTTTGATGATTCACTTCAAGGTATTGGGCTGGTCGGCGATCGCCGCAGCGGTGCTGGGGTTTGTTGTGCCCGGCCGGGCGGGGTGGTGGTTGGCGGTGTTGGCCCTGGTGCTGGGGTTTCCGGCATTGGCGTTGTACAACACCACGTTGGCGGTGTTTGCGGTGGTAATTGCAGCTTTGCGGCTGGTGCGGGCGGCTCGTAGCGCCTGATAGAGGCCGCCGCGGGCAAGGCTTGCCCGCGATGAGGCCCGCAGGTTTGCGCAAAGATCAGCCCTGCTGACGAACCCGCAAGCACCGCCACAATGCCGCGACCATCAGCCCGCTCACCAGCGCCCAGCCCCAGGCCTGCTGGTTCTGCAACCCTTCTACAAACAGCTGCGGCGCAATGCCTGCGCCGATAATGAACGTCAGCACGGCGATTTCCCGGCGTGGCACGCTCACCGGGCGGCACAGGTAGATCAGCGCCGGCAGGATGAATGCCATGCTTGGGAAGCTGCGATAACGCGCATCGAACACCAGTTCCAGCATCATCACCGCAGCGGCAAAGCCTGCGCCGGCGACCAGCCAGCCGGCCCTGCGCTCCAGCACATTGAATGCTCGTGCACGCCAGCCCGTGCGAGCGCTCAATGTCAGTGCGGCATGGGCCAGCACCAACAGATTTAATGCTGTCAGTAACGCGACCCACAGCCATTCGCTGGCAAAGCGGGTGGTGACGCGTGCCAGGTCGCCCCACGCGCCGATGGAACACGCTGCCAAGGCACCCAATAAAGGCAGCACCAGCGCCGCGCGAGTGCTGCGCACGCGACCGCCAAGCACCAGGGTACCGAGGAAAATCAAGCCGCCGACCACCAGCCATTGCGCCCAGTACGGCACGTTAGACACGGGACCGGCCAGCACGCCCTTATCCTGGCGATCAGCATCGAACAGCCCCCAGTAACCGCCCACTGCGCCTTCACTGGCGCGTTTCCATGGCTGGTCGAAGGCTTCGATCAAGTTGTAGTGCCAACCCTGTTGTTCTGCCATGGCGACAAAACCGCGGATGAACTTGGCTTCATTGACCCGGCTGGGCAGGGCCGTCTCGCGCTGGCGGCCTTCGCTCGGCCAGCCGGTTTCGCCAATCATGACGTCCTTGGGGGCGAATTTGTTGCCGAACACCTGGCGCACTTCGGCCACATGCTGCAGTGCGGCATCAATGTTGGAGGGGTCGTCTTCCCAGTACGGCAGCAAATGGATAGTCAGGAAATCCACCGCCGGGGCTATTTCCGGGTGCTTGAGCCAGAATTCCCAGACGTCGGCATAGGTCACGGGTTGCTTGACCTGGCTCTTGACCCTGTTGATCAGCACGGCCAGTTGCGGGCCGGTGATTTCCTTGCGCAGCAGCACTTCGTTGCCGACGATCACCGACGTCACCACGTCGGCATTGGCATTGGCCGAAGCGATCAGCAGGTCGACTTCCTTGGCCGTGTCCACCGGGTTGCTGTTGACCCAGGCGCCGATCATCAACTTCAGGCCATGCTTGCGCGCCAGATCTGGCAGGGCTTCGAGGCCGGTCATTGAGTAGGTGCGGATGCATTCAAAGCGCGTGGCGAGCAGGGCGAGATCGGCGTCCATGCGCTCGGGGCGTAATTTGAACGGCACGTCGAACGGCGACTGGTCCTTGTCGAACGGCGTGTAGGAAGCGCACTGCAACTTGTGTGTAGCGCTGGCGACGTCCGGCAGGATCACCGGTTTACCAAGGCCGTACCAGAAACCACACAAGGCAAAAAGCCCAAGCAGGCAGGCGAACAGATAGGCAAAAAAAGGAAAGCGCGAGGTCGCGGACATGGTCAGGCCGTCTGGGAGCAAAGCGGGGCATGTTACCTGCATTTACCGCGCGCTTGGTGCCTCGCATGGTTTTGACATGCAATGTTCGGGCGGATTGGCCGGTTGCGGGGGAGCGGCGATCATTAATGGCGTTCTGATGTCGTTTCTCGATGGCTTGAGGTCGCTGGCAGAGCAGGTCGCCTGCGGCGTCAGGTTGATTATCGAGGCGTCAGTGCTCTCATGGAAAAACCGAGCTGATGATCGAACGAGCTTGCGGTGTGCGTGATGGGGGCGCGGCGCACCAGAACAATACGTTGACGCGACTCGGCATCCGTCGAGCGCAGCACTTTCGGGGAAGTAACGATGAAGATGCGACGACTTTTAGGCGCGGGTGCCGCTCTGGTGCTTGCGATTGGCTCCACAATGGCCAATGCCGAGAGCAAGACCCTGAGCATCGGTTATGTCGACGGTTGGTCCGACAGCGTCGCGACTACTCATGTGGCGGCCGAAGTGATCAAGCAGAAACTCGGTTATGACGTGAAGCTGCAAGCGGTAGCGACCGGGATCATGTGGCAGGGCGTGGCCACCGGCAAACTCGACGCCATGCTCTCCGCCTGGCTGCCGGTGACCCACGGCGACTACTGGGCCAAGAACAAGGACCAGGTAGTCGACTACGGTCCGAACTTCAAGGATGCCAAGATTGGCTTGATCGTGCCGGAGTACGTCAAAGCCAAGTCGATTGAAGACCTGAAAACCGACGACAGCTTCAAGGGCCGCATCGTTGGCATCGACGCCGGTTCGGGCGTGATGCTCAAGACCGATCAGGCGATCAAGGATTACGGCCTGAGCAATTACACCCTCAAGGCAAGCTCCGGCGCCGGCATGATTGCCGAGCTGACCCGTGCCGAGAAAAAGAACGAATCCATCGCCGTTACCGGCTGGGTGCCACACTGGATGTTCGCCAAGTGGAAACTGCGCTTCCTCGACGACCCGAAAGGCGTCTATGGCGCGGCTGAAACCGTGAACAGCATCGGCAGCAAAGAGCTGGCGACCAAGGCACCGGAAGTGGCCAAGTTCCTGAAGAACTTCCAGTGGGCGTCGAAAGACGAAATCGGCGAAGTGATGCTGGCCATCCAGGATGGCGCCAAGCCAGACGCCGCAGCGAAGGCTTGGGTCGCGAAACACCCTGAGCGTGTGGCTGACTGGATCAAGTAAATCTGAGGTCAGGCACCTATCCCCTGTAGGAACTGCCGCAGGCTGCGATCTTTTGATTTTGATTTTTCAAGATCAAAAGATCGCAGCCTGCGGCAGCTCCTACAGTCATGTTTAAGGTAGGGAAATTGTTTCCTGCTGGAAAATGGCGAGTCTGTCATGTCGTTCTAATACTAAGGTCGTCTGGAACCTGGCCCGCAGCCGCATAGAGTGGATAACGTTCCAACAATAATCTGTGCTGCGAGGATAAAAACAATGAACGACAGCATTTACCTCTCGATTCAAAACAGCCCGCGTTTCAAGGAGCTGGTTAGCAAGCGAGAAAAGTTCGCCTGGATTCTTTCGGCGATCATGCTTGGGCTTTACTCCGGATTCATTCTTCTGATCGCTTACGGGCCGCATTTGCTGGGCGCGAAAATCAGTCCTGAGTCATCCATTACCTGGGGCATTCCGATCGGTGTTGGGCTGATCCTTTCCGCCTTCATCCTGACCGGCATCTACGTAAAACGCGCCAACGGCGAATTTGACGACCTGAACAATGCGATTCTCAAGGAGGCTCAGCAATGATCCGGCGTCTATTGGCTCTATTGAGCGTTGCAGCATTTGCACCGGGTGCCTGGGCGGCGGATGCCTTGACCGGCGCAGTGGCCAAGCAGCCACTGAATGTCCCGGCGATCCTGATGTTCGTGGCGTTTGTCGGCGCTACTTTGTATATCACCTACTGGGCCTCGAAGAAAAACAACTCGGCGGCCGACTACTATGCGGCCGGCGGCAAGATCACCGGTTTCCAGAACGGTCTGGCGATTGCCGGTGACTACATGTCCGCGGCGTCCTTCCTGGGTATTTCCGCCCTGGTGTTCACCTCTGGCTACGACGGCCTGATCTATTCGATCGGCTTCTTGGTGGGCTGGCCGATCATTCTGTTCCTGATCGCCGAGCGCCTGCGTAACCTGGGTAAATACACCTTTGCCGACGTGGCGTCCTACCGCCTTGGGCAAACCCAGATCCGCTCGCTGTCCGCCTGCGGTTCGCTGGTGGTGGTGGCGTTCTACCTGATCGCGCAGATGGTGGGTGCCGGCAAGCTGATCCAGCTGCTGTTCGGCCTCGACTACCACGTTGCGGTGATCCTGGTCGGTATCCTGATGTGCATGTACGTGCTGTTCGGCGGCATGCTGGCGACGACCTGGGTGCAGATCATCAAGGCAGTACTGTTGCTGTCCGGCGCCTCGTTCATGGCGTTGATGGTCATGAAGCACGTCAACTTCGACTTCAACGCGCTGTTCTCCGAGGCGATCAAGGTTCACCCTAAAGGTGACGCAATCATGAGCCCTGGCGGTCTGGTGAAAGATCCGGTCTCCGCGTTCTCCCTGGGCCTGGCGCTGATGTTCGGCACCGCTGGCCTGCCGCACATCCTGATGCGCTTCTTCACCGTGAGTGACGCGAAGGAAGCTCGCAAAAGCGTGCTGTACGCAACCGGCTTCATTGGCTACTTCTATATCCTGACTTTCATCATCGGCTTCGGCGCGATCCTGCTGGTTAGCACCAACCCGGCGTTCAAAGATGCTGCTGGCGCGCTGCTGGGCGGCAACAACATGGCGGCGGTGCACCTGGCTAACGCAGTGGGCGGCAGTATCTTCCTGGGCTTCATCTCGGCGGTAGCGTTCGCGACCATCCTGGCAGTGGTTGCCGGTCTGACCCTGGCCGGTGCTTCGGCGGTGTCTCACGACCTGTACGCCAGCGTGATCAAGAAAGGCAAGGCGAACGAGAAGGACGAGATCCGCGTGTCGAAAATCACCACTATCGCCCTGGCGGTGCTGGCGATTGGCCTGGGTATCCTGTTTGAAAGCCAGAACATCGCGTTCATGGTGGGCCTGGCATTCTCCATCGCGGCGAGCTGTAACTTCCCGGTACTGCTGCTTTCCATGTACTGGAAGAAGCTGACTACCCGTGGGGCAATGATCGGTGGCTGGCTGGGTCTGGTGAGCGCTGTTGGCTTGATGGTCCTGGGCCCAACCATCTGGGTGCAGATCCTGCATCACGAGAAGGCGATCTTCCCGTACGAGTACCCGGCGCTGTTCTCGATGATCATCGCGTTCGTGGGCATCTGGTTCTTCTCGATCACCGACAAGTCGGCGGCTGCAGACAGGGAGCGGGCGCTGTTCTTCCCGCAGTTTGTCCGTTCGCAGACAGGTTTGGGGGCGAGTGGGGCGGTTTCTCACTGATAGCAGTAACACGCTTCAAGTTTTAGCTAATGCCCCGATCGAGAGATCGGGGCATTTTTGTTCCTGTCCAAAATGTGTGTTGTCAGGTTCGTCCTCATCGCCAGCAGGCTGGCTCCCACATTGGAATGTGTGCTTCCTGTGGGAGCCAGCCTGCTGGCGATGGCGGTGGTTCAGTCATTGCGTAAAGCCCAGGCTGGGTCCCACATTGGAATGTGTGCTTCCTGTGGGGGCCAGCCTGCTGGCGACAGCGGTGGTTCAGTCATTGCGTAAAGCCCAGGCTGGGTCCCACATTGGAATGTGTGCTTCCTGTGGGAGCCAGCCTGCTGGCGACAGCGGTGGTTCAGTCATTGCGTAAA
>NZ_SCFH01000014.1:0-79970 GCF_022496665.1 Pseudomonas sp. TMW22090
CGACTTGGCCAAAAGCCAAGTCGACCCAGAGAGCCCAGAGAGCCCAGAGAGCCCAGAGCCCAGAGCCCAGAGCCCAGAGCCCAGAGCCCAGAGCCCAGAGCCCAGAGCCCAGAGAATTGTCGGAGGAGCAATCTCTGCCGTCTAGTCCACTAAGCAAGAAAAGTGACGGCGCAACCTCAATGGAGAGCGAAATGTGTTATGCACGGAAACTCTGTCTTGCGGCCAAGTCCCAAGTCATGGACATGTTCCAGGAAGCCCGGCTTGGCAAGGCCGTCGACCCAAGCACGACGTTGCCGCTGGTCGGAGAAATCGCTGCCTCGGTGCTGCGCCAACCTCATGCCCTCATCAGCGTCGCACGCATCAAAACGCACGACGATTACACCTACCTGCACTCGGTTGCCGTCTGCGCCCTGATGCTATCGCTGGCCCGGCATCTCGATCTAGACGAGGAGCAAACGCGCCTGGCTGGCATCGGCGGACTGATGCACGACCTAGGCAAGGCCGCGATGCCGCTGGAAGTGCTTAACAAACCAGGCAAGCTCACCGATGCCGAGTTCGCCATCATGAAGCGCCACCCTGTGGAGGGCGCAAAGATGCTGCGCGCAGGCGGGGCCGAGCCCGGGGTGGTGGACATTGCCCTGCACCATCACGAGAAGATCGACGGAACCGGCTACCCGGATCGCTTGGCCGGTGACGCCATTTCACTCCTGGCCCGCATGGGCGCAATCTGCGACGTCTATGATGCCGTGACGTCGGAGCGAGCCTACAAAAAGCCGTGGGACCCGTCCGCGGCGATGCGGCAGATGGCCAAGTGGGAGGGCCATTTCGACAAACGCATCTTCCACGCCTTCGTCAAGGCCGTGGGCATCTACCCCGTCGGCTCCTTGGTTCGCCTGTCCTCTCAGCGTCTGGCCGTTGTCGTTGAGCCGGGAATGGAATCACTGCTGACTCCCAAGGTTCGCGTGTTCTTCTCGCTACGCTCGAGAGAGCCGATCCCGATGCAGACCATCGACCTGGCGGCCACGAGTTGCAAGGACAGTATCACTGGCCCCGAAGACCCGACGCTCTGGAACTTCAAGAACCTCGACGACTTGTGGATGGAATAGCCCCCACAAAACGACGGCCCCGTGAGGGAGCCGTTGAACATCGTCGAGCGATGCCCGTCCAGGGAGGGATGGCCGAGCTCGATTCTCCAGAAGGTAGCTGGTGACACGAGTGTTGAGCCCACCCAACTAGGGTGACGGAAATTTCTGGGGTTCCGGCTTACATCCCCTGTACAGCTACCTGCGCCACCGTGGTGTCGAGATCGGCGCGTACCAGAAGAGCGCCAGGTCACGCGACCAGCAGCCTTCGGCCGCGTCGCCGGCAGAGCCGCCCGCCGCCGAGCGGGTGGCCACCGTCACCCTGCGCCTCGCGGTGGTGAATAACAGCAAGTTCGTGCGCGGCCGGAAGCGGGCCACGGAGAACATTGAGCGCTACTGCCTGGAGCCCTATGGCATGAAGCGGCTGGATGCCGGCCACTATGAGTTGACCATTCCGTATCGGAGCGACGATGAGCTGGACAAGAGCGTGCATGACCTGCTGACCGAGATCAGCCAGGAGGCCGACATGCGCAACTGTTTTGTCGAGATGGGCGCCTGGGAAGAAGACACCGAAAAGCGTTGGTAGGGCTTACGTTGGTTTTTGGTTCCATTGCTCCCCAAACCCCCAGCCCCTACGTTCGCAAGCGCGTCGAGGAGATGATGAACATCCCGGTCAATACATCGATTGATCCGACCAGCGCGATTACCATCGGAGCTGCTTACTTTGCGGGCAGCAAGGAATTCAAGCAGGAAGGCGCTGCGCCGAAAGCCCAGACGAACTCACAAATCAAGTTTCGTGCTGTTTACAACCGCAACTCCCAGGAAAGCGAAGAAACCTTTACCGCCAAGGTTGAAGGAAATACCGCCGGTCTGTTCTATAGGATCTCAAATGACGACGGCTCCTTTGACAGTGGTCTGAAGCCCCTCACGACCCGTATAGCTGAAGATCTTCCACTGCGCGAAGGATCCTTCAATCTATTCACCTTCAAGATCCTTGACGGCCAGAACAACATCATCGATGTTGGCTTTGATTCGATCCAGATTGCACAGGGGCGCTACAGCGTCGCCGGTCAGATGCTTCCAGAAGACATTTGCCTAGTTAAGGACGATCGTTCTACCAAGGACACACGACTCGACCTTGTTTTTGCTAAGAACTGCGTACTACCTACCAAAGGGAAGCGCACCGTTGAGATCGCCAAGACCATCGTCAAAGGCTCTCGTGACGCCATCACCATCATGGTCGTTGAAGGACCATCCGAAAAACATTCATCGACCAATAAGCCGATTGGAATATTGGCTATCACCGGTGAGCAAATTAGCCGTGACCTTCTTCGCGGCACAGAGGTGGATCTGACCTTCGAAATGTCGGAGTCACGAGATTTGACGGTGTCCGCTTACCTGAACGGTACGGGACAGGAGTTCTCTCAGGTCTTCAAGGGCCAGGCCCGCCATGTCGATACCCGCCTGTTGGCCACCGAGGTGCTTCAGCTCGAAACGAAGATACAGTCAGAGATTGAGGACGCTCAGGCGAACGACAACCATGATGGCGCAGCTAAGTTGGAGAAACTGAATGACCAACTCCAGTCGCTTATAGTTGAGAGCGCATCGCTTTCTAGCGATGACGTGACCGACGATCGCTTCAAGCTCGAAGACAAGAAGTGCAAGATTGCTCAAGGGATTTTTGAGCTGACAGCATCCAAGCGGATCAATGCTGCAAAAGCAAACTATCTTCAGGTCAAGTTCGATACGGCCTCCATGGTTCAAGAGTCGGGCAACGATCGCGAGCGGCATCAGCTGAAGGAAATCCTGGCGCGAGAGGAGTTGCATATCCACTCAACCAACCCAGAGCGTATCGACGCTGCGACGGGCGAATTGCAGCGACTTCACTTCCAAATCCTAGCTCGCCAGCCCGACTTCCTAGTTGGTATGTTCCAGCACTTGGAAGAGATACGGCCGACCATGAACGATCAAGCGCAGGCCAAGCAACTTATCGACCATGGACGCCGGTTGGTTGCGACCAAGAACTGGGACGATTTGCGTGATGTAAATGGTCAATTGTGGATGCTTGTTCCCGATACCGAGCGCGCAGAGGAAGACGTGCGACTCTATACCGGTATCGTTTAAGCAACGCCGTTTGCGGCGGGTCTTCACCGGCCCGTCGCTCCACCACGAAGCACTATAAGCCCTCTTGCCTTCGCCCGTTCCGGGCTGCGCGCCCAGGCGAAGCGCTTAGCGTACGATTTATTCCGTCTTCTCTATCGTCCCCGGCGTGGACTAATCGCCGGTTTCGGCCACCGCCTCGGGCGGGACCTCGACCAGCTCTTTCGAGTCAACGAACTGGACTTTGCATTCGACGCATTCAATGCGGCCACTCAGACCAGGCTTGCCCCACAAATTGAGGTGGCAGCTCGGGCAGGTGTACTTGCGTTTGTTCTTCGGGTCTTCTTTGCCTGGATCTGGCTGCAGCAACCCCGCCGAGGTCAACGCGGGAATATCAATCGTCGGATCTTCGGGCATGCCGGGAACCGGTTCGCCGCCAGGCCCGTAGAGCAATACCGCTGACATCGGCACGCGTTTAGTTACCACGTCGATCCAGGACAACATGCGGCCCTGTTCGATCAACTCATTGCAGGCCACATCAAACGGCCCACCTTCGATGATGTAATGCGTCATCTGCTGGCCATGGCGCTTGCCGCCAGGCTCGCCGGTATTGGACGGCATCAAACCGACTGACTCCATTTTGTCAGCCCATTCGGCATTGTGATAACCGCTCCGCGAACGCTTGCCGTGATGAGCCTGCCATTGGTGGACTTGCTCATGTACCAACGTCGAAAGCGTTTGGTGAACGCGACGGTGTGCAAAGTACGCCGGATTCAGCGCGATCTCATCGCTTTTTCCATCGCCGTTCCGACGAAGGAAACGCGACTCGGAGTAATAGCCGAACGTGTTGCTTTTACGCTGGAGCGTGAACAAGCAGCCAGGGAGCTGGCCACGGAAAAGCACCTCATTGAAGTACGCATAGGCGCCTTCAATTTCCTCGTAAAGCTCTTGGCTCGCAGTTGCTGTCATGTGTCCTCCTTTTCTCGCACGCGAGAATTCCCCCCAGGCTGTCCACCCGCGGGGGGAGGTCATGGGTCATCTGCAAAGTTTTTCCTGTATCGTACGATACAGGAAAAATCCCAAAAAAGGGGGGCGAACCCCCTCACATCGCCAGGGCTAATCGGAAGCCGAGGAAGCCGCCAACCGCACCGGCAACCACTGCCGCTATCAAGGCCGTCAGCGCGATGGCCACCAGCCGACGACGCAGACCACCGGCAGCGAGCAGCACCGGAGCTGTGCTCCGGTTCAGCTCGTTACCAATCCGCGCCGCAGCTTCGCGGCCTGCTTGGAGCAGTGCCGCTTGCTGGGTTTCCATCATCGACTCGAAGTTCATTTGCGTCTGCAGCAAGGCCTTGCCCGCTGCATCCTTGATCGCGCTCGCGACCTTCTCCCGCAGTTCGCCGTCGACTTCTTCCAGGCGGCGCACCAGGGCGTCAATGTCTTCGAGCATCTGGCCCGCCAACGCTTCGCGGGCGGTTGTCGGATCCTTGGCCATCGCAGTTACTTCCCTTTGCCGAACAGCGCCGCGTACACGTCATCGAGGTTCTGCCAGGCCGACTTGGCCAGGCGCTGAACCGAGATCATCCGCACGGCGTGTTCCTTGTCTTGCTCGGTCTTCGCCTCGCGCAACATTTCACGGTATGGCGTGGTGTCCTGTACCACCTCGGCGATGTTCTTTTTCAGCGCACGCAGGCGCTCGAACACTTCGTTCGAATAAATCACCGCATCACGCTTGAGGGTGAACTTCTTCTCCAGCTCATGGAAACCGAACAGAGCCGCGAAGGTGTGCGGCAGATCGTCAGCGTCATCGATCTCAACCTTGTTGAACACGATCAAGATTTTCTTGGCCGGTACGCCCAGCGCGGCCAGCGTCTTGATCGTATTGATGGTGTCGGCCTGCTGCTTTTTCTCGCCGACCGTGGGCACCAGGAAGTAATCGAATTCCTCATGCGAGCCTGCGAACTGGCCCATGTACTTGAAAAAGTCCTCGACGTTCGAGGCCCCCACATCGACCACGGCATTGGTTTCAACCATCAGCCATTCCTGCAGCTCGCCGAACTGGCGACCCTTCATGCGCTCAATCTCGGCAGCGGTGTCAGATGCACCCGCGTTGATCGTCTCGATGGCAAACCGAGGCGCGTTCATCCGTGGCGTCAGCAGTTGATCCGATACGGTCGTCTTGCCGGTGTTGCCGCTGAAATTGACTACTGCGATCTTGCTCATGTGCTTTTCCTTCTGCTACGGCCCGCACTTTCGTAGCGGGCCAGTTCTGAGGCGTTCACATCGTCCCCAGGGTTCATGATTTTGCTCAGTTCGCTCGGCGCCATTGGCGCGGGTTGCTGCTTATCGTCCTTGTCTGAATCGTACGATACAGATTCCGTTTTTGGTTCTGGTTGGACTTGGGGCTGGGCTTCCATCGCTGGTTGTTTGGGTACATCCACCGCGTCACTTTTCCCCTCTGCCTTGAGCGCCTTCCGATACCGATACAGATAACTTTTCAGCGTCTCCATGCCGATCTCGATCCCCTGCTCTTTGAGCACATCCAGGATCGCTTGGCGTCTCACTCCAGCCTTCAGTTGTTGCTCAATAATCGGCATCACCTGGCGTATCTGTGCTGCCTTGGTTTCCGGTTCAACTGCCTTCAGTGCAGCTGCTAGGTCTAACCTTGCCATATTGCACCCTCTATGCACCCTTTTTGCTATCTAAATGCATCCTACTCACCACCTATCTGTAGTCAAGCTAAACCCTAACTGCAATCACTATGGAGCCTTACAGCACCCATTCTGCACCTACCTTGTATCCCCCCTGCTACGGCCTTCGGCCTAGGCACTGAATACGCCCTCTTAAGAGCATGATTTTTGATCCTTAACAGGATCAAAATCTCAATACACAACACGCACCACCCTGGCGGGAGGTGTGGCCCGCGTACACTACGGGCTACAGCGCAATTGCCGCGTAATGCAGCGTGATACGTTTGTATTACACATATACCATACAAGCCATATTTTACTAGCATTTTGTGTAGTACGTTTGTTATACAAGATGCCAGCAACAAAAAACTCCCGTTTCAGGGAGGTTTTCAACCGCCAAAAGGGGGCACCGTGGGGAAGACAGTACCGATACGTTTGAACGATCAGCAGCTGGCCAGGGTCGAGGAATCGGCTGCTTTGGCAGGCTATAAACACCTGTCTACGTACATGCGTGATCGCCTGCTTGAGCCGTCCAAAACCGACAGTCACCAAGGCGGCGTAGACCAATGGGCCGACCAGCAGCGCACCTTGGCTTTGCTCGAATCACTCGACCAGGCCCAGGCGACGAATCGAACCATTCTGGCCATCGTGGTCTACCTGCTGCGACAGAACAGTACACAAGGAAAACTCAACGAATTGCGAGCCGAACTTTCCGCATTGGTAAGCAACGAGGAAGTGTTAGCCACCCTACTGCCGGAGTTGGCTAAGGACATAGAACGTCTATCAGGAGAGGACTGATGCACAAACAAGATGTTGAAAACGCGACAATGACGGCAGGCATAGGGTTGCCGTTGGCTGGTTGGCTCGGCGGCGCTCACCTCGCGCAAATGCCATTCACCCCATTCCCCGACGCCCTTCGGGAGACAATCCACCAGACACTGCAGAACCCCATCATGGCCAGTTGCACGGTGGCCAGCGTCGCGGCGGCTGGTGCGCTGGTTTACTACCTCAATGAGTATTGCGACGATGGCTTTCGAGGCGAACGCTTCCAGCAACACTTGCGGGGATCGCGCATTCGCAACTGGCATTTCGTAGACAGCAAGGTACGCACTCGAAACGGCCAAACCAATCGGCAGCGGCGCAAGAAAGGCATGCCGAAACTCGACCCGATCATGATCGGCAAAGTACCGATGCCGCTGCACCTTGAAGACCGTAACACCATGATCTGCGCGTCCATCGGTGCGGGTAAATCCGTGTCCATGGAAAGCATGATGGCCTCGGCGCTGAAGCGCGGTGACAAGCTGGCCGTGGTCGATCCCAACGGGACGTTCTACTCGAAATTCAGCTTCAAGGGCGACGTGATTCTCAACCCATTCGACGCTCGTTCAGCCGGTTGGACGCTGTTCAATGAGATCAAAGGTGTCCACGACTTTGACCGCATGGCCAAGTCGATCATCCCGCCGCAGGTCGATCCAGGCGATGAGCAATGGTGTGCGTATGCGCGTGACGTGCTGGCCGACACCATGCGCAAGCTCAAGGAAACCAACAACCCGAACCAGGACACGCTGGTAAATCTACTGGTACGGGAAGACGGCGACACCATCCGGGCGTTCCTGGCCAATACGGACTCCGAAGGGTACTTCCGCGACAACGCCGAAAAGGCGATTGCCAGCATCCAGTTCATGATGAACAAGTACATTCGCCCGTTGCGCTTCATGACCAAGGGCAACTTTTCCATCCACAAATGGGTGACAGATCCAGACGCGGGCAACCTGTATATCACCTGGCGGGAGGACATGCGTTCGACCATGCAGCCGCTGGTAGCCATGTGGATCGACACCATCTGCGCAACGATCCTCAGTTACGAACCCATGACCGGGAAACGCCTCTGGCTGTTTCTGGACGAGCTGCAATCGCTTGGCAAACTTGAGTCCTTTGTGCCCGCTGCAACCAAAGGCCGTAAGCACGGCCTGCGCATGGTCGGCAGCCTGCAGGATTGGTCGCAGCTCATTGCCAGTTATGGCAAGGAGGATGCCGAAACAGTGCTCTCTTGCTTCCGAAATTACGTCATCCTCGCCGCCGCGAACGCCGAAACAGCGATCAAGGCCAGTGCGATCCTCGGCGAGCAGGAGGTTAGGCGCGCCCGGGTTTCGTTTACTGCAGGACGCCAAACGCGAGCGCAGGAGATCAAGAAAGAATACGTGGTGATGGCCTCCGAAATTTCCAACCTCAACGACCTTGAGGCCTATCTGAAATTCGGTGAAGACTTCCCAATCACCAAGATCAAGCTGCCCTATGTCGATCACAAAGAACGGGCACCGTCCATCGTCATAGCCGGTCAGGCATAACGGGGGTCGGCATGTTCAACGTCACGCCCATCAAGGGAAACAACCAGTATGCGGCAGCGCACTATTTTTCTGCCGCAGATGACTACTACGCGAAGGAATCGCCGGGCGAGTGGCAAGGCGAAGGTGCCGAAAGACTCGGTTTGACCGGCCCGATCGACAGCGTGGAGCTGGCCAAACTGCTCGATGGAAAGCTACCGAACGGCAAGCGCATAGCAACCACCTTCGACCCGAAGTCCGGCAAGAAGCGCATGGGCCTGGATCTGACATTCTCAGCGCCGAAATCTGTCTCGATGCAGGCGCTTGTCGCCGGCGACAAATCAGTTGTCCTCGCCCATGATCGCGCAGTGACCAAGGCCATGGAGCACGTTGAAAAGCTTGCTCAAGCTCGCCGCAAGGAACAGGGCAAGACCATGCGGGAGCGAACGGGGAACATGGTCATTGGCAAATTTCGCCATGAAATGAGCCGTGGTAAAGATCCGCAGATGCATACCCACGCCGTGGTCATGAACATGACACAGCGGGCCGATGGCGAATGGCGCGCCTTGTTCAATGACGACATTTTTGTGGTTCAGCACGAAGTTGACGCCATGTACAAAGGTCTGTTGGCCTATGAGCTGCGCGAGCTGGGCTACGAAATCCGTGTGCTGGACAACGAAGGCAACTTCGAGCTGAACCACATCACCCGCGAACAGATCGAGGCATTCTCAGGCCGTAGCAAGGTCATTGAGGATGCGTTGGCCAAAGACGGAAAGACTCGCGCAGACGCAACCACCCTCGAAAAGCAGATCATCGCCATGGCGACCAGGCCGCGCAAGGATGAGCGCGACGCCGAGCTGGTGAAACAGTATTGGGTCACGAAAAGCCGCGAGCTGGGGATCGACTACGGCGCGCGCAGTCGGCTTGATGGCCGCGAGTATGGCGAGAGCCGCGCTGAACCAGGTGCGCGAGTTCACGCCGATTCCAATCTACCCACCGGCATGACACCCGGCCAAGCCGTGGTGCAGTACGCAATCAATCACCTGACCGAACGTGAGCAGGTCGTCGGCGAGCAGGATATGAAAACCGTCGCGCTTCGCCGTGCGGTTGGCTTGGCCACACCCGACCAAGTTTCTGCAGAGATTGACCGTCTGGTGAAGCAGGGAACGCTGATCGAATCGACACCGGCCTACAAGATGGCCAAGGGATCCGCAGAAGACCCGGTGCTGTCTCCTGCAGGTTGGCAATCCCACCTGAAGGAATTGAAAGGCTGGACAGACAAACAAGCGCAGCAGTACGTGGCCAAGGCCATCGACCGGGGTTCATTGGTCGCGGCGGAAAAGCGCTACACCACGCAGAAAGGGCTGAAGCGAGAAAAGGCGATCCTCGCCATCGAGCGTACAGGCCGGGGCCAGATCGCGCCGCTCATGTCTCAGGAGCAGGTAGCCAAAGCACTCGAAGGCTCGACCCTCACCACTGGCCAGCGGCAAGCGGTCGAGACCATTGTCAGCACCCCGAATAGGTTCGTCGGAATCCAGGGCGATGCCGGTACCGGAAAAACCTACTCCGTGGATCGAGCGGTGCAACTGCTTTCCTCGGTCAACGAGGCGATGAACCACGGCAAGACAGAAGATCAGCCCGGCTATCGGATCCTTGCATTGGCTCCCTATGGCAACCAAGTCGCAGCACTCAAGAATGAGGGACTGGACGCGCACACGCTGGCCAGCTTCTTCCATACCAAGGACAAGAAACTGGACGAGCGAACCATCATCGTCCTCGATGAGGCCGGTGTGGTCGGCGCTCGCCAGATGGAACAACTGATGCGCCTAGTTGAGAAGTCGGGTGCTCGCTTGGTTCAACTGGGCGACACCAAGCAAACCGAAGCTATCGAGGCGGGTAAACCGTTCGCCCAGCTTCAGCAAAACGGCATGCAGACCGCTCGAATCAAAGAGATTCAGCGGCAGAAAGACCCCGAGCTGAAACGGGCCGTCGAGCACGCCGCCGATGGTAATACCCCACTTTCGCTGCAGCACATCAAACACATCGAGGAACTGCGCAACCCTTCCGAGCGGCACCAGGCCATTGTGAACGACTACGTTCGCCTCACTGACCAGGAGCGCAAAGAGGTGTTGATCGTCGCGGGCACGAACAAGGATCGCAAAGAGATCAACACGTTGGCCCGCCGAGCTTTGGGGCTGGAGGGGACAGGGGCCAAGTTCGATACGCTGAACCGTGTAGACATGACCCAGGCAGAGCGCCGCTATGCCCCGGCCTACAAAGCGGGAATGCTGATCCAGCCGGAGAAAGACTACAAAAAAGCGGGCCTGATGCGGGGCGAAACCTACACGGTGAAGCAGGCACTGCCGGGGAACATCCTCATTGTGACCGGCGCCGATGGAAATCCCATCCAGTTCAACCCGCGCCAGGTAACGAAACTCAGCGTGTACAAGCACGAACGCCCGGAGCTGGCCATGGGCGACCTCGTTCGGATCACCCGGAACGATCCGGCTCTTGACCTCACCAACGGCGACCGGATGCGCGTAGTCAGTACGCAAAACGGTTTGATCGAGCTGGCATCGATCAAGGAGCGCAACGGCAAACCTGAGCGAGTAGTGAAGCTACCAGCGAATAAGCCGTTGCACCTAGAGCACGCCTATTCGGCGACAGTGCATAGTGCGCAGGGGTTGACCAACGACCGGGTAATGATCTCGATCAACACCAAGAGCCGAACCACCTCGCTCAACCTGTTCTATGTGGCGATCAGCCGGGCGCGACTGGAGGCGCGTGTATACACCGACGCTATTGCCGGACTACCAGCGGCCATTGCCAAGCGCTACGACAAAACCACCGCTTTGAGCCTGCAGAAAGAGCGTGAAGTGATGCGTCTGCAGAAACCGCACACACTCAAAACCATCGCTGATGGCGCAACCAATGAGCGCGCCCTGGAGCGGAAACAGCGAGTGCTGCCCGCGACACCAAGCGAGGGTAGAGAGTGGACAAAGTAGGGTGAACAAAGCCCCTTCCGGAAGGGGCTTTTTCTCGCGTGCGAGAATTGCTGTCATGACGCACGGAAATTTGGGATTGGACGCAAAGGAACGTATGGCTACAGATTGGAAAAACGTAGGGCTGGCCAGATGGTACGACTGCAAACTTGGCCGCATGAAGGATCGAACATTGGCCAGGTTGGTCGGGACGACACAACACAGGATCCGACAGCGCCGCCTGATGCTTGGCATCGCGGCCTATACGGTCGATCAGGTGATTGAGCCGTTCCGTGATTTGCTGGGGGTTGAATCCGACCCGGCTATTGCCGCTCGATGCGGTGTGTCCGTTTCCAGTGTGACGACCTACCGCGAGTCGCAGGGCATACCGCCCAGACCTCGACCGACGCCGAGAAAGCAACGGATCCCGGCAAACCATCCAGTCAGACCCTACAAGGCGTTGTTGGGTCTTGTGACTGACCAGGACATAGCCAAGCTTTCAGGCTCTACCGTCGCCACAGTCAAAGCATTGCGCGAAGCATTCGGCTTCGGGCCTGCTGCCCCCCTACCTGAGTCGCCGAACCCCGTCCCGCTTCCAAACTATCAAGGGCCGTGGCTTGGGTTCGAGTCGCTATTTGGCACCATGTCTTCGGCGAAGATCAGTCGCGCAGTGGGCGTGCCATTTTCGGTGGTCGAACAGCGGCGGGAGTTTTTGGGCATCAAGCCCTATCAGCGGGTGTCGCGGGTAGCTCGTTACGAGCATCTGCTTGGGATGGTATCCAACAACGTGTTGGCAAAGCTGGCGGGTGTGGCACCGTCACGCATTGCGGACATTCGCAAGAGCAAGGGGCATAACGGCTGATCTACAAAAAAGGGAGCCTACCGGCTCCCTTGAAAGTGTGTCATGCGCTGTGTTGGCCAGCTACGGCTCGTTAAGGTCAAAAGCCCTTGCCACCAAAGCCTTTCGGCTGATGCGAATGCTCCTTCCGTTCGTGCTGAAGCTGACGCTCTTGCACAATGCCTACCCCGGCGAATGGGTAGCGTATCGAAAGATCCTTGCCAGCATGCAGGATCCCGGCCTTGGCGCTGCTCAGAGCTGCACGTTCATGTGCAATGTGAACGGTCTTCTGTCCGTCGCTGACAGCTTGGATTACCTGATTGCCCTGGAAGCCAAGGATCTTTCCCTCGTAGGTCTGACCACGCTCAGCGTTCTTAATGGCTGGCATATCAATCGGTTTGGAAACGGCCAGAGCTTCCGAAGGCTTGCCAGCGGCAGCACCGGAAGGCCCCGATTTTTGCAGCTCCAGCGCTTCCTTGAACGAGGTTTTGAAGTCGGCAGCGCCTGGCATGTTGTCGAATGGCAGATCCTTGTAATACTGGCTACCTTCCTTGCCCACCTGGGCGAATACGCGAGCGCCGCCACCTTGCTGAACGGTCATCACAGTCTTGTCGGAAAGCTCGGCTTTGAACCAGGCAGCGCCCGCTTCCTTCGGATCGGTGAATGTTTGCAGATCCTTGCCTTTCTGGAACAGTTGGTACGTGGTCTGATCAGTGTTTTGCTTTTCCATATGCGCTCCCTTTCAGTATTTCGCCTTGAAGGCGATTCCTTGATCCCAGCGGCTTTGCCAATGGTTCAAGTAGGTTTCAGCGAGCGCCGGGTCATTCCAGACCACTAGTGCGTTCTCGCTGTTGCTCTTGGCCGCTGCAGCGGTGAAGTTGAAACTGCCCGTTTCGACCGTCATGCCGTCCACCACCATGAACTTGTCGTGATGGATGGCGTACGCATCGACAGTGCGAGTCGGTATCCCTGCTTTCGCCAGAAGCGTCAGTGCATGGCGAGCGGCTGGCGTGCGTTGTTCCTGCAGGTTGCTGCGATGGTCGGCAACAACGGCAACATCGACTCCGCGCTGTTTCGCAGCAATCAGCGCACGGGTTACGTCCGGGTTGGTGAACACGTAAGCAGACAGGCGAATAGAGCTGCTTGCTACCTCAATGGTTCGCAGCACCAGTTTTTGCGCCGATCCCTCCGGCGAAAAGCCGACTTCAATACGCCGGGGGCCATCTACTTCAGCGGCCAGGGCCAGCGTCTGAACGCTGGCCCCCGCGATCAATGCAAACGCCAATGCCAATGGCTTGAGCACACTAGAAGCCATTCGGGACGCTCCCCCAAATGTCGTTGGCCTTTTTAGCCAGGCCCTCATCGTCCTTGCACGAAGCAACCGCGTCTCCTCGTGCTGCTTTCGTACGCGACGGGCTGAAATTGCCGTGCTTGTAACGCTTAATGCCGAAATAGTTTTTGATGTACTTGTCGCAGTCGCCATCGCGGGTCATGCCCAGCAGGCAGAGCACTGCGCCACAAGCATCCGGGTCGCTGTCATGCCCATATGGCAGATCGGCAGCGTTGGTAGCACCGGACAAAAACAGCGCACCGAGCAGCGCAGCAAATGGAAGTTTTTTCATAAATCCCCCTTTTCTCGCGTGCGAGAAATTCAGTTGATGATCTGTACGAAAGAAGGTGCTGCTTGGGCTTGGGCTTGCACCGGAGCCGGAGCCGCTGCAGGTGCTGCAAGCGGCTGGTCAAAGCGCTGGAATCGCTGATCGCTTTCAGGAACATCGGTGTTTAGGTGAACCTGCACCTTGGGTTGTTCTGGCGCCTGAGCTTGTCCAGTAGGCGCACTCTGGAAAGCCACGGCCTGCACTGGCGCCACTTGTTGACCGTTTTCGTCGGTCACGATCACCCACGGGCCACTCTGTTGCTGTGAGGCTCTACGAGCGCGCACAGGTGCCTTGCTTGCCCCTTTCGACGGAACGGCCATGGCAATCGCCTCATCGCCTTCCAGCGCCTCTACAGCGGGCACAATTGGATCGGTGGCAGTGGGATTGAGAGCGCCAGTAACAACCTTTTCCACATACGATGGATCGCCTGGCTTGTCCGGCTGGTATCCACGGGTGCGATTGCCGCTGTAGTACATCGAGAACGAATCACGCAACGCTTCTTGCGGTTGAGCGCCCGAAGTCAGCGCTTTGGTGTAGTTCTTCACCATGAGATCGCTGATTGCCTTGAGGTTCTGGCAAGGCTCAAAGGCTTCGGCATAGGTCATGCCCATGGCGCGCATGTTGGTGACCAGGAGCTGGCCGATTCCCACTGAAAAACGCTGACCCTCCCGCTCCAGTCGTTCAGCGGTGGCCACCGCCTCGCGCAACGACTGGGGCTGACGCTCCAGCCGTCCACCTACAACCCCAATTGCATAGGGGTTGTAGGTCGATTCATTACCGATCAGGGACTTCAGCGTTTGCTGGTGAACTGTCGGTGCACACTTCGCCGCCAGTTCAGAGAAAGGCATAGGGGCAGGCTCATCGGCCCAGGCCTGGCCGACCGTACAAGCCAGAGCCAGCATCGTTACCGCGAACTTAGGCAGCTTTTGCATATTGCACCTCCGAAATGTAGCGGCGGCCGTCGAAGCCGTATTCCCACTGAATGACTACATCGATCAGTTGCCGCGAATACTCGACCAGTTGGTTTTTGGTCATATCCGCACCACCTCGGGCAGCCATTGAGGCCAACCGGTCAAACATCATTTCCGGCGAGTCCGCGTGTATCGAGGACAGCGAGCCGCTGTGACCGGTGTTGAGCAATTCCAGAAACGGGAATGCCTCACCGCCGCGAATCTCGCCCATGATTGCCCGGTCGGGCGTCAGCCGGAGGATCGATTCAAGCAAGTCGAACGGCGTCACCTTGGCGCGGCCTTGGGCGCCGCGTGAATAGAGCAGGTGAACCGCGTTCCGGGCTGGTATACGGATCTCACGGGTGTCTTCAATCGTGACAATCCGCTCATGTGGATCAATGTGCTGCAGCATTCCGTTAAGCCAGGTGGTTTTACCGGCGTTGGTTCCTGCAGAAATCATGATGTTCTTGCGGGCCTTGATGATGCCGATGAAAAACTCTTTCCAGCGCTTGGCCCGGTACAGCTCTATCAAGTGATCGTCTGAATAGTCGGAGTGCGCCCGAGGTTTGTTGATGTGCTCGAACGCGCCAAATTCCTCGTACTCTTTCAAGGTGATCTGCGTGATTCCTGGCTTACGGATACAAACGATGCCGCCAATGTGCTGCTCAACAGCGGGAGCCAGCACAACCTGGACGCGGTAATCACCGCGCTGGTTGTCTGCTACACCATCCGCAAGATTGATCGGGATACGGCCCGACAGGATCGGCGTACTGGTATCAACCTTCTGGTCGGTATGCGCAGCGATTACCTCACCAAGCGAGGTAATCAGCGGAACAGTCACACCCTCGATCTGCACTGGCTGCATGAACCGATGGCCGCGAAATCCGGCCCAGACATTGTCCGGGCCGTTGATCGCAATTTCGGAAACTTCAGGATCATCCAGCAGCGTGACTAGATTTCTCAGCTTGGAACGGAAAGATGCAATAACAGACATACCGCTTCCTCACTGGATGTAGGTCACGCCGCCATTGCTGGCGTGCTCGATCTCTTTCTTGAAATGCGAGCTGAAATCCAGATCGCGCTGCAGGTAGATCACCACTCGCGAACCGTGCGGGACGGTCAGCGTTGGCTGAATATTGGCGTAGCGACCCAGGATCGTCTGAGCAGAGTCAGCCGCGGCTTCCTGCACCTCAGAGCGATAGCGCGAAGACGAGTTTTCCTGATCGCCGGACGAAACCCCGGAATTCGAGGCACCGGCCCCAATGATCGACACCGCTGCAGCAACACCAAAAATCTGCGCCCAGTGGTTGTCGACAATGCCACCCTGGCCAGCGGTGCCGAGCTGGTCAGCACCACCGCTGTTGATGGCAATTTCCATCGCTGGCCTGCCAGGCAGGACAGGCGTGCGCAACCAGTTCCAGATCGTGAACAAGCGTTCCTGTCCTGGTCGCAGAGTCGCGTTGTAGCTTCCACAAACGGTCGAACCCCATGGGATCATGACCCGGCGACCGACTGCCGCATAAACGTCCTGCTGAATGTCTACACAGACTTGGCCCGGCAACTGGCTGACGGCGCGAGGTTGAAGAACACCCTCGATCACGGCGCCTTGCAAAACCTTGTACTCGAGATTTTCCAACTGACGACCCGTTGAAACCGGCACGCCATCGGAGAAGGTCGATGCCGCGTAAGCGTCGTTTGCATTGGTCGGTGTCGAAGGGCCATTGCCCCCCCCAAGCGATGAGCCAGATCCACCCTGTTGGCCACCTGCTCCATCCTTGAAGCCGTCCTCTTTCGCACTGGCGAAAATGGCCGACCGCTGACGAGCTGCAAGCATCTTCTGCCGCTCCAGCTCCATCTGCATTTCCAACGCTTGCCGCCGCTTTTCTTCTTCACTCAAGCCGGTTTGTTGGTTCTGCCGATCCACCACCGAGCGCGGCGTATCAGCAGGAGCAGCCGAGCCGTCATTGCTAACGGGGCTTACCTTTGCCGCCTCACGTTTCGGCGAAGGATCCAACACACGCTTGGGCGATGCTGCGACCACTTCTTCTTTCTTCAAGCCGCCCGTAGCTTTGCTATCGCCGCTGTTGTTCAGCCAGTAAACGAAGCCCAAACCCGCCACGGTTGCGACGATCAGCGCAATGCCGGTCGCTTTGTTGGAGCCGCCTTTGGCCTTCAACATCGAGTTGGATTGCGATTCGTTCCACTCGCGAATTTCGTCCTCGCGAGTTTTCTCCGTCGCTTGTTTTTCAGGGGTCTGCTTGTTGTCTTCAGTGGCCATGCTTATGCCCCTCCGCCGTCACGGGCACCACGGGTAACAGTGCGTTTGTAGGGATTCGCCAGGTTCTGCACACACACGTAGGAATTGCCGTCACGCAAAACAAACATGCTGTCCAGGCGCTCAACGACCACGTAGTCACCCTCACGACGCTTGTTGACCATCGCCTCGGTGCCATCCGGCAGCACCCGGTAGAACTGCGGCATGTCGGCACCTTTCTTGAGTAGGAACTTGGTGAACTGGCCATCGTCCATCACCGACTGCAGGCCGATTGCGTCCTTGTCACCCGAAAAGCCGTAGTTGATGTTCGGCTCGCTCGCGGTGCCGGAGCTGGCCACCGGCGCTGGCTCATTGCTTTTGAACTCGGAGTAGGTGGCCACCCGACTGGTCGGATAGATGAAGCGCACCAGGTACGACTGGCCAGCCGTTTTTTTGGTGCTGCCCAGCTGGAAGTAATAGGTGCGTTTGCTGGTGATAACGGTCAGGTTAGTGTCCGCATTTTCTTCAACCGGTTTGAGGAAAAGCCGGTTGCGGAATGGGATGGTTTGCCAGGCGATGGTATCGCCGAGCGCAACAACCTTGACCATTTCGTCTGCTTCGAATTCCAGCGAAGTTTGATAGTTGTACGTCCCTACCAGTTCATAAACTTGGTTCGGGTCGTAAGGAACTTGTTTTACCCGGCTATCGCTCATAAGCGGCTTTGGCAACTTTGCGGCATGTGCGATGCCACCCGCAAAACACAAACTCAGGGCGATAGCGGTCGGCAGAATGCAGTTTTTCTTCATGATCAGTTTCCTTGAATTGAATGAATTACCGGCGGCTCAGTTCTTCACTCTTACGGTAAACAGTAGCCAATGTTCCGAGCGGGTTTACCCAACGGTCGCCAAGTGCTCTTGGCTTCAGTGTGTTATCGATTTTTACGTTTGCCACGTAGTTGGTAACAACCGGGTCTTTCGTACCCCACTTGTGCAAATAGGATCTAAAAGAAACCTGATACACGTCTCCGACTTTGTTCATCCCATACGCCTGAGCTTCAATCCAGTCTTTCGCATCAAGCGTCAGGTACGGGTTATCAGGGTTTTCCGGGTTGATCAGTTGTTCATATTCCCGAGCAATGTCCGGCGTGATGAACAAGTGGCATGCATCGGACAGTTGCTGTTTACGTTTCGGATCGAACGTATTACATGCACCCACAAAGTCATACAGCGCACCTTGGATCAACGCATCTTCAGAAGACACGTTGTCTTGGTCGATAACACGCATCTTCAAAACCTCACCATCCGCACCGATGGTCGCAACCACCGGAATGACGGTATGGATCTCTGCCAGCGCGGCTACCGCTATGCCCAGCCCGAGAATGGCAACGGCCTGGATGCCATTGAGGTAGAATGAACGGTTGCGTTCTTGCTTGGTTTTCTGACCTTCGCGCAAGGCCTTGCGGCGCAGCTGTTCATCATTCTTAAACGTCTTGTCCATTAGCGACGTACTCCCAAAGTTCTGATAGCCATCATTACAAGCGAGGATCCTTGTACCGCTGCACCCGAAGACAGTGCCGCCGCCCAGCCACGCACTTGCAACATGCAGATAATCAAGACGCCCTCTACGATCAGGATTGTTCCGTACTGTTGCGCGGTCATTAGTGCTGCATCGCTGATAGTGGCGGTTTGCGCGACTTCATTGATTGCATCCCCGAAAACCGAATAACCAAAACGAATAATGGCGATGGACAGAATGTAGATAAGTGAGAAGTTCAGCATTTTACTTAGCCAGTTCATGCCCCATTGCCGAGTCTCCGAAAAGAAGAAGAACGCGATCAAGATCGGAAGAATTGCCATGCTGATAGCAGCACCAAACTTTGCAATCAGCATATTCAGAATGGCGACCACAAACAAAATGCAGTTAATCAAGAAAAGACCGTAGCCCATCAGGATCATCGCAAACTGACGCCAACTAACATTCATCAGAACGCTGGCAACCTTCCCCACGTTTACATACAGCGCGTCGAGCATCGAAGTGGTAGTGCTACCGCCACTCATAATTTTCGCGGCAACCGACTCAGTGAACGTGCCCCATGCCTGGTAAAACACAGCTCCGCCACTACCCCAGTTCAAAGTGAGAAAGATCAGTGATGTGAGCATTGCCCTTTTCGTAATGTCCCAGTATTTGACGGATTGGCCGTTGTAGATCGAAAGCCCCAACGCGACCCAGTACCCAACAGCAACGACATAGACCAGTGGTGAAACCAGCTCCGCAAGGTTGGGAAATACTTCGGCGACGAAACTTGTCGTTACTTCGTCCGTAGCCCCGATCAGACCTTCAAGCGTCAGCTGCGCCATGGATTCGATGCCCCATATACACCCTTGAAGTGCGAGATCACTTCAGGAGAGCGGAAGTCTTCAGCGCTTACGGTCGCACCGGTCTGCGCCTTGATTTCTCGTGCTGTTTTCTGAATGCACCCCTGTACCAAGGCACCACCGTAGGACGACGACTGCATGTAGATCTCTGCAAAGCAGGTGCCCGGGAACCAGTCGCCAACATCCTTTTTGGTTGCCTTCAGCAGCGGATTTTCCGAGGTGGCCACCGGCGCCGTGGGGGCTTCACCATCGACCGGCGAGGTCGAAAAGTAGGACGAGGTGTTGATGTAAACCAGCCCGCCGACCACGACCACACCGACGCAAACAGAGAGGATATGGTGCAGCTTGAACTTAAGCATTGGTGCGCTCCTGGTCAGCGGTTACGAACGGGGTGAACTGGCAAGCGCACGGTGACTTGTCCAGCTTGGCGGTATTGGTGACACAGCCGGAGGCTGCGCCGACCAGTACCGCCAGAACGATTACCTTCCAGAGCTTGGCGATCAGCCACAGCGGCCCCCAGACTGGGGCGGTGATAATTTTGAGCATCAGCAGGATTGCTTTCATTTCAGATCTCCTTTTCTCGCACGCGAGAATTACTGTTCAGTCCAGCGAAAGAATTTCTCGTTATCCGCAGTGGCCTGGTTTTCAGCGTTGTTCAGGTTCGCCTGCAGGTTCATGTTCAACGCCTGCAGCTTCGACTGGGCCGAGGCCAACATGCCGTTTTCAGCAGAAATGCGGTTCTGCAGGTCAGCGGCATCCTTGGCGTTTGTGGTCATATCCACTTGACGCGAGAGGGTGGCCAGGTTGTTCAGATGCACCTGCACTTCGCTGTAGAGCGCATCGCCACCAGACATGGCTGCGCGAACGGCATCAGAACTGAGCTGGTAGCCTTGGGCGCGTTGGCCTTGTGGGTTGGCAAACAGCTCTTGCGGCAAGGTCTTGATCAATTCCTCGTAGTACGACTGCTTGCTGCCATACGCACCGGAGCCTTGCCGTGCAACGACCTCTTGCCAGGAACCCGGCACGACCGAAGCCGAGTTGATCGAGTCGTTCAGGCCGATGGCACCACGGCCATAGGAACCTTCGAGGTTGCGCAGGATGTTGCCTTGGGTCTGATACGAGTCTTTCAGCGTCTCGAATTGTTCCCGCAGCACAACAAGCTGTTGAGCCAGGGCCGCCCAGGTTCCGGCGTCACCAGTAGGAACGCCGGTAGCATTCACTTGGCCGCTCACAGCCATGGCCACTGCCACTGCGAGGCCGATTTTCTTCATAGTTGCCATCATTTGACCGCCTTCAGGTTGTGGGTGTTTTTCGCTTTGGCTTCCGCCATAAAGACAGGAACCCATTGCTCAGGGTCGTCGGTGCCGAGGCGCTTGATGATGGAATCCATCAAGGCGACACCAACATCGTTTGAGGACAGCACCGGGATAAAGTCGGACAGGTTTTCGTCATCCACTTCGGAAGTCAGATCGAAAACCGCCCTGATCGACTCCTTCCCGCGACGGATCAGAAACTTGCGGGAAGCCTGGCCGATCTCACGAATCCACTTACGTTCTGCGACGGTCAGGTTTTGATGGTCTTCATCAGTGGCCGCGTCGTTCGACAGGTAGATCTTGGTAGAGGTCTGCTTGTCGATTGAGTCGGTTTCACTGCGGAAGTACTTCGCATCAGGGGTGACGAAGATAATCAGCCCGTTTTTGCGGCGGATCTGCATGATGAAGTTGTCGATTCGCTTCTTCCAATAATCGTTCTTCACCAGGTTTTGCCCTTCCTCCAGTACCAGGATGAAAGGGGTGCCATCCATCGCTTGCTCAATACGGTGGAGCGGGTAGCTCAGGACGACCGGCAGTTCAGGCCGTGCCTCACCGCCCTTGAGCAGTTCCATCATTTCAAAGCAGTAGTGCCGGGAAGTGGTCAGGTCGATAGAGTCGTGTTGATTGTCGAACACACCAGCGTTCGCACCAGTCACGCCCTTGGCGCCGTGCCAGATGGCCATAATGTCTGCCAGCTCACCCTGGCCATACGTCCACACCACATTGCGCAACCGCCGATCCTCATACGGCAGCGAGTAGTTTTCATCTACCAGGGCCTTGAAGCGCTTAATGTCGTCAGAGTCAGCCGGTGTAGGGGCGTAGCACTGACGCATCTGCACCTGCAGATCGACCAGAAACGCCCGGTTCTCAGCCGTGTCCGGCAGCTTGAAAGGATTCCAGTTCATGCCGCTGTGCGGGGAAAGCGTGGTGTGTACCCCGCCCATTGCCTTCATGAACACCTTCGCGCCGAAGCGGTTATCGAACCAGAACACTCGCGGCCCGGCTTTGTCGGCTTCACAAACCATCGCCGAAATCAGCGTGGTCTTACCTGAGCCGGTGTCCGCTGCAACTGCGGTGTGCCCTGCAACCATCCCTTCCAGCTCGCGGTGAAAGTTGAAGTTGTAAGACGTGCCGCTCTCGGTTTCAAAAGCCGTGATCGCAGGCCCCCACAAATTGCCGTCGCGACGGCCCCTTGCGAAGTTGTGCAACGAAGCGAACCCGGCGAAGTTGCTCGATTTGATCTTCCCACGACGACCGATCAAGGCCTCTTGTTGGCCAGGCAGCTGCGACCAGAAGAAGGTTTCCAGGGCCATCCACTCACGAACAGATTTGACGTTCAGGTCGACAAAGCATCCCTCGATCAAACCAACAGCTTTATCCAGCGCCTTGTTGTTCGCTTTGCGATGGTCATCGGAGTCCATTGGCAACGAAGGCACGTGAACGAAGATCGTCAGGTGATGCAGGCCATTGACCGTATCGCCACGGCGCAGAGCACGAATGCCTTCAGTCAGTTCCTGGCTGTCATCGTTGGAAATCCCGTGGGTGTCCGATACGGTCAGTCGTCGCTGTTCATCGACCATCGACGACTCGGCTTCAATCCGGTTCGAGAAGAAGAACGATTGCGTGATGATGAATTCCACCGGCTGCTGCAGGAACTTGTTCATCATTCGCGATGGCGTCTTACGCGGCCACTCGGCCATGCTCAACACCGCTCCGATTCTCGAACTGGTGCTACCCCGGACTTCACACATCGTTGCCAACACGCGGAAATTGAGTCGTGCGTATGGCAACATTTCGCAGATTTTCTGATCGCTCACGGGGATCTTGCGATCCTCAAGGTTGATCAGGTAGTGGAAGAACGAGCTGAGTTCGGAGAATTCTTCCCCCAGGTAATCGAGGACAACTTCAGCAGGGTATTGAGCTTGATCGCCAACCACCTTTTTGAATTCGTCCCAGCTCCACCGGAAACGGCTGACAGCATCAAAGGCCTGGTCACGGCCCATGAGCGTGGTGGAGCAAACCGGGTGCCGCTGGATCTGCAGCCGGGTAGCGCCGTACTCAGAAAGGCCGCGCAACAGCAGGTTTGACGCCTTGTAAAGATCGTCCGCCATTTCCTCGAAGGATTCAGCATCCTGCTTGTTAGCACTGGTGCCCGTGATGAGCGCAATTCCTCGATCCATGATCCCTGGCATACCGGCACGGAAGCGGCTACGCACCAACGAGATATAGATCTCGTTAACATAGAAGCCTTTGCTCTCGTAGCGCTTACGCCAGGCCGCATTGAACTGCTTGGAGAACCAAGTGGAACCCTGCCCTTCAGGGAAATCAAACACCTTGCGGCGGACTACATGCACATACAGCGCAAGGTCGCTGGAAGCGATAGTGCGCAGCACGGTATTACGGCGAACTTCAAACTGTTTAACCTGTTCGTCAGACAAAGAGTCAAAGAGCAAGCCGTCAATTTTGACAACTTGCACCAACGAACTTTCCTTGGTCATAACTGTTTCGTCATCGTAATGGTAATCATACGGCACCATTTCGCTAACTTGCAGTTCCAAGAGATCTTGCTCGGACCCCTCTGGATGTTGAACACCAAGAGAGAGATCAAGGTTTTGCGTCAGCTTTTTAAAAGCTTTATCAACGAGGCGCATAACTCCGATACCCCCAAACTTTCCGATTCTGTGAGGCGCGCAAGCGGAAAGCTGCTTGCATAACCCCGAACAAATAAACGTCTTTGCTGCAGATGTAGTAAGACGCGCCAAACAGAACAGGTATTAATGCAACCGGCCATAGCGAACGAATCAGCAGTGCAGCTATGAGCGGTGCAAAGATGCTTATGAGTACGCTCGACATCGTGAAGGCACCGACCATGGATGGCCGGGCCATCGCAACGACGAGCACCTCCCCTTCATCGGGTTTGTGCTCGCCTGTAGTCATAGCGAGTTCGCCGCGCCGTTCTTGATCTCGGTAACGATGTTCGGTGCGAAGAACACCAGGAAGATACCCGCGACAGCCCAACCAAAGGATGACCAGGAGATATGGCCGGACTTGGCTTTGTAGCCAGTAATCACGATGGCCAAGATGCCGAGGTAGTAACCGATATCGAAAATCAGGAAGCTGACAACATCTTTAAACAGGTTGGTCAGCGAGCTGAAGTTCAGCGCCGCGTTAGCGACTTCGGGTAGGAGACTGATGGAGAACAGCGACCCCAGGAGCAGGGTCTTTTCTGCTTTTGCTGTCCAGTCCTTGCGCATCAGAGCCGCATGGCTCGGTTGTTTCTGCGCGAACAGACTACGGAGGGAAGTTACAGCCTTGCTCTGTTGTAGCCGAGTGGCCCAGGAAGGCTTGTTGCTTTTTTCTTCATGACAAACCATTTTCCCAGATTCGAGTTGCATACCTTTGCCTCATCTATGTCATGACGGGGGAACCCCGTACGTTACAGTTATTACGTTATTTGGGTTGTTAGGGCAGGTTTCCTTTATGAAGTCGATAGCGGTATCGGCGTTCTTAAATAGTCTGGTTTTCCCTAACGCAGTTACTACGGTGAACATCTGTCCAGTAGATGGACTTTCAATGATTAATATCCATTTCCTCCCATCGCTCTGAATTAGTTCTTTTAAGTGAACTCGATAGTCAGGTTGAGCGAAGGCGAAAACCGTCAGTTCTTTCTTATCTAGGCTCTGCATCATGTCCTCTGGATAGCTGGTCGCTAAAAACAGAGCGGATACTGGAGCTGTCGAGGATTTTCTTCTAGATCCCACCTCGCCTTTCTTCCCTCTTTCGAGTTTCGTAAGATGTTTTCCGTGTTTCGTGGCTTAGATTAGCTATTTCATTTCACAAAATCAACATTTCGTTGGTTTTATTTTTGGATCCGTTCGCTATAACAGGCACGACAAAACCTCGAAACAAAGCTCGATACCAGTGAATTCCGCATAAGTGATTGAGTTTCAAACGGTTTTCCATGTTTACCGCTAAGCGCGTGTTGTGATGGCTTCATGCCACGCGTAAAGAAAAGAAGGGAGTGGATAGACCAGCCCGCGCGTGTGACCACACGGATATTGGTTTGTTCACTACAGAGGAAAGCTCTGACGAGCAGTAGTGATAGGAAGGAGGGAACAGGGTTTGTCCGGGAGCCGCCCCGGACAAACCCCTAGCCGTCCAAGAAGCGCGCAAGGAAACTGACCCCGCGCTACCCGGGAGCAGCGTGGCGCGAATTCTAGCAGCCGATCAGGGCTTTATCGCGTGCGAGAACAGCAGGTTTCCCCTGCCATTTTCTCGCGTGCGAGAAAAACAAAGTAAACCCTTATTAGGGGTTGACTGAAGGGTTTACCATCTGCACACTTGCCCCATGTTCCACTATCGGACCAGCCGGAGATCACATGAAGATCATCACTGTAGCGAATCAGAAAGGCGGTGTAGGCAAGACCACCGTGGAGTGTCACTTGACCGCCTATGCAGCCGAAGAAGGGAAGCGTGTGCTGGTTGTCGACCTCGATGAAGGCGACCTGTCGCAGTTCTTTGCCGCTCTAGAGGACGGTGATGAAACGCCCTACCTCATGTCCAGTCAACTGTTCACCGGCGATCATGACAGTTATCAGCCACGCCAGGTTGGCCCTAACACTTGGTTGATCGAAGCAGACGTACCGTTGCTCGATGTGGACGATATGCCTCTTGATGTAATTCACAAGTTGCGGCCAGCCCTCGACCGCTTTGCCGGTGATTTTGACCTATGCATGATCGACACCCCGCCCAATCTGCAGCGTCGTATGGTCGCCGCTCTGACGGCTTCTGACGCGGTGGTCGCCCCCTTCAACATCAGTGCTTTCACCTTGGCCCGGCTGCCGAAACTGATGAACACCATCGAGACTGTGCAGGATCGGTACAACCCGGAACTGAAGTTCTTGGGTTACCTGCCGAACCTGGTCAACAGCCGATCACCAGAAGAAATTGATGCCCTCCCCGGTTTGCGCGAAGCCTATGGGGACTCGATGTTTGCTGAACAAATCATTTACCGGCCCTGCATCAACAAAGCCTTGGCCGCAGGCAATCCCGTCTGGTGGAAAGCTCGCAGCGGTAGCCAGCGCGAAGCTGGGAAAGAAATGAAACGGGCCTGCAAGGCTGTTCTCGATAAAGTTTTCACGGCTTGAGGGAGATCCCATGACTACGACAAAGAAACCGAACGCATTCGGGGGAGCAGTCAACAAGCTGTCTGACTTCCAAAAGCAGAAAGCCATTCAGGAAGGCGAGCGCATCATCAAGGTTAACCCTGGTGAAGTTGAGTGCAAGCCGCAGATCCGGGGGAAACAGAATCCAGGCTTTACTCAAGAGTCGCTGATGGAGCTGGGCGACGACATTGAGCAGAACGGTCAGGCAGAGCCTGCCATCCTCCGGCCTCACCCAAATCCTGAAAGCGGCTTCAAATATCTGATGGTAGCCGGTGAACGCCGGCAGCGTTCATGCGCGCTCAAAGGCCTCCTGCTTGAAGCCGTTGTGCGCGAGCTCACTGACGCCCAAGCGAAACGGATTCAACGCGCTGAAAACGTCCAGCGCGAGAACCTGACACAGCTTGAGGTGGCCCTTGCCCTCAAAGGAGACAAAGAGGAATTGGGCACCCTGCAGGCCGTCGCTGACGAGTGGAAAAAGAGCGTCAGTTGGGTTGCTGAACGCCTCGCCTATCTGGATGCGGTAGAGCAGCCAGGCGCGAGCCGCACAGCCGTACAGAACGGGGTCACTGCCGATATTTCCGTGGTCAATGACCTGGCCCGACTTGAACGGCTTGACCAAGCCGCAGCGGTCGAGCTGGTGCAGCGTGCCGAAGAAGATCCCGACCTCAATTTGCGCAACGAGGTTCGCACCCAGCTTCGCACCACGAAGGCACTGAGGATCAAACCCGGTGGCAAAACCAAGACCGCGAAACCAGCCGCCAACACGGACGAAGACACAGAACTCGACGTGCTGAAAGAACAGAACGCCGTTCTGGCCGAGCAGGTAAAGGCTCTGGAAGCCGAAAAGGAGTATCTCACCCAGGAGCTGGAAAAAGCCCGGCAACAAATCGCTGAACAGTGGAAGCCAGCAGAATGACTGGCCGCACCATTGACCAGGATCTACGGATACCGCTCGAAGACTTCGAGCGGATCCGCAGCAAGTCCAAGATGCACAGCCGTAGCCTCGACGTCGCCTTTGAAATCCTTGTCGAAGGCAAAAAGCTGGTCGCCGTGGCCACCGCTCACGGGCTGACAAAACAGCGAGCGATGGCCATCCGCGACAAGATCTATTCAGCCTATTTGCTTCAGGCACCCGAAGGATGGGCCTATGCGCAGATCTGCGCACCAGAGCAGATGATCGATCGTTTCGTAAAAGAGGCGGACGAAGAACGGTTGAAGTATTGGCAAAACAAATCCATGACGAAGAAGGATTACGAAGCATGACCGACAAACAAACCCTCGAAGCATTCGCCAAGTTGCTGGAGCCACTGGCGAAGTCCCTCAACGGCATCGACCGATCTCTTTCGCTGCTGGCCGATCTCGAACTCGCCAAGGAGTTTCAGCCCGATCCGGCGAAACGCCAGGGTCACTATGCTGAGATCAACGCAGCAGTAGCTGCAGACGCTGCAGCTTTTGCAGCCCTCGAAAAGGCCCGGGAAGAACGTGAAGCCATTGACCCACGCGGGCATGAACAGTTGGTGAAAGAGAAAGGCGCAGATGAAGCGACCAGGATCTTCGCTCCATTGAAAGCAGCCTTGGACGCTCGCGGGGAAACACTGAAACACGAACAAAAAGTTCGCGACTCATTCCCCGCTCTGGATCGTATTCAGCGGCGCCGCAACTCGTAGCCTCCCCTATCTTTAGAGATCAGCCACATGGAACTGAGTGAGCAGCGTCCTTTGATCGGTAGAACAGTGACGTTTCAGACCGACCTCACCTCATTCGGAACAGGCCAGGTCATCGCCCTAGACCTGGTCACCGAACGAGTCAGCGTGATCGATGCCGAGGGGCAGCGCTGGAACGGCAATATGGATCAAATCGAAATCGAAGATCTGCCGGGATAAGACGTGTGTTTTTAGGGCATACCCGTGCTGAAACAGCCTTGAGTACATCACTCAGAGCTTTACTTCGATTACTGGTACGCCTAATTTGATACGTCAATAAGTGAACACTCAAACTGATACAACGAGGTAAAGTCCACCATGTTCATCCGTTCATACCTTCGCGCCTCGACCGTCGAGCAAGATGCAAACCGGGCCAATGCAGCGTTGGAGCAATTCGCCGGTGAACATGGACACCTTGTTGCGAGCACATACACCGAGAACGTCAGCGGCACAGAAGCTGACAGGCCTGAGTTGCTGCGCCTGCTCAAAGATGCTCGGAAGGGGGATGTTCTTCTTGTCGAAAGCATCGACCGATTATCACGGATGGAAGATCCTGACTGGCGAACACTCAAGGCCGCTATTGATTCAAAGGGTTTGCGAATCGTCGCCCTCGATCTGCCAACCAGCCACCTGGCAATGAGAACGAATCAAATCGACGAGTTCACCAGCCGCATGCTGGCAGCGATCAACAACATGATGGTCGAAATGATGGCCGCTATCGCTCGCAAGGACTATCAGCAGCGTCGAGAGAGACAAGCACAGGGAATCGCGAAGGCCAAACAGGGAGGCATATACAAGGGCCGTCCTGCAGACCAGGACTTGCACAAACGTGTACGGGAACTGCTCGCTGCGAACTTTGGCATTCGTGCTGCAGCCAGGCACGCGAAATGCTCGACAACCACTGTGCTCAAAATCCGTGACCAGTTGAGCCGGTCGGAAGTGGCTGACTAGCGAAGGCGCAGCCGTAGTCTGTCAGGCGCTTACGAATGGCCGCTGCCGCAGGCGACTTTGCCTGATTAACATCAAAGGCAGAGGGTGACAGGTAGAGATCATGAGAGGCAGGAGTTGCGAGCCCTTGATTTACGGGGCTTGTAGAGCAGTAGGTAGCTCAACATATGAGCGAACCTTCGGTCACGGTTGATGAACCAACCTCGCTCATAGTGCGTGACCTAACCTAGCTCACCTGATGAGCTACCCCAAACCATGAGCTACCCATGGCTCATCCTTGCTCGATAGCAAACAGCCATGAGCTACCCCTAGCTCATACGGTGAGCTACCCCTAGCTCATTTCTTGCGTGCTATCTGACAAGCCTGTGAGATAGCGAACAAATTTGATCTACCCATAGAGCACGGTGTGAGCTACCCTTGGCTCATTCTTGCACGCTATCGAGCAAGTTTGAGAGATAGCGAACATAACTTGGATGATCTGACAGGAGGGTCAATGTCTGAGGAAATCCGCAACCTACACCAGCCGGCTCCACGCGGGACTTGGGTGCAGACAGAGCGTGCTGGGCACGAAGCCTGGGCACAGCTCATAGCGCACGCTCCGCGTGCTGCTCAGCTGCTACACATCCTAGTTGCAAACATGGACAAGAGCGGTGCTCTGATCGCCAGCCAGGCCACATTGGCCAAGCTGATGGAAACCTCGACCGCGACCACCAAGCGGGCCTTGTCGGTGCTGATCGATCAGGCGTGGATTCAAACCATCAGGCTCGGCAGTGATCGAGGCGGCGCACTGGCGTACGTGGTCAACAGCCGAATCGCTTGGGCTGATAGCCGAGAAAACATCAGGTTTGCGCGTTTCAATGCGCGAGTGCTGGTGTCGTCGGAAGATCAAAGCGACCTTGGCACCGGAAAACTGCTGAAAGCGCCGGTCATGGAACCAGGTGATATGCAGTTACCTGCTGGTGATGGCATGAGTCCGCCAGTTCAAGAAACGCTGGAAGGCATGCTGCCTGATTTGCCATCGATCACTGACAATGAGAAGGCTTAAAACGACGAAACCCGCAGCACGGCAATGCTGGCGGGTCTCTAGGTTTTCTGCGAAGGAGCAAAAATCCATCCAAATATTCTACAGGCTAGGAAGTGGAATGCACAGGACCCCATTCAATTGCATTTTACTTTCCAAAGCTGATCTATTCGCGTCGTGTAGCTTTGGTTGCATTTGACCTGACCAGTCATTTGCATCGGATTTGACCAACACGGTTCGTGGACCTGACCGGCAGAAATCGGCCAAAAGCGGCCAAAAGCGGCCGAATCTGAGGCCGCATAAACAACACCGGCTCGGGGCCGGTGTCAGCAGCGCAGCTTTGCGGTTGGCCACGCGGGCGTCTTGGAGGTCTTAGCAGGCGAATGGAAGGATCCTATTAGACCTGTCCACCCACACCTTTAAATTTCTCAACAAAAGCAGCGATTTTCTGGAAGACAGTCTGCTTTTTTTTCAGGTACTGCGGGTTCAGCGGGCTCATCTTGGGCAGAACGGCATTGAGCTCAGTGCCGCTGTCACTGGCAAACTCCCGCTTTAGTGAGGTAGTAATATAGCGCTTAGCCGCTTCTGCATTCAGGTTCTCTGTGCTGATTAACTCTTGTGCCTCACTCTGTTGCTCCGCTTGGGCAAAGGTGAAGAAGGCGTCAATCACACTGGCCTTGTCACCAATCTGGTCTAGGTCGGTTTGGTTAATAAAGTCGACCAGCAAGCCTTCTTTGGCACGATTTTCCAGGCTGGCACGAATCACCCTGCGCACGTCTTCAACTAGTGATGCTTTGTTTTTGGCCTTTCTATTGTTCTCAAAAATCAGTTCTAGAATGTAGTCCAGGTTGATCTCTTGTGATTTGAGTAGGTCTACCTCAAAGACCACGTCATCCCAATCGACGGTGGACTTTTCCATTTCGGCGGAAGATTTTTCCCGGCGCAACCAATCACGAACGTCGTTATAGGTTGAGCGGTAGTCCTGGATTTTCCGTTCAGCTGGTATCCTGATCGACTGCAATGCAGTCAGGTCATCATCGCTTAAGTAGTGCTGAGCTTTGAATGCTTCAACCGACGCCAGGTCATTCATATCGACGTTTTGCAAGGCCTTCAGGCTGGCAAATTCATCGTAGTTTTGCAGCACGCTCTCAACACGCAAATACTCGCCAAACAGTTTCGCGAAAGCTTTTTTATCAGACTCTTTTTCAATGGCAGAGGGATCAGGGAAGCGTTGCTCTAACTCTCGAACTACGTCCACAAAGCCACGCCGCGCCTCACCAGTCACTACATCGGTAAAGCCTTCCATGTACTCCGTATAGCTCTTCTCCAGCACTACGTTCTTGGTGTTTTTATCACCAAACAAAGTGATGGCGTCTATGGTCGCCTGCTCCAGGTCACGGAAGGTGACGATGTTGCCGAAGGTTTTGGTAGCGTCGAAAATGCGGTTGGTGCGCGAGTAGGCCTGCATCAAGCCGTGGTAACGCAGGTTTTTGTCGACAAACAAGGTATTCAGCATGGGGGCATCAAAGCCGGTCAGGAACATGCCCACCACAATGAGCAGGTCGATCTCCTTGGCTTTGACTTGTTTGGCCAGATCGCGGTAGTAGTTCTGGAAGCCATTGCTGTCCACGCTGAAGCTGGTTTTGAACAGCATATTGTAGTCTGCAATGGCAGCACTCAAAAATTCTTTGGCGCTGCTATTCATGGCAGAAACATCGAAGCTTTCGTCCTGAATATCGCCGACCGCGTCCTGCTCCTCGTTGGCCGCAAACGAGAAGATGGTGGCTACCCTCAATGGCCTGTCGCTGCCTTTCTGTAGATCCCTGAAAGACTCGTAGTACAGTTTGGCAGCGTCCACGCTGCTTACCGCGAACATGGCGTTAAAACCTTTATTGCCCGCTTGTAGGCGATGGGTTTTCTGCCTAAAGTTGTTCCGGATGTACTGGGTTATCTCGCGGATACGGTCGGGGTGCAACAAGGCCTGCTTGTTTTCCGCCGCACTGAGCTTTTTCTCATCCTGCTCAGTTTCAATGGCCTTGAACTGCGGCCGCACATCATTGTAGTCAACTTTGAATTTGAGCACCTTTTCATCACGAATCGCATCGGTGATTACATACGAATGTAATTCACGGCCAAATACGCTTGCAGTATCTTCCGCGCCTAAAGCGTTATAGCCTGTAAATATTGGTGTGCCGGTAAAGCCAAACTGACAGAACTTCTTGAACCTCTTCTTTAGATTCTTCTGCGCTTCACCAAACTGGCTGCGGTGGCACTCATCAAAGATGAAGACCACCTGCTTGCCGTAGATAGGTAGGTCAGCCTCACTCTTCATCAGGTTGTTCAGCTTCTGGATGGTGGTGACGATGATCTTATTGTCGTCCTTATCCAGGTTACGCTTCAGCCCAGCCGTGCTGTCAGAACCATTCACGCTTTCCGGTGAAAAGCGCTGGTACTCCTTCATGGTCTGGTAATCCAGATCTTTGCGGTCCACCACGAAGAACACCTTGTCAATGAAGTCCAGCTCAGTAGCGAGTCGCGCAACTTTGAAACTGGTCAGGGTTTTGCCCGAGCCGGTGGTATGCCAAATGAAGCCGCCGCTTTCGGTACTGCTCCAGTTCTTTGCCTGATACGTGCTGTTAATCTTCCACAGAATGCGCTCCGTGGCGGCAATCTGGTAAGGGCGCATCACAAGCAGCGTGTTGCTAACATCAAATACCGAGTAATGCAGCAGCACATTGAGCAGGGTGCGTTTCTGAAAAAAAGTGGCGGTAAAGTCTTTCAGATCTTTAATCAGGCTGTTATCCGCCTTCGCCCAATTCATGGTGAAGTCGAAGCTGTTCTTGTTGCGTTGGGTAGTGTTCGCAAAGTAACGGCTATCGGTGCCGTTAGAGACCACGAAAAGCTGCATATATTTAAACAAAGAGTGCTCGCTGTTAAAGCTCTCCTTGCTGTAGCGGTGTACCTGGTTGAAAGCTTCGCGAATCGCAACGCCGCGCTTTTTCAGCTCCACCTGCACCAGCGGCAAGCCGTTCACTAGAATAGTTACATCGTAGCGGTTGGCGTGGCTGCCCTTTTGCTCAAACTGCTTGATCACCTGCACCTTGTTGCGAGTGATGTTTTTCTTGTCCAGCAGGTAGATGTTCTGAATGCGGCCGTCGTCAAAAACAAAGTCATGAATGTAATCGTCATGAATCTTCCGGGTTTTTTCGACAATGCCATCGCTGGGCTTGTCGAGCCAGGTCTCGACAAAGCGCAACCACTCGCTATCAGAAAATTCCACGTTGTTGAGAGTTTGCAGTTGCACGCGCACATTGGCTAACAAGGCCTCCGGCGTGTTCAGGCCGCTCAGGTATTCATAGCCCTGATTGACCAGATCCTGAATAAACTCGCGCTCCAGATCACCTTCGCTTTGGTAGCTCTCGGCAACCTGCCATTCCTTGCTGTATTTATCCAGAACAATGAAATTATTGGACTCAGCAATGGGCTTCGCGTAATCAACCATTTTATTGCTCCTGCTGCCAGTAGCCATAGGTATTCAGGTTCCTAAGCAGTAGACCAACCATCTCTCTCTCGGGCGGTGTCGGTTCTGCGATCTCTTCGTTGGACAAAGTATTGTGAGGATAAAAATTCATAATCCGGCTGGAGTACGCTTTTTTGTCGTCCGGCAACAGGTCAGACCATCTGCGATATCCAAGAAAGTTGGCAGTTTTTTCATACAAATTGCGCAGCAGCGCAAAATGGTACCGCTGCACGCTATTGGTAGCGATAGCCTGCTCGATCAGGCTTCTAATGTGCAGGTGATAAGAAAAGCTTTTGTTCGAATCGCCTTGCTTTTCTTCATGCACAAATGTGCCATCGTCCAAGCGACTCAGAATATACCCGCTCTTTGCACCAACTTCGTTGTAAAGCACGTTATAAAACAACGCGCTATGTGTGGATACAATAAATTTGACATCCGATGCACTCGAATTGATCAATTGCCCTAGGTTTACCGCTAGCTGAATCAGGTGGTTCTCATCCAGCGAACTGACCGGATCATCAATAAACACATATTCCAGTTGATTGAATTGGTCGGTTTCTCGATCAACCGGCTCCGCAACATTGAGTACGCCAACCACCTGCTCAAGCAGCGTGTAGAAAATACTCCAGATGAAGTTGCTTTCTTCGCCCTTGGATATTTTCAGATTTCCCGAATGCGTCGCATCACCGCGCTCCATCGAGAAAGTGACCTCCGAGAAGGCTCTGATGGTGATCTCTTTACCGTCCTTGTCTTGTTCTTTTCGTTCTGCATTGAACCTTGGCGTGAGCTTGTCGTTGGTGTAACGCTGAAAGGTCGTGATGATATTCTGATCTTGGCCCTGGTCCATCAACACCCAATCCGTAAAGGTGTTGGGCTGAATTTTCAGCTTGGGATCAACATCGTCGGCCAAGTCGTTGTCCCAATAGAACAAGTCTTCAGTAAAGGCGTTGTAATACAGAATTTTGTTGCGCGACAACCCGGGTTGATCCGTCTCATCGCCGTCTTCACTTCCATCCTCTTTTGGAGCGATTAGCTGCTTGAAATCACGCGACAGACGCGTTTTACCTGTGCCATTAAAGGCATAGATCAGCTGCACCTTTTTTTTGGCTTCTTTTAGCTGTTGGGCGATTTCCGTCAGCGTCTTGCCCATATTATGCCGCTACCTTATCTAGTTTTGGGAAATTCAACAGCAAGTCACGGTAATGCGCGTATTGTTTTTGGTGCAAAGCAATTTCACGCGGCAAACTTTCAGCGAGAGAGTTGGTGAGCGCGTCGAATCTATCAAGAATGGAAACGATGCGAATCTGTTCTGCTAGGGATCTATCTGGATCACTTGGGTACGGAACAGGAATTTTAATCTTTGAAAACCCATTAATCAGCAATGTGTTAACTTTGGTTCTGGCTATATATTTTGCTTTGTCGGCAATGAAAGATGTCGTTTTCATGCAATAGGAAACAAATTTCGGATCCATTGAATGCCGAAAAGCATAGCAATGATCGTGAATAGCGACCTTTTCATCTCCGAGCCACGCAACGGCCTTGCCAACATCCTCAACGGTCTCGCCCACGTCGGTTATCACTACATCGCCTGGCTCTGCATAGCGCAGTGACCCAGCCATATCGTTTCTTACCTGAGAAAAAGCTCGTGTCGCAAAAGCGCCGTAACGCGTGTATATCTCGCCGTAATGGATAACGCTAATACCATCTTCAACAAAATCAGCTTTGGTAAAACGCTTTCCACGAATAAATTCGCCAATCTCTCCCAGCGCTTTCCACTCCACTTCCCCTTCTTTAAAACTCATCAACTCGTCGCGGTAGTGCATGTATTGAATTTTACGAATGGTCAGCTCGGCGGTTAGCTTGGCTTTTACCTCGGCGATCAACTCGATAAAGGCGTCCAGTATGCGGACGATTTCGGCTTGGATTTCAAGCGATTTGATGGGGTTTTCTGGGCAGGGGATGGGTACTTGGAATCCTTCAAGCATGGGCTTCCTAATCGAGGAAGTAGTTGATCCCACGCTTTTCATCAAAATGTACTGCTTAAAACTAGACGACATGAAGTAGTACAAGAATTTCGTACTCACGACATCTGATTTAACACGAATTCTATAAGCCCTCTGGTGTAGAGAGTACTTTCCTTCTACATAGTGAAATATTTCGCCAATCCCGCCTTCGCCGGGAATGATTATTGCCACCTCATCAAATTCAAAGGTATCTGACTTTAAGACGTTCTTTGAGCGAACATAAAATGGGTAGATTCCGGTTTCGCTTTCATCCTGACGGTTTGAGCTTCCGGTACCAATGTCCGCCACGGATCCAAGAGTCACCCACTCCACTGCCACGCCATCCAACAGTTTTTCCATGAAATTCACGCTGCTCATGCCTCGATCTCCGCGACGATGGCATCAATCTCCGCCCGCAGTTGATCGATCTTGGCAACCGTGGCTTTAAGGTCGGCATTGAGCTGAGCAATATCCACCGCTTCACGGTTGTCCTTGGCATCGATGTAGCTGCTGACAGACAGGTTGTAGCCGTTGGCAGCCACCTGCTCAAAAGGGATGGACTGGACAAAGTGATCCACGTTCGCCTTACTATCGAACACCTGCATGATCTGCTTGATGTGCGTGTCCAGCAGCATGTTGTTGTTGATTTCTTTCTTGAACAGGCCGCTGGCGTCGATGAACTGGGTGGTGGTGTCGGTCTTGTGTTTGGACAGCACCAGAATGTTCACGGCGATGGTGGTGCCATAGAACAAATTGGGCGCGAGCGAGATCACGCTTTCCACATAGTTGTTGTCCACCAGGTATTTGCGGATCTTTTGCTCAGCTCCGCCCCGGTAGAAGATGCCGGGGAAGCAAACGATGGCGGCGCGGCCTTTGGCCGAGAGGTAGCTGAGTGCGTGCAGCACAAAGGCGAAGTCGGCTTTGGATTTGGGCGCGAGCACGCCGGCCGGGGCAAAGCGGTCGTCGTTGATCAGGGTGGGGTCGCCCGCCCCCTTCCACTTCACCGAATACGGTGGATTGGAGACGATGGCATCAAAAGGTTTGTCATCGCCAAAGTGTGGCTCGCAGAGGGTGTCGCCCAGCTGGATATTGAATTTGTCGTAGTTGACGTTGTGCAGGAACATGTTCATCCGCGCCAGGTTATACGTGGTGTGGTTGAGTTCCTGACCGAAAAAGCCGTCTTCAATGATGTGTGCATCGAAGTGCTTCTTTGCTTGCAGCAGCAGCGAGCCCGAGCCACAGGCCGGGTCGTAAATCTTGTTGACCGTTGTTTGCTTGTGCATTGCGAGCTGGGCAATCAGCTTGGACACATGCTGCGGCGTGAAAAACTCACCACCGGACTTGCCGGCGTTGGCGGCGTAGTTGGAGATGAGAAATTCGTAGGCATCCCCAAACAGGTCAATGTGGCTGGCATCAAAGCCACCAAAGTCCAGCCCGGCTACGCCTTTGAGCACGGCGGCGAGGCGCGTATTCTTGTCTTTGACAGTGTTGCCCAGACGGTTGCTGGTAGTGTCGAAGTCGGCAAACAGGCCTCTGATATCGCGCTCGGAAGGGTAGCCGTTGGCCGAGCTTTCAATGGAGGCAAAGATGGCAGCCAGATCGATATTCAGACTCTCGTTGCTGTGGGCACTGGCAGCCACCTTGGCGAATACCTGACTGGGATAGATGAAGTAGCCCTTGGTCTTGATAGCATCGTCTTTGATGTCCAGGGTGATGATGCTATCGGGCAGCTCTGCGTAGTTGATGCTGTCATCACCGCCTTCGATGTAGCTGGCGAAGTTTTCGCTGATGAAGCGGTAGAAAAGGGTGCCGAGCACATACTGCTTGAAATCCCAGCCATCGACTGCGCCACGAACATCATTAGCAATTTGCCAGATCTGGCGTTGCAGTGCGGCGCGTTGTTGGGTACTTGTCATACTGTTGTGCCTATTTCCATTCGGTTTACTGGCCACTCCATCGTGTGTGAGAGTGACTGGGTGGTGTTGGGGGCGTTGGTGGGCTCGGTTAGCTGGCGCTGCGGTGTGTCGGGCAGGTGTGCCTGGGTGTAGTCATCAGCGGGGGCGGGGGCGTCTTTAACTCCTTCGTGCCCGTTAATAGACAGGTCACCAATTGCACTGACAAAGCAATGCAATCTTCGGCGATTTCGTCCCAGCCCCGTGGTTTTGCTGGTTACTGGCCGTAAGAGTTTCTTGTCGAGTAGAGTTCTTCCTGGCCCAGATACTTCCTCGCTGGATTCAATTTTGTCGTTCCCGTTCTCCGTGTCGTCATCGGCACCACCCGCGCGCACCGATTCATTAATCTCGGAGCTGAAATTTCCACAGTCGCTCGATCTTGTGCGCGGGTAGACCCTTATGCTCCCGCCAGCGGTAAACCGTGTCTTTCATTACGCCCCAGATGCCGGGCAACATCGATTGCGGTAACCCAAGGTTCGGCATTCATGGCATTGACGCTCAAAGACATCTCAATCGCTTTAAATCGTTGTGAGTCTGCCAGATAGCCGCATCAGCAGCTATCTTCAAATGCTCATGATTCCTTGATCGAATTTGATCGAAACGGCCTTCCCACAAGGAAGGATCAGGACGATTTACGCCTCTATCATTATTCTTGAAGGCTGTTACCCCCAATAGCGTGGCGTTATGATCGTTCAGGATAAGCGAGGACAGATCACGATATTGATTCAACCTAGCTTCGCCTGCCCACCATAACTGACCGCTTCTGGCCATTCTCTGCCGAACCTAGTTACAAAGCGTTCTGGTTTAAATCCGATGAAATCGGTAGTCAGAACGAATGCAAATAACTGGTCAGATTGAATGCAAACGGGTGGCCGCGCTCGCCGCGTGGTTACAGAGGCGGCGCAACGCAAAGACATCGATGAACATTCAAATGCCTGCCTTGAATCTATAGGTCAAAGCTAAGCTATCCCTCCGCGTCGCCAAGTGGCTCATCATCATCGTTCGGTAGCGGACGCCCCAATGGCCTATCCGCCGCCATGCCTTGCCTGCAACGGGCTTTCGCGGCATATCCTCGGTCGCAAGCTCCCTCCGGTATTCCACGACCCATTGCACGCGGCCCAGCTCTGGATAGTCCGGGCTTACCGCGACCGACCGACGCTGACGAGCAGACCACCACCGGAAGCGCGCTCTAGGGCGAAGGGTCTTGCTGCGTCCGCTGCGCGAACGCGCTGAAAAGCGTTTGTTTACCGCTCGCAACACTCAGCCTCGGAGCAGTCCAGGAAAGCGGCTGCGTCAAGTCGAAAGGGCAATTTCTCGCACGCGAGAATAGGAATATTTAGTAAAACAATATTTTACAAATAGTTGACATGATAAGCGGGGTTTGAGATACTAATCCCGTCGAAGCAATACCGCTTCGATACCCGGATCCAGCGGCGGCAACCGCTCCGGGAATTCTGCGAAGGAGATTCACTCATGGCTTTTGAGCCCCATATCCTCTACTTCAGCGACGCGGCAGAGCTGCGCCGTTACAGCACCTTCACCGTCATGCCTACCCATCAGGCACGACCAGGGCAAGATCCCGCCACCGTGACCCTTTACATGGTCGTCGGCGAGCGCCGCGATGGCGGTCAACGTGAGGTCGTCGCGGAATTCCCGCTCGAACTGCACGCCGAGATCTTCCGCGACATGGCCAAGGCAACCGCCTCCCAAGTCTGACCCGCAAGGCCCGGATGCCCTAACGTCCGGGCCTTTTGTGAAGGAACACCATGATGAACATGCCGAAAAAGTATGTGCTCAAGCATTTCCATTTCTGCTGTGGGTTGGGTGGTGGGGCCAAAGGCTTCAACCGCAACAAAGAAATCGTCGGCCACCTGCAGGCAGAGTGGCGCTGCATTGGCGGTGTCGATGTTGATGCCGGGGCCTTGCGTGACTTCCAGCGCCTGGCCGGTGTGCCTGGCACGCAGATGGATCTTTTCACCCGCGATCAGTACATCCGTTTTCACGGTAAAGAGCCGCCACTTGGCTGGACAGAAGCCACGCCGGAAGACATTCGCCGCGCTGCAGGTTTTCAGGATCCCGACACCGTTTTCATCAGCAGCCCATGCAAGGGCGCGAGCGGGCTTCTTTCCGAAGCGTTGAGCCTGACGCCGAAGTATCAGGCACTAAACGAACTGACCCTGCGCTGTGTGTGGCTCATGTGCGAAGCATGGCGACACAACCCGCCCGGCCTCATTGTTTTCGAGAACGTCCCAAGGCTGGCCACCCGTGGCCGTCATCTGCTCGATCAGATCGCGCAGATCCTCGGCTTCTATGGCTATGCCGTGGCAGAGACAACGCATGATTGCGGCGAGCTTGGCGGCCTCGCGCAGAGCCGCAAGCGTTTCCTACTGGTCGCACGCCACGTCGAGAAAGTGCCGCCGTTCCTGTACGAGCCGGACAAGAAGTCGCTGCAGCCGGTCGGCGCAGTGCTCGGGCGTATGCCCATGCCGGGCGACATTGAGCTAGCAGGCCCAATGCACCGCATTCCAGCGCTGCAGTGGAAGACGTGGGTGCGCTTGGCCTTGGTCGAAGCTGGCAAGGATTGGCGCAGCCTTGACCGGCTGGCCATCGAGGACGGCTATCTACGAGACTTTGTGATCGTTCCCGAAGCGTACTCCGGGTACTTGGGCGTCCACGGCTGGGACGATTCTGCAGGCACCGTCGCCGGGCAATCCGGCCCAACTAATGGGGCATTTTCGGTCGCGGATCCACGTAGCAAGGCAGGCGCTTTGCAATACCAACAGTATGGCGTCCGGCGTTGGGACGACAGCAGCGGCGCGATCATCGGCGTCAAATCACCAGGGCAGGGCACCTTCAGCGTTGCGGATCCGCGTGGCTCAGCTATGGGCCACGGCAAATACAACGTAACGCGCTGGGACGGTTCCGCCCGGACGGTGATTGCCGGTAGCACAACCGGCCAAGGGGCTTTTGCTGTGCAGGATCCTCGCTCCGGCCTGCGCCGTGGCAAGGGCGATGCGTACCTAACTGGGGGCCATTACGGCGTCATTGGCTGGGATGGCCAATCCGGTGCGGTATCGGCCAGCGCTCGCCAGGACAATGGCCGCTGGAGCGTAGCCGACCCGCGAATGCCCGCCGCTAATTGTAACGGCCTGCATTTGAAAACTCCCCGACCTGCAATCAAGGCGTTTTCCGACCAGGATTAACTGCGACTGTCCGGTCCTGCAAACCAGCGTTAGCTGCGAATGAACCTGCATTGATCCGCACCGACCTGCATTCCATCGTCGCCAACCAGCATTAACTGCAAATGACGGGGCTCAGATCGGTAAGCCCGCTGCCAGCATCTTGTCGCGTAATTCGACGGCCCGAGTCGGGTCGAGCGTGTTGCTGAACAACGCCTTGATCTCCGTGGGCCTGGCATCGAACTGTTCCACCAGGTCCTTGATGCGGTAACCGTGACGCGTGAGGGTCGGCTCCAGGTCATCCAGTTGGCGCGACAGCACCGAGAGCACGAGATCTGCCGACACGGGTTTCTCGCCGGTCAGGTAGCCCGCTTCCAAGGCTAAACTGAGATGCAGTTGGATTTGCAGTGGCGTGCGCAGCTTAGTGGCGAGCAGGTCAATGGCGTCTTCGGTCAGGATCGACTCGGGTTCGACCTTTCCCTCGGTGCAGGTTTCCAGCAGCCAATGAATGTATTCCCTCTGACTGCCGGTGATGCCGTCGAGCGAGAAGATGTCGGTGCGGTAGCCGATTTCCTCCATCGTTGGTCGGCGCAGGTCGTTACGTAGCTTAGGGTGCCCGGCCAACACAATCGACAGCCGCCCGTTGCCATCCTCGACCAGCTCCATCAAGCGTTTCAAGCCGGTCAGGGTATGACCGTTGAGGTCATGGGCCTCATCGACGAACAGAGCGACTGGACGCTTGTTCTTCCTTACCAACTCGCGCAGGTCACGCTCACGCTTTTCGCCTAGGGTGGGAATGCGTACCTGCTTCTCGGTGGAGAGGTCATAGAACAGCGCTGCGATGAAAGTAGCCAGCTTGATGCTGTGCTTTTCAATGGCGAGAGACTTGGAGACAGTGATCTTCTTTTCCTCTTCCATCGCTTGTTGCAGTCTGCGCAGCATCACGGTCTTGCCGCTGCCGATGACGCCGCACAGTGCAATCAACCGTCCTTCGAAGATCGCCCCCTTGATATCCTTGATCAACTGCTGATGGTGGGCGGTTTCAAAGTAGCCGGCCTGGTTCAGTGGCAACGACAGTCCGTAGTGCTGCATCACTTCAGCCCGCATGTTCTTCTCCTGCTTTCTTGTGGCGGAAGTAGCCCCGCACGCGCTCCAACACAATACGGCGTGTCAGGGTTTCGCTCAGCACCTGGTGGATGAAGGCTTGATCGTCGGGTGAAAGCTTAGCCAACGGCTGCGCCAAATCATCGGCAATGGCGAGCTTGGCGGCGATGGTGCTGGGAAACCGATATTCGTGCGCCTCGGCATTGAAGGGTTGGCGCAGCAGTGCCATAGGCGTGGCGGGAGGTGTCAGGCGTACATCGTTACCGGCCAATGCGGCGATGGGCAGGCCAAGCTGGTCGGCCAGCGAGCGGATGCGATCAGAACGCTCGTCCGCCTTACCGCGTTTGAAAGCGCGGTAACGATGCAATGGAATTGGTCCGGAGACAGGGTAGTAAGGTCCGAAGCGCTCCCCCTCGAACTCGGCATAGAGTTCATCATCGAACAAGCCCCAGAGCAACATTACAGTTTCGCCCGCCATGTCGGGCTCCACCTCGTAGGCTGTGCCCTCGATGGTGACGCGCGCATCGACGCCGACCTTGCGCCGTTCTGGCTCACGGGCGAAGCGGCAAAATTGCTCCCAGGTGCACATCTCACGCAGACCTTCGGTCGACAAGTTAGCCAGCCAGTCCTCGATCCGCGAATGCGGTTCGGATCGGTGATCCTGGGTGTTGTAGGTGCGCACCAAATAGCGCAGCAACCACTCATTGGCCTGAGCTTCGGTTTCCGGTTTATGGAAGTGATACAGCGTCTCGTGGGCTTCCTTCACGGTGCGGAAGGGCCGCTCCACCTTGCCTTTCGAGCGAGCCGTGGTACGGGTGCCATCCTTGCCGGCCGGGATGTGTGTCTGCCATTCGATACCCAGTGCCTGCATGACGTTCTGGAAGACGCGGCGCTTGGCCACCGGGCCGTTGTCCAGGTAGAGCATCTTGGGGCGGCCCTGAAACGGAAAGGTCGGGTCCGCCTTCGGTGACATGGCTTTGAACAGGAAGCGCAGCGCCGACTCGGCGTCTTCGCCATACACGCAATGGTATTCCTGATAGGCCACACCACTGCGGTCGTCCACCACGCTGAACAGCATCAGCGTTGGCTCACCCCTGGCCGGGTCGATCCAGTCCGGTTTGTCGAGGTGTTTGAGGTCGGAGGGCGACAGGTCGAACTGCCAGCAGTCGTTGCTATGCTCCGCCTGAAAGCGCGTGGCTGGCGGTTGCCGCAACAACCGTGACTGATCCAGATGCCAGCGGCTGAGGTATTCGTTCACCGTGCTGCGGGTCAGTACCCCTTGGGGGGGCTTGACCAAGCCTTGCTCGGTCTCCACCCCGTATTCCTCCAACAGCTCGATGGCGCGGCGGGTGGACAGGTGCCGCCCTTGCTTGTTGGTGGTGCGCAGTTTCAGCGCGGCGATCAGCTCGCAGTAGCGTTCCAGCTCGGCCTGCTGCAATACGCGCGGCTTGCCGTGGTCGGCGCGATGGGCCGCGTGGGGTTTATGGATAAAGTTCAACGCCCGATAAACGGTGCTTGGGGACACGCCGTACAACTCGGCTATCGCAGCCACCTGGGTAGTTCGTTCCGGGCTTTTCTTCGGCAGGCGGTCGAGCCGCTGCCGCAATTGAATCAGCGAATCGGTCGGAATGATTTTACGCCGCCCGCTGGGCATCACGCTCGGCCTCGGTCAGGTAGTTGTAGAGCGTCGAGCGGCCGATGCCCATCATCCGGCAGATTTCCGCCACCGTGTGTTGCCGCTCGTGATAGAGGCGTAGGGCCATCTCCTGTTTGGCCGGATCAAGCCGCTTCTTACGGCCGCCCTTGCGGCCGCGAGCCCGCGCGGCGGACAAACCGGCTTGGGTACGTTCGCGGATCAGGTTGCGCTCGAATTCGGCCAAGGCACCGAATAGGTGAAACACCAGGTGGCCACCAATCGAGGCGGTGTCGATATTCTCCTGCAAACTGCGTAAGCCGACGCCGGCGGCGTCCAGTTGCTCGACCAGCCGGATCAAATCCTTCAGCGAGCGTCCGAGGCGATCCAGGCGCCAAATCACCACGTTGTCGCCACGGCGAAGCGTGGCCAGCAAGGCAGTCAGCCCGACCCGCTCGGCCTTGGCGCCGCTGGCGGTATCCTCGAACAGGCGCTCGCAACCGACTTTCGCCAGCGCATCGCGTTGCAGATCGAGGAGTTGGTCGTCGGTTGAGACACGGGCGTATCCAATCAACATGGTGTTGTCCAACTATTCAGCGATAACTCAGTGTAGTCGGATGCTGAAAGATGGAGACTGTAGTTGGATACGCTGCAAAACCTCCATCGCTTCAATTCTGTCGCTTTCAAAAGGCAACAGCACTGAGGATCAGAAGCGGACTGCACAGCAGGTGCACCTATCCCGTAACTGGCGGCCCTTGAAAAGCAAGTTTGCCCAATCGCCGCAGGTTCTGTACCGCTGCCGCCAGAGTGAACTCATCGCTTGCGCCACTCATGCCACGTAGTCGCAAGCGATCCAATTTCAAGATGCGTTTGAGGTGGGCAAACAACATTTCACTTTTCTTACATTCGTGGCGAGAGCGCGCGTACTCCGGCGTCGCTGCTGCGATGCGCCGAGCCACATCACGAGCGGCTTCATGGACGCTGCGGGCAATCTTGGGGCTAATAGAGAAAACGGAAATTTTCGTACGCTAAGCGCTTTGTCTGTCAGGCTGGCCCAAGATCGCAGCGCGTCCTCATGGATACCTTCACGCATCGTTAGGCAAACTCTGGATTTTTTCAGCGGCCACGGCCATGGCCACACATGCCATTCGATCACGCTGAATTTCAGTGATGACTCCCGCATCGCGTAAGCCCAAGGCATACCCCTCAGCACGACCGGCCACTTCCATCACCTGGTGCAGGGATCTGCCTTCGATAATCTTGAGCAGCAGGTTCCCCCACTGTGCCGTCTGCCCGCTGCTTAGCCCCAAAACAGCCTCATACGCGGCGGGAGAATTCAACACATTACGGTCAGTTGGATCGCTTGACATGGATCAGATCCTTATAGAGTAAGGGGTGGCCTGTACGTCATACCACTCACCCTGTGAAGGCTAGGCCAGCCCCCCCATGTCTGGCGTACAGCAGGTGAAAAAAAAACCCACTGAGTGGGTTTTTTTGTGGGGGCGACTGAACGAAAACGTCATTATGCGTAAGTGCTCAATCTGCCAGGTTGCCGCCAGTCATTTCCAAAAGACGACTGCACATCTGGACATGGCTTCCAGCAAATCAAGCGCCATGCTCACTGACCACGCTCATGGGCAAGCATGCTCACCGCCTGCACCGCATCGTTTGCTCCATCGCGAATCTGCTGGATCACCGCACCGGCCTGATTCGCCAAGTCGACACCTTTGGTCGCCCGTTCACGGGTGACGTCCATGCTCTTGATTGCTAGCTGAGTTTCGCTCTGGATCATGTTAACCATCCCGGAAATTTCCATCGTCGAGCCGCTGGTACGTGAGGCCAATTGCCGAACTTCATCGGCCACCACCGCAAATCCACGACCCTGCTCACCCGCTCGGGCGGCTTCGATGGCCGCGTTCAAAGCCAGCAGGTTGGTCTGATCGGCAATCCCGTGAATGGTCTTGACGATGGCGGTAATCTGCTCAGAGCGCTCTCCGAGCTTGGCGATGATGACTGACGAATCCTCGATATTAGCGGCGATTTCCCGCATTTCGCTCGCTGCTTGCTGGATAACCCCCGTGCCATGTTCGGCAGCTTGGCGTGTCTCGACTGAGATGTGATACGCCTGACTAGCGCTCAGAGTGTCCTGCTTATGCTTCTCAACCATCGCGGTGACGTCCGAGGCAAATTTCACCACTTTGCTTAACTGCCCGCTGGCGTCATACACCGGGTTATAGCTGGCCTCCAGCCACAGGGTTTGCCCGCGTTTGTCGACTCGTTCAAATTGTCCGTTGAAAAACTCGCCTTGATTCAGTCGCCGCCAGAAGTCCTGGTATTCGCTACTGTTCGCCAGTGCAGGCTTGCAGAACAGTCGATGGTGCTTGCCCTTGAGTTCGGCCAAGCTGTAGCCGACCAGACTCAAGAAGTTCTGGTTGGCATCAACAATACTGCCGTCCAGGTTGAACTCGATAATACCCATGGCCCGGTCGAGGGCTTGCAACTTGCCTTTGGTTTGGCTCTCGTGTTGTACCTTCAACGTGACGTCAAACGCATATTTAATCACCTTCACCACGTTGCCCTGCTCGTCCTTGACCGGGTTGTAGCTGGCCTCCAGCCAAATTGGCTGGCCATTAGCACCCACTCTTTCAAAGGTTCCTGATTCGAACTGGCCGCTTTTGAGGTGCTGCCAGAAGGCTTGGTACTCGCCGCTACGCGCGTAGTCTGGCAGGCAGAACTGCCGGTGCGGCTGGCCAAGCACTTGCTCTGAGCGATACCCCATGGTCTTAAGAAAATTCTCATTCGCCGCTAGGACGATGCCATTCAGGTCGAATTCGATGACCGCCATTGAGCGGTTGATGGCTTCGAGCTGACTGGCTTGCAGGGCGATGGTCTGTTGCTGCGCATTAATGGTTTTTTTAGAGGCGTTGAACAACATGATGTCGGTAGCCTTGAAGAGGAGGGATCGTGGTGGGCTGTCCTATTCTGTTCGATTGCTAGCCACAGCCATTGGCCGTTGATTGCGCAATGCCACTATCCATGAGCGACGATCCCAGACTGCTAGATCCGGTACGTAAATTCAACGGGTGAACTGTAGGGTTAATATCCAGCGCCGTAGCACCGCAAACGCTGGATTAGCAAGGGCTTAAGCGTTCGCGGCGCTGGCAAATGATTGATGTAGACTTGCGAGATAGGGCCAGCGCCGTGGGGCAGAAACCTGTGAAAGTCATCTGCCGTGTGTGCACGGCACTAAATTACCGCGAGGAGTTGATCTGTAGTTTTTTGTGTCTTTTCGTGTCCGCGAAAATCACGAAGACGAACTAACAAGCCCAAGTAGTTGTGGACTTGGCCGGTCATGCGTCCCTCAATTGCCGCACGCGTACGATTTTTCCGAATTCTGCGGGCTTCCGTCATTGCCTCTGAGAGGCTAGCGGCGGGCCCTCAGCACTTGGTCAGCAGGTGCGGAGCATTCGCGGCACTGGCTGCTGACCGGAATCTATCTGCGCTGTACAGCCTGTGGCGCCGGACAGGCAGCCAGTGACGACAATCTGTTGCCGCTGACCGAAAACTGACCCAGTAAAGGCTGTTCTGCCGACTGAAAACTGACCCAGGTGTTCAACTGCTTCTGCTCACTTTCCGAGCAGGAGAACACAGGGTGATCAGCATGGAAATGTTGGGAAAAATCCGGCGGATGTACTTCCGCGCCAACACCTTCGATCCAACCCGCATCGAATTTGGCTTCGAGGTGACCGAGACGGCGGTGATGTGTGATCCAGAAGCCGCTGCCACGACGCTGCAGGCATTGCGCGATCTCGGTGCCCAGATTTCGATTGATGACTTTGGTACTGGTTACTCTTCTCTGGCTTATCTCAAGCGATTCCCGGTCGACACGCTTAAGGTTGATCGGTCATTTGTAATGAACATTGCGGACGACCACGTCGATCAGGCGATCGTCCGAGCGGTCACGGATATGGCGCATAGCATGCAGCTGACCGTGGTCGCCGAAGGGGTAGAAACAGCGGGTCAGGCGCAAATATTGCAGCAGTTGAACGTCGATTTGTTGCAGGGTTTCCTCTATGCCCGCCCACTGCCAGCGGAGCAACTTGGAACCTTGCTGAGTCAGCTCGCTGAACCGAAAAAGATGTACTTGCCCAACAAGGGCTAGAGGCTTTGGCCCTTTAACCAAGGCGATCGTAATGCTGCTTCTCAAGAAACCTCTACCGGCAAATACGGCAGGTAGAGTCGCAGCGGCTTTGCTCAGGCAGCTCTGAGTTGGTTGATATGCTGTAGACGAAAAAGATCAAGGAGCGGCACATCATTTATCAAAGCCGATGCCAGGTCAGATGGTGGTTCGGCTCTCGAATTTCCGCTGCTGGCCGTAGTGAGCCATTCGCCACCAAGCCAAGATCAGCCCCGTGAAAGCAACTTCAAGCCATCTGGACGCAACTCGCCCTTTGGCGAGACGTGCCGGTACAACGTCTGTCGAGTGACACCGAGTTCCTCACACAGATCGCCAACCACGGTTTCCGTCTGCCCCATCGCCGCCATGGCCAATCGCAGTTTCGCTGCGGTCATCTTGAACGGCCGCCCGCCGTTCCTGCCGCGTGCTCGTGCCGATGCCAATCCTGCCATCGTGCGCTCGGAAATCAACTCCCGCTCGAATTCGGCCAGCGCAGCAAAAATACCGAACACAAGCTTGCCTGCTGCAGTCGTCGTGTCGACCGCAGCACCGTGACCGGTCAGGACTTTCAATCCCACGCTACGCGCAGTCAGGTCATGCACGGTGTTGATCAGATGGCGTAGATCGCGGCCGAGCCGATCGAGCTTCCACACGAGCAGCGTGTCGCCTTCACGGAGCGCCTTCAGACAAGCAGCCAACCCCGGTCGATCATCACGTCGGCCTGAAGCCAGATCCTCGTAGAGATGTGAAGGACTCACCCCAGCTCCGATCAGTGCATCGCGCTGCAGATCGGTGGATTGGGATCCGTCCGCTTTCGACACCCGCATATAGCCGATCAACATCTCTTCACCTGTCACATATACGTTCGATTATGTGACAGTTTGAGTCGGAAAGCTCTGGCCGTCAAAAATTGTCACTTAACCCGTTATTTAATTTAAGACATGCAAAGGATTCATCAAGCTCATAATGTGACAAAAATTCCGGGGAATCCGCTCGTTGGCAAACATGGTATTAAGTCTGCGTCGAAACCTGTGATCCCTACCCACAAGATCCTCTGACTTGCAGTTAATGCTGGTTGGCGACGATGGAATGCAGGTCGGTGTGGATCAATGCAGGTTCATTCGCAGCTAACGCTGGTTTGCCGGGCCGGACAGTCGCAGTTAATCCTGGTCGAAAACGGCGCTGATTGCAGGTCGGAACGTTTTCGTTTGCAGGTCGTTACAGCTAATGATCGGCTTTCGTGTGTGATCGAGAGCCTGGACGGTACATGGCATCGCCCGTTCACCACCTTTGAAATGGCGGCGCTGCAAAGCCTGGTCGAGCCAGAGGAACAGTTAGAGCTGGACGGCTTGAGCGATCAGGCATGGCGTGAACGGATCGGCAACGCCGTGCCGCCCGACGCGGCGGAAGCCATCGCGGGTGTGATGGCCCGAACGCTGCTGCTGGCCAAGCAAGGCGAAACGTTCCTGCTAAGCCATATGCCGGTGTGGGTCCGACCAATCGCGGTCGGTCTGACGGTCGCAACTCAACAGCAATAACAAACCGCGCCCTGTAGACCAGGGCGCACCCAACCGGGCCAAGCGGCGGCAACCGCTCCGGTACACTGCGAAGGAGATACACCGATGCAATTCCGTGACCTCACCCCAAGCAAATCCCAACGCTCCAGCGCTGCCCTGCAAACGGCTGCTCGACTGGCAGAACATCGGCGGAAGTATTATTCAGCTGCGGAACTTTACGAAGCTGCAGCGTCAATATGGCCGCACGGCAACGGTTCCGAGCTGTTGCGCAAGGCCGAACAGTGCCGCTCGCTGGTTGACGTGGACACTCCAGACGAAATGGATATTTGAGGATCTGCAAGCATGGACGAACAGACTGAGCGTGAACTGAACGACTACCTAAGCCTCCTTTTCTGGACGGAAACCGCCTCGGTTGCCGAGATTCAAGGCGCTATGTTGGTCGCATCTGGTGTCACCAAAGAAGACCTGAAAATGGCGATCAGGTGCATGATGGATTCAGACCGTCCGGCCCTGGCGAACGACTTTCCCGAACTGCTCGCAAATCGAGTCACGTTGTCGGGACTTCGGAGCCAACACATCGAGTTAGCAGAAGCTATGGACGTGCTAGAGGATTCGCTGAAGCGGCGAGAGCATGACTTATCGTATCCGTTGAAAGGGTATGGCCTAGCACTCGGGTGTGTCAGGAAGCTGCAGAACTTCGGCATCATCAGTGCAGCGCAACGAGAGCTGTTATTGAGTGAGCTGGTCAGAATAAAACGTGGTGACGTGCGGGATAATTGAGGGAGGGAATAGCACTAGATTTTGTGTCGCCGACAGCTGATCTAGCCACTAGATATAGTGGTTATCCAGTGAAAGCGGGTCTTGATGGCCCGCTTTTTTCTGCCCGATGCACCCACCTCCTGAGCGTGCTCGGCTGCGCCTCACCGGCTGTCGTGAACCAAGCCCTGGCCAAGAGCGCGCCAGGTCTTGGCCCTTCGGGCTTCCATCCTCACGCCTTCGCCCGTACCGGGCTGCGCGCTCTGCTTGCCTCCGGCCTTCGGCCTGCGCACCGTCCTGCAGGACGGTTTGCCGCCCATCCGCGTTCACCAGGTGGCTCATCATCATCGTTCGGTAGCGAACGCCCCAATGGCCTATCCGCCGCCGCGCCTTGCCTGCAACGGGCTTTCGCGGCATATCCTCGGTCGCAGGCTCCCTCCGGTATTCCACGACCCATTGCACGCGGCCCAGCTCTGGATAGTCCGGGCTTACCGCGACCGACCGACGCTGACGAGCAGACCACCACCGGCAGCGCGCTCCAGGGCGAAGGGTCTTGCGGCGTCCGCTGCGCGAACGCGCTGAAAAGCGTTTGTTTACCGCTCGCAACACTCAGCCTCGGAGCAGCCCGGGAGAGCGGCGGCGTCAAGTCGAAAGGGCAATTTCTCGCACGCGAAAACAGGAATGTTTAGTAAAGTAATATTTTACAAATAGTTGACATGATAAGCGGGGTTTGAGATACTAATCCCGTCGAAGCAATACCGCTTCGTCACCCGGAACCAGCGGCGGCAACCGCTCCGGGAATTCTGCGAAGGAGATTCAAAAATGCGTCTATCCAGTAACTTCCGTAACCCTTGCATGGTCCGCAGCGATGCACCTCTGAGCAATGACGAGATCGCCCGCGTAGCGCCGTCGATCTTTGCCGAGGAAGCACACGACAGCCGCTCCGATCGTTACCTGTATATCCCGACTGTAAAGGTGCTAGATGCGCTGCGCGCCGAAGGGTTCCAGCCGTTCATGGCCTGCCAAACCCGTGTGCGCAACACCGACAAACGCGAGCACACCAAACACATGATTCGTCTGCGCCATGCCAGCAACATCATGGACAAAGAGGCGAACGAAATCATTCTGCTGAACAGCCATGATGGCAGCAGCAGCTATCAGATGATGGCCGGTAGCTTTCGTTTTGTGTGTGCTAATGGCCTGGTGCTGGGCGATTGCTCAATGGATCAGAAAGTGCGTCACAGTGGCCGTGGTGATGTTGTCGGTGACGTGATCGAGGGAGCCTATGAAGTGCTCAACCAGTTCACGCAGATCGACGACAAACGCGACTGCATGAAACAGATTCAACTGCGCCCGGAAGAGCAAGAAGCCTTCGCCATGGCCGCACTGGCCTACCGTTACGACCCATCCGAAGGCCCGGCGCCTGTCACCCCTTCGCAGTTGCTGCGCGCACGCCGCAGCGAGGACAGGAGCAGCGACCTCTGGACGACCTTCAACCGCGTACAAGAAAACACCATCAAGGGCGGCTTGAGTGGCCGCAATAAGCAAGGACGCCGGACAACTACCCGCGCCGTGAATGGCATTGACCAGGACGTGAAATTGAATCGCGCCCTGTGGGTTCTGGCACAGGCTCTGCGCACTCAGCAGGCCGCATAACCAACCAGCCGGGCGCCAAGTGCGCCCGGTTTCATGTGGTAGGGAGATACAGCCATGTCCAAAGTTTTCTATGTACCGGGCCAACCTTCGATCATTGACTATGCCCGCGAGATCGGCCCGAACCAGTGGGCAACCCGCTGCAGAATGCTGATGCTGGCCGAGTTGCATATCTGCCATCCCGGCGCTGTTCTTGGCGATGAAGAATCGTTCTTGCTGGCCCAGGAAGCCGCGCTAGGAACGCAGCCCCAGGAGATCAGCGAAGCCCGCTATGAGTACGCGCTAACCCGCCTGCAGGTGCTGGACTTCGCCGCTGTCGGCAAAGACTTTTCGTTCAAGCTGGAAAAATTCGAGGTCGGGAACCTCACGCGAATTTATGCGCGTTGCAATGGCCGGTATTGGACGTTTGTGGGCCTGGCCACCCTCACGCATCAAATGATTGTCCAGCGCGTCACCCTGAGCGCTGCAGGAGCCGGGCCGGAAGTTAGACAGGCTTACGCAACCCACTCACACTAGAAGCTAAAAGCGCCTGGTAGATCACCGGGCGCTTCACCCATGGAGAATATGAATGCAGCCAAAGTACACCGCCGATCAATGGGAAAAAGTATCCCCTGCCTTTCGCGGGTTGGCTGTCGGTACTGTCGAGATGGCCAAGGCCGTGTTGGTCGATGGCCAGCGCCCTGCAGATCTGGCGAGACAGGCCGACGTGTCGCGGCAGTTGGTCTATGCCGCCGTGAAGCGGGTTCGCAACATCCTAGAGGAACACGAGGCACAAGAACTGGTGCCGGTCATGGTCTGGTTGCCGCCTGAGTTAGCCGAGCAGGTCAAGCAGATGGCCGCGCCATATGCTCAACCTGGAGGCAAGAAGTAAAGAGCGACGGCGTCGAGTGACGTTGCCGCCTTTCTCGCGTGCGAGAAATCAGGGGTGGACGTGTTGCCGTGTGGTCAGATCCAGGCCAACGGCGCGCATCACTGCGAGCATGGTTTTCAACGTAGGGTTGCCCTTGTCGCTGAACGAGCGGTAAAGCTGTTCGCGGGATAGCCCCGACTCTTTGGCCAGCTCTGTCATGCCTTTGGCGCGAGCGACTACGCCGAGGGCTTTAGCGATATGGCCAGCGTCACCGGTTTCAAAAGCATCGGCCATGAACAGGGCGATGGTTTCAGGATCGACCAGCGCAACCGCTGGATCATAGTCATAGATTGGCTCTTTCATTCATCCTCACTCCACTGGCTGGCAAGCAGTTTGGCGGTTTCGATATCGCGGGTCTGGCTGCCTTTGTCGCCACCACACAGCAGCAATACAAGCTCGTTACCACGCTGCTGAAAATAAACCCGGTAGCCGGGGCCGTAGTGAATACGCAACTCGCTAACACCCTGGCCGACCGGCTCAACATCGCCCAATAGGCCGTTGGCTACCCGGAAGACCCGCGCCGCGATGATCGCTTTTGCCCGCTGATCTCTCAGCTTGCGTTCCCACGTCATGTAAGTAGCGGTTTGTTTGATCGTTTTCATAGGAGCATTGTAGTTTATAAATTACGGAAAGGCAATAACTATCTGTACAATATCATTTTACAAATAGTTGACGCGTCGAAGGCCGTTTGAGATACTAATCCCGTCGAAGCAATACCGCTTCGACACCCGGAACCAGCGGCGGCAACCGCTCCGGGAAATCTGCGAAGGAGCTTCAAAATGACTCACGTACTTGGATTGTGTGTAGAACCTGAAGGCATGGATGTTGATTCCGAAGTGCTGGCCCAGGTCGAGCCGAAAGCGCAGCAGGACGCCATTGAAGATGGCCTGCCTCGTTTGGATTGGCTGACCACCGCTGATTTCCGCCGATTCACCCACGGCATCCGCCACGCAGCATAAACACTCACCCAACCCCCCGGCCAGGCGGCGGCAACCGCCCTGGGGGATCGCGAAGGAGCGAACCAATGTCTACCACCTCCCACGTTTTCTATCAGCCTGGCACGGGCTGGGTGCATGACTACGCCGTCCAGCTCGACGGCGGCGAATGGGTAACACGCAGCGGCCGCACGCTCGATCAGTTGAAGGAAAAACAGCCCGACATGATCGTTTGCACTGAGGATGAGGCGTGGCAGCAGATCGAAGCCGCGGCTAAATCCGCGCCGGTTCTGATCGATCGTGAACAGTTTGAATACGCGCTGAATGTTCTGCCGCCTGCGGGCTGGGTTCGCGCTGGTGATTGCGAGTCGTTCAAGATGATCGAGCGCGACAACGGGCGAGTAACTCGGATCTATGTTCGCCTCGGCGAAAACTTCTTTCGGTTCGCCGACCTCTTTACCACTCCGCATGCAGACGTCGTGCGCCTGGTCGAAGCTGCAGCACCTGCGCTGCTGGCCTCACGTCAAAACCAGTAACGAAGCCAGGGAGCGGCAAGCCGCTCCCCTCTTTGGTAGGGCGAGGACTCATGAAACGAAAAGACGCGATTGCGCATATCACTGTTGCCGGTTATCACGACGACTCTCGTACGGCCATGCGGATCTACACCGAAAACCGGATCAGCTACCAGGTGTATACCGAGGTTTACGCGAAAGGCGCTCAGCTCAAAAGTGAAGGCATGGCCTGCACTTGCTTCCAGTGCAAGCAACGCCCTGCGTCTGCTTGAAATCTGCGGTACTACTGCCCTGCAGCAGCGTCAGATTTCAACGTGCTGCAGGTGTTGAAACCATCAAACCCGCTTCGGCGGGTTTTTGGCCACGGTTGGGTGGTGGCCACCGCATACCCCGGGCGTGCTCGGCTTCGCCTCACCGGCTGTCGTGAACCAAGCCCCGGCCAAGAGCGCGCCGAGTCTTGGCCCTTCGGGCTTCCATCCTCACGCCTTCGCCCGTGCCGGGCTGCGCGCTCCGCTTGCATTGCGCCAGGGCGAGCCGTACCCGGAATTTGTAACGTACGATACAGGCGAATCGCTGTTGGCCCGGGCCCGCCCGGGCGATGCAACAGCCGCGATCAGGATCTGTGCCCGGCTCAGGAAATCACCCTGCAGTTGCCCACCGCCCGGGCAAGAAGCCGCCCGGCCCGTGGACAACTGCACCGCTCGCTCTGGCCTTTGTTGGGCCTCGCTCGCTGGGCGATTTTGCGTGCGCTGGCTGTTGCATCGGAATGCCTTCGGCGACCAAGGGGGTGCCCCCCTTGGATCCGCAGGCTGAAAGGTGCGGGCTTCGCCCGGGAGATCGGCGTGGGGACGATAGAGAAGACGGAATAAATCGTACGCTAAGCGCTTCGCCTGTCAGGTTGAGGCAATAGAGGTGGACGCTGGAGCGTCAGGAAATGCAGAAATCGACCCTACTCTGATGCGGCGCTGGTCGCGGGAGGTCGGCTTGCTCTTGCGCATATCCGAAATTGCCAGAATCATGGCAGTTTCGCCACTGCCATAACTGGATCCAAAATACGAATATGGACGTAGAAGAGCTAATAGAAAAGGCTAGAGATCAACGTAGGCGCGATCGATACGAGGAAGCAGTAATTTCTGCCAAAGCAGCCACGGTCCAGGATCCCGACAATGCTGATGGCTGGTGGCTTCTGGCACTCAACAATATTTCCCTAGGCAGGAAAGAGGCTGCCCTAGAAGCTCTCAAGGAAACCAACGACAAAGTCCCATACTTTGCCCAAGCGTGGGCAAAACGGGGCAGCTTGGAGCTTGATCTGGGGGCTCCTGAGGAAGCAGCAAGCTCGTTCGAGACTGCACTTAACTGTGACAATGAAGAGATTGAGGCGCTACGAGGGCTTGCTCATATCTACGGACAGAACAATGACACTGAGAAGCGAGCGGAAGAAATTCTAGTACTCACCAAGCTCGATGAACTTGAGAGTCTCAGTCCATGGCACCTGAATCGATTAGGCATCCTACATTTCCTCAACAACCATGGCTTTGATGCCATCAAATACTGGTCGCGCAACGCGCACCAAAGCGATGACACCGCATCGCTTTTCAACCTGGGCCTCGCCTACAACTTGGATGACGTGTCCCAAGACGTTGATGCCGTTGACTGTTGGCGCTTGGTCATGCGCAAAGACGAGTCTAACGAAAAGGCGCCAAACCGCATCCTGTCTGTCAAGGCTCCACTTTTGGATTTGGCTCGCAAGGTTCAATCGTCCCGAAAGTCACTCTGCCAGGCGGAAGATCAGTGGTACTCGATCTACATCAACCCTTTCCAGCTCCTGAATTGCCCGAAAGACTTCGATTTCGGTGATCTTGAACCCAAGGTTGTCCAAAAATGGAAAAAGACGTTACTTCAGGAAATTGAGCTTGAGGAGGGAAAACTACATTGGATGCCTGGGCTAACTGTCGATCGTTCAAAGGCGATTGAGTTAGCGGAAAAGCTGTCCGACATAGAGGTCGCCTCCCATCACTGGGAAGTATATAAGTGCAAACCTCTTCTGGAGTTTTTGTCAAAAGGCGATATCAACCATTTCCTTCTGGACGAAGAGTGGTCGCCCCTCGATTTTATCGAGCGAGTGAGTGTTTCCGAAGCGCTCAGGGAGTGGTTAAGCGATCCATTTTCAGCACAGTACGACCGCATTTTTAATAAGGCCGTTGCAGCCCGGGATGTGCCCGTCATTGAAGCATTGCTCGATGGCCGTCGCTGGGTCATGCCCTCCTATGCCGATCGCTGCTTTGAAAACGCATTACGAGAAGCGGACTCCATATTGATCCCGCTACGGGAGCTCAAGAATCGGGCAGAGGCTATTAAAGTAACGGTCAAACAGATCGATGAGGTTCTGGAGACGCACAAAATCATCAGCATCCTGAATCTGCTGCCGCCCTACTTCCGCAACTTGCAAAATGAAGCGGTAGGTTTGGTCAGAAGCATTGCCATTGATGCGCACAACGTCCATGAAGACTCGGAACTTTCTTTGGCGATTATTGAGAAAAGTAAAGAGTTTTCCTTCAAGTCCATTGAGCTCACACAGCGTTTGAAAGAAGACTTCGAAGCCATCTCGGAGATGATCAAAAAGCAACGAGAGCACGAGTCTCACTTGACCTTCGGGAATGCTCGCCACTGGAAAATTACGAAGGAAGGCGTTTCCGATAACGGTGATCTGTGCCCAGCAAATGAGATCCGAGCCTTACGCTGGGGAATAATGGTCGAGCAAAATGGCTCACATAACTATCTATTCGCCGCTAAGCGGCGGACTGGAAAGGAGTACATGCTCACATGGACATCTTCCGACCGCGACAAACAGGATGAGCTGTTCGAAAAGCTCGTCAATGCCGCGTTTCACTACATCATTCCCGACGTGATGGAAAACCTCCTCGACGAGCTAAAGCGTGGCGGAACCCTGACAGTTGGTCCGATCCAGATCACACAAAATGGCATGAGCTTCGAATCAAAATGGCTGATTTTCACCAGCCAAAATCAAGTGCCTTGGAGTGGGATAGATGTCGTGCTTCAGAATGGCTCAGCCATAGTAGTAGATAAATTCAGAGGAAAGAAGTCTCCTCCTATCAGCTTACGTGACGTTCCAAACGCCATGTTGCTCCGATTATTTCCAATGTCATTCAACCGCGATTAAGGATAGTCATGTCCATTCCCCCGCCAATTGAAATACCACGCTGGACGCTTGTCGTACTGAACAGCCTTTATGAAATAGAACGCAAGCTGGAAGTTCACGGCGACCCTGGACACGCTAAACGCAACGTTGACCGAATCAAGGAGGAATTCGAACAGCAGTCCTTGATTATCGAGGATCCGCTGGGACAGCCCTTCAAAGAGACACGCACTGACCTCGAAGCCACCATTGTCGGTGCAGGCACTGAGAATCTGGTAGTCACTGAGGTCATCAAGCCTGTGATTAGGTTGGTAAATGGCCCGGTTTCACGGATTGTGCAAAAAGGGATCGTTGTAGTACAGAGCAAGGAGGAGGCATCACAATGACAAAGATGATCAATTTCGGGATTGACCTGGGAACCAGCAACTCGCTGATCGCTAAATTTGACAAAGGGTCAGTCGAGGTATTCAAGAATCCCAACGGCTTCAAGGAAACACTCCCGTCGATCGTAGGCTTCCGAAATGACCGGATCATGGTAGGTGACCAGGCTCGCACGTATGCCGAAAAGGACCCGAAGAGCGTTGCCTGTTGCCGCTGACCGAAAACTGACCCAGTAGAGGCTGTTCTGCCGACTGAAAACTGACCCAGGTGTTCAACTGCTTCTGCTCAATTTTTGAGCAGGAGAACACAGGGTGATCAGTATGGAAATGATGGGCAAAATTCGCCGGATGTATTTCCGCGACAAGCTGTCGCTGCATGAGATAGCCAAGCGCACCGGGTTGGCGCGCAACACGATTCGCAAGTGGGTCAGAGCACCTGAGGCCAAGCCGCCGGTCTACCAACGCCGCGCGATCTTCAACAAACTCAGCCCTTTTCACGCCACGCTGGAGCAGGCGCTAAAAGCCGATTCGCTGCGGCCCAAGCAACAGCGGCGCAGTGCCAAGGCGCTGTTGGCGCAAATCAAAGCCGAAGGTTATGACGGTGGCTACAGCCAGCTCACCGCGTTTATCCGTGCCTGGCGAGGGGGACAGGGCAAGGCGTCGCAGGCCTTTGTGCCGCTGACCTTTGCTCTTGGCGAGGCGTTTCAGTTTGACTGGAGCGAGGAAGGCTTGCTGGTCGGCGGCATTTACCGGCGTATGCAGGTGGCACATCTGAAGCTGTGTGCCAGCCGTGCGTTCTGGCTTGTGGCGTATCCGAGCCAGGGCCATGAGATGTTATTTGACGCCCATACACGCTCGTTCGGCTCCTTGGGCGGCGTGCCGCGCCGGGGCATCTACGACAACATGAAGACCGCCGTCGACAAGGTCAATAAGGGCAAAGGCCGGGCGGTGAATGCGCGCTTTGCGGTGATGTGCGCGCATTACCTGTTCGATCCGGACTTCTGCAACGTCGCCGCTGGTTGGGAAAAGGGCATCGTTGAAAAGAACGTGCAAGACAGCCGCAGGCGTATCTGGCTAGACGCCCAGGACTGCCAGTTTCACTCCTTCGAGGAACTCAATGCCTGGCTGGGCCAGCGCTGCCGCGCGCTTTGGAACGAGCTGACGCACCCTCAATACAGCGGGCTGAGTGTGGCCGAAGTGCTGGAGTTGGAGCGCGCTGAACTGATGCCTGTGCCAGCGCCATTCGACGGTTACGTCGAGCGGCCTGCGCGGGTCTCCAGCACCTGCCTGGTCAGCGTCGGGCGCAACCGCTACTCGGTGCCGTGTGAGTATGCGGGTAAGTGGGTCAGCAGCCGTTTGTATCCGACGCGAATCGAGGTGGTGGCTGACGACGCGCTGATCGCCAGCCATGTCCGCTTGCTGGATCGCGACCAGGTCAGCTATGACTGGCAGCACTACCTCCCGCTGATCGAACGCAAGCCCGGTGCGCTGCGCAACGGCGCGCCCTTTGCTGATCTGCCGGCGCCGCTGCGTCAGCTTAAGCACGGTCTGGGGCGTCATGCCGGCGGTGACCGGATCATGGCGCAAGTTCTGGCTGCCGTACCGGTCGCCGGGCTCGATGCGGTGCTGGTGGCTGTTGAGCTGGTACTGGAAAGCGGCAGCCTGAGCGCCGAACACATCCTCAATGTCGTGGCGCGCCTGGCCGCGACCGAACCACCACCCAGCGTCGAAACCCACTTGTCGCTCAAGGAAGCCCCCGTCGCTAACACGGCGCGCTACGACCGCCTGCGTGGCCAGACCGAGGAGATCGGTCATGCGTGATTTGATGGCGGAACTCAAGGAGCTGCGCCTGCACGGCATGGCCACGGCCTGGGCGGAGTTGACTGCGCAGGGTGAGTCGAACACAGCCTCGTCCAAGTGGCTGCTCGAACACCTGCTGGAACAAGAGCACACAGATCGCGCCATGCGCTCGGTGAGCCACCAGATGAACATGGCCAAGCTGCCGATGCACCGCGACCTGGCCGGCTTCGACTTCAGCGCCTCCAGCGCAGACGCTCGTTTGATCAGCGAACTGGCCAGTCTGGCCTTTACCGACACCGCGCAGAACGTGGTGCTGATCGGTGGGCCTGGCACCGGTAAAACCCACCTGGCCACTGCGCTGGCCGTGTCCGGCATCACCCGGCACGGCAAGCGCGTGCGCTTCTACTCCACGGTCGATCTGGTCAATCTGCTGGAGCGCGAAAAGCACGACGGCAAAGCCGGGCGGATCGCCCAAGCTCTGCTGCGCATGGATCTGGTCATCCTCGACGAACTGGGTTATCTGCCCTTCAGCCAGGCCGGCGGTGCGTTGCTGTTTCACCTGCTATCCAAGCTGTACGAACACACCAGCGTGGTGATCACCACCAACCTGAGCTTCGCCGAATGGTCGAGCGTGTTCGGCGACGCCAAGATGACCACCGCCCTGCTGGATCGGCTGACCCACCACTGCCACATCGTCGAAACCGGTAACGAGTCCTATCGCCTGCAACACAGTAGCTTGGCGGCCCAGGCCAAGATCAAATCACGGGAGCGAAAGCGTAAGGGCGGCCAGGAACCGGAGGACGATGAGCCGTTCTGATTTCATGGCGACGACGGCCTGCTACATGGCTGCGTGTGGCAGGTCTTAAACAACTGAACTGGGCTAGCGAAGGAGTGGGGGCAACAGCAGCTGCGCTGGTAGACTTATCCACAGTTGCTGGTAACAAAATCAGCAATCCGCCCTGGGTCAAATTTCAATCGGCAGGGTGGGTCAATTTTCCATCAGCGCCAACACACTAAGCAACCATCAGAAAATTTTGACTGTACGCCAAAAAATTCGCATCTACCAGCATCTAAACAGGCGTTGCAGGGCAATCGCATGAACGCCTGCCGATTTGAATGAGTCCTTTCCCAGCGGGCATCCTGAGCGCCTCTCTACTCAGGATGCCCTGCAATGTCGCATCACATACCAATCTCCGATGTTCTGGTCGCCATCAATGATCCCCGTCAGCAGGGCAAGATTCGTCACGACCTGGTCGAAACACTGGTCGTGGCTATCTGCGGCGTGCTTGCCGGCGCTGACACCTTCATCGAAATCGAACTCTGGGCTGAGCAGCGGCTGGACTGGTTCCGCCGTATTCTGAAACTACCCCACGGCATTCCCTCACACGACACCTTTGGACGGCTATTCAGCCTGATCGATCCAGAGGAGTTCGAGCAGGCCTTCCGCTGTTGGGTTGCGGCGATCCTACCGGCCCTTTCTCCGCAAGTGGTTGCCCTAGACGGCAAGACCAGTCGCCGCTCCGGCAAGAAAAACACGGCCCCGTTGCACCTGGTCAGCGCTTTTGCGGCTGATTCAGGGCTGATTCTCGGGCAGAGGGCGACCTCCCAGAAGTCCAACGAGAAGACCGCCATTCCTGAGCTGCTGGCCACACTGGCGCTTGAGGGCTGCACCGTGACGATCGATGCCATGGGTACCCAGCCGGACATTGCACAGGCCATTCTCGATCGCGGGGCGCACTATCTGCTGGCCATCAAGGGAAACCAGCCGAAGCTGGCCGAAGCGATCGATGACTTCGCTGACACCTTTTTGGACGGCGATCCTGCCCGGGTACCCCATGCGCACTTCGAGCATGTCGAGAAGGACCATGGCCGGCTGGAGGTTCGTCGCTGCCATGTTTTCGACCAACTCCAGTGCCTGCCACAGCCAGAACGCTGGCCAGGACTGCGCACTTTCGTGATGCTGGAGTCCGAGCGGACTGTGGGCAACCAGACCAGCCTGGAGCGCCGTTACTACATCAGCAGTCTTGCTCCGGATGCAGAGCGCATCGCACATGCCATCAGGGCGCACTGGGGCGTGGAGAACCGCGTCCACTGGTGCATGGATGTCATTTTTGGTGACGATCAGATGCGGATCCGAACCGGGCATGCTGCCCACAACATGGCCGTTCTCAAGCAACTTACATTGAATTTGATCCGGTTGGATCCGGTCAAGCGCAAGGGTGGCATCAAGGCACGAAGGCTGATTGCTGCAACCTCTGATGATTATCGGGCTGAACTATTAGGTCTCAGGTGAGCTTCATGCGATTGCCTTGACAGGCGTTGTTGATTATCATAAAACACTGACACTGTATTATATAATCGTGCTTTTGTGTTATTTTTTTAATATTTACTGATTACGTACTTGCTTAACCACTCAGTTGCGCTAGAACTAATAGACGCGAAATTTAAATCTCTAATTTTCCAACACTTAGTAAAACCTCGTTTGCCATCCCACTACCATTGTAGGAGCAAATCAGGAGACATAAAAAATTAGCGGTAGCGTGCCTGGCCCTCTAGATAAGTATTGGAGACTGTAATGAAGTTTGAAAAGTCACAGACAGCAATCGACCACCTGACTCCCGAGCAACACCGAATTACCCAGGAGGCGGGCACCGAAAGGCCCTTCACGGGCGAGTACAACGACAACAAGGAGCCTGGCATCTACGTCGACATAGTGTCGGGAGAGCCACTGTTCGCTTCGACGGACAAGTTCGATTCGGGTACTGGCTGGCCCAGCTTCACCAAGCCGATCGTTTCGGCAAACGTGAACGAGGTGCGGGACAGCGCACACGGCATGGTCCGGACGGAGGTCAGGTCAGTACACGCAGACAGTCATCTCGGCCATGTGTTCCCCGATGGTCCTTCCGACCGCGGCGGTCTGCGGTACTGCATCAACTCAGCGTCCCTTCGCTTCATCCCGCGCGACGAGATGGAGTCCGAGGGATACGGTGAATATCTCGATCAAGTAGAGGAGGCTTAACATGCATCAGCGCGCTGTTCTCGCAGGAGGATGTTTCTGGGGCATGCAGGATCTGATCCGCAAGCGGCCCGGCATCATCTCGACCCGTGTGGGTTACACGGGCGGCGATATTCCGAACGCCACGTATCGTAATCACGGCACGCATGCCGAGGGGATCGAGATTGTCTTCGACCCGACAGTGACGAGCTACCGGAACATCCTGGAATTCTTCTTCCAGATCCACGATCCGACGACGCTGAACCGCCAGGGCAATGATCGTGGGCTCTCCTACCGGTCGGGCATCTATTATGTCGACGAGGAGCAGAAGCGCGTCGCCGAGGATACGATCGCCGATGTGGATGCCTCGGGGCTGTGGGATGGCAAAGTGGTGACCGAGGTCCAGCCGGTCGGCGAGTTCTGGGAGGCCGAGCCCGATCACCAGGATTATCTGGAGAAGCGCCCGGGCGGCTACACCTGCCACTTCGTCCGTCCCGGCTGGGTGCTTCCGAAGCGCCAAAAGGTTGACGACGTACAGCCAGCGGCCGGGACCGCGGCGGAATAGGCTTCACTGCCGTTGCCACTGCGCCGATCCGGTCCGCAATCTTCGTGACCGCGTCGTTCAGCGACGCGGTCATCGAACCCTACTTCAGAGTGACGGCTCGTTCCAGTCAGTCGCCATCGCAACACCAGGATCGCAGATTTATGCCAGACCTCTCGTCCTTTCCGATCACGCAGCGCTGGCCGGCATCTCATCCCGATCGCCTGCAACTCTACGCAGCCCCTACGCCCAATGGCGTCAAGGTCTCGATCATGCTTGAGGAGACTGGCCTGGCGTACGAGCCCCACCTGATCGACATCTCGAACAACGAGTCGAAGGATCCGGCGTTCGTGTCGCTGAACCCGAACGGACGCATACCGGCGATCATCGATCCGGCTGGCCCTGACGGTAGACCCATCGCCTTATGGGAATCCGGTGCGATCCTCCTCTATCTGGCCGACAAGACGGGTCAGTTCATCTCCACCGAACCAGGCCAGCGTTACGAGACCCTAGCGTGGGTGTTCTTTCAGATGTCGGCCATCGGGCCGATGTTCGGTCAGCTCGGCTTCTTCCTGCGATTTGGCGGCAAGGACTATGAGGACAAGCGGCCGCAACAGCGCTTTATCGACGAATCCACGCGTCTGCTGGGGATTCTGGATCGCCGGCTGGAAGGCCGCGACTGGATCGTCGACGACTATTCGATCGCGGACATCGCGACGCTCGGCTGGGTGAATGCGCTGGTGGAATTCTACGCTGCGGGTGACATCCTTGGCCTCAGCAGCTTTTCGAACGTCCGCGCATGGCTTGGACGCGGGCTGGCTCGACCGGCCGTCCAGCGTGGCCTCCACATTCCCGCGAGGCCAGCATGAGCATCATCGCCGCCTATTATTACAACGAAGGCAAGCGAGTTCGCGAAATCGCGCTCGATGAGCACGTCAAGTTGGGCGAGAGTCGCTCGGGCTTCTGCTGGATCGCGCTTAGCGAACCCACCCCCGAGGAACTACTCGCGATCCAAAGGACATATAATCTTCATCCGTTGGCGATCGACAACGCGATGCACCCGCTGTGCCCGCCCAAGCTCGAGGTCTACAACGATGAGTTGTACGTCGTCGCGCAGACCGCCGAGCTGGTCGGCGACCGGATCAGCTACGGCAAGATGGCGATCTTCACCGGTCACAATCACCTTATCACCGTGCGGCACGGCAATGCCGGAGCGCTGGGCAAACTTCGGGAGCAACTCGAGGCATCGCCGACGCAGTTCGGCAAGGGTGTCGACTATGTGCTGCACGCGATCTTGCATCGCGTGGTCGACCAGTATCTGCCCATCTTCGAAATGATCGAGGACGACGTCCTGGCGATGGAGCGACGGTCGCTGCACGATTTCCTCGGGCCAGAAGAGGTGGCGCGAATCTTCGAACTAAGGTCCGAACTCACGCGGTTCCAGCGCACGCTCGGGGCTATGGCCGAGCTGGTGCGAAAGCTCGTTCGCGGCCACTTTCCCTGCATCAGCGCCGAAATGACACCATATTTCCACGACGTCGCGGACCATGTCCACCGCGTGCAGTCCATGGTCGACGGCCTCCTGCTTGTCCTGTCCACGGTCTTTGAGGCCAGCAGCCTTCTTGAAGCGCAAAGGACGGGGGTGATCACCCGCCAGCTGGCGGCTTGGGCGGCAATACTGGCAGTCCCGACGGCGATCGCTGGAATATACGGCATGAACTTTAAGCACATGCCGGAGCTGGACACGGCCTACGGATACTTTGTCGTGCTCGGAGTGATAGCGATATCGTGCGTTTTCCTATTTGTGCGCTTCAAGAAGGCTAAGTGGCTGTGAATACTGCCCATCGTTTTCTTCGCCGTCATCTGACGGTTACAGCGGGCCTTATACGGAAGCTTGTCCAATCCAACTCAAGATGAAGGTGCGTCCATGACATAGCAGCTGACCGACGCTCTACAAGCAGTTCAGTCCTTCATCGCCAAGGGCTAAGACCGCGAATAGCGCGTCAAGGACAGCAATCTCGTCGATCTCGAGCCAGGATCAACCATCGGTCCGTGCGGCATCTGCGTCGACGCGGCGTTTCGCCTCGGAAGCGGTGATGATGGCGATAACGCCTCCACCCTCTACGCGATCACCGATCCGGCGACCGAGCATAAGGGCCTGTTGATCGACGTGTTCGATGAAATCTGCTACCGCGACCCAGTTCAAGAGTCGGGACCTCAATGTAGAAGAAGTTGACTAACGAGCATTCGCGTCATCCGATCAAGCAAGCTGGAGACATTTATGAAAGCCATTGGTTACAAGGTTCCGGGACCCATCGCCGCGGATGCCGCGCTGGTCGACATCAATCTGCCTCGGCCTGTCGCTGCAGGATACGATATCCTGGTTGAGGTGAAGGCCGTCTCGGTCAACCCGGTCGACTACAAGGTCCGCAACAGCACGCCGCCGGCAGATGGCGATTGGAAGGTGCTGGGATGGGATGCCGCCGGGATTGTGCGCGAGGTCGGCCCCGACGTCACGCAGTTCGAGTTAGGCGACGAGGTCTATTATGCCGGATCGATCACACGGCCCGGTACCAATGCGGAGTTCCATCTCGTCGACGCCCGGATTGTCGGTCACAAACCTGCGTCGCTCTCCTGGGCGGAAGCGGCGGCGCTGCCGCTGACGACGTTGACGGCCTGGGAGGCGATGTTCGACCGCCTGGACGTGGCGAAGCCCGTACCCGGTGCGGCGGAGGCGATCCTCATCATCGGTGGCGCGGGCGGGGTTGGGTCGATCGCCGTCCAGATCGCGCGACAGCGCACGGACCTCACCGTCATCGCCACAGCCTCTCGACCGGAAACCCAAGAGTGGGTAAGAGGGCTTGGAGCTCACCACGTCATCGACCATTCTCGTCCGCTCGCGCCACAGATCGCCGAACTCGGCATCGGTGCTCCCGCTTTCGTCTTTTCGACCACACATACCGAGCAACATGTCGCCGACATCGCCGAACTGATCGCCCCACAAGGACGGTTCGGACTGATCGACGATCCCAAGGCATTCGATATCATGGTTTTCAAGCGCAAGGCGGTGTCGATCCACCACGAGCTGATGTTCACGCGGTCGATCTACGGCACGCCCGACATGAATGAGCAGGGCGAGATTCTGGATGCGATGGCAGCGCTGGTTGACGACGGCAAAATCCGCACGACGCTGACCCGGCGACTGTCGCCGATCAATGCCGCCAATCTGAAGACGGTGCATGCACTGATCGAAAGTGGCGCGGCTAAAGGCAAGATCGTCCTCGAAGGCTTCTAACGACCGCGATCGCCAAACATCTTGTCCAACCTCAAAAAGCCGAACGGGTTATGCCCCAGCGATGAGAATCCCATGACCAAATCTATTGCCACCGCCTCGATCAACCGCGAAACCGCAGTCGCCCTCATCGACGCGGCGCTCGCTGCGGCCCGTGCCATCGGCATCCCGGCTGCCGTCGCCGTCGTCGACGCCACCGGTAACCTGCGCGCGTTCGAGCGCACCGACGATGCGCCGTTCCTTACCGTCGATGTTGCCATCGACAAGGCCTGGAGTTCCGCCTCGTTTGGGTTCCCGACCCATGTCTGGAACGACTATGTGACCAACGATCCAAAAGTGGCGCCGCTAGCCTATCGCCCTCGGATGGTCGCTGTCGGCGGCGGTTATCCGATTCTGGAGGATGGGAAGTTGATCGGCGGCATAGGCATCTCCGGAGGCAACTATCAGCAGGATCAGGATGCGTGCGTCGAGGCACTCATGAAAATCGGGTTCCAGTTGCCAGCCTGACGACTGTGAGGCCATCACCGGTGGTAATGGCCAACAGATCCAACCTTTGAGAGGCCTAATGATGGAAGCGTTCGTCGTCTTTACGCGGGAAGAAACCAGCGACCCACATGCACTCGCAACCTATTCTGCAGGCGTCGGACCATCGTTCGATGGTCACGACGTTACCTTTCTCGCCGCTTATGGCGCGATCCAGCATTTGGAGGGGCCGCCCATCGAAGGGGCCGTAATCTTGCGTTTCCCGACGATGCAGGCCGCTCGCGACTGGTATGACAGTCCCGCCTACCAAACCATCGCTGCTCAACGCTTTGCCGGTTCCCGTTACCGCGCCTTTATCATTGAAGGGCGGCGGTGACATACCGACAGAAGCACTTCGGCGCTGACCACGAGGTATCGGCGTGTGAACTCGCATCTTGGGAATCTGTGGGGGGGACCAAGACAGCGGCGCTAGGGGCTCATATCGTCGATCGGATCAGAGAGTTGCTCGGCGAGAATGGGTTATCTATTGCCGAGCTGACGGAGCGGAGCCGCCCTCTCCCAACGGATTGATTCAATCGTTGACGCTCCTCCTATCCGGATCCGGGTTTTCGCACGCTGATCAACAGAGTTACAGCGCGCAACGCCTGTAGTGGGCATCAGGGGATGGGTGGCAATCAGGATGATTGCCCACCTTCCAACGATTAACCTTGCTCAAGTTGCTTCACTAGTCGCTCCGCGTCGAGATGGAAGTCCGAGAAAACAATGCTACCGCCAGCGTCGATAACCGTAAACCACGGAGTTCCTCGTGTGCGGTAGTCTTCCATGAAGGTTGGAAACGGCGAGCCGGTCGGTTGCTCGTCGTGACCGAAAACGATAGGAAGCTCATACTTGAGCTGGTTCACGCGCAACTTCTCGAAGGTATTCTCATGCGTTCCTTCGAAGACGGTCTGGATCACTGCGAACCCCACGTCTTTTGAGCTCAACGCTGCATGCAACTTTTGTAGCGTCGGAAACCCATGCAAATGGCAACCTTGGCACCAATGCTGGAAGGCAAACAAGATTTTCGGGCCGGGCCCGATATCTGACAGTTTGAACGGCGCGATACTTTCCCCATCTTTGCCAATCCATTTTTGCACCCGCAGCTCAGGCGCTTGTCGTTCGATCTCGTTCATCTGATCCTCCAACCCCGATACAGAAGCTTAGTGGATGATCGCGCGTCGCGACGGTGCGCGAACGTCCGACCTTATTTTCCCTATTTCCTGAAGCCAGAATAGATCAGATCGACATTTCGTCCTTAATATACTCAAGCTGCCGGCGAGCGCGAACTGGGCAACCATGCGCTGGTGAGCCTTGAGCTTTGCACGCTGCCCATCCGTTTGAGAGCGAACCTGCAACTTCCGCTCCGCATACCGCAGATCAGCGTACGCAGCCTTGGGGTTATCTACCCTATAGCCATTGGGTATTGGGAATCATGCTGGCCTGACGCTATGTTCGATACGCGATTTTTTACGATGATAGAGCATCTGTATCTGATTTTTAGTCGATTGGCTTATTCGGCGGATGTGCGGGCAAATGCTTTACGCAGAGTACTGAAATGAAGGCCGGCTTCGGTCTGCCGTATCGAGCAAGAGGGGTCACTATGGTCACCAGAGGTTTCACCGGTCGCGGTTCAGGCGACCAGTCCGATCGGATTCCGCCAGGTCAGCATCTGGTGGAGGATTTCCCTGTTCTGTCGGCCGGCCCTACGCCGAGGGTAGAGCCCTCCGACTGGAAATTCACAGTCAAAATTGGTCCGAAGCCCGTCAAAACGTGGAATTGGGGCGAATTCAACACTCTACCAAAGACCCAGGTGACAAAGGATATTCACTGCGTCACCTCTTGGTCCAAACTGGATACCGTTTGGGAGGGTGTACTCATTGAAGACATCCTTGCAGATGCAGAGCTTGATCGGCCTACCGATTTCGTCTTGGCGCACTGCTACGATAATTATTCGACAAACGTCCCTCTGACGGATCTGCTTTCCGGGAAAGCGATGGTCGCCCTCAGTTATGCGGGCAAGCCACTTTCCCGCGATCATGGGGGGCCGGCGCGTCTTCTAGTGCCGCACCTTTACTTCTGGAAATCCGCCAAATGGGTGAATGCGCTGCAATTCACGACGCGTGACGAGGCCGGCTTTTGGGAGCTGCACGGCTATCACATCTACGGCGATCCGTGGCGCGAACAACGATACACCCATGACTGAAAACGAAGCGCAAGTCCGTTCGTGGCAATCATGCGTGATCGACGACATCATCCAGCAAACACCGAGTATCAAGAGCTTCTTCCTTCGGTTGAGCAAGCCGTTCGCGCACACCGCAGGTCAGCACGTCGATATCCGGCTGACCGCGCCCGACGGCTACAGTGCAATGCGCAGCTACTCGATCGCGTCATCGGCAGTTTCGACCCCGATCGTCGAGATAGCTATCGAGCGCATGCCGGATGCCGAAGTTTCGCCGTTTTTTCACGACATCGCGGCGATTGGTGACGAAATCGAAGTTCGCGGTCCGCTCGGTGGCCATTTCCTTTGGCCTGAGCCTGCCATAGATCCGGTTCTGTTGATCGGGGGAGGCTCCGGCCTCGTGCCGTTGATGGCAATGATCCGGCAGCGCCGCGCATTGGCCCAAGCCGTTCCGACAGCGTTGCTCCTGTCCGCACGAACCGCCGAGGACGTTCTCTTCTCAGAAGAACTTCATTGCATCGAAATCAGCGATCCGGCGTTCGTCCTGGCGCTCGCGATTACGCGCGAGAAACCGGTTCGCGCATCGGACTTTGCGCGACGGATCGACGGCATGATGGTCCAAGAAATTCTAACCAGGCTTCAGGGAAAGCCGACGCAAGTGTTCGTCTGCGGGTCTAACGGATTCGTCAACATCGCAACCGATAGCGCGCTGCTGGCGGGCTTGGACGCCTCCATCATCAAGACGGAGCGCTACGGGGGCTAGCGGCGCGAGCTATCTCACGTCGCGCCGATCGTAGACGTGCGCCCTGGGAAGCTTTGGCGATCAACGTGAACCGTTTTGCCGAACACAGTCTTCGTACCCCCCGGCCTCTAGAACGCCTTCGCTCGCGATACCTGGCTCGACATCAAGCTCAATTTGAAAGTTCCTGCACTATCCGTCGTCCTGATATGCTCGACCAGCATGATGGGCGATTCGAGCGGGACCGCTTCCGTCCCAATCGAGGCTCGGTTACCTTAGAGCATCGGCTCGGCGCTACAGGAGGCGCGTGCGGCCTCTGCCTGGCGGTGAAAGCACTTTGGGCCATGTCGCCTGGATAGCGGCCAATCGTCAGCATCTGCTCCGATGTCGGCCAAGGTGCAGTCGCCATCTTTGAACGCCGCGAATTGGAGATCAACGCCATGACAGCGATCCGCGTGCAACTGCCGGAGATGCAATATGACAACTGATGTATTGCTGTACACCACGAATTGGTGCCCGTTCTGCCGCCGAGCGAAGGCGCTCCTCAAGGAAAAGGGCGTGCGATGGAAGGAGCTCGATATTGAGGCGGATCCGGCTCACCGGCAGGCCATGGCGGAAGCGTCGGGGCGAAGCTCCGTGCCGCAGATCTTCATCAATGGCACCCTTATCGGTGGCTCCGATGAGCTATTCGCGCTCGATGTCAGAGGCGAGCTCGACAAACTTCTCGGGCGCAACCCGCCTGCCACCTGAGGAGGTGCGGCTTGGGGCAGCCAGCCCGCGAGCCTTCGCCGGTTGATGAATACAAAAGGAGAGTCCGTTGGTCTCAGCCATCTGGAAAGACACTACTATCGCCACAAGCGACGAAACAGTCATCGTCGAGGGAAATCACTACTTCCCACCGTCAGGAGTCGACCTGAGCCTGCTTGAGATGAGCCCGCACACATCTGTCTGTCCGATCAAAGGCGCCGCGCGCTTCTTTCATGTTCGCGCGGGTGACGCGCTCAACGTGAACGCCGCTTGGACCTATCCCGCCCCCACTCCGGATGCCGAGGGTATCCGGGATTACATCGCTTTCTGGAAAGGCGTGGACGTTGCCTAGCAGACTGGACGGACGACTTCGCTGATAGCCATGCGGGCGCCGACATCTCAATTATCCTGCCCACCCCGGGCCTCGTCGGCTGCAGGAATCTGCCCGGCACCTTAGCGCGACCCGGCACTGGCGGTCTCGCACCCGCCGCGCCTCTGTTCTATCAATAAGGATGGATGACATGGAGCATTCCGAGTTCGATGCCGCTTTCGCGAAGCTTGCGGAGGGATACAGAGAAGGGACTTATGAAGGCCGGCGTTTCAGCTTGATCGTCCGGCGATCTGGGGACGGACGTCGCAACAGTCTGTTCGCCAGGGAGTTGGACGGGACTGACATTGTCAGCTTCAACCTCTTCCGCGTTACATCAGATAGGACATTGTTGAAGCCGTGCGAAATGTCCGCCGAAAAGGTCGTAGCGTTCGTGCTGGAGTTCCGACCGGACACCTGACGGGCAGAAGAAGATCCCGGCCAACCGGCGCGCCTGCGACGGCCGGCTATCTAAGGCTGCGCAAGCCTATAGCCGCAGCTCATTGCACTTCGTCTGGCGAGGAATTCAACATCGATACGTCGCCATCCGCGGGGATATCGGTACAGGCGCCCGTGTAAGCCAGATTGAGAAATCCTAAGCGATGACTAACACCAATGACGCCACCCTTCCGACACATTCTATTCTTGAGGAATGCACAGCGATGGCTGTCGTCAACGCTCTGAAGATTATTCTGAAGAACAGCTACGCGATCTACCTTAAGACAAAAAATGCCACTCGGGCGCATCCCGCCCCTACTTCAGGGACTTTCACTTGCTTCTCGCTCTGTCACTCACAGCATCGGCACGCCCATGACGCATGGTATCCAGGCCTCATAATTTTCCCATATAACCTTCTTGTCTTTTGCGCACCCAGAAAGACTCGAGGCTTTAACTGGACAGATGAGCCCTCGAGGGTAGTGTTCACCTGATTGGCTTTCTCATATCTGATGTTGATTCGCACAGTGTGCCAACCAGGTGATAGTTTCAAAAAACCTGCGCTTCAGAGCGAATTAGACGATCTTCGATAAGAGCGATCCGCCTCAAAATCCAAAACATCTAACATTGTCCTAGAGCCATATTTGTACCTAGTACTATGGCGCTCCCATTAACACATTTGATGATGCACAGAAAACTTAGCTCATGATAGCTTTCAGCTAACAGCTATTCGGAAGCCCGAAAGGATTCAACCGTTTAAGCGTGAACCGTCGATTATAAATACTTTCGTAAGTTAGCTTTAAAGGACGCTTTTAGTCCTTGTAAATACGCATTACGACTCCACAGCTACCAAATCCATACGGCGCCAGCAACCATTAAAACACCCGACACTACTAAAACAATAGTAGAGGCGCGATTGCTGCCTTTCAAAGTATGACCAACACCCACATCCATAACTAGGTGTCGAATTCCGGCTACGAGATGATAAATAAATGAAGAGTATACCAACCAGAAACTAACTTTGCCGAAAGGTGAAGAAAAAATCTCCTTGACTTCATTAAAACCCTTTTCTGACTCCAACGATTTGCTCAGCATATACAGTATCAGTCCCAGAAAAATAAAGAGCATAATTCCTGAAATCCGGTGCAGAATCGATGTAAGCGCCGTGAGAGGAAGCTGAATGGTTCGAATATCAAGATTAACCGGCCGCTTTTTATTCATTTTGACTCCAGTCAACAATTCTAGTGGGGGATTTCAGTTTTCGATCTCATTCATCATAGCAGCTGTAACTAAGGCTGGCGGCGACAATAATGGAGATATTCGGGGCTTACGTTGCATTTTGAGGTCGCAAGTGCATGTGCGTAAATTGAAGCAAATTGCAAGGTTATGCCCAATAGGTAGCTAGCTTATTAATTTAACAAAAGTGACGTGTGTCGTTCTGCAGGGCATGCTGTTCCCCAACCCTGGAAAACCTATCCTCTTTAACACGTCAAAGTCGATTGATAGGCTTGCTGCAACAGCTATCTGCCCGGTTGAAGTCGAAGATCGATGTATCTGTAGGGTTTGGAAATAAATGCGGGCGCCCACCGCACTCACGGCTCAGTTACCATTCTTTGTGCATCGCGGCCGCGCGGCTAGTTGGTAGCTGTTCTAAGCCTAGTCAGTGCCGCCCTTCGCCCCAAGCCCCATAGTCAGATTTGAGAAATGACAGTAGGCGATGCCGCAACGCGCTTCATCGACCTATGTAAAACGACTCCTTTATCGAAATAGTGCACTCATCGCTCTCCACGGCGATCCCTTCATCGCGAATTGCACCGCCCAAGACGATCTGCACTGAAATCAATACTTTCTGATGCCTCTTGATTAGAGATGCCAGCCATAATCATCTCATCGCCAACGCATACGGCGTTCGGCAGCCAACACACTCTCACTCACTACTGGAAGCTCAGACATGAAAACCATAGGCATTGAAAACTCGAAGTCCAGCGTACAGGCCCACTTAACGCTTGGAACCAAAACTATGGGGCTAGGTATCTATGGCGCGTACTTGGCTCTCGCTATTATTTACTTCTGGTTCGGCGGCATGAAATTTACCCACTACGAGGCCGAGGGCCTGGTTCCACTGGTGAGCAACAGCCCGCTTTTGGGATGGGTGTATAGCATTTTTTCGGTCGACATGTTCTCCAGCCTGCTCGGCATACTAGAGATTTCGATCGGCACTCTGATCGCAGGCCGCATGCTGTCGCCCAAACTATCCGTGGTAGGAGGCGCTCTGTCTGCAGGCTTGTTCTTCACAACCCTTAGCTTTATGTTTTCCACTCCGGGCGTCATTGAGCCTAGTTTAGGGTTTCCGGCGATTTCCGTTGCGCCAGGTCAGTTTCTGCTTAAAGACTTAGGGTTGCTTGCTGTTTCGATATTTGTGGCAGGCCATTCGCTGGTTGAACTGGAAAAACGTAAAATTAATGCATAATTTTTTCAATGGCTTAAGGCAGTAATGCCTTAGGCCTTTTTGCCATCATTTTCCCCCGCCAGATCTTTCAACCAGTCACGAGGGCTCAACCCCGTCTTGCGTCTAAATGCGCGAGACAGCGCCGAAGGACTTTCGTAGCCGACTTGAGCTGCAATCAGCGTAATCGAGCGCCCTTCTCGCATCAGCTTCTGAGCCAGGCTAACTCGCCAACTCAACAAATAATCAGCAGGCGTCTGTCCGATGACACTCTTGAAATGCACGGCATACGCAGCGCGTGACATATTTGACTCACTGGCCAGCTCTGCTATTGACCAGGCATGTTCCGGGGAGTTGTGCATCTGTAAAAGCGATCGGGCAAGCCGCATGTCGGCCAGTCCAGCCATCATTCCGGTGCGCAACTGGTGATGATCGAGCAGGTAACGGAGCAACAGAATGATTAGGAGCTCAAATAAGCGCTCAAGCGCGGCTTCCCTTCCACAATGCACATTTGCCGCCTCGGCAAACATCCACTCCAACGTGTCTGCCAGCATGGGCAGATCATCGAGTGCGAGCACCAAACAGTCCGGTAATGAAGCCGACAAAGGATTATCAATTCCGCCCTCAAACTCCATGGAAGCACACAACAACTTTGCGCCATCGGACTCACCCGCAAACAATTGATGCTTGGCGGGGCGTGGCATAAAAATCAAGCTAGGGCGAGTGAGCTGCAAATCCTTGCGATCGGGACCAAGCAACGTCACGCTGCCGGCCTGAAGCAGATGGATATAACCTCGCCGCTCGGCGCCATCGTAAGATGCAGAGCCGCATAGGTCGCCGTCATAGAACAGATTGGCCCGCACGCCGAACCGCGAGAGCAAATTAGACAAACGATCCATTGGCCGATCCTTGACGAGTCAGAACGCACAGACCATACCATCTGCGTTGTCGTTCAGTGCCTGTAGCGAACATGCCGGCGTAAATCAGCCAACGGATAAAGTGATCACTGAGCAGCTCAGCCTCCCTTTCCAGTTCGGCTGTTAAAAAAACAACACCGTTGTTTGAAAGCACCAGCAAATCAAGTGCTCACTCTTCTATTTTACGGGGTTGTACGCCGGAATCCCAGAAATTTCCGTCAGCCCAGCTCCAGTCCCGCCACGAGCGCATCCAGGTCGATGAACTTGCCGTCAGTCTGGAAGGTGTAATGCCCGTTCAGCAGGATGTGCCGCCAGGCCGCTGGCGACATCTGCGTGATCAACGCCAGCGCCTTGGCATTGCCAGCTGCCTCGTACTTCGTCAGCAGCAGGGACAGGATCGCCGAGTTGTAGAAGATGATCGCGTTGCCGATCAGCCTGGCGCACTGGTTGCTGATCTCGATTTCGATGTCGGTGCGGCCGGTCAATTCCTTCTTCCCACCGACTTGGGCGATGGTCGAGCGTAGCTGGTGATAGGACTCAATGCGGTTCTGCGAGCGGTGAACATTACGCTCCAGTTGCGGGTCGCGCAGGTAGCGCAGTGTGTAGATACTGCGGATGAGCTTGTCGAACTCGAAGATTGCGCGCCGCGTCGGGTTCGGCGCCGTATAGGTGCACAGCTTGCGGATCAGCGTGCCCTGCGTCATTTCCTTCAGGCCCAGTGTGGCGACGATTCGGTCGATGTTCGCCTTCTCACCGACGATGAGTTGCCGGTCGATCTGGCCAGCCGGCCGGATCAGGCATTTCTCGTACAATGCCAGATCATCGGCGCAATACAGCTCCTGCAACTGGTCGTCGAGGTCGGTGAAGCGCGGCTCGAAACGAAGTCCGAACCAGTGCAGGATGGCGAAGTTGGCCTTGTTGATGCTGTGCATGTCGCCGGTGATCGCGCTCGGCACGATGTCCGACGTGTTGCGGTACCAGATGTCGAACACGTGGTGAGCCTCGTACTCGTGTGCGCCTATCAGGTAGCCGTTCAACGGCACGTGATTGCACAGCAGCGTGTAGGCGACGACGCCCTTGCCGCGGCCGAAATATTTGCGCGAGTAGCGCGCCTTCACAGTTGGTCGCTCGACGCCGAATTTCTGCCCATCAACGGCACCGTACAACGAATCGAGGTCGAACGAGTAATGCGGGAAGATCGGCAGTGCGGCGATGGCGTTGCTGATGCAATCGTTGGCCACATGTAGCGTCGCCTGGCGCAGGTACTGCTGGTAGGTACTCTCCAGGACGTGGTACGGGATGTCGCTGGTACGTGCCATAACCTGGTTGCCGTGGTTCATGGCTTGGGCAATGATCACCGCCATCAGACTGTCGGCGTCGGCTACCTTCTTCGCATAGCGTGGCTGCAATGGTGTCAGCGCCGACAGGAACTGGCACTGGCCGTTGACGAAGCGAAACACGTCGGCGACATCGCAGTATGGCAGTTGCTCGTAGAGAGCTTGCTCGCGCGCCTTCTGGTTCTCCCCCTTGGGCTTGCGCCAGGTCAGTCTCTGCGTGTCCTTGTCGTATTCCAGGTGCGTCAGCTTGCCCTGTTTCAGCTCGCGATTGAACGCCACCCATTGCGCACGCAACTCGGTCGCCAGTGCATCGAGCTGGGCACTGACCGGCTGCCGCAGGAAGGGGATGTCCATCTGCGCGAGCACGGCGGCTTTCTCGTCCATCGAAACCAACTCGTCGGACAAATGCCGGTGCTGCAAGCTATGGTCAATGTAGAGCTCGCCCGCCTGGAAGCGTTTCCTGACCTGACGGTAAAGCCAGAATTCGTAACGATCGGCATGCAGGCCTGTCGGCGTGCCTTCGGCATCGAACATCAGCAGGTACGGACGCAAGCGTTTCGGCAGCGTTGCCGCCGGACATTCGTCGAGTGGCCGTTGTGATAGGCGCTGCTGCTTGGCGAACACGCTCTTGGCCCAAGTCAGCGCCGCGAGCCATGGGTTATCGGGGGCCGTGCCGGCGAAGTCGAGCGCGACGTACAGCGGCCGTAGATGGCGTCGAATGCGTTCGGCCAGGCCGTCCACCGCCTGCCAGTGCAGCGCCAGTTTGTTCAGTGGCTTGACGCTCATGCGCTGCGCCGTGTTTTGCAGCAATTCCCTGGACATGATTTTGTAGGCGCGTTGGCGCACCTCGCCGAACGGCGTCGGATCGGCCACGCTGTCGTCCACGTACAGCGACAGCAGGCGGCCAACCTGCGGCGTTTCCTGATGGCGTCGCAGCTGTTCGGCGACAAAGGACTGTTTCGCACCCGTGCGGCTCTCGTCCTCAAGTTTTTTCATGTGGAAGGCCATCGCGTCGACCAGGTTGTCGGTGAGCTGCCGGTAACGTACCCAGGCATAGCACAGCAGGTAGAGCCGGGTCTGCTCCGCCTTCAGGTGGCGCAGGTCATGGACGGTATAGAAGTTCGCCAGGCTCGCGTAGTACAGCAGGTTCTGCTGCGAGATGCCGAGCTTGGGCAGCAGCGCCTTGGCGATCCCGTGCAAGGACTTCAGCGTGGCGCGCTTCTCGCGCTCCCCTGCCATCTGACGCCAGCCGAAATCTTTAGCGTCCTGCTTGAGCGCTGCCAGTTGAGACAGGGTGTCGTCACGCACCAGGAGCTGGCCCAGCGCAGCTTTGGCCGATTCGTCCAACACTTCTGCCAGCAAGCCGCCCAAGCGCCTGCGTTCGGTGGACAGGGCTTCACTGACCAGCTCTTGTAAGGTGGTGTGGCCGGGCCGGATGATTTTGTGCTCGCTGAGCCAAACGATCAGTTCGGCGGCCACGAATCCTGGCATTACGTCGCGCCGCACGATCTGTTCAGCCTGCTGTGCCAGTTGCGGCAGGAAGCTAGCCGCCCACGACCGGTAGCCGAACAGTTCGGCGATCTGACCCCTCTGGCTGTAGTGCTCATGCTTGGTGATCGCCTTGCGTTCGAACGCTTCGCCGTGGAAATAGCGACTCAGCACGAAGGCGCAATCGTCCTCGACCTCATGCCAATCGAAGCGGAAGAAAGCATGCTTGGCCTTGAAGTAGCCGATCTGCAAGACGCAATAGACTTGGGCCTGCAGGCTAGGCCGGCTGCTGGCGAACGCCAGTTCAGATTCGGCCAACGCCAGGTATTCCAGCCGCTGAGCATCGTCGAAGTCCGGTAGGCCGTACAAGGCTTCCTGCTCTGCGTCAGAAAAGACGGTGAGTAGCTTATTCTTGTTGCTCATCGACCGTCCTTCCCGCACCACGCCAACCTGCTCGCGTCAATGTTTCGATCAACGTAGTGCGCTTGACATTGAAGTTGCGGCACACCGCCGCCTTAGACATGCCGCCATCGAGCGCGGCGACGATGGCGTCCAGCTTCTCACCAGTGATCGCCTGCGGCCGGCCGCCGATCCGGCCGCGTTTGCGTGCGGCGGCCAAGCCCGCGACGACGCGCTCCTGAATCAAGGCGCGCTCGTACTGCGCGAGCGCACCGAACACCTGGAACAGGAATTCGCCCGAGGGCGTCGTAGTGTCCAGGTTCTCTGTCAGCGAGCGGAACGCCACCCGCTTGTCCTTGAGCGAAGTCACAATGGCGAGCAGGTGCGACAGCGAGCGACCGAGCCGGTCGAGTTTCCACACCACCAGCACATCGCCGGCTCGAACGAACTCAAGCGCCCGCGCCAAGCCGGCACGGTCATCCTTCGCGCCAGAGGCACGATCCTCAAACAGGTGACGCGGATCGACGCCGGCGGCGAGCAGCGCGTCGCGCTGCAAGTCCGTGCTCTGGCGGTCGGAGTCCGACGACACGCGCATGTAGCCAACCAACATAGGCGGATAACCATCAAAAACAGGTTTCCGCATAATAGTGAATAGCGATAGAGTTTTCCGTACATTTTTGAGGGGGTGTTGCACAGGTAGCACAGCGGCGGCTGACAGCCTGTCGCAAAACAAATGTTTTACGACACCTCCTTGAGGTTGCCGCGTTTACATCATTACCTGAACAGGTATAAAATTCCGTCATGACAAACAAAGAAAAACCGCTCGAATGGATCGCGAGCAGCCACAAGGATTTGATGGCGTTGCCGTCCGACGTGCGTCGCCGTTTCGGTTACGCGCTCTCGTTGGCGCAGATAGGCGATCAGGATGACGCAGCAAAGGTGCTCAAGGGGTTCGGTGGTGCCGGCGTGCTGGAGGTCGTCGAAGACGATGCCGGCGGCACCTATCGAGCGGTATACACGGTCAAGTTTGCGGAAGCGGTGTTCGTCCTGCACTGCTTCCAGAAGAAGAGCAAGAGCGGAATCGCCACGCCAAAGGCCGACATGGACATCATCCGCGCTCGGCTGAAGGTGGCCGAGGTATTGGCACAGGAGCTACGAAATGCAAAAACGAATCATTGAAGGCGTCGAGGTTCAGCGCAGCTCGGGCAACGTCTTTGCCGACCTTGGACTGCCTGACGCTGAAAAGCTCAAGATCAAGACCGGCCTGGTGGTCGAGATCAGGAGGGCCATGCGCGCCCTTGGGCTGACTCAACAAGCGGCGGCCAAACGCATGGGCATCCCGCAACCGAAGGTGTCGGGCATGATGCGCGGCGACTTCACCAATCTATCCGAACGCAAGCTGATGGATTGTCTGAATCGCCTCGGCTACGACATCGAAATCAAGGTACGGCCAGCAGCCGAGCCGATCGGGCATCTAACGCTCGCAACCGCTTAATCGGAGCTCTCCTGATGGCAGCCCGCATCACCGACGACGAATGGGACGAACTGACTCCCGAGAATTTCGATACCACGGCACTGCTGCGTGCAGTCGATGCCGTGGACGTGCTGCGCGGCGATTTGAATGACAGCGCAGACGGCGCACCTCCGCAACTGCGCACCGACCTGTTGAAGCTGCATCAACTGGCAATGGCCGCGTTCAACGAGGGATCACGCAGCCGAGTGGCTGAGCTATTTGATCTCGCCGTGGATCTTCAGGATCAGGTTGATCATCTGATGACCTCGCTGGAACAAGTGCAAGAAACCCTGTCCCGGTGACGGCGCTCTACCCAGAAAGCCTGTCCTGAATGTTCTTGGAGACAACCACATCATGAGCCGCAGCCGCCGCAAAACGCCCATCGTTGGGCACACGACCTGCCGTAGCGAGCGCGAGGACAAGAAACTCTGGCATCAGCGCTGGCGAACCCACGAGCGCACCGCGCTGGCCAGCGCGTCGCCGGAAGCTCTATGCGCCCATCTGCCTCTACTGGAAAACCAGGTCAGCAACGTCTGGTCGATGGGTAAGGATGGCCGCTCCTACTGGCCCATCAAGCGCCAGGCCGCCACGGCGGATCGCATTGCCAACCACAAGGGACGCAATCCGCAAGAGCGCGCCTCCCTGAAAAAGCGTCTGCTGCGCAAGTGGATGAGCAAATGAACCTGTCCACCATCGAGGCGCTGGCTATCGCTTGGGCGCGAATCGCTGAAGAAGCAGAACTCCCAGCCGGCTACGAGGGCACGGCGACGCCAGAGGCGCATCGGGCCTGCGAGGTGATCCAGGAGCGGATTCGAGAGCACGTCGTCGCCACCAATGACATGCGGCTGTTCGGCCTGCTGCACCTGCTTGGGCAGGCGTCGCTGCGCATGGAGCAAGCGCTGTGGCCGGAAGAATATGCGCGGATGACCCGCGAGGTCGAGGAAGCTCTCCGAGAGGCCGACGACCCCAACGCCAAGTCGTACACCCACGAAGAAGTCATGCAGGCGATGCAGGAACGCATCGACCGAGCGCGAGACAAAGCCATGTTGATCGGCTGACGGAAATTTCGGCGGTTCCGGCTGATCCAAGAATCTTGGCGTGACCTTACCTCCGCTCTACCGCTGGGTGCCAGCCTCGGCGCACGCCTAACCACCCAACTCAGAAAGGAAAATAAGTTGGTAAAACGCATTCCCGTATCCGAGCTTCGTCTCGGCATGTACATCCACAAGCTCGCCTGCTCTTGGGTTCGACACCCATTCTGGCGCGGCAGCTTCCTGCTGACCGAGCCTCAGGATCTCTCTGCCATTCGAGAATGTGGCGTCGGGGAGGTCTGGGTCGACTTGGCCAAAAGCCAAGTCGACCCAGAGAGCCCAGAGAGCCCAGAGAGCCCAGAGCCCAGAGCCCAGAGCCCAGAGCCCAGAGCCCAGAGCCCAGAGCCCAGAGCCCAGAGAATTGTCGGAGGA
>NZ_SCFH01000015.1:0-46700 GCF_022496665.1 Pseudomonas sp. TMW22090
CTCAGCAGTGAAACGATGCATCGCCGATGGTAGTGTGGGGTTTCCCCATGTGAGAGTAGGTCATCGTCAAGATTAAATTCCGAAACCCCTATCTGCGTATGCAGGTAGGGGTTTTGTTTTTGTCCGCGAGAAAATTCCCGCATCAACACCGGGCCGCTCCCGGCTGCCACAGCCTGCCGACAGTGCTAAGGTTCGCCCTGGCGTTTGTATTTTTCCAAGGAAGCCTTTATGCCGGACGCGACGTCCCTCAGTGCTGGTTTTATGGTGGTTCATGGCAACCGCCTGGACGAGTTGCGCAGCCTGGTAGTGAGCTGGATGCGGCGGTACCCGCTGGCCCCCCTGGAAAACGAAATCGCCCTGGTCCAGAGCAACGGCATTGCCCAATGGCTCAAGCTGGCACTGGCAGAAGACCCTGAAGACGACGATACGGGCGGCTGCGGAATTGCCGCTGCCATCGATGTGCAACTGCCCGGCAGTTTCATGTGGCAGCTGTATCGCATGGTCCTTGGTCGCGAGGAAATTCCGGTCAAATCCTTGCTCGATAAAGCGCCCTTGACCTGGCGCCTGATGCGCCTGCTACCGCAGGTGATCGATCAGCCACACTTCGAGCCCCTGCAACGCTTTCTCACCAACGACACCGACTTGCGCAAGCGTTATCAGCTGTCCGAACGCCTGGCCGACCTGTTCGACCAATACCAGGTCTACCGCGCTGACTGGCTTGAAGACTGGGCGGAAGGTCGACACCAGTTACGCAACGGACGCGGCGAAGCCAAGCCGCTGACTCCGGCCAACGCCTGGCAAGCGGAGTTGTGGCGCGCACTGTTGCTGGATGTGGGTGAGCAGGGCATGGCGCAAAGTCGTGCGGGCGTGCACCAACGGTTTATCGAACGTATCAATGGCCTGGATGAAGCGCCTGCGGGGTTGCCTTCGCGGGTGATCGTATTCGGGATTTCCTCGCTGCCGGCCCAGGCCCTGGAAGCGCTGGCCGGGCTCGCCCGTTTCAGTCAGGTCCTACTGTGCGTGCACAACCCATGTCGTCACCATTGGGCAGACATCGTCGCCGATAAAGACCTGTTACGGCACCAATACAAGCGTCAGGCGCGCAAGAACGGCATGCCCGTTGTACTCGACCCGCAAACCCTCCATCAGCATGCGCATCCATTGCTGGCGGCATGGGGTAAACAAGGTCGGGACTACATCAACCTGCTCGACAGCTACGACGATCCCAACAGCTATCGCTCGGCGTTTCGCGACGGTCGTATCGACCTGTTCAGCGACAGCACGCCGCTGAACATGCTCAATCAACTGCAGGACGACATCCTCGAACTGCGCCCCCTGGGTGAAACCCGCGAGCGCTGGCCGGCTGTTGATCTTGAGCATGATCAGTCGATCCGTTTTCACATCGCCCACAGCGCCCAGCGGGAAGTGGAAATTCTCCACGACCAGTTGCTCGCCCGCTTCAGTGCAAACCCCGAGCTAAGGCCCCGTGACGTCATCGTCATGGTGCCGGACATCGACAGCTATGCCCCGCATATTCGCGCAGTATTCGGTCAGCTGGAGCACAGGGACCAGCGCTTCATACCGTTCACACTCGCCGATCAGGGCCAACGCGGTCGCGATCCATTGCTGATCGCCGTCGAGCATTTGCTAAAGCTGCCTGACAGTCGTTTCCCCGTCAGCGAGATCCTCGATCTGCTGGACGTTCCTGCATTGCGCGCGCGATTCGGTGTCGAGGAGCGGCACCTGCCGACCCTGCATCGCTGGATCGAAGGTGCGGGCATCCGCTGGGGCATGAATGCCGAGCAGCGCGCCAATCTCGGCTTGCCCGCCGAGCTTGAGCAAAACAGTTGGCGTTTCGGCCTGCGCAGGATGTTGCTCGGTTACGCGGTAGGCAGCTCTGGTGCCTACGGCGGCATCGAACCCTATGACGAGATCGGCGGCCTGGATGCCGCGCTGATCGGGCCGCTGGTAGCGCTGCTCGATGCGCTGGACATTGCTCACCATGAGCTGGCTTCTCCTGCAGCTCCCGGACAATGGGGCATGCGCCTGCAAGCGTTGATCCAGTTGTTTTTCCAGGCCAGCAACGAACACGACGACTACTTGCTCGCCCAGCTGGAAGAGTTGCGCGAAACCTGGCTGGAGACCTGTGAGTCGGTTGGGTTGCATGACCAGTTACCCCTGACCGTGGTTCGCGAAGCCTGGCTCGCGGGGCTCGATCAGGGGCGCTTATCCCAGCGGTTCCTGGCCGGGGCAGTCAACTTTTGCACCTTGATGCCCATGCGGGCCATCCCGTTCAAGCTGGTGTGCCTGCTCGGCATGAACGACGGCGACTACCCTCGCGCGCAACCGCCGCTGGACTTCGACCTGATGGGCAGCGATTACCGCCCCGGCGATCGATCCCGGCGCGAAGACGACCGTTATCTCCTGCTCGAAGCCCTGCTCTCTGCCCGTGATCAGCTTTATATCAGCTGGGTAGGCCGTAGCATTCGCGACAACAGCGAACGCCCGGCCTCGGTTCTGATCGGCCAGCTTCGCGATCACCTGGCCAGCGGTTGGCACTCGGCCGATGAGGCACAGGACCTGCTTGAAGCCATGACCCAGGAACACCCGCTACAGCCTTTCAGCGCCCGCTATTTCCATGAGGGCGATGGGCTGTTCAGCTATGCCAGCGAATGGCAGACCCTCCATCAAGCCAATGCAACGGATGCCGGGTTCGAGACCCTTGAACCCTACGTCCAGGAAGAGCCGTTGAGCCTGGGGCAACTTCAGGATTTCCTGCGCAACCCGGTGCGCCACTTCTTCAGCCAACGCTTGAAGATATTCTTTGAGGCGGCCGAAGCCCCCCTGGCCAATGAAGAGCCTTTTGTCCTCGATGCCCTGCAACGCTACAGCCTCAGCGACAGTTTGCTGGAAGCGGCGCTGGGGCAACCCGATTTCGTGGATCAGACACTGGCTGCACACGCCATCCGCCTGCAGAACAGTGGCCTGCTGCCCATGGCCGGCTTTGGCGAATACCTGCAACGGGAATTGATCGAACCCTTGCCGGACCTGCTGCAGCGTTATCAACAACTCTTGACGTTATGGCCGACCCCACTCGCCAGCGCGTTGCCGGTGAACCTGGAATCCCAAGGCCTGCGCTTGGAAGGCTGGCTAAGCGGCCTGCATCAGCGCGCCGATGGCGGCTTGTTGTCGGTGACAACTATCCCCAACAGCATTGGTGCGATCAAGGCGCGTAAATGGCATCGGCTCACACGGCCCTGGGTCAACCATCTGGTGGCTTGCGCCAGCGGTTGGCCAATGACCACCGCGCTGGTGGCCAGTGACGACAGTCTGCTGCTGGCCCCAATGGAGCAGGCACAGGCTTTGGGCATTCTGGGCGATCTGTTGCTGGCCTGGAAAACCGGCATGTGCCAGCCGCTGCCAATTGCCGTGAAAACGGCCTTCGCCTGGCTGGGTCAGACCGACCCGCTGAAGGCCGAAGGCGCCGCTCGCAAAGCCTATGAAGGCGATGGCCTAACTACTGACGGGGAACGGCGTGAAAGTGCTGCGCTGGCCCGGCAGTTCAAGGACTACGACGCGCTCACGGCGGATGAATCATTCCCCGGGTGGTGCGATGCATTGTATCGACCGCTGCTGCAAGCTCCCTGGCGTTCGCTGAACAGCGAGGACTCGCGCGCATGACCGACAAGACACCATTGGCCCTGGCTTTTCCGCTTCGCGGCAGCCAGCTGATCGAAGCCAGCGCCGGCACCGGCAAGACTTTTACCATCTCCGCATTGTATGTGCGCCTGGTCCTGGGCCACGGTGGCGAGTCCGCCGGTTTCGGCCGTGAACTGCTGCCGCCGCAGATCCTCGTGGTGACCTTCACCGACGCGGCGACCAAGGAGCTGCGTGAACGTATCCGCACGCGCCTGGCTGAAGCGGCGCGTTTTTTCCGTGATGAAATAACCGCACCAGACGCCCTGATCGCCGACCTGCGTGATCAATACCCAGGTGAACAGTGGGCCGGATGTGCGAACCGCCTGGACATCGCGGCGCAGTGGATGGACGAAGCTGCGGTCTCGACCATCCATAGCTGGTGCCAGCGCATGTTGCGCGAGCACGCGTTCGACAGTGGCAGCCTGTTTACCCAAAGCCTGGAAACTGACCACAGCGACTTGCTGGGTGAAGTCCTGCGCGATTACTGGCGGTTGTTCTGCTACCCCATGCAAGGCGATGCACTGAGCTGGGTGCGTGGAAACTGGGGCGGCCCGGCGGCGTTGTTGCCGCGTGTGCGTGGGCTGTTCTCCAGTGAGCGTGGCACCACTGCCGGCAAAGAGCCTGCGCAACTGATTACCGAATGCCTGCAGGAACGGCGGGCGGCATTGCTTGAGCTGAAGATGCCCTGGACTCAATGGGCACAGGAGCTGCTCGCCATCTGCCACCAGGGCGTCGCAAGCAAGAGCGTCGACGGGCGCAAGATGCAGGCGCGTTATTTCGAACCCTGGTTTGAAAAGATCCAGGCCTGGGCCGCGGACGAATCGCTGGAGCAGCTGGACATCGGCACCGGCTTCACCCGCCTGACCCCGGACGGCATGGCCGAAGCCTGGAAGGGCGAAGTGCCAAGTCACCCGGGGCTGGATGCGATGCCGGGGCTCAAGGCCAGTCTGGATAACTTGCCGACTCCCGATGCGGCCGTGCTGCAACACGCGGCCCAGTGGGTGGGTACCCGGTTCGAAGAAGAGAAGCGGCGCCGTGCCGAGATGGGCTTCGATGACATGCTGCTGCGCCTCGATGCCGCCCTGCAAGCCGATGGCGGCGAGCGCCTCGCCTCGCTGATTCGCGAACAGTTTCCGGTGGCCTTGATCGACGAGTTCCAGGACACCGATCCGGTGCAGTACCGGATTTTCGAAACCATCTATCGCATCGAAGACAACAACCCCGACTGCGGCCTGTTCCTGATCGGCGACCCCAAGCAGGCGATCTACGCCTTCCGTGGCGCCGATATTCATACTTATCTGCGGGCGCGCCAGGCCACCACCGGCCGGCTGCATACCCTGGGGACCAACTTCCGCTCCAGCCATGGCATGGTCGAGGCGGTCAATCATGTGTTCGAACGTGCCGAGCAGCGTGAACTGGGGCGCGGCGCGTTCCTGTTCCGTGAACGCAACGGCGAGAATCCCGTGCCATTTCTGCCGGTCCAATCCCAGGGCCGTAAGGAAGTGCTGCAGATACAGGGCAGCCCGGTGCCGGCCCTGAACATCTGGCACCTGCCTGGCGAGCAACCGCTGTCGGGCGCGGTCTACCGCAAACAATTGGCCGCCGCCTGCGCCAGTGAAATCACCGCGCTGCTCAACAGCGGGCAACAGCGACGGTCGGGATTCCATCAGGACGGCAAGGATTTCAGAGGTCTGCTGCCGGCGGATATCGCCATCCTGGTGCGCGACGGCAAGGAAGCCCAGGCCGTACGCGCCGAGCTGTCGGCACGTGGCGTGCGCAGTGTCTACCTGTCAGACAAGGACTCAGTGTTCGCCGCTCAGGAGGCCCATGACCTGCTGTCCTGGCTCAAGGCCTGCGCCGAGCCGGATGTCGAGCGGCCATTGCGCGCCGCACTGGCCTGCATCACGTTGAACCTGTCTCTGGCCGAACTTGAACGGCTCAATCAGGATGAGCTGGCATGGGAAGCGCGGGTCATGCAGTTCCGCAGCTACCGTGAGCTGTGGCGCAAGCAGGGCGTCTTGCCGATGCTGCGACGCCTGCTGCACGACTTCAAGTTGCCGCAGACATTGATCGCCCGCAGCGATGGCGAGCGGATCCTCACCAATCTCTTGCACCTGTCCGAACTGCTGCAACAGGCTGCCGCCGAACTCGATGGCGAGCAGGCGCTGATTCGCCACCTGTCCGAACACCTGGCGTTATCCGGCCAGGCGGGGGAAGAGCAGATACTGCGTCTGGAGAGCGACGAGCAACTGGTCAAGGTAGTGACCATTCACAAGTCCAAGGGCCTGGAGTATCCCCTGGTGTTCCTGCCGTTCATTTGCTCGGCGAAGCCGGTGGACGGCAGTCGGTTGCCGTTGCACTACCACGATGCCAACGGCAAGGCGCAGATGAGCCTGAAGCCGACGGCCGAATTGATCGCACTGGCCGATCACGAGCGCCTGGCCGAGGACTTGCGCTTGCTGTATGTCGCCCTGACCCGGGCGCAGCACGCCTGCTGGCTAGGCGTCACCGATCTCAAGCGAGGCAATAACAACAGCTCGGTGCTGCACCTGTCGGCACTGGGTTATCTATTGGGTGGCGGTGCCATGCTGGCGGAATCTGCCGGTTTAAAACGCTGGCTGGAGGACCTTCAGCAAGATTGTCCTGCCCTGCGTTATTGCGAAGTCCCGCCCGCTACCGCCGAGCACTACCAGCCGCCGCAGAACGACGCGCGCCTGCTCGCGCCGCTGATGCCCAAACGCCGGGCCAGTGAAAACTGGTGGATCGCCTCCTACAGCGCTTTGCGTATCGGCGACAGCTTGAGTATCGGCAGCGACGAAGCACCGGAAAATCCTCAGGCACAGAAACTGTTCGATGACGAACGCCTCGACCCCAATGCTCCGCGTGAAGTGGCGGCCGGCGGCGCGGACATCCATCGATTCCCTCGCGGGCCGGGCCCCGGCACCTTTCTCCATGGGCTGCTGGAATGGGCCGGTGGTGAAGGCTTTTGCGCCAACCCACAAACGGTGGAAGACGCCATTGCGCGTCGCTGCAATCGGCGCGGCTGGGAAGGCTGGATTACCACCTTGAGCGACTGGCTGCAGCACTTGCTCAAATCGCCCCTGCACCTGGGGGCAGGGCAGGCCCCGGTCGTGTTCGAGCACCTGACCCAGTACCGGGTCGAGATGGAGTTCTGGTTCGCCAGCCACAAGGTCGACGTGCTGAAACTCGATGAGCTGGTGCGCCAATACACTCACAACGGCGTCGCGCGGGTGGCGGCCGAACCGGTATTGCTTAACGGCATGTTCAAGGGTTTCATCGACCTGACGTTCGAACACGAAGGTCGGTATTACGTGGCGGATTACAAATCCAACTGGCTGGGTGTCGATGACTCGGCGTACACCGCGCAAGCGATGGAGCAATCGATCCTCGACAACCGCTATGACCTGCAGTACGTGCTGTACTTGCTGGCCCTGCATCGCCAGCTCAAAGCGCGTTTGGCCGATTACGACTATGACCGTCACGTGGGCGGTGCGTTGTACCTGTTCCTGCGCGGCACCCGTGCAGCCAGCCAGGGGGTTTATTTCGCCCGTCCGCCACGGGAGTTGATCGAACACCTTGATCGCCTGTTCCAGGGCAAGCCGCAGCCCAAGGCCGAACCCGCCTGGGAACAGGGAGAACTGCTATGAGTCGCACCTTCGCCGATCTGCTGCCCACCTCACTGGCGGCTGAAAGCCTGGCCGACCTCGCACCCTTGAGCCGCGCCGAAGACTTGCTGCTGTTGCTCACGCGCTGGGTCGAGCGCGGCTGGTTGCGTGCATTGGACAAGGCGTTCGTGGCCTTTCTGCATGAGCTGGCGCCCGATGACGATCCCCTGGTATTGCTGGCGGCCGCGCTGACCAGCCACCAGCTGGGTCACGGGCATGTGTGCCTGGATCTGTACGAGACTCTCAAGGAACCGGACTTTGCCCTGTCCCTCCCACCCGAAGGCGATGTGCAAGGGGGCTCAATGGTGTTGCCCTCGCAATTGCTCGAGGCGCTGGATGGCGCTCACTGGTGCAAGGCGCTGGCGGTCAGCCCCTTGGTCGCATTGGCAGCCGACGGACGCGAGAATGCCCAGCAAAGGCCTTTGGTGCTGTCGGGTAAACGCCTGTACCTGCGGCGCTACTGGGCGTACGAACGACGCATCGACCTGTCATTGCGCCAGCGCCTGGCTGAGCACGAAGTGACCCCTGCGGATTTGAGCCAGCGCCTCACCGGCCTGTTCGGGCCCGCCAGGCCGGGTGAAGTGATCGACTGGCAAAAACTCGCCTGCGCCCTGGCGACCCGCAGCGCATTCAGTATCGTCACCGGTGGTCCCGGCACCGGCAAGACCACCACCGTCGTACGTTTGCTGGCGTTGCTCCAGGCGCCCGCAGTCGATGCTGGCCAGCCGCTGCGCATCCGTCTTGCCGCACCCACGGGCAAGGCGGCGGCGCGCTTGACCGAGTCCATCAGCCAGCAGGTCAGGACGCTGGAAGTCAGCGAAGCGGTCCGGGCGAAAATTCCTTCGGACGTCACCACGGTGCACCGCCTGCTCGGCAGCCGGCCCGGGACGCGGCACTTCCGGCATCACGCGGGCAATCGCTTGCCATTGGATGTGCTGGTGGTGGATGAAGCGTCGATGATCGACCTGGAGATGATGGCCAATCTGCTCGATGCCCTGCCGGCCCATGCGCGACTGGTGCTGCTGGGTGACAAGGATCAGCTGGCGTCGGTGGAAGCGGGCGCCGTGCTGGGCGACCTGTGTCGTGACGCGGAGGCCGGCTGGTACAGCCCGCAGACTCGCCAGTGGCTGGAGCAGGTCAGTGGCGAAAGCCTGGCAAACAGCGACCTGCACGAGGATACCCAGGGCGCTCATCCCCTGGCGCAACAAGTGGTGATGCTGCGCCATTCGCGCCGCTTCGGAGAGGGCAGCGGCATTGGCCAGCTGGCTCGCCGGGTCAATCAGCAGCAGCCTGAAGAGGCGCGCAAACTGCTGGCCACCCGCAGCCATGACGACGTGTTCAGCCTGTCACTCAAGGGCGAACAGGACCGGGCGCTGGAGCGTTTGCTGCTTGAAGGTCACGGCGATGGGCCGCAGGGTTATCGGCATTACCTCGGCCTGCTGCGCCAGCAGCGCCCGGCGCCTGGCCGAGCCCTTGAGGATCCTTGCTGGGCCGACTGGGCTCGCCAGGTGCTGCAGGCGTTCGACGCCTTCCAGTTGCTCTGCGCCGTACGCAAGGGCCCCTGGGGCGTGGAAGGCCTGAATCAGCGAGCGACCGCCGCGCTGCTCAAGGCCCGCTTGATCGATAACGATCAGCAGTGGTACGAGGGACGCCCGGTTTTGATGACGCGTAACGACTACGGTCTGGGGCTGATGAACGGTGACATCGGCATCGCGCTCAAGCTGCCCGAACGCGAGGGGCCTGAAGCCGGGAAGCAGGTGTTGCGCGTGGCATTCGCGCGCAACGATGGTCAAGGTGGTGTGCGTTTTGTACTGCCGAGCCGGCTCAACGACGTCGAAACCGTGTACGCGATGACGGTGCACAAATCCCAGGGCTCGGAGTTTGCCCACACCGCACTGATCCTCCCGGACGCCCTCAACCCGGTCCTGACCAAGGAGCTGATCTACACCGGGATCACCCGGGCAAAGAACTGGTTCACCCTCATAGAACCCCGTGCCGGCGTATTCGAAGAGGCCGTGCGGCGCAAGGTCAAGCGCCTGAGCGGGCTGATGCTTGAACTGGATGAGGCCCCCGGCCAGTAACGCACATTTGCCAACTTGCCGGCCGCACCGAGAACCGCCGTGTGTCGATCGTGGTACCGCCGGCTAATCGGCGAACAGCATCTCGCGACTCTCACCCATCAACAGCCCGTGATTCTGCTCAGTCACCCCGCGGATGTAATCCCACAACAGGGTGATCCGCTTGAGCTTGCGCAGGTCTTCGCGGCAGTACATCCAGAACTGCCGGGTGATGTTGATCTCGCTCGGCAGCACTGGCAGCAACCGCGGATCCTGGGCCGCCAGGAAGCACGGCAGGATGGCCAGCGACCGGCCCTGTTGCGCGGCGACGAACTGCGCGATGACGCTGGTGCTGCGCAGGTTGGCGCTGGCGCCGGGCAGTACGTTGGCCAGGTACAGCAGCTCCGAGCTGAACGCCAGGTCATCCACATAACTGATGAACGCATGCTTGGCCAGGTCGCTGGGGCGGCGGATGGGTGGGTGCTGGTCGAGGTAGTCCTGGGTCGCGTACAGCTGCAAGCGGTAGTCGCACAATTTGCAGCACACGTACGGGCCATGCTCCGGGCGCTCCAGGGCGATGACGATGTCTGCCTCGCGCTTGGAGAGGCTGATGAAGTGCGGCAGCGGCAGGATATCCACCGAGATCGCCGGGTAGGCGTCGACGAAATGGCTCAGCTGCGGGGTGATGAAAAAGCTGCCGAACCCTTCGGTGCAGCCCATGCGTACATGTCCGGATAACGCCACCCCTGAGCCGGACACCTGCTCGCAGGCCATGTGCAGGGTGCTCTCGATCGATTCGGCGTAACCCAACAGCCGTTGGCCTTCGGCCGTCAGCACAAAACCGCTGGTGCGGGACTTTTCGAACAACAGCGTGCCCAACGCCGTTTCCAGCGAACTGATGCGCCGCGACACCGTGGTGTAGTCCACGGCCAGGCGCTTGGCGGCGGTGCTGGCCTTGCGGGTGCGGGCGACTTCGAGGAAAAACTTGAGGTCATCCCAATTCAGCGAGCCTAGAGACGTGATGTTTTTTTGCATGATGGACCGGCTTTTATGTGCGTTCTTATTAGAAGTTTGCACATCTATACTCCAAAAACCGTCCGACAACCAATTCGCGACACACGCCTCATCTCAAGGCGACTTTCTCGCCTTGGCTCCCTGATAACAACAAGTCCAGGAGACCCAACATGAACGCATCGCTCACGCCCAACGAAACCACCGTGCAGAAGGTCAAGCTGTTGATCGACGGCGAGTGGGTCGAGTCGCAGTCCACCGAGTGGCACGACATCGTCAACCCGGCGACTCAGCAAGTGCTCGCCAAGGTTCCGTTTGCCACCGCCTCGGAAGTCGACGCGGCCATTGCCGCTGCCCATCGCGCCTTCCAGACCTGGAAGCTGACGCCAATCGGCGCGCGCATGCGCATCATGCTCAAGCTCCAGGCGTTGATTCGCGAGCACTCCAAGCGCATTGCCGTGGTGCTGAGCAACGAGCAGGGCAAAACCATTGCCGACGCTGAAGGCGATATTTTCCGTGGCCTGGAAGTGGTCGAGCATGCCTGCTCCATCGGCACCCTGCAGATGGGCGAGTTCGCCGAGAACGTCGCCAGCGGCGTCGACACCTACACCCTGCGCCAGCCGATCGGCGTGTGCGCCGGTATCACCCCGTTCAACTTCCCGGCGATGATTCCGCTGTGGATGTTCCCGATGGCCATTGCCTGCGGCAATACCTTCGTGTTGAAACCTTCCGAACAGGATCCGTTGTCGACTTTGCTGCTGGTGGAGCTGGCGATCGAAGCAGGTGTTCCGGCGGGCGTGCTCAACGTGGTGCACGGCGGCAAGGACGTGGTGGATGCGCTCTGCACCCACAAGGACATCAAGGCGGTGTCCTTCGTCGGGTCGACTGCGGTCGGCACTCACGTGTACGACCTGGCGGGCAAACACGGCAAGCGCGTGCAGTCGATGATGGGCGCGAAGAACCATGCCGTGGTGCTGCCGGACGCCAACCGCGAACAGGCGCTGAACGCGCTGGTCGGCGCCGGTTTTGGCGCAGCGGGTCAACGCTGCATGGCCACGTCTGTGGTGGTGCTGGTGGGCGCGGCCAAGCAATGGCTGCCGGACTTGAAAGCACTGGCGCAGAAACTCAAGGTCAATGCCGGCAGTGAGCCGGGTACCGACGTTGGGCCGGTGATTTCGAAACGCGCCAAGGCGCGCATCCTCGACCTGATCGAAAGCGGCATCAAGGAAGGTGCGAAGCTGGAGCTGGACGGGCGCGACATCAGTGTGGCCGGCTACGAGCAAGGCAACTTCGTCGGCCCAACCCTGTTCTCCGGGGTGACCACCGACATGCAGATCTACACCCAGGAAATCTTCGGCCCGGTGCTGGTGGTGCTGGAGGTCAATACGCTGGACGAGGCCATCGCCCTGGTCAACGCCAACCCCTTCGGCAACGGCACTGGCCTGTTCACCCAGAGCGGTGCGGCGGCACGTAAATTCCAGAATGAAATCGACGTCGGCCAGGTCGGCATCAACATTCCGATTCCGGTGCCGGTCCCATTCTTCAGCTTTACCGGCTCGCGCGGTTCCAAGCTTGGCGATCTCGGCCCGTATGGCAAGCAAGTGGTGCAGTTCTACACTCAGACCAAGACGGTCACCAGTCGCTGGTTCGATGACAACAGCGTCAACGACGGTGTGAACACCACCATCAACTTGCGCTAAGGAGTGGTCCATGAAAATCGCATTTATCGGTCTGGGCAACATGGGCGCGCCGATGGCGCGCAACCTGATCAAGGCCGGTCATGACCTCAAGCTGGTCGACCTGAACACCACCGTGCTGGCCGAGCTGGAGCAACTGGGCGGCAGCATCAGCGCCTGCGCCCGTGAGGCGGCCCAAGGTGCGGAGCTGGTGATTACCATGCTGCCGGCCGCCGTGCATGTGCGCAGTGTGTGGCTGGGTGAAGACGGCGTGCTCGCCGGGATTGGCGAAGGCGTTCCGGCAGTGGATTGCAGCACCATTGACCCGCAGACGGCCCGTGAAGTAGCGAGCGCTGCTGCCAAGCAAGGCGTGGCCATGGCCGATGCGCCGGTGTCTGGCGGTACGGGTGGCGCAGCTGCCGGCACCCTGACATTCATGGTCGGCGCCACGCCCGAGCTGTTTGCCACGCTGCAACCGGTGCTGGCGCAGATGGGCCGCAATATCGTGCATTGCGGCGAAGTCGGCACCGGGCAGATTGCCAAGATCTGCAACAACCTGCTACTGGGAATTTCCATGGTCGGCGTCAGCGAAGCCATGGCCCTGGGTGATGCCCTGGGCATCGACACCGGCGTGCTGGCCGGGATCATTAACAGCTCCACCGGCCGCTGCTGGAGTTCGGAGATGTACAACCCGTGGCCGGGCATCGTCGAGACCGCTCCGGCGTCGCGCGGCTATACCGGCGGCTTCGGTGCCGAACTGATGCTCAAAGACCTGGGGCTGGCGACTGAGGCGGCCCGTCAGGCGCACCAGCCGGTGGTGCTGGGCGCCGTGGCGCAGCAGTTGTATCAGGCAATGAGCCTGCGCGGGGAGGGTGGCAAGGACTTCTCGGCGATCATCAACAGCTATCGCAAACCCCAGTAAAAGCGGGTAATTCGCACAAGCAAAAGATCGCAGCCTGCGGCAGCTCCTACACGGGAATGCCGCAGGCTGCGATCTTTTCTATGCATCAGGCAAACACGAAATACTTGCGCACAGTCTCGACCACTTCCCACGTGCCTTTCATCCCTGGCTCAACGACAAAGATATCCCCTGCACGCAGATGGATTGGCGCCATGCCTTCCGGCGTGATCACGCAGTAGCCTTCCTGGAAATGGCAGTACTCCCACTTCACGTATTCCACATACCATTTGCCCGGCGTGCAGATCCAGGTGCCCATGATTTTGCTGCCGTCTTCGCTGGTGTAGGCGTTGAGATTGACGGTGTGCGGATCGCCTTCGAGTTTTTCCCATTTGCAGGCATCGAGTACCGGCAGGGGATGGGTGTCGCGAAGAACGGTAATAGGTGCGGTCATGTGGACTCCGGGCAGTGGATGCAAGAACGAAGTCGCACCCTATAGCGCCCGCCCGCTGGCGAGTTGTCTGTGCTCGACATCGGGGTGTCCAGAAACGCGCAGGCGCCTAAAGCGTCTCCAGCGGACAAGCGGCCCGGGCCTGTTCGATGCCCAGTTCAAACTCCACCAGTTGGGCGTGTTGCCGCGCCAGGGCAGCCATCCGCTCGCTGATCTCCTGCTTCTTCGCCGCGATGGCCTGATGGGCCAATGCCCACGGGACTTGGGTTCCCTGATGGCCGGCGAAAATCGCCTGCAGCTCTTTGAGGCGGAAACCCAACTGTTGTGCACATTTGATGAAGGCCAGCAGTTCGACGCTCTGCTGGTCGTACACGCGATATTTACCCTGACGCTCGGCCACCGGCAGCAGGCCGATCGCTTCGTAATGGCGGATGCTTTTGATCGTGGTTCCGGAGCGCTGCGCAGCCTGGCCGATGTACATCAATAATTCCCTTTAACGAGTCCCGGGCATTATCGGCGCACTCAACGACTGGCGATAGCTTCGGCTTGCTGCAACCACCGCTCGCGCTGCGCGTGACTGGAGTCGAGGATTGGGCCGAAGGTCAGCGTCCGGGTGGGCTTGATGCCGCAGAACTGCAGCGTGGTCCTGCGCATTTGATGCAAGCCGGGCATGCGGTAGAACCAGCGGTAGTACCAGGGCGGCGTATCCATGGTCACCAGCAGGTGCGCGCTGCGACCGTGCAGGAGTTTGTCTGGGAAGGCTTTGCCTTTGCGGTATTTGAAGGCGAAACCGGGGAGGAACACCCGGTCGAAAAAGCCCTTGAGCAAGGCTGGAATGCCGCCCCACCAGATCGGGAACACCAGCGTCAGTTGCTCGGCCCACAAGACATCCGCCTGGGCTTGCAGCAGGTCGGCTTCCAGTGGTTGAACCTGTTGGTAGCCTTCCCGCAATACGGGGTCGAACGCTAGCTGGCCGAGGAACAGTTGGCGCACTTCATGCCCGGCACGCAGGGCTGACTGGGTATAGCGCTCGGCCACGGCGGCGCAAAAACTGCTGCTCGAAGGGTGACCGAGAATCACCAGAATCCGTTTGCCCATCGTGGCTGTCCTTGAAGAGGAAAACCCAAGGGTAAAGTCTGCCCCTCAGGGGGGAGTCAAGGCATGCAGCAACGCCTTGGCGTAACCGGGCAGTTGCGCAAAGTCACGGGCACACAACAGCAGTTGGCGCTGTGCCCAGGCTTCGGCCAGCGCGATGCTGTGCAACGCTGGCGCGCCGGGCCAGCGTGCCACTGCCGCCTGCGGCACGATGGCCAGCCCGGCCCCCCGGGCGACCATGCGCATGGCGCCATCGAAACCATCGGCCCTGATGCGAATCTGCAGGCGGGAACCGATATGCAGCGCCTGTTCTTCCAGGTGAATCGCCAGGGCGCTGTTGCTGTTGAGCCCAACGTAGTCGTGCGCCAGGGTGTCGCTGAAGCTCAGGGCGCCGAGCCTGGCCAGGGGGTGGTCGGGCGCCATGATCAATAGCAGCGGGTCGTCGCGAAACGGGCGGGTTTGCAGGTCGCTGCTGTCCACGGCATCCGAAACAATGCCCAGATCCGCCGCGCCCTGGCGTAGCGCATGGGTGATGCGCGCACTGGGCAGTTCCTGCAGGTCGATGTCCAGGTTGGGATGGTTGAGCAGAAAGTCTGCGAGCAGTTCGGGCAGGTATTCACTCATCGCCGTGGTGTTGCACAACAACCGGACTTGTCCCTTGACGCCCTGGGCATATTCAGCCAGGTCCTGTTGCAGGCGGTCGGCCTGTTGCAGCAGCAACCGGGCGTGTTGCGCCAAGGCTTTGCCGGCAGCGGTGGGGGTGACTCCGCGTCTGCCGCGCACCAGGAAATCCACTCCCAGGGATGACTCCATCGCCCTGATTCGCGCACTCGCTGCCGCCAGGGATAAATGACTGCGGACTGCGCCGGCGGTGATGTTGCCGCTGTCGAGAATGTTCAGGTAGAGGCGCAGGTCGGTGAGGTCGAAGTGCATGGTGGGTCCATAGAGGTGTGTTGTTCGGGTTACCGCCTTCGCGGGCAAGCCCGCTCCCACAGTGATTGATGTGCTGCGCAATCTTGAGCACGACACCCAGACCTGTGGGAGCGGGCTTGCCCGCGAAAGCGGCACTCCAAACGGTGATTGAGGTGCTGCGCAATCTAGAGCACGACACTCAGACCTGTGGGAGCGGGCTTGCCCGCGAAAGCGTCGGCTGCCACAACCAGGAACCTAGCCTCAGCCACAGCAAGAGGCACACTCAGTATAAGCCAGCTTTTCAAACCCGCTGCCCAGCACCACGATAGACCCATGGATACTCTGACTGCGTTCTATCAAAACCTCGGCCTCGCCCTGTCAATCCTGGTGATCGCCACCTTCCTGCTGGCCGGCATGATCAAGGGCGTGATCGGCCTTGGCCTGCCGACTATCGCCATGGGTCTGCTTGGCCTGGCTATGGCGCCAGCGCAGGCTGCCGCGCTGCTGATCATTCCCGCGACCTTGACCAACCTCTGGCAGCTGGCATTCGGCGGGCATTTGCGGCAGTTGGTCAGACGTTTGTGGCCGATGCTCCTGGCCATTTTCCTCGGCACAGGAGCGGGCACGCTGTGGATTGGCATGGCTGGCGGGCACTGGGTCGTGAGGGGGTTGGGCGCGGCATTGCTGCTTTACGCCTTGAGCGGGTTGTTCCTGCCCACCCTGCAGGTCGGCAGCCGTGCTGAACGCTGGCTCGCCCCATTGTGCGGCGTGCTGACCGGCGTCATCACCTCGGCCACGGGCGTATTCGTGATTCCGGCGGTGCCCTATCTGCAGGCGCTGGGCTTGAGCAAGGACCAGCTGGTGCAGGCACTGGGCCTGTCATTCACCGTCTCGACCCTGGCCCTGGGCGCCGGCCTGTTCTGGCGTGGCGCTCTGGGCGGGGGCGAGCTGGGCGCATCGTTGCTGGCGCTGATCCCGGCGGTGGCCGGCATGTTGCTGGGGCAATGGCTGCGCCAGCGCATCAGTGCCACCTTGTTCAAACGGGTATTTTTCATTGGCCTCGGCGTGCTGGGCGGCCACTTGCTGATCAGCGGCTAGCGGATGAGGGGCTGAGCATATCGATGGCGCGTATCTCGAAATCCCGTTCCAGATACTCCATGCGCGCTTCGCGAAACCGCTGCATGTGCGGCAGGTTGGAGTGCACATCGAGGTGGGCCCGGGATTGCCAGATCTCGAAGAAGATAAACAGCGTCGGGTCCTGTTGGTCCCGAAGCATGTGGTACTCGATGCAACCCGGTTCGGCGCGACTGGCTTGCACGTAGCCACTGAACAACGCTTCAAAGGCCGCCGATTTTTCCGGGCGGGTCTTGGCGTGCAGGATAAAGCCCTGAATGTCACTCATCAGCAAATCTCCTCAAATTAGAGGATCGCAGTCTAAGGCAACAATAAGTGCTGGATTCGTGCTTGTGGGTCAAATGAGTTTTGTCGCATCAGGGCTTATTCCGCGCGAGGCGGGCCGATACCCTGCCGCCATCGAATTCAAACCTTCCGAGACCTTTCATGAAAAAAGTCCTGTTGCTCAATGGCGGTAAAAAGTTTGCCCACTCCGATGGTCGCTACAACTCCACTTTGCACGAAACTGCACTGAGCGTTCTCGACCGAGGCGGCATGGACGTGAAGACCACGTTCATCGACGAGGGCTACGACGTCGCCGAAGAAGTGGCCAAGTTCCTCTGGGCCGATGTGATCATTTACCAGATGCCAGGCTGGTGGATGGGCGCGCCCTGGACGGTCAAGAAGTACATCGACGAAGTGTTCACTGAAGGCCACGGCAGCCTCTACGCCAGCGACGGCCGCACCCGCTCCGATGCCTCGCAGAAGTACGGCAGCGGCGGCCTAGTGCAGGGCAAGCAATACATGTTGTCCCTGACCTGGAATGCTCCGCAGCAGGCATTCGATGATCCGACGGACTTCTTTGAAGCCAAGGGCGTGGACGCGGTGTACTTCCCGTTCCACAAGGCCAACGAGTTCCTCGGCATGACCAGCCTGCCCACCTTCCTGTGCGTTGACGTCATGAAACGCCCGAACATTGAAGCCGACATTGCCCGTTATGAGCAGCATTTGAGCGAGGTGTTTGGCCTGTCTGCATAGGGTTTCAGGCTACTATCGGATGCGACGGCCTGAAAGATCGCAGCCTGCGCCAGCTCCTGCAGTGGAATGCGAGCGTCGCAGGCTGCGATCCTGGCGACAGATGCCAGGGCAATTGCGAAAAGAGGACACCCTTGAAAGCCAGATCCGATGAACTGCAGATTTTCGTCTGCGTGATTGAATGCGGATCGATCTCCGCTGCGGCCGAGCAGGTGGGGCAAACGCCTTCGGCGGTCAGTCGCACGTTGTCGCGGCTGGAGGCCAAGCTCGAGACCACGTTGATCAACCGCACCACCCGGCGCATGGACCTGACGGAAGAGGGCAAGTATTTCTTCGAGCAGGCCAAGCTGATTCTCGACCAGATGGATCAACTCGAAGAGCGCCTGAGCTCCCGCCAGCAGACCCCGTCCGGGCGCCTGCGGATCAACGCGGCTGCACCTTTCATGCTGCACGCCATCGTGCCGTATATCGACGAGTTCCGTCGGCTCTACCCGGACATCCAGCTGGAGCTCAACAGCAACGACCTGCTCATCGACCTGCTCGAACAAAGCACTGACATCGCCATCCGCATCGGTACCCTCGCCGACTCGACCCTGCACGCGCGTTCCCTGGGGTGCAGCCCGTTGCACATCGTCGCCAGCCCGGCGTATCTGGAGCGGCACGGGACGCCCACGGCTGTGGCGGACCTGAGGGCACACAGCTTGCTCGGTTTTACCCAGAACGAGGGCCTCAACCAGTGGCCTTTGCGCTATGAACACGGCGACCGCTGGCCGATCCAGGCCAGCATCAGCGCCTCCAGTGGCGAGACGATTCGCCACCTGGCGCTGGAGGGGCAGGGCATCGCCTGCCTGTCGCACTTCATGACCATTGAAGACATCCGCGCCGGTCGCCTGCAGGTGCTGCTGGAGGATTCCAACAGCGGTTATCGCCAGCCGATCAATGCGGTGTACTACCGCAACTCGCAGCTTGCCCTGCGCATTCAATGCTTCCTCGACTTTATCCAGGGCAAGCTGGCAGCGTATGCCAACGCGCAGTTCAACGGCTGATTCGTGACTCCAGCGCAAAAGTGATTTGGGCGCTGCGGCCTGTTTCCCATGGGCAGGGTGCTCAATACTGGACCCATCACTTATTCACGCAGGGAGTTTCTCCATGAACGTATTCGTCACCGGCGCTGCAGGTTTCATCGGCGGTTCGATCGCCACGGGTCTGGTCCGGGCGGGCCACCAGGTCACCGGCCTGGTTCGCAGCGCAGAGCAGGCCAACGAGCTGAGCGCCCTGGGCATCTCCCCGGTCATCGGTACGCTGGACGACAGCGCCTTGCTTGCCGCTCAGGCCCGGGCTGCCGACGCCGTGATCAACGCCGCCAGCAGCGACCACCGCGGTGCGGTGGAGGCCTTGCTTGACGCACTGCGCGGTTCCAACAAGGTGTTCCTGCACACCAGCGGGTCGAGCATCGTCGGCGATGCGTCCGGCGGCAAGGCCAGCGACGTGATCTACTTCGAAGACAACCTGCCGGAGCCGACGGTGGACAAGGCCGCCCGGGTTGCCATCGATAACCTGATCCTTGCTGCGGCGCAGGACGGCGTGAACTCGGCCGTGATCTGCAACACACTGATTTACGGCCACAGCCTGGGCGTCAAGCGCGACAGCGTGCAATTGCCACGCTTGCTCAAACAGGCCCGCAAGAGCGGGGTGGTGCGCCATGTTGGCAGCGGCCGGAACATCTGGTCCAACGTGCATATCGAGGATGTGGTTGCCCTGTACCTGCTGGCGCTGACCCGCAACGTGCCCGGCACGTTCTACTTCGTCGAAAGTGGCGAGGCCTCGTTCATCGACATGACCACGGCCATGGCGGCAGCCTTGAAGCTGGGTGAGCCGCAGGACTGGCCGCTGAAGGATGCCGAAGCTGAGTGGGGCTATGAGATGGCCAACTATGGCCTGGGCTCCAACAGCCGGGTGCGCGGCCAGCATGCGCGGCAACTGCTGGGCTGGGCACCGCAGCGGACTTCAGTGGTTGACTGGATTCGTGACGAGATGGTGTGAGTTTGCGCTAGACCGAGTCATCGTTCATCGCGGGCAAGCCTCGCTCCCACAGGGCAGGCTCCATGCCCAGGATTGGGCAGCAGCGCGACCACTGTGGGAGCGGGCTTGCCCGCGATGGTGTTTCCGAGTTCCCCAAAGTAGCCTGACCCCCTCCAATTCCGTAACATCCCCACCCTCTTTCCCGGCCACGCCCCAGCGGCCCGTATTTTTGGGTACCCCATGAAACCACAACGTCTGCGCGCCGATGTCCTGGCCGGACTCACCACCTCGTTCGCCCTGCTCCCCGAATGCATCGCCTTTGCCCTGGTCGCCCATCTCAACCCGCTGATGGGGCTCTACGGCGCGTTCATCATCTGCACCCTGACTGCGCTGTTTGGCGGTCGACCAGGCATGGTCTCGGGAGCGGCGGGCTCGATGGCGGTGGTGATCGTCGCACTGGTGGTGCAACACGGCGTGCAGTATTTGCTGGCCACCGTGTTATTGGGCGGGCTGATCATGCTGGCGTTCGGGCTGCTCAAGCTGGGCAAGCTGGTACGCATGGTGCCGCACCCGGTGATGCTCGGTTTCGTCAACGGCCTGGCGATCATCATCGCCCTGGCACAACTCGAACACTTCAAGAGCGGTGACGCCTGGCTCAATGGCGCGCCGCTGTACATCATGCTCGGTCTGGTGGCCGTCACCATGGCCATCGTCTACCTGCTGCCACGCCTGACCCGTACCGTGCCGCCAGCGCTGGTCGCGATTCTCGGCGTGGGGCTGGCGGTATTCCTGCTGGGCCTGCCGACCCGCACTCTCGGCGACATGGCGCACATCGCCGGTGGCCTGCCGACGTTTGCCCTGCCCGACATCCCGTGGAACCTTGAGACCCTGCGCATCGTCGCCCCCTACGCGATCCTGATGGCGCTGGTCGGCCTGCTGGAAACCCTGCTGACCCTCAACCTCACCGACGAAATCACCGAGAGCCGTGGCTATCCGGATCGCGAGTGTGTGGCCCTGGGTGCGGCCAACATGGTCTCCGGGGTGTTCGGCGGCATGGGTGGCTGCGCGATGATCGGTCAGACCGTGATCAACCTCAGCTCCGGCGGCCGTGGTCGACTGTCCGGCGTGGTGGCCGGCGTGCTGATCCTGCTGTTCGTGCTGTTCCTGTCGCCGCTGATCGAGCGCATCCCGCTGGCGGCGCTGGTCGGGGTGATGTTCGTGGTGTCACAGCAGACCTTCGCCTGGGCGTCGCTGCGGGTGCTCAACAAGGTGCCGCTGAACGACGTGCTGGTCATTGTCGCGGTCACTGTGATCACGGTGTTCACCGACCTGGCAACGGCCGTGCTCTGCGGGATCATCATTGCGGCGCTCAACTTCGCCTGGCAACAGGCGCGCGAGCTGTATGCCGATGCGCATATCGAGCCCGATGGCAGCAAGCTGTATCACCTGCACGGCACGCTGTTTTTCGCCTCGACCACGCCGTTTCTCAACCAGTTCGATCCCGCCAGCGACCCCGACCTGGTGACCATTGACTGCCGCCACCTGAGCTTCGTCGACTACTCGGCCATTGCCGCGCTCATGACCCTGCGCGAGCGCTACGCCAAGGCCGGTAAACACCTGCGTGTGCTGCACCTGTCCGAACGCTGCAAAAAACTGCTCAAGCGCGCCCGGGTGAATCACGACTGACTGGGTAATTCGCGCCAATCCCCAACCCCGCACACCCGATGCACTGTGGGAGCCTGGCTTGCCAGCGATGACGGCCTGAGACTCACCACCGCCATCGCCGGCAGGCCGGGCTCCCACAGGTTCGCGTCAGCTTGGCTCGGCACTTCGATGAACCTGACGAAACTCCCCTGGGGGCATTCCCCGCCGGCTCTTGAACGAGCGATGAAACGACCGGGCCTCGGTAAACCCCAGGTACTGCGCGATATCCTGAATCGGCAACGTGCTGTTGAGCAGGTAATGCTCCGCCAGCTCCTGGCGCAGGTCATCGAGGATTTGTTGATACGACGTACCCGCCTGATGCAGCTGGCGTTGCAGGGTGCGCACCGAGACGGCGAACTGTTCGGCCACTTGTTCCTTGCGTGGCAATCCTTCCTTGAGCAGCTGGCGCAGGATGCCCTTGACCCGTTCCTGCAGCGACGCATCCTCCAGGGTCGCCATTAACCCCAGCGCATGTTCTTCCAGGGTGCGCAGCAGTTGCGCATCGGCCTGCCGCAAGGGCAGCTGCAGGTAGGGCAGCGGCACGATCAGCGCCGAGTAGGGCTGCTCAAACAACACCGGGCAGTCGAAAAACGCCTCGTACTGTGCCAGCGTGGTTTCGTCCGGCTGCGCGTGCTCAAGCCACACCGCCGCCGGCGCCAGCTGGGTGTCGGCAATCCAGCGCGCATATTGGAGCCAGGAGCCGAGGACATTTTCCACCAGGTGCCGGCGGATGCGCGGGCGTTGGTGACGGCAGGTCCAGATCAGGTGCACCTGTGCGCCCTGCACCTCGGCGCGGCTGACGCCCATGTCGCCGACCAGTTTTTCGAACGGCATGATGCGGCTCATGGCATCGCCAAGGGTCGCGCAGTTCATGGTGATGTAACCCAGCACACTCCAGGAGTTGGGCAGCACGAAACGCGCCGAGTTGAGGCCGAACAGCGGGTCTGCCGAGTGGTCGCAGAAGTAGTCGAGCAACCGCTCATGGACCTCGCCCGGCAACCGCAGGCTGTTGTCGCTCAACTGTTGCGCCTGCAACCCGGCCGCCGCCAGCGCCGGCTCGGTGGCGACACCCAGTTGTTCGGCATAACGCAGGTATTTGAGCAGTGGCGGAACCGAAGTGAAGCCCAGCGATTGCATGATCGTGTTCCTTTGATCAAGGTCCGCATGTGCGGATGAATACCCTGAAAGGTAGTGTGAAACCACCGCGAAAGTAAATGGCCTGTCCTGGCGCGGTGTTTGACTCAATTGGCTACTCCAAGTGGCCGGATGCGACCGTGACACTTTTGGTGGGCTGGCTAGTATGGGTGTCTGGAACATCACTTGTAAGAACCGCAAAAGGACACACGCATGCGACGCTGGAACGGCTGGGGAGAGGCAACCACGGTGGTCGAATTACCGGCCCAGGGCGCGGGATTTCTCGCCGAGCGGCTGGGTGTCGGTCGTGTATTGCCCGATGCAACGCTCGAAGAAGCGCTGGCCAGGGTGCCGGCTTCGCGGCTGGCGGCGCATGGGCTGTACAGTATCGAGCCGCACGATCGCCTGCTGCATGCCCGGGGCCAGAGCCTGCCAGACTGGCTGGCGCTGCGCGAAGGGGCGCCCGGCCTCTACCCCGACGCCGTGGCCTTTCCCGACAGCGCCGGGCAGATCCGCCAGTTGCTGGCGCTCGCCCAGGCCCAGGACCTGTGCCTGATCCCCTACGGCGGCGGCACTTCGGTGGCCGGGCACATCAACCCGCCAGACTCGGTGCGGCCTGTGGTGACGGTGTCCCTGGCCCGCATGAATCGCTTGCTGGACCTGGACGAGCAAAGCCTGCTGGCCACCTTCGGCCCGGGGGCCAGCGGCCCGCAGGTGGAGAGTCAGCTACGCGCCCGTGGTTACACCCTGGGGCATTTCCCGCAGTCGTGGGAGTTGTCGACCCTGGGCGGTTGGGTCGCCAGTCGCTCCAGCGGCCAGCAGTCGCTGCGCTACGGGCGAATCGAGCAGTTGTTCGCCGGCGGCACGCTGGAAACCTTTGCCGGCCCCTTGGAAATCGCCACCTTTCCGGCCTCGGCCGCCGGTCCCGATTTGCGCGAAGTGGTGCTCGGCTGTGAGGGCCGCTTTGGCATCATTTCCCAGGTCAAGGTGCGGGTCAGTGCGCTGCCGGCCGATGAGCGTTTCTACGGGGTATTCCTGCCCGACTGGGCGCACGCACTGCAGGCGATCCGGCAGCTGGCCCAGGCGCGGGTGCCGTTGTCGATGCTGCGCCTGTCCAATGCCCTGGAAACCGAAACCCAGCTCGCCCTGGCCGGTCATCCGCAGCAGATCGCCTGGCTGGAAAAATACCTCGCCCTGCGGGGAGCCGGTGCCGGCAAATGCATGCTGACGTTCGGCGTCACCGGTAACCGCCGGCAGAACGCGCTGTCGCTCAGCCAGGCCCGCCAGCATTTGAAGGCCTTCGGTGGAGTCTTCACCGGTACCTTGCTCGGCAAGAAATGGGCGCAGAACCGCTTCCGTTTCCCCTACCTGCGGGAAAACCTGTGGAACGCCGGTTACGTGGTCGACACCCTGGAAACCGCCACCGACTGGAGCAATGTCGACAACCTGCTCGAGCGCATCGAGCAAAGCCTGCGTGCCGCCCTCGCGGCCCAGGGTGAGCAGGTGCACGTGTTCACCCACCTGTCCCATGTGTATGGCGAAGGTTCGAGCATCTACACCACCTACGTCTTTCGTCCGGCGGCGGATTACCCGGCGACCCTGGCACGCTGGCAGGCGCTCAAGCACGCGGCCAGTCAGACCATCGTCGACAACGGCGGCACCATCAGTCACCAGCATGGCGTGGGCAAGGACCACGCGGCGTATCTGCTGCGGGAGAAAGGGGCGCTGGCGATGGACACCTTGCAGGCGTTGAGTCGGCATTTCGATCCGGCCGGGCGGCTCAACCCGGGCACGTTGCTGCAGGAGTGACGGCGATGAACCCTGACTGGAATGGCGCGTGGCGAGAGGCCGCGCTGCCGACCCTGGCGGATGAGGCCTGGGACCTGATCGTCATCGGTGGCGGTATCAGCGGTGCCGGCATCGTGCGTGAGGCCGCCCGTCGTGGCTGGCGCTGCCTGTTGCTGGAGCAGCGCGACTTCGCCTGGGGCACCTCCAGTCGTTCTTCGAAAATGGTCCATGGCGGCTTGCGTTACATCGCCAAGGGCCAGTGGCGCCTGACCCGCGATTCAGTGCGCGAGCGCCAGCGCCTGCTGGATGAAGCTCCAGGGTTGGTGGAGCCCATGAGTTTCATGATGCCGCACTACCGCGGCGGCTTTCCTGGCCCCCGCGTGATGGGTGGGTTGTTGGCCGTGTATGACGCGTTGGCCGGGAGGCGCAATCACCGTTTTCATGACGCGCAGCAGCTGCGGTACATGGCGCCGGGAGTGAAGGAAAACGATTTGCTGGGCGGCTCCGGTTTTGTTGATGCACTGACCGACGACGCCCGCCTGGTGATGCGTGTCTTGGCCGAGGCACGTGCGGACGGCGCGGTTGTGCTCAATGGCCTGCGAGTCGTCCAATTGCTGCGTGAAGGCGGGCGGGTGTGCGGGGTGCAGGTTGAAGACTGCGAAGGCGGGGCAGGGCTGCAACTGCGCTGTGGCGTTTTGGCGGTGGCGACCGGTGCCTGGGCTGAACGTCTGCGACCGCCTGAACATCCCCGTCAATTGCGACCGTTGCGTGGCAGTCATCTGTTGCTGCCAGGGTGGCGTTTGCCGGTGGCGCAGGCCTTCACTTTTCTGCATCACGGCGACCGCCGCCCGGTGTTTGTTTTTCCGTGGGAAGGCGCCACCGTCGTGGGCACCACGGACCTGGATCATCACGACGACCTGGACCTGAGCGCCAGCATCAGCACCGAGGAGCTCGACTACCTGCTGGCCGCCTGCGCCCAGCAGTTCCCCCAGGCCGCGGTGGTGGCTGGCGATGTGCTGTCGACCTGGTCCGGCGTGCGCCCGGTGGTGGGCAGCGCTGCAGGCCAGCAGCAGGGTAAACCGTCAAACGAAACCCGCGAGCATGTGCTGTGGCAAGAGCCCGGTTGCGTGACGCTGGCGGGGGGCAAGTTGACCACGTTCCGCCCGCAGGCCATTGAAGTGCTCAAGGCCTGTGCACCGATGCTCGGGCGTACGTTGAACGATGACGGCGCGCCAGTGTTTGCCGTCGTGCCACCTTTGGTGATCCCGGGGCTCAGCAGCTACCAGTGGCGGCGGGTGGCCGGGCGTCACGGTCGAGCCCTGCCGCGACTGGCGCAACTGCTCGAGCAGTTGGGCCACGACACCGTCGGCGCCACTGATACCTTGTGGGCGGAACTGGCGCTGGCCTGCGACACTGAAATGGTCCTGCACCTGGATGACCTGCTGTTGCGTCGCACCCGCCTGGGGCTGTTGCTGCACGCAGGCGGCGAGGCGTTTTTGCCCGCCATCCGCCAACTGTGCCAGCCCCGGCTGGGCTGGGATGATGCCCGTTGGCAGCAGGAGGAGCAGCGGTACCGGGCGTTGTGGCAGCGGCAGCACGGCTTGCCATGAACCAGTCGGCACGAACCGTAAAAAACCGCAGATATGCAGGCCCTCATGCCCATTGAAGAGAGCTCCATGGACAACCACCCGAACAAGCGTTACCTGCTGGCCATCGACAATGGAACCCAAAGCGTGCGGGCGTTGCTGTTCGATCTTCAGGGCAATCTGCTGGGCAAAGGCAAGGTCGAACTGCAAGCCTACTACTCCACCCAGCCTGGCTGGGCCGAGCAGGACCCGGATTATTACTGGGCCAAACTGGGTGAGGCCTGCCAGTTGCTGTGGGCGCAGACCGGGATTGATCGAACCCAGATTGCCGGCGTTTCCCTGACTACCCAGCGCGGCACCCTGATCAACGTCGACGCCCAGGGCAATGCGCTGCGCCCGGCGATCCTCTGGCTCGACCAGCGCCAGACCGAGGTCGAAGGCGGCATCAAGGGACCCTGGGGCTGGCTGTTCAAACTGGTGGGTGCCCAGGCCACCGTGGACTATTTTCGCGCCCAGGCCGAAGCCAACTGGGTCGCTCGTCATCAGCCTGAAGTGTGGGCAGCGACCGACAAGTTTTTGCTGCTCTCGGGCTTTCTCACCCATCGCCTGTGCGGGCGCTTTGTCGATTCGGTCGGCGGCTGCGTCGGTTATCTGCCCTTCGACTTCAAGCGCCTGCGTTGGGCAGCGCCCTCCGACTGGAAATGGCAGGCCCTGGCGGTGCGTCCCGAGCAACTGCCCAGCCTGCTCAAGCCCGGCGAAACCCTGGGCTACATCAGCGCCACTGCCAGCCACCACACCGGCATTCCCGAAGGGCTGCCGCTGATTGCCGCCGGTGCCGACAAGGCTTGCGAGGTGGTGGGCGCCGGGGTGGTCGATTCCAGCACGGTATGCCTGTCCTACGGCACCACGGCGACCATCACCAGCACCCGTTCGCGCTACCTGGAAATCGTCCCGCTGATCCCGCCTTATCCGGCGGCCGTTCCGGACCACTACAACTGCGAGGTGATGATCTACCGCGGTTACTGGATGGTCAGCTGGTTCAAGAACGAGTTCGGCCTGCGGGAAATGCAACAGGCCAGGGAGCAGGGGGTGGAGCCGGAGCAACTGTTCGACGCCCTGGTCAATGCCGTGCCTGCGGGGTCCATGGGGTTGATGCTGCAACCCTACTGGTCACCCGGCATTCGCGAGCCGGGAGTCGAAGCCAAAGGCGCGATGATTGGCTTCGGCGACGTGCACACCCGCGCGCACATCTATCGGGCGATCCTCGAAGGCCTGGCTTACGCCTTGCGCCAGGGCATGGAGAGTATCGAGAAGCGCTCGAAGGTTTCCATCAAGCGCTTGCGCATCGCCGGCGGAGGTTCCCAGAGCGATGCGGCGATGCAGCTGACGGCGGACATTTTCGGCCTGCCTGCCGAGCGTCCGCATGTGTACGAGGCCTCTGGTCTGGGCGCGGCCATTTGCTGCGCCGTCGGGCTGGGACTGCACGCGGACTTTGCCACGGCAACGGCGGCGATGACCCGGGTCGGCGCGGTATTCATGCCCCAGGCCGAGGCGCATCAGACCTACGAGCGCCTGTACAAGGAGGTGTACCTGCGCATGTATCGTCAGTTAAAACCGTTGTACCAAAGCATTCGCGAGATCACGGGTTACCCGGCTTGATGCGTTGAGCAACCCATGGCGCTATCGGAGAACTTTTTCGGCCGGATCGGACAGTGTCACGGCCAGGTGTGGTTGTTAGGCTCATCCCTACTGCACATCCAATAAGAAATCCGAGCAATGAAGCTGCCATTTATCCTGCTGGTGTTCTGTGTCACGGCCCCGTCAGCCTGGGGCTGGTCCAATCACACAGTGGGCAGCTACCTGGCGTTGCAAGCGTTGCCCGCCCTGCGCGAAGCGCCCCAGGTGGAAGTCGAGCCCCTGGAGCAGTTCCTCGCCCGGCAATACCCGGCAGTGGCCCAATTGCTCGATGAGCAGGAGCAGTTTGCCCGCCAGCATTTCGCCCAATACCCGCCACGTCCCGACGACCTGAAACTACCCGCCGAACCCGGGGACAATCTGCAACACGCCTTCCTCACCGCGTTGCGCATCAACCCGCAGATTCATCTGGCGATGGTCATCCAGCCACTGCCGGGACGCGACCTGCCCGAACGCGAACACTTGAAGGCCCACCAGGTGATGGTTGAGCAGACTCTCTCGCCCTGGAATCGCCAGCGCTTTATCCACGTGCTGACCGGCGAAAAACTGCCGCCCCTGGCGGTGCTGGCCAGCGCCGCCGACGAACCGGACTATGGCCACGACATCAATCTGTTCAGCGACAACCCTGGCGAGGTCGGCGGGCGCTACGGCTTCGGCCCGCAGCCTTTTGGCGACTCACGTTTTCAATACAGCTCCCAGGCTCCCTTCCACATGGGCTTCTTCCATGAGAGCCCGGTGGTGTACGCCGCTGCCGGTTTTCTGCAGCGCAGCTGGCCGCACTGGCGCGCTTACCAATACATGGGACTGGCGCGCCTGGCCTTTGCGACGGGGCATTCGTATTGGGGTTACCGCTTCCTTGGCTGGGGCCTGCACCACATTCAGGACCTGACCCAGCCCTATCACGCCAAGCCACTGCCCGGCGCCGGGCTGGCCAGTTTGCTGCTGATGGAAGCCAAGGCACTGGCGGGTTTCGCCAGCGACAAACACGCCGCCATCCAGCGCGTCGCAACCCGGCACATGGAAGTCGAGAAGTATCAATCCGCCTGGCTGCGTCGGCTGCTGAAAGCCGCAGAACCGCACCCGATGATCGCGGCATACGCCAGGCTCGCTGAAGACGCCGATTACCCGCCGTACTCGGTGGACTACCTGCGTGAAGTGGTCAGTGCCCAGGCCGTCGCCGAGTCCGCAGCCTTTGATGAAGCCATCGAACAATGGCTGGCAACCGCCCCGGCCACCAGCGATTTCAGCGCCAGTAATCAGGTCAGGCGCGAAGACTACGAGCACCCGCAACTCAACCGGCAACTGTTGCAGTTGCTGGGGCATTTCGGCGCGCACAGCCGGATTTATGTCAGGGCTGGGTTGGCGCCCTGACCCTCGCGGCGAAGTTGCCCGCACACCCCAACAATAAAATCAGGGAAGGAGAAACTGACCATGAGGATGCGCTTACAACTGTCTGGCGCCGGCATCACCGGCGCAGGCCTGGCAGGGCTGCTGCAACTGTGTGCGGCGGACGCAGTACAGGCCGTGGAATTCAGTGTGCTCGACCAGCAGGTCACCGGCTCGTTTGACAGCACCTTGTCTTATGGCCGTATGTGGCGGGTGCAGGGACGGGACAAGACTAACGATGACGTCAATACCAACGACGGCAACCGCAACTTCGATACCGGGCTGGTTTCCGAGGTGTACAAGATCACTTCCGAGCTCGAGGCCAACTACCAGAACTACGGGGTGTTCGTGCGCGGCACCGCGTTCTATGACACCCAGCTGATGGACAAGCGCAACGATTACTACCGCAACAACAGTCCCTCGCAGCCGAGCCAGAGTTATCCCCAGGACGATCACTTCACTGACCAGACCCGCGACATTGCCGGCAGCCGGGTGGAGATGCTCGACGCCTACGTGTATGGCAACTGGGACGTGGCATCGATGCCGGTGACGGGCCGCCTCGGGCGCCAGGTGTTCAACTGGGGCGAGGGCATTTTCTATCGGGGCGGGATCAACACCACCAATCCGGTGGACGCCGCCAAGTACCGTTTGCCCGGTGCCGAGGTCAAGGAAGTGCTGATCCCGGTCGAGGCGCTCAGCTTCAACATTGGCCTGACCGACACCCTGACCATGGAGAGTTTTTACCAGACCAACTGGAAGGAAACCCGCATCGATCCGGTCGGCACCTTCTACGCCCAGACCGACCTGTTCGCCGATGGCGGCAATACCGCCTACAACAATTTTACCGGCACTGCGCTGGATACGCCGGTGCCAGGTTTCGGCAATGTGATCGACCTGTACAGCGCGTTGGGCAATAACCCGTTGCTCAACCAGGCGCTGGGTACCACCGGCCTGTACGCCAACGGCGTGACCCCGGCGTTCGGCAATACGCTGAAGGTGGCGTCGGTGGGCAAGGACTACAACGCCCGCAACGACGGGCAGTTTGGCTTCGCCTTTCGCTACATTGCCGAACAGCTCAACAGCACCGAGTTCGGGCTGTACATGGTCAACTATCACGCCAAGGAGCCGACCATCTCCGCCAACCTCGGTGGTTACCAGGGCATCGACATGGATGCCCTGACCAATCTGCTCGCCGGCGTTGCCGGCAGCCAGGCCGGGCAACTGGCCAACGGCCTGGCGACCGCCGACGTGCTGGGCAATATCCAGGCGCATCGGCGCTATGCCGAAGACATTCGCATGTATGGCTTCAGCTTCAACACCACCCTGGGCCAGGCGTCGGTGTTCGGTGAAGTGGCTTATCGGCCGAACCTGCCGATCGGCGTCGCCGCAACCAACGACCTGATCGGCGACCTGGCCAACGGCGCTGCGGCGGCGGCCGCCGGGCAGACGATCAATATCGGCGGGCAGATGGTCCAGCTCGACAGCCAGATCAACAACGGCGAGCGGGTCGAAGCGTTCAACACCTCCCTGGGGACGATCTACAACTTCGGCCCGAGCCTGTCGTTCGACTCGATGTTCGGCGTGTTCGAACTGGCGTCCGAGCACTTGCGTGGCAGCAACCTGCAATACACCGCCTACGACGGCAGCACCCGTTACTACGCCGGTACTGGCAACTATTCCTACGTGTCCGGCGGCGATCGTGGCGACCAGGTCAACCGCAACTCCTACAGCTACACCGCCATGGTCAACGGCACCTGGAACGATGTGTATGCCGGGGTCAACGTCTCGCCCTATGCCGTCTACAAGGATGATTTCAAGGGCAACAGCTACCAGGCGGGCAACACCATCGAAGGGCGCAAGGCCTACACCCTGGGCATCAAGGCCAACTACCAGAACAGGTTCGAGGCCGAGTTGCAGTACACCGAGTTCTACGGCGGTGGCCAGAACAACGGTATCCGCGACCGTGACAACGTCGGGTTCAACCTCAAGTACTTCCTGTGATTGCCCGGTTCAGGTAAGCGCACTCAATGGTGGGAGCGCGTCTCTGTAGAAGCAAAGTTTGCTCGCGATGAAGACCGCCGGGTCATCCGGTCAACGGCGTCATCGTTGATCGCGGGCAAGCCTTGCTCTCACAGGATTCCTATTTTGGAGAATGTCCATGTTGCATACGTCACGACTGATCAACACTACGCTGGCCGTGTTTCTGAGCCTGGCTGCCGGCAGCGCGCTGGCAGCCATCACGCCCCAGCAAGCGCAGCAGCTCAAGACCACACTGACCCCTCTGGGTGCCGAGCGCGCCGGCAACGCCGCCGGCACCATTCCGGCCTGGGACGGCGGCATCACCCAGCCACCCGCGGGCTACAAACCGGGCCAGCACCACCCCGACCCGTACGCAACAGACAAGCCACTGTTCACCATCACCAAGGCCAACCTTGACCAGTACAAGGCGCACCTCAGTGCAGGTCAGATCGCGCTGTTCAACAGCTACCCCGACACCTTCCAGATGCCGGTGTACACCAGTCGTCGCTCGGGCTCGGCGCCGCAGTGGCTGTACGACAACACGTTCAAGAACGCCACCAGCGCGAAGCTGCTCGATGGCGGTAGCGGCTTTGCCGATGCCTATGGCGGCGTACCCTTCCCGGTGCCCAAGGATGGCGTCGAAGCGTTGTGGAACCACATCACCCGCTATCGCGGGATCTACGTAGTCCGACGCGCCTCCGAAGCGCCGGTGCAGCGTAATGGCAGCTTCGCCCTGGTGACCTCGCAACAGGAAGGGCTGTTCAACTACTACCGCCCGGGCGGCCAGTTCGCCGACCTGAAAAATATCCTGTTCTACTACCTGGCCTTCGTCAAAAGCCCGGCCCGGCTGGCCGGGGGTGCGGCGCTGATCCACGAGACCCTGGACCAGCTCAAGGACCCGCGTCAGGCCTGGATCTACGACGCTGGCCAGCGCCGTGTGCGCCGGGCACCGAACCTGGCTTACGACACGCCGATTGCCTCGTCGGACGGCCTGCGCACAGCCGACGACACCGACCTGTTCAACGGCTCCCCGGACCGCTACGACTGGAAGCTCAAGGGCAAGCAGGAGATCTACATTCCCTACAACAGCTACCAGGTCGGCAGCCCGCAGGTGAAGTACGCCGACCTGCTTACCCCCGGCCACCTCAACCCGCAATACACCCGCTACGAACTGCACCGGGTGTGGGTCGTGGAAGGCACGCTCAAACCCGGCTCGCGGCACATCTACTCCAAACGAGTGCTGTTCCTCGATGAAGACAGCTGGGGCGCGGCGCTGGTGGATCAGTACGACGGGCGAGGTGAGTTGTGGCGGGTGTCGATGGGCTACCTGAAGAACTTCTACGACCTGCCCACCACCTGGAGCGCCCTGGACGTGTTCCACGACCTGCAGGCGCGCCGTTACTACGTGCAGAACCTGGATAACGAAGAACCGCAGACCGTGGACTTCTCCCAGCCAATCCCCGAAGACGCCTATTTCATGCCATCGGCATTGCGCCAGCGTGGGACGCGGTAAGGGATACGGCGCCAAGCTGCCATTTGCCGAAGCCAAGTTCCCACAGGGATAGGTGTCGTTCATTGAGCTTGTGAACGACGTACACCTTGTGGGAGCGGCGGTGCTTGGCGAAACGATCTTCCATTGACCCCAATCGCGTGATCAAACGCGGAAGTGGCTCACCATCATCTGCAACTGACCACCCAGGCGCGCCAGTTCGACACTGGACTTGGCCGTCTCGTCGCTGGCTGCGGCGGTCTGTTCCGACACGTCGCGCACGTTGATGATGCTGCGGCTGATCTCTTCGGCCACGGCGCTTTGCTGTTCGGCCGCGGCGGCGATCTGCTGGTTCATCGACTGGATGTTCGACACCGTGCGGGTGATGTTCTCCAGGGACAGGCCAGCCTTGCGGGTCAGGGCGACACTGCTGTCGGTCAGGGTGCGGCTGTTGTTCATCACCGTCGATACCTGCTGGGTGCCGTTCTGCAAACCGGCGACCAGGCCTTCGATCTCCTCGGTGGATTTCTGCGTGCGCTGGGCCAGCCCGCGAACTTCATCGGCAACCACGGCAAAGCCACGACCGGCTTCACCGGCGCGAGCGGCTTCAATCGCTGCATTGAGGGCCAGCAGATTGGTCTGCTCGGCGACGGCCTTGATCACGTCCATGACGCTGCCGATCTTGTCGCTTTCCTGTTGCAGCACACTCATGGCTTCGGTGGAACGCGCCACTTCGCTGGCCAGGCGTTCGATCTGCGCAATGGCTTCGTTGACCACCTTGTCGCCTGCACGCGCTTCGCCATCAGCGGCGGCGGCCGCTTGCGAGGCCTGTTCGGCATTGCGCGCCACCTCCTGCACAGTCGCGGTCATCTCGTGCATGGCGGTGGCCACCTGATCGGTCTCGACCTTCTGGCTGTTGACGCCGGCGCTGGTTTGCTCGGTGACGGCAGACAGCTCTTCAGCGGCGCTGGCAATCTGTGCGACGCCGTCGCGGATGCCGCTGATCAGTTCACGCAGGGTCACGCCCATGCGCGCGATGCCTTGTTGCAACACCCCCAGTTCATCGCGGCGAGTGACCTTGATGTCTTGGGACAGGTCGCCTCCGGCGATACGCTCGACCACCGCCAGGGTTTCCCGCAGCGGGCCGGTAATCTGCCGGGTAATGAGCACGGCGGCAATGATGCCCACCAGCAGCGCCAGCAGGGTGCTGATCAATTGCAGGGTGCGCGCCTGTGCGCTTTCGACGTCACGGCGGTCGAGCTGGATTTGATACAGCTGATCGCTCAGGGACACGATGGCCGCGCCTTCGTCGGTCATTTCCTTGCGCGCCTGAACCGCCTCACTGCTGGCATTCTTGTAAGCCTGCAACGCACTGCGGTAGTTGCCCAGCGCGATTTCCAGCTGACGCAATGCGTCGAGCTGAGTCTCGGCGAAATGCACGTTGAGCGGTGTCAGGCTGGCAATCGCGGCGTCCAGTTGGCCGAGCGCTTTTTGTTCGGTCTCGGCATTGGTGGTGGCGGTGTAGCCGCGCACTTCGTAGCGGGCCAGCAGGAAGGCTTCCGTGGCTGCAGTGATGGCCTGGAACTGTTCAAAGCGCTGGTCGCCGGGCGGCATTTGCTGCACGCGCGTGTTGATGGCATTGATCAGCGAATTGGCGATTTCGGCGTTGGCGCCCATGGCGTCGCGCGCGCTGTTGCCGGAGCGGTAGGCACTGCGCATCTTGTTCAGGGACGTTTTGTAGGCGTCGATCTGAGCGCCTTGCTCGCGCAGCAGCTTGAGGTTTTCCGGGCTCTTGAATTTCACCAGCAACGCTTGTTGCTGGGCGGAAAACGCGTCGAGGGTGGTCTGCACATTCTGCGCGGCGGTTTCGTCGCCGTTGGTCAGCATGTATTGCAGGCGCACCACTCGCAGCTTGGTCAGGCCCGAGTTGAGCTGGGTGATGTCGCTCATCCAGTTGCTGCGGTCAATCAACCCGCCCAGGCTTGTCCAGCCGGTCAGGGCGAGGACACAGGTCAGTGCCAGGACCAGGCCAAATCCCAGGCCCAGTTTAAGGTTCACGCTGATGTTGCCGAACCAGCTATTCATCACAATTCCTCCAGGAACGTTGTGTTTCTTGATCGTCGTTAGGCTGGAAGATTGTTGTTTTTGAGAGCCAGCAAAAATGGGTAGCAGGTGGGTATCGGCAGCTGGCCTGGTAACTGAAGGTCAAAAGATCGCAGCCTCGTTTCACTCGGCAGCTCCTGCGAGGGAGCCCGCCGCGCCCCTGCTGTAGGAGCTGGCGAGTGAAACGAGGCTGCGACCTGTTCTAAGCTTTTTTTCACAACCGTTTCACCCCCTGCCAACGTCCCACTCTCTAACTTCGCGGCATCAAATGAAGATGATGCATGCCGGGGAGGCGGCCAGATGTGGAATTAAGACTGAGTCTGTTGGGCATAAAGCGCTCCATTGATCTGAGCTGGCTGACCCGTTATCGAAATACGCTCGTGGTCCTGGCGTCTGCCCTGCTGGTGATTCCGTTGACCCTCTGGCTGTTGGCACCCGCCGCCGTACCTGACCTGGCCCATGGCAATACTGCTGGCGCCCGGGCATTGCTCGATGGCTGGGCCAAGGGCGACATGATCGTCCTGGTGCGCCATGTCGAGCGTTGCGATCACTCCAGCGCCGCGTGCCTGAGTGGCGACGACGGCATCACCGCGCGCTCGCGCAGTGTCGCGGTGGGCGTCGGCGCGCAGTTCGGGCAGTTGGGTCTCGACAAGGCGGACGTCTATAACAGCCCGATGCTGCGCACTGCGCAGACGGCCGGGTACATGTTCAACCAGGTGGGCGCCGGCGAAGAGTGGTTGATCAATTGCCGGGGCACCATGCTGCAGGATGCATTGATGCACAAAGTACCGGGCCGCAACCTGATTCTGGTCACCCACAGCGAGTGCATGGCGCAGCTGGAAAAAGACCTCAAGCTGCCCGTCTCGACCCTCGGTTACGGCGCGTCGCTGTTCATCTCTGCCCAAGCCTTTACCGTCCCGCGCATGCTGGGTTTCGTTGAAGCGTCCGACTGGCGCTCGGTGACCACCCAATGAGCCGATCCATGCGCTTCCATGCCTTCAATTTCGGTATCCCCCTGGCCCTCGCAGTCGCGGTGTTCCTGCTGTTCGACCTGACCCGAATCGACATCGCCTTCAATGATCTTTTTTATGACCCGGTCAGCCAGACCTTCCCGTTGGACCATGTCCACCTGTTCGAAAAAATCACCCATAAATGGGCGCGCATCATCCCCAACTGGACCGGTGAAATCGCAATCATAGGCGCCTTGCTGTCCTTTTTATGGCCGCGCCTGAAGGCTGAAAAGCATGCGAAGCTCATCCGCTTCATGGAGAAAATCAAGCTGGCCCCGGTGCTGCGATTTGCCACCAGGCACCGTCGGGATTTCCTGTACGTGGTGTTCGCGTTTTCCATCAGCACCGGCGTCATCCACTACCTCAAGGGTCACACCAGCGTGTACTGCCCGATTGAAACCACCCAGTACGGCGGCAAGATCGAGCACAAGGAGTGGTACCAGAACTTCGACCTGCTCAAAGTCGCGGGTGACGGGCGCTGCTGGCCAGGCGGGCATGCCTCGGGTGGTTTCACCATGCTGGCGCTGTACTTCGTGGCGCGTCGTTATCGCTGGCGCTACTCCAAGGCGCTGATGTACGGCTCGCTGGCGCTGGGTTTCGTGTACGGCACCACCCGAGTCCTGCAAGGGTGGCACTACATGTCCCACACCTTCTGGGCCGGGATCTTCGTGTGGCTGGCCTGCCTGCTGACGGCGCTGGCGTTCTACGGTCGCGCGCGGCTGGAAGCCCCCGTGGCGCAGGCGCCATTGCGAGCCACTGATGGGGCGCTATCGCGAGCAGGCTCGCTCCCACACTGATCTTCAAGCGACGATGCACACTTGTGGGAGCCGGCTTGCCGGCGATGGCGTCCAGCCTGGCACACCGCGTCGCGATGATCGCCAGCAAGCCGTCTCCTACACGCCCGCCGGGAGAACCGTCAGCACCAGGCGCGAGGCAAAGTCCTTGCTCATATGCACGGTATTGGTGGCGATTTGTTTGTGATGGGCCTGGCCTTCGGGTTCGCCGCTGTTGGGGTTGACGTCGAAGTGCGGAAAGTTGCTGCTGGCAATGTCCAGGCGCAATCGATGGCCGCGCTTGAACAGGTTGCAGGTCGCGAACGGTTCGATGACCACTTTGACCCGCTTGCCCGGTGTCAGTGGTTGCGGGGTTTCCCACGAGTCCCGATAACGGCAGCGGCGGATGCCGTCGGTGATATTCATCGCGTAGCCCTGAGGGAAGTCGGCGCTTGGTGGATAGACATCTACCAGTTTGGCGGTGAAGTCAGTGTCGGGCGCGTCGCTGTCGATCCACAGTTCTATCTGCAGAGGGCCCGCGACGATCAGGTCTTCGGTCAATGGCGGGGTTTGAAAGCTCAGCACGTCCGCCCGCTCTGCCAGGGGCTGATTGTTGCCACGGGCGCCAAAAAAATCCGCCCGCTCCCGTTGATCGAACGCACCACCGACAAACACCGGGGCGCCGGAGGTGATCGCGCCGCCGACGGTGGGGACGGGGTGGTCGGGGTCGGCGCGATAGCTCAGCTTCGCCTCATCCACGCGTGGTGGCGTGGCACTCAGGCACCGGTCGTGGTGCAGATATAAATTCATGGTCTCACTGCCAGGCAGCGGCCACTGCTGCCCATGCAGCCAGCGCCCGCCATGTCGCAGGCGGCCGCTTGCATCAGCCGTACCGTCGCCGCCACCCATCAGGAACACTTTCACCGGGGCCGACGCTGGCGCCAGCGGTGGAGTGTCCTTGAGCGAGCGCTCGAACCATTGCAGCCGGCACGTCAGCCAGTCCTCGGCTACCTGCCCGTCGAAGTTCGCCGCCGCACCAAACTCGACATCGCCGCTGTGACTGATGTTGCGGTCACCATGCAGCCAGGGCCCCATGATCAAATGCTGTGGCGCACTATTGTGGCGTTGGAATGCGCTGTAGTTGGCGAGCGTCGAACTGACATAGGCGTCATACCAACTCGACATGAACAGCACCGGGATATCCGGCAAGTCAGCGTAATGACCCTCGGCGTAAATCCCCGGCTTGCGCCAGTAATCACTGAAGCTGCCCTGGGCCCATTGCTCAAGCAGGTACGCCTCGTATTCCGGCACGTGGCGGATCGGCGACTCGCCGGGCTGCCACGGCATGCGGGCAAACCATTGATGGATATCTTCCTGCTCCAGGGCTTCGCGAATCTGCGAGTCGGCAAGCGCTGCCGGGCTTTCCTTGGCCTGGCGCCAGGCCCAGGTGGCCTGCTTGAGTTCGAACGCGCCCCCCTGACGAATGCCGCACTGGAAAGCGTTGGAAAACCCCCCCGAGTCCAGGACCATGCTGCTCAGCCCCGGCGGATGCAGGCAGGCCATCGCCAGCTGCGTGTGGGCTGCATACGACAACCCCATGCTGCCGACTTTACCGTTGCACCAGGGTTGCTCGACGATCCAGGCGAGCGTGTCGAAACCGTCTTCGCCTTCCGCCGTGTACTTGGTGAACACCCCTTCAGAGGCATAACGCCCGCGACAATCCTGAAAGATCGCCACAAACCCTTGCTCGGTAAACCGTGCAGCCATGGCCTCGCGGGAGATGTGCTGGCCGTCGAGCTGCTTCTCCGAGCGCGAGGGTTTGCTTTTGTCATAAGGCGTGCGTTCGATAACGACCGGCCATGGACCTGCGGCGTTTATCGGCAGATAGACGTCGGTGGCCAGGTGCACGCCATCGCGCATGGGGACTGACTGGTCGCGCAGGATATGCATGGCCGGTTGAGCTTTTTCAGAAAGGGAATTCATATCAGAACCTTGTCGACGCTGGCGCCTGCGGCATCACCGCAAGCGCCGTGAACAGTCAGTAACCGGTAGTCACTGCGATGGCCAGGAGGATCATCGCGAGCACCATGTAGATGAGAAACAGCGGCAGGATGTAGCGAGCCCATTGGCCCCAACCGACTTGCGCGGTCGCCAGCAATACCAGCAGGCCACTGGAGGTCGGGGTGATCATGTTGGTCAAGCCATTGCCCAGCAGGAACGCATACACGGTGGTTTGCGGGCTGACGCCGGAAAGCTGGCCAAGCGGGCCGAAGATCGGCATGGTCACGGCGGCTTGGCCGGACGTCGAAGGGATCAACACATCCAGCCCCAGTTGCGAGAAGAACATGGCATAGGCCGAAACGACCGGGCCATGATCACTCACCACACTCGCCAGGCCATTGACGATGGTGTCCAGTACCTGCCCGGTGGTGAGGATGATTTCAACCGCCGTTGCCAGGCCGATCAGCACGCCGGCAATCAACACCTTCTTCATGCCGTCGACGAACGCGCTCGCCGTAGCACTTGCACCCAACCCGGCGATGCCGGCGAAGGCGATGCTCAGCGCCAGATAGAACGCGGACAGTTCGTGGTATTTCCACTGCCACCGGGTGGAGGCAAAGACCATGAAGGCGATGCCGCAGCCCAACACCAAAAGGTTCAGCAAATGACGCATCTGCAGCGGTTTTTGTTCGAAGCTGATTTTCGCACTGGCGTCGAAGCCCTGCTTGTGGATGCTCCACAACACGAACGCAATACCGACGCTGAGGAACAGGGCATAAGCCGCGATCCGCATGCTCATGCCACTGAAGATCGGCAAGCCAACCATTGGCTGGGCGACAGAGAGCGCTACAGGGTTGGTGATGGAGGCCAGGTAGCCGATCTTCACCGAGATGCAGACGATCGCCAGCCCGATCAGGTTCGGCAAGCCGAGCCGATTGGCCATCGCGACCATCAGCGGCACGATCAGGATAAATTCCTTGGCCAGCCCCATGAAGGTACTGCCGGCCGAGAACACCAGCATCAGCATCGGCACCAGCACGTAGATGTTGCCGCGGGTCAATCCGAGCAAGCGTTCGAGCCCGGCATCGATCACGCCGGCCTTGTTCAGCACACCGAACATGCCGCCGATGAACAGCACCATGAAAATCAGCGCCGCACGCTTCTCGATGCCCTGCGGAATCGCCATGAATCCTTCGACCAGCGACACCGGCCGGGCCACGCTGTCGGTGGCCTTGCGCGGTTCGATGGAAAACAGTTGGGTCAGCGAGTGGCTCTTCTCCAGAACCTGATAAGAGCCCGGCACTACCAGCGCGTTCTGGCGCTGGAAGGTCCCTGAGTTGACGACATAGGTGAAGGCGACCGCGAGCAACACGATGCTCAGCAGGATGATTGCCGGGTTGATGGGTTTGCGCTTGCTCGCATTGCCGGCATCCACTTTCGTGGGCGCGGCGGTCGGCTGGGTGATGGTGATTTGTGGTTCGCTCATGATTCTTGCCCTGGCTGGCAGGGACGCCCTCGCGGTTATTGTTTTTGGTGTCGGCTGTTGTTGGAGCGGACACTAGGCCAAAGATCCAAGGCCCACAACGTTATGCGTGAAGCGGGTTGAGCTATGCGTTTTGTCCTTATTTGCCAGCGATGGACGACTCGCTCAGGCGCTTTTTGAGGTGTTCGGCGAAGGCACTGACGACACTCGGTCGTGGCTCGTCGCGACGGAAGGCGAGGCCGAATGCATAGGGCAGGGCAGGCCGAAACGGTCGGGTGACAATCGGTAAATGAGCGAAGTGGCTGGCCAGTAATCCGTTGACGATGGACACCCCCAGGCCTTCGGCGACGAAGCTGCAGGCGGCCCCGACGGAGTGCACTTCGATCCGCACCTGGGGCGTCAGGTTGACCGCGCGAAACACCTGGTTGAGCTCTGCGCGCAGTGCCCGTTGGCGGCCCAGCATGACCAGCGGCACATCGCGCAGATGCCGGACCTCGATCACCGCGTGGCGGGTCAGTGGATGGTCGGCCGGCATTACGCACACCCCTTCCGTTTCCAGCACCGGCTCGATGTCAAAATCCGCCAGTTCGGTGGGCAAGCGGACAAATCCAAGATCGGCCGAACGATCCAGCACAGCCCGTTCGATCATGTCGTAGGAGCCGGTCAGTAACTCGACCACGATGTCTTCGTGCCCCTTGAGGAACTCGGCAACAATTTTCGGCAGCAGCTCCTGGGTCATGCTGGTCGGCACGCCCACCTTGAGCAGGCGCTTGCGCGAATGCCCGACCCGAAGCTCGTCGGCCAGCCGCTGGATACGCTGCATGCCATCCACCAGGTCGGCCACTTCAGCCAGCAGTTCATCGGCTTCCGGGGTCGCCATCAAACGACCCTTTTTGCGCAGGAACAAGGCAAAGCCCAAGGTCTCTTCCAGCTGCGTGAGCAGGCGACTGACAGCCGATTGGGACAGGCCCATCCGCGTCGCGGCACCGATGGTCGAGCCGGTGGACATGATGGCCTTGAAGGCTTCGAGTTGCTTGAGATTCACGCGGGGATCCCCTTGGTTTTAACCGCCGTGAGGTGGCGAAAAACGAGCTTGCGCATAGCCTGATGCGCTTCTCGCATAACGTTGTGCAGGCGCGGATGAGTCGTTAGTGTCCGCCCCAATGCGCCGCTGAGTCCAGCGCGACACCACAAGATTATCGACACATATCCCGTCAGCGGGACCTTTGCTACTGCCCATAAAATCGACAATACGGCACCGAGGAAATGGTTATGCGTGAGCTGTTCACGAGAGGCGCAATTGTGCCCGTCGCACTACTGACGAGCTGGTCACCGCAGCTGCTGGCTCAGGGGTTCCTGGAGGATTCGCAAGGCAAACTGACCCTGCGCAATTACTACTTCAACGATGACTATCGTGATGGTGGAAACGACCGCCGGGAGTGGGCCCAGGGCTTTCTTCTCAACCTGCAATCAGGCTATACCGAGGGCGCCGTGGGCTTTGGCCTGGACGCGCTGGGGCTGGCCGGCCTCAAGCTCGACTCGAGTCCCACCCATGCCGGTACCGGCTTGTTGCCGGTGCATGACGACGGGCATGCGGCTGACGGATTTTCCAGCCTGGGAGTGACAGCGAAGATGCGCATTGGCGATGCCGTGGTAAAAACCGGCAACCTGCTGCCCAAGATCCCGGTGCTGGTCTACAACGACGGCCGTCTGCTGCCGCAAACCTTTCGTGGCACCCAGGTCGAATACACGGGCATCCGCGATCTGTATCTGCATACCGGGCACCTGGATAAATTCAAGCAGCGCAATTCGTCGGACAGTGTCGATATTTATCCCCAGGGCTACGCGGGTGATAAAGGCACGGATTTCGATTTTGCCGGCGCCAGTTACAAATTCACGCCAAACCTTAGCGGCACCTGGTACTACGGTGAAATGCGCGAGTTCTACCGCCAGCAATTCCTCGGCCTGGTGCACAAGCTGCCAGTGGGCAGCGGCAGCCTGACCAGCGACCTGCGGTACTTCATCAGCAACGACGCGGGCGAGGCACGCAACGGCGCGGTCGACGCCGACATGTTCAGCGGTCTGTTTACCTACAAGTTGGGAGCGCAGGCCATCGGCATGGGTTACCAGAAAGTGACCGGCGACACGGCGCTGCCTTACACCAGCGTTTCGACGGTCTACTCATTCACCAATGCCGGTGTAGGAAAGTTCATCCAGGGCGGTGAGCAAACCTGGATGCTGCGCTACGACTATGACTTCGCCGCTGTGCTTCCGGGCTTGAGCTTCATGACCCGCTACTACAAGGGCGAGAACGGCGATTACAAAGGCCGCGAAGCCCGCGAATGGGAGTCGGACACCAACCTGCGATATGTCATCCAGGACAGCGCCTTCAAGGGCGTGGGCATGGAGGTGCGCAAGGCAACTTACCGCTCCACTTACGCCAGCGATCGCGATAATTGGCGCCTGTACCTGACCTACGACATCGCGTTGTGGTGATGCAATCACACGATTGCCAACAGCCCCTTGCAAGAGCTGCCAAGTGAAACGAGGCTGCGATCTTTTTCCCGCAGACAAAAAAAAGCCCGCGGGAGGGCGGGCAAACCGTAGTTTCTTGAATGAGCGAGGCCAATGTACCGGTTGCCGCCGTGCAGTGGGGTGAAGAAAAATTCATCCGCACTGCACACTGCTCATCAAGTTCAGAAGTCGTCCTCAGGGCCTGGGCTGGATCAATTAGCAGTGACTCCACGCTTTCGCAGGCTTAGCGCCCGTCGCAGATGCGCTCACGCAAGGGGCTTGGGTCATCCGCCCGGTAAGCCGGGTTATCGCGAATTTGTGGCTTTATGCTAGCATCCTGGCGCGTAGCGGAATGTCGGCACGCCCAGGTACCCGGTTAAGGAAGACCATGTTGAAACCCATCAGAGCCCTGCGAACACTGGGGCGCCTAATTACTTGCGGTGTGTTGCTTGTGCTCCTGTGCAGCGCGGCCGGGGTGCAGGCCGACCAGGTGATCGGTCGCTTCAATTCGGTGGCCGGGCCTTTCAGTCACATGGAAACCCCCGCTGGCCAAGCGTACTTGAGCCTGCATGAGCGCAAGATGCAGGTGCAACTGCCGGACGACTGGCGTGAAAGCACCGTCGAAACCACGATGGAGCTGGACGGCGACACGGCGGTGGTGATGAGCTATCGCACCGCCCGGTGCGACTCCCAAACCGCCTTGATAGTGATCTCCGGGAAGACAGTCTGGGGCCCTTATCGACTGGGGGGCTGTGACGACGTGCTGGCTTTCCAGCGCAGTGAGGACGGCAAGAGTTTCGTCGCCATGCGGATGGATGACCGACGCTCCGAGGCCTGGACCTATTCCTCGAAGGACAAGAATTTCCGCGGGCCGATGAAGGTCGACCTGCCGGGGCTGCTGCAAGGCCTGTCCAAGGCCCGGCCGGCGGTTGCCGCCGCACCCACACCCAGGCCACCGGTGACTGCCAAGCCTGCGCCGGTGCCTATTACCGCAGCGACCTCCGCGGCCACTGCGCGCGCCGAGCCTTCCGCGCCGCCGGCGCCCAACCCCAAGGTGAGCGTGCCTGCCCCAGTACCCAAGCCGGCGCCCAAACCGCCGGCCAAGGTGCCGATTCCTTCCCAGCTGCCGCAACCGGTGGCTGATGCGGTCGTCAAACATGCCCAGGCCACTACGCCACCCAGGCGCCGGGTAGAGATCAACCTGATCTCCAGGATGGAGACCGAGTCGTGACCAGCCTGACACTGCTCCAGCGACTGGTTCCCCGTGCGCGGCGCCGCTCCCTGGCCAATGCGTTGATGCACTGGCTGCGCAAAGACAAGAACCCCCTGCCACGGCGCCAGGAACGTGTGCTGGTCCTGGTGATGCTAAGCCTGACGCTGCTGTACCTGATGGTCGAAATGGGCTTCAACGCCCGTTTGCTGGACGTAGTCGGCGGCCTGGCCAATCAACATCAAGTGGAGTCCATCGAGGTCTACGGACGCTTGATCGCCGGCACCGCGGTGGCCCTGCTGGGATTGGGCACGGTGCTGAAGAAGAGTTTGCGCCTGGGCTGGAGCCGTCTTCGCACGACGATCTGGGCGGCCCTGGTGATCGTCGGCTGCGTGGGTACTACGTACTTTGCGCAGTTGGCGCTGGTCAATCACCTGGTGGATCGCTCGACGCCCGATGAGCGCGCGCGTGCGGCCTTGGGCGTGCCGATGACGTACTTGATGGTGCACCAGGATTTTGGCCTGACGGGTCTGGACCTCACGACCGAGGATTTGCAGCGCCCCGAGGGCAAGACCCTGCTGGCGACGCTCCCCATTATGCTGCTGTCGAAGGATCACCTGACGGAGAGCATCAAGCCGCAGGCGCAGCCGTTCTTCGAGTTGTTCGCCGAAACCGTGCGCGGCGATGCCGAGGTTAATTATCGCCGCTACCAGGAGTCCCTCGCCGAGCTGGATGACAGCTTTCGCCAGTACCAGCAGGGCAGCCGGCGCTACCTGGAGGCAATCAGCGCGGCGTCCATCGCCCGGCACCAGCAGCAGGCCTGGAACGATTACGTGCAGAGCCTCAAGCAACGCAACCGCCGCCTGACCCCCAACAATGTACCGAACCGCCATGCCAACACGGTCCGTCAGTCGCTACGCGAGAAGGGCATCGCGGTGGCCGACGATTGGCGCCCCAACGACCGTGCGGGCTTCAATCGGGCCGTGGCCCGGCGCGTGCAACTGGATGCCCGTAGCGCCTATGCCGCCGGGTTGGAGTCGGTCGGCCGCTGGATCGAGCCGGGCTTGCCGCGCGGGCAGTTTTTTGCGCAGCTGCCGATCCAGAACAAGTGGCGCGACGCGTTGCACTTGCCGTATTCGATCACCTTACAACCCGACCTGTCGCCCAGCGACTTCGAGCAAACCGTGTACCGGCCGACCATCAGCTTCGATGCCAGGCAACTGATCGAAGATCGCTTGGTCGACCCGCAAAACTACCGCGACAGAGGCGAAAAGGCGCAGATCGGTCGTGACAGCTACCGAGCGCTGATTGTGCCGATGATCGCCCTGTTGTTTTCCCTGCTCGGCGCCTTCACCCACATCTTCAAGTGCCTCGGCTTTTTCACCCGGGCGCTGTGTTACGTCCCGCCAAGGCTCTACGCGGCCGCCTTTGTCGGTTATGCGCTGGTGGTGCTGACGGTGCCGATGCTCTGGACCAACAAGGTGACCGAGCAGCGGCTGTTTCTCGACCTCAAGCAGCAGAACGGCTCCACACTTGGGCCCATGGGCTGGATCATTGCCCACAGTGTGCAGTGGACGGCCCAGGTCCAGCCGGTGTTTTACCCGCTCAACGAACGGGTGCGCCTGCACCTGCTCGGGGGCTTGACCTACGGTTATCAGCCTCAATGAATGCTCATATCCAGTCTCGAAAGGAGTCGCCCTTGTCGCGTGCGCTTGCTGTATCCACCCTGTTGCTCGCCTGTACCGGTTTGTTGTTAAGTGGTTGCCAGAACTCGCTCGTAGGCAGCACGGCGGTCGGCGGTGTGCTCGGTTGCATTGGCGGTGCCGCGATTGCCGCCGGGACGGGTGGCAACCCTGGCACCGGTTGCGCCATTGGCGCGGCCCTGGGCGCGCCGACAGGTTATTACGTGGGTCGTCAGAAGGACCTGGAAAACGCCCGTCAGGCCAAGGCGGCCATCGAGCGCCAGTCGAGTGATGTCGCGGTTGTGCAGCTGACAACCCGCCAGGAAGCGGTACCCGCGGACAAGCGCAATGACGTCGGGGCCGCCAGTGTCGAAAGCATGGACTCGATGCAGGTCAACGTGCCGCAGGCCCTGGTGAAAAAGCGCGACAATCGCCTCAAGCAGCCGCTGTCGCAAGTGGGTAACTACGTGTCCAGCGCCAGCAGCAAGGCCAACATTGTGGTCACCACCCGCAGCAAGAGCGACTTCAACTACATCGTCGCCAACATCAAGAAGGGTTACACCGGAAAGGTCGCGCCAGACAAGGTGACCTACGAGTACCGCGAGCTGACACGCGGCACCCAATCGGCGATCCAGGTGATGCCGAGCGCCCAGGTGTAAACCTGTTTCAGGCTGGACAATGACCAACCCATAGGCAAGAAACCACACTGCTGCCGTCGCGGGTGCCGTTAACCCAGGCGCATGAGATGCCTCATGTTCCGGGAGCACCGCGGCTAGGGGAGCCGTACTTGAAGGGATCGGCTCCACGGTTCTCGCGGTTTCTCTCTCTGCGCGTCTCGTCCGGTGGCCGGATCATTTGCACCGTCAAGCTGCCGTCCTGGCCGGCGTAGACCACCGCGCTGGCACCGCCGTCGTGGTAGCTGGCCATGGTCGCCAGGTTGATTTCGACCAGAGCCCCACTGACGCCGGTATTACCCAGACGCCGCCCGATGTCGTACCCCTCATCGACATTGCCCAAATCAATGCCATGGCCGTCGGTATTCAGGCCGAGCAAGGCAATGTTCAGGGCAATTTCTGCGGTCACGTTATCGGTGGAATCGTAAAACACTCGGACCGGCTGCTGCCCTTTGGGCAACGTCTCCAGGGCCTCTAACCAGCCAGCCTGCAAGGCCTTGGCCTGCAACGCCGGTTTAAGCCGCTTGCCGTGTTCGTCCTGCATCGAGACCTTGATCGGCCGATGCAAGTAACCCAGCACCGGCGCGGCGTCGAACTCTTTGAGCTGGTGATGGGTCCAGCGGATGGGCAGCCATGGGGTGGGTTTGAAATAGCTTGCTCCTCGGTTAGGAAACGTTTGCCAAAGCGTGGGGAGTTGGGATTGCCAGTAGGCAGTGGACATGGTGCCAGGGGCATAAGGTTTTTCGAACCCTTTTGCCCGCTCCGCCTCTTCGTAAACGGCTCGAAACTCACGG
>NZ_SCFH01000016.1:0-39126 GCF_022496665.1 Pseudomonas sp. TMW22090
CGGATTCCATCAGGGCCAGCAGGTTTTTCGGCCTGCACAACAGGCCGGATATAAGACTGCTCCTACCTATGCGCCAGCATGGCTATCTATTGAGCTCCGGGAGGCGTCCATATAAGAGTTTCCCTAAGGCGCAGCTTAAGCAAGAACGTGCTGCCCACCATAAGTAAGAAGGCGCTGCGAGACTTGACCGAGAAGGACTTACTGGCTGTTCTACGCGCTTTACGAGCTCGCGGCCTGAACCGGGCCGTGGTTATCCTGAATAATGATATAGGGCAGATGCTGCGCTGGGCGGAAAAGCGAAAGCCCTGGCGCGGCTTGATGATTGACGGCAACCCGTCCGAGTTGGTGGAAGTCGAAAGACTGCTCGACCACAACTACCAGGAACAGCGCGACCGAGTACTGTCTTTCGATGAAATCAGGGAGTTGCACAACATTTTAAAACGCATGGAGCGAAACTATTTCGCCCTCCCCGGCGGCCGGAAATACTCCGGCGTGCGCCCCCTGGAACGAAAAGCTCAGCTCGCATTGTGGATATGCCTGAGTACTCTATGTCGCATCGGTGATTTATTGAAGGGTGAGTGGCAACACGTCGATCTAGATAAGGAAACGTGGCTTCTCCCAGCCGAGAACACCAAAAGGCAGCGAGGCAAACGCCAAGACCACCATGTCTTTCTTTCCGCCTTCGCCCAGCGTCAGTTCAAGGAACTGCATACCCTGACAGGCGAGTCCTCGTACCTGTTCCCCGCCACCAACAATGCCGGCCACGTTGACCTCAAAAGCATTTCCAAGCGTTTGGGCGACCAGCAGGAGAAGTTCAAAAACCGTAGCAAGCCGCCATCAGGCCGCCGCCATGACAACGCGTTGGTGCTGAACAACGGCACTAAAGGTAAATGGACGCCGCACGACCTACGCCGCACAGGCGCAACGATGATGCAAGAACTTGGCGTAATCTTGGAAATTATCGACCGCTCCTAGCATGACCTGCTAGGCGGCTCCAAAGTGCGCCGCCATTACCTGCACCATGACTATGCCAACGAAAAGCGTGACGCCTGGTGATTACTAGGGGAACGCTTGGAAATGTTGACCAATCCCGATGCCGAGGAAGTGGTGCCAATTAAACACGCTTAACCGAATATTTGGCGCAAGTCAGCCTTGAGAAAGCCAATCTAATTAGAACGAAAGCTCGGATTGTTCTGGCACTGTGAGCCGCTGAGATCCATATCGATTAGCAATTTGGAATCGATAGCACTCTCAGTCAGCATCCAATAGCCAAAAGCAGTCAGTCAATTGAACTGACTGCGATTCCGCCCTAGTAATCCAACAGATTCCAGCTGAGCGCTCACCGCTTTCTCTTTAAATTAAATATTTCTGGTATCGAGCTGACATCTTGTTTACGCACTATCATGCCTTCCAACTTATTAGTTCCGCGTTTTTTGGCCAACCACACCTATTTAAGCCAAAAGACTTTTCAGCACGTTGGTGAAATCTCGAGCGCTACGCTCTTCCTCAGCATGGTGACCATTCTTGATCACCCACTGACCATTGACCATGACATCACATATTTGAGAGTCGCTGCCAGCGAACAACCAACGGTTGAGAATTTCATTGCCCTTGGCAGTTGCTATATACGGGTTATCACCGTTCAGAACCAATAAATCGGCCCGCTTGCCTACCTCGAGCGTCCCGACGCACTGCCCAAGCGCCTGAGCGCCACCACTCAAAGCTGCGTCATAGAGATTGCGACCGATCATTGGTTGGTCGTCACAGTAAAGTCGATTACGTCGTTGGTCGCGCAAGCGCTGTCCATACTCCAGCCAACGTAACTCCTCAACCACACTCAGCGATACGTGACTGTCTGACCCGATTCCGAAGCGCCCTCCCTGCCTGAAATAGTCAACGGCCGGAAATATACCGTCTCCCAAATTAGCTTCTGTAGTTAAGCATAGTCCTGCCACAGCTCCGCTGTGTGCCATGGCAGCAATCTCATTGCTGTTAGCATGTGTTGCATGTACTAAACACCAATGTCTATCGATCGAAACATTTTCATAAAGCCATTGCAGCGGACGGCGACCAGCCCAGGCCAGGCAATCGCTTACTTCTTTCAACTGTTCGGCAATATGGATATGGATCGGCTGATCAAGATGCACCGCGTTTAGCACGACGTTGATTTGCTCGGGTGAGACCGCTCGGAGGGAATGAAAACAGATACCGAGACGCTGTGCCGTTTTTATAGCCAGATGTGGTTTTAAACGCTCCAGCAAGTCAAGATAGCTATCGGTGGTGTTTACGAAGCGTCGTTGACTCTGATTCGGTTCCTGAGAGCCAAAACCAGAGTAACTGTATAGTACAGGGAGCAAAGTTAGGCCTATACCCGCCTCACTTGCGGCTTCACTGATACGCCAAGCTAACTCGGCTGGATCCGCATAGGGTATGCCGTTGACATCATGATGCACATAGTGAAACTCAGCCACGCTCGTGTAGCCGGCCTTGAGCATTTCTATGTAAAGCTGACGCGCAATAATCTGCATTTGCTCGGGAGAAAGGCGCCCCACCATTCGGTACATCAGGTCACGCCAAGTCCAGAAGCTGTCGTTTGGGTTACCGGCAACTTCGGCAAGCCCCGCCATCGCGCGTTGGAATGCGTGCGAATGAACATTTGGCATACCTGGTAGCACAGGTCCCCGTAAGCGTTCAGCCCCTTCAGATGAGCCGCCAATGGTGATTTTTTCCAAGTGGCCGGAGGTGGAAACCTCAAAATGTACGTCGTGCGCCCAGCCTTCGGGTAACAATGCGCAGGGAGCAATGAATGCAGGCATAAAGACAACCTATGAGTTGGAATTAGATTGTATATACATATACAGATGTTTGCGATAAGAGTAAACTACTACTCAGCATGAGAAGGAGAACCACATGTCGAAGCAGCCACAAAACTCATCCTCGTTGGCAGATCAAATCAGCGATGTGCCAGCGCCGCTCTATGCGCAAGTCAAACGGATGATCACTCAACAGATACAGAGTGGCACTTGGCTGGCACATCAACGGATACCCTCGGAAAGCGAACTGGTGGACGCACTAGGATTTAGTCGTATGACGATCAATCGCGCCCTTCGTGAACTCACAGCTGATGGATTGTTGATGCGCATGCAAGGGGTGGGTACTTTCGTCGCGGAACGCAAGGGTCATTCGGCTCTATTTGAGGTCAACAACATTGCCGATGAAATAAAGTCACGCGACCATCGCCACCGTTGCAAGGTGATTCTCCTAACCGAGGAGTCGGCTAGCCCTGAGCGGGCCTTCGCATTGAACATGCGCGAAGGGCAGAGGGTGTTTCATTCTTTGCTCGTACACTATGAGGACGACGTGGCGGTGCAACTTGAAGATCGCTACGTGAATGCTGTACTGGCTCCGGATTATCTCCAGCAGGATTTCGTCGTGCAGACTCCCTATGCCTACCTGTCAAGGGTCGCCCCCCTGACCGAGGGTGAGCATGTGGTCGAAGCGATCCTCGCTGAGGCGGAAGAGTGCAGGCTATTGCAGATTAATCACAATGAGCCCTGCCTGTTGATTCGTCGGCGTACTTGGTCCGGCAATCAGGCGGTCACCTCTGCGCGACTGATACATCCGGGCTCACGACATCGCCTTGAGGGGCGCTTCAGTTCATGATCAGTTCCGAATCGTGCCGCCGGATATCTGCGCATGTTCCGACTCGAGCAGTACTCTCGACATTGCCCGGGATGCTATCTCTACACTCAATGAACGCATCAAAGCCATCCTGAAAGGCGATGGAATTGAAGATGCGTATAGCCAAGTCACCAACATGAACCGCCTGGTAGTTTACAGATCGGCACTGGCGCAGCGCTATTGATACTGTTCAATGTCCGCATCGCCGGAATTACTGACATTGTCGGCGTTTTGCTACGCTCGCTGGCCGGTGATGTCGCTTGGCGCATAGCATTTGTGTTGGAACTGCTTATGTGTAACGACCTGCAATCATAAACACGCCGACCTGCAATCAACGCGCTTTTCGACCGGAATTAATTGCGTCTATCCACCCCGGCAAACCGGGATTAATTGCGAATGAGCCTGCATTTATCCGTTTCGACCTGCAATCGTGCGCGACCGACCAGAATTAATTGCGACTGAGCAATATTCTGTGCGCCTCATATGGGTATACCCTTGATCGACAGTCAAGCCACCCGGTAAATCGCGCCAATTTAGGGTGGCCATCCATTGATTTACACGGCCCGCCCAGGGTCTAAGACTTCAAATTGACAGAGAGGTCGAAACAATAATGACCACTCATCATTTGCAGATAGCGTGAGCCCGTCGCAATGGAATGCAAGCCAGTAGCGTTGAATGCAAGCCCACTTACAATTAATGTGAGCCCAAGGGATTCTCCGAACAAGTCCGCAGATGTGCTGAAATACGCCTGACCACCTGATCCGAGCTGCCCATGAGCCAGATGAGCTTTTCCGACTTTGAATACGCCGGCAAGCGCAAGCAAACCCGCCGCGAACGGTTCCTCGCCGAGATGGATCAGGTTGTGCCCTGGATTGGCCTGCTGGGGCTGATCGAGCCGTTCTATCCCAAGGCCGGTGGTGGCCGAAAACCCTACCCCCTGGAAACCATGCTGCGCATCCACCTGTTGCAGAACTGGTTTTCCCTGAGCGATCCGGCCATGGAAGAAGCGTTGTACGAAATCACGCCCATGCGCCAGTTCGCACGCCTGACGCTGAGCGCGCCGATCCCCGAAGACACCACAATCATGAACTTCCGGCACTTGCTGGAAAAGCACCAACTGGCGCCTGTGATCCTTGCGGTCATCAATGGTTATTTGCAGGAAAAAGGCCTCTCGCTCCGCCAAGGCACCATCGTCGATGCCACCATTATTCATGCTCCCAGCTCGACCAAGAACGAAGACGGCAAGCGCGGTCCCGAGATGCATCAGACCAAGAAAGGTAACCAGTATTTCTTCGGAATGAAGGCGCATATCGGCGCCGATGTGGAGTCGGGGCTGGTTCATCACGTTCATGGCACGGCGGCGAACGTGGCCGATGTCACGCAGGTCGCCGAGCTGTTACATGGCGAAGAAAACGCGGTGTACGCAGACGCTGGGTACACCGGTGTAGAGAAGCGTGATGAGCACGAAACTCGTGAAGTGATCTGGCAGATCGCAGCGCGGCGCAGCACCTATTCCAGGTTGAATAAACGCAGCCTGCTCTACAAGGCCAAGCGCAAAATCGAGTACTGCAAAGCGCAGACGCGGGCCAAGGTTGAGCACCCGTTTCGGGTGATCAAGCGGCAGTTTGGTTACGTGAAAGTGCGCTTTCGCGGTCTGATGAAAAACACGGCCCAGTTGACCACGCTGTTCGCCCTGTCAAACCTGTGGATGGCTCGAAAACAGCTGATGGGTATGGGCGAGTTGCGCGCTTGATGCGGAGAACTGGGCTAAAAAGCCCGCCAAGCTGATGTGTGCGAGACGTTTCGCCGCCAATAACGATGCGCTCCGGAGAGTTATCGACTTCCCGCAAGATAGCGGCGAGTTGATCGGAGCATCCCAAGGGCTCCGTCAGTTGCAGATAATCTGAGCCGAAAAATGGGATAAATGCGAGCCCGCGTGTTTTCAAATGCGAGCCGTTACACTTAACGTTCAAACGGGTGGTCGAAAATAATAAATCTGCCGGTCTTTGGGTGATGTCGCCCCGGTTGCGACGGTGCGCCAGATTACTTACTTTCCCCCCAGCGGCTTGGGGTATAGCCCATTTCTTGGCGGAACATATAGATGAAGGCTGAGGGGGATGCATAGCCGAGGTTAAAGGCAATATCAGTGACACTACGCCCCACGCCTAACCATTCCAGCGAGCGGAAAAGACGCAATCGCCGACGCCATTCCCTCAAGCTCATGCCGAGCTCCTGTTCAAAGTGACGTGCCAGGGTGCGAGGCGACGCGCCTAGCAGCTCCCCCCAACTCTGTATACTGCGCGGGTCAGCAGGCTCGGCGTAGAGCGCTTCGCAGATCGCCCGCAAGTTTGAGCTGTTCGGCCATGGCAGATGGAAGTCCTGTCTTGGCTGGCGGTTCAGTTGCTCGATAATCAGCGCATTCACTTGTTCAATATATTTTTGCTCATCGTTTCGCGCCTCGATTTCGCTTAACTCAACGATCAGCGCTTTCAGCAGTGGTGACACGGATAACATTGTCGGCCCGGGGGGCATGCGTAAATCGGCCTGATCCGCGACGTAAAGGCTGCGGAATTCCGCCTGCTGAAGTGCCCCCGTAGCATGGGGTGTTCCTGTTGGCAGCCACATGGCTTGCTCTGGCGTTATGACAAACCAGTTATCGGCGACGGTCACAAGCAATACGCCTGAGATGGCATAGACGAACTGGCTCCAGCGATGTGAGTGAGACGTAGACATCTCACGTGTGTTCAGGTTCTGCGAACGGAAATACACATTGCACGGCAATTGCTCAAGGTTGGGCGCGGTGATTGTCAACCAGCTTGTGCTTTACAGCATCTTGGTATCGTCCTTTGTCTTTTCATCAATATATTTAGTCATAGTATATAGAGACAGTAAGTAACTCGGCTATTTAAAATGACTGGGAGTCATAAATAACGTCGGGTAATCCTATGAGTGTTAACACGTCAGCAATACATTCACCCACCAGGCAGGAGTTTTACTCTGTGCTGTGCGCCGGCATTTGTGCGCTGATTTTGACCGTGGGTCTAGCGCGTTTCGCCTACACGCCGTTGTTACCGATCATGCATCGTGAGGCGGGTCTGAGCGACGTCACAGGGGGCTGGCTGGCGACCGCTATGCGGGCTATATGCTCGGTGTATTGCTCGCGTCCAGGGCCTCGGATCTACAGCGCAAATACTTCATGTATCGCGCTGGGTTGGTGATCGCGATACTCAGCACCATTGCCATGGGCCCGACACAGAACGTTTACCTATGGCTAGCACTGCGTTTTGTTTCAGGCTTGTCCAGCGTGGCAGGTTCGTTACTGGCCTCAGGCTTCGTTCTCAACTGGTTGATTAGGGCTGGCGGCAAGCCGGAGCTGGGCGTTCACTTTGCTGGCATGGGCGTTGGCATCGCTGTCTCCGGCATGTGTATCGCGCCCATGACTGGGCTGCTGAGTTGGTCACAGCTGTGGGTCGGTCTAGGCTTGCTCGGCATCGCTTTCTTTTTGCCAGCAGGGTTCTGGATGCCGGCTCCGGCCAAGGTAGAGGGTCATGAGGCTAAACAGGTTTCGTCTCCGCCGACGCAGCGCTGGATCCTGTGTATGCTCGCCGCCTATTTTTCTAGTGGCTTCGGCTATGTCATCAGCGCGACTTTTATGGTCGCGATCATCGAGAAGCTACCCCTGCTCTCCGGGAGCGGAGGATGGGTCTGGGTCATCGTTGGAATCGCTGCCGTTCCTTCGAGTTTTTTTTGGGATCGCATCGCCGCACGCATCGGTAATATTCCGGCGCTAGTCTTATGTTACGTCTTGCAAATCCTATCCTTCGTTTTTCCAGTCATCAGCGAGGGGGCTGTCGCTAACTTATTGAGCGCAGTCATGTATGGCAGCACCTTCGTTGGTATTGTTAGCCTGACGCTTTCTATTATCGGTCGATGCTTTCCGGCCAATCCGGCCAAGGCAATGGCGAAGCTTACTCTAAGTTATGGCGCAGCCCAGATCATTGCGCCGGCCATTGCAGGCTACCTTGCCGCCGCGACAGGCAGCTACCACAGCGCGCTCCTCGCGGCGGCCGGCGTAATGGCGGTTGGCATCTTTTTTCTGTTGGCGGCAGGACGACAGGCATCGCGTTTAGGTGTAGCGGTTCGCGTGTGAAAACACGCGGGCTCGCATTTATCCCATTTTTCGGCTCAGATTATCTGCAACTGACGGAGCCCTTGGGCTCACATTAATTGCAAGTGGGCTTGCATTCAACGCTACTGGCTTGCATTCCATTGCGACGGGCTCACGCTATCTGTAAGGGGCCGGTGAGCCGTCATCAACAAGAGCATGCCCACCGAGAGTGCTGGATCACGGCCTGTGACGATAGGCAGAGTTGTCAGGTTACTGACCTTGTTAGTAAAGTCGCATCGCCGAATTAGGACTCTTGTTAGTCGCTCTAATCCACCTGCGGATACAACTCATGGCTCATCTGGATCACCTTGTTAACTACGTCAGTGCCATCCTGGGAGTTTCGTCGCCTCGCACCGTGCATCTTGAAAACTCGAATCAAGAAACCTGGCTTGACCAGGGATACACCGTCACCGCGGAGGAAAAAACCTATGCCTTTGATAACGGCGCACTCATCAAACGGCTAGCGGAGCAGGATAATTTTCCCAGCGACGCAGTCTGCGCCGAATGCTGGATTTGTTATGAGGTCGTTCGCCAGCCGCTCGACAAAACCATTAGTCCTTGCCACATCAGCTTTAACAGTGAATGCCGGGAAGCCTATTGGTTGAAGTACTTCTCTGCTTAGCAGCCGAATCTCTATCAATACTCTGCAACGCTAGCTGTAGTTGTAACGACCTGCAATCAACGGGTTTTTCGACCGGGATTAATTGCGAATGAGCCTGCATGTACCCGTTTCGACCTGCAATCCATCACGGCCAACCCACCTTATTGGCTACTGACGGAGCTCAGATCGGCAATCCCGCTGCCAGCATTTTGTCCCGTAGCTCGGCAGCCCGTGCTGGGTCGAGCATGTTGCTGAACAACGCTTTGATTTCGGTGGGCCTGGCGTCGAACTGCTCTACCAGGTCTTTAATACGGTATCCATGGCGGGTCAGCGTCGGTTCCAGGTCATCCAGCTGACGCGACAGCACGGACTCCACCAGCTCCGCCGAGGCAGGTTTCTCGCCGGTCAGGTAACCGGCCTCTAGGGACAGGCTCAGATGCAGCTGAATTTGCAAGGGGGTACGTAACTTGGTGGCCAACAGATCAATAGCTTCCTCAGTTATGATCGATTGAGCATCGACTTTTCCCTCTGTACAGGTTTCCAGTAGCCAGTAAATGTATTCGCGCTGACTACCGACGATGCCGTCGAGCGAAAAGATGTCGGTGCGGTAGCCGATTTCCTCCATCGTCGGGCGACGCAGGTCATTACGCAGCTTGGGATGACCAGCCAGCACCACTGACAGTCGCCCGTCGCCGCCTTCGACCAACTCCATCAAGCGCTTAAGCCCTGTCAGGGTGTGACCATTGAGGTCATGGGCTTCATCCACAAACAGGGCCACCGGGCGCTTGTTCTTCCTCACCAGCTCGCGCAAGTCACGTTCACGCTTTTCGCCCTGGGTGGGGATGCGGACCTGTTTTTCGGTGGACAAATCGTAGTAAAGCGCAGCGATGAAGGTAGCCAGCTTGATGCTGTGCTTCTCGATGGCGAAGGACTTGGAGACGGTGATTTTCTTTTCCTCCTCCATTACCTGCTGAAGGCGGCGTAGCATCACGGTTTTGCCACTGCCGATGACACCACACAGGGCAATCAGGCGGCCTTCGAAGATCGCGCCCTTGATGTCTTTGATCAGTTGCTGGTGGTGCGCGGTCTCAAAATAACCGGCTTGGCTCAGCGGTAACGTCAACCCGTAGTGCTGCATGACTTCAACCCGCATGTTCGTCTCCTGCTTTTTTATGGCGGAAGTAGGCCCTGATGCGCTCCAGGACAACCCGTCGTGTCAGGGTCTCATTCAGCACCTGGTGGATGAAGGCTTGATCCTCAGTCGAGAGTTTGGATAACGGCTGCGCGAGCTCATCGGCAATGGCCAGCTTGGCGGTGATAGCGCTGGGAAAGTGATACTCGTGGGCTTCGGCATTGAAGGGGAGACGTGGTAGTTCCACAGAAATAGTCGAAGGTGTCAGCCGCACATCGTTACCGGCCAGCGCAGCAATGGGCAACCCCAACTGATCGGCCAGTGAACGGATGCGTTCGGATCGCTCATCGACTTTACCCCGCTTGAACGCAGGGTACCGATGCAGCGGAATGGGTCCGGACACCGGATAGTAAGGCCCGAAGCGTTCACCACCGAACTCGGCATAGAGTTCGTTATCGAACAGCCCCCAGAGCAACACCACACATTCTCCCGCCATGTCTGGCTCCATCTCAAAAGCGGTGCCATCAACAGTGACCCGTGCATCGACCCCCACCTTGCGCCGTTCAGGCTCGCGGCAAAGCGGCAGAGTTGCTCCCAAGTGCACATCTCACGAATGCCTTCATCGGGTAGATTGGACTGCCAGTCCTCAATCCGTGAATGCGGCTCGCTACGATGGGGCTGTACGTTGTAGGTGCGCACCAAGTAGTGCATCAGCCACTCGTTGGCTTGCGCTTCGGTTTCTGGTTTATGAAAGTGATACAGCGTCTCATGGGCCTCTTTCACCGTGCGGAACGGGCGCTCTACCTTGCCCTTTGAGCGAGCGGTAGTGCGTGTACCATCTTTGCCGGCAGGAATGTGCGTCTGCCACTCGATGCCCAGTGCCTGCATGACGTTCTGGAAGACCCGGCGCTTGGCCACCGGGCCATTGTCCAGGTAGACCATCTTCGCGCGGCCTTGAAACGGAAAGGTAGGGTCCGCCTTCGGCGCCATGGCGTTAAACAGGAAGCGCAGCGCCGATTCCGCGTCCTCAACGTATACGCAGCGGTATTCCTGATATGCCACCCCGCTGCGGTCGTCCACTACACTGAACAGCATCAGCGTCGGCATACCCCTGGCCGGATCAACCCAGTCCGGTTTGTCGATGTGCTTGAGGTCGGAGGGCGACAGGTCGAACTGCCAACAGTCATTGCTGCGCGCCGCCTGAAAGCGGGTGGCCGGTGGCTGTCGTAATAGTCGTGACTGACCCAGGTACCAGCGGTTGAGATATTCATTTGCTGTACTACGGGTCAGCACTCCCTTAGGCACTTTGACCAGGCCCTGCTCCGTTTCTACTCCATAGTCTTCCAGCAGCTCAATGGCGCGACGGGTAGATAGGTGCCGCCCCTGCTTGTTTGTTGTACGCAGTTTTAACGCCGCAATCAGCTCGCAATAGCGTTCTAACTCGGATTGCGGCAGTACACGTGGCTTACCGTGGTCGGCCCGCTGGGCCGCATGGGGTTTATGAATGAGGTCCAGTGTTCGATACACGGTGCTGGGAGACACCCCGTACAACTCCGCTATCGCGGCCACCTGGGCAGTTCGTTCCGGGCTTCTTTTCGGCAAGCGATCAAGTCGTTGCCGCAATTGCAGCAACGAATCGACAGGAATGGAATTACGCCTGGCTTCCATGCTGAGCTAATACTCGATACACCGAGGCACGACCGACGCCAAGCCTTCGCGCAATTTCTGTGGCGCCTAGTTTTTCTTCAGCCTGCAAACGCTGAACTTCGAGAGGGTCAATGGACGGTTTACGACCCCGGTAGACACCGCGAGCTTTAGCTTCAGCAATTCCTTCGAGTTGGCGTTCACGTCGTAGGTTAGTTTCAAACTCTGCGAAAACACCCAGCATGTCCAAGAAGGCTTTCCCTGCTGCACTCAGTGTGTCAATCGGCTGCTCAGTCGCCTTGAGGCTAACGCCGCGCTCTTTTAGTGTGTAAACGATGTCTTGAAGATCCTTGATGCTTCGTGCAAGGCGGTCAATGCGTGTCACCACCAGCGTATCGCCAGGGCGCAGAAAATCGAGCAGCGTCTGCAACTCCGTTCGACCCACCCGGCTTGCCCCACTTCCTTTCTCGGCACGAACCACATCACAACCCGCTTCGCGCAAGGTTTTTTCTTGCAGCATGAAATCCTGGTCGCTGCTGGAAACACGAGCGTATCCGTAAAGAGCCATGGGTAAAGTTTGTCTCGTTAGGCTTTAGAACCCATGAAACTAGCATACCAAAAGCGAAATACAACCCTATTGAGACAAGAAAACTGTCTCATCCAAGAGTATCGTTTAGGTGTACCCATATGAGGCATGCAGAATATTGTTCAGTCGCAATTAATTCTGGTTGGCCGCGCTGGATTGCAGGTCGAAGCGAATGAATGCAGGTTCATTCGCAATTAATCCCGGTTTGCGGGGTCGGATAGACGCAATTAATCCCGGTCGAAAAACACGATGATTACAGGTCGGGGTGTTTATGATTGCAGGTCGCTACAACTATTGAGTAGACCAGCTCCGCACCCACTGGCGTCCAGCAGTCGCAAAAAGTCCGCTGGGTGGGCTTTGCTGGGACATTGCGCTAATTATCTATTGAGGCAACGCACGGTATAGCGTGGCTCGATGAACCCCCAAAAGACGTGCAACCTCGGAGACTGATTGACCCTTATCAATCAACCTACGTGCATGGGTTATCTGCTCATGAGTCAAAACAGGCTTAGGCCCAAATCGAACACCTTTGGCTTTGGCCGCAGCTCGGCCAGCACTGGTGCGCTCCCCAATCAGCGACCGTTCAAAGTCAGCAATCCCCGCGAAGATCGTCAACACCATTCGCCCGGCTGGTGAAGTAGTGTCAGCCCAGGGCTCAGCAAGCGAACGCAGACCTGCATTGATCTCTTTTAGGCGTTCGGCAATATGAAGCAGGTCTGTCGTTGACCTGGCCAAGAGATCCAACCGTGTCACGGTCAGCACATCACCTGGTCGCAAATGATCGAGCAGCCGACTCAGCTCTGGACGGTCTCGCTTGGCACCGCTGACCTTCTCTTCGAAAATTCGCTGACAACCGTTTTGCCCAAGTGCAATCCGTTGCTGCTCCAGGTCTTGCCCTTGTGTCGAAACCCGAGCGTAACCAATCTGCTGACCTTTGTTTTCCATGGAGCACCTGTCGCATTTATTGTCGCAGGTAACTTACAACGTGCGACAGATTTATGCGACAGGTCAGAGCCAACAAATCCAGCGTATGTGAAACTGTCGCATAACTTAGGAATTAAGCGACAGTTATGGCTTGGTGCGACAGACAACCCTAAGCGGTCGGTCGTAGCTAGCAGGCCTTTACCCAGCGAACCGTTAAGGGATTTATTTTCCATTGATTCGATCACGCTGCCGATGCTGTCTGACGGCAAAGCCGAGTCAGATAAGCGAACGAGACTGCTTATAATGGAACATAGGGTACACACAGCGTGAGGAATGTTGACAAAGCCCCGCTGCTGTATGGCCCGCCTGTCAGTCGCAAGCGGATGGACGCAGGCAACCGATAGCCATGGCGACCAGGCTGTCGAGCAATATGGATTACCCCCCAGCCGGCAAAATTCCCCGGTCTATGGCAACTATTAAAACGCCATAACTGACCAATGTTTAACCGTGCCTGCCGAGCCCTAAGGGTGAGTTACCGAGAAAAAATGATGTTAAATATAGACGACTGGTCTATTTCTACCTATATTGTAGCCAGCTGCCTAATCCAGACCAATGAATGCTCGCATCAGCCAATGAATAAGGCTAAGCCGCGACAGGTAGCGCATCTAGCTCTGCACATCGAATAGCAGACTGGTCTATTTATAGGTAACTGCATGTTTAATTTCGACTTCTACAATCCCACCCGCATTGTCTTTGGCCCCGACACGATCGCCCGCCTGGATGATTTGGTGCCGACCGATGCACGCGTAATGGTGCTTTTCGGCGGCCAGAGCGCTCGCAAGACCGGCACCCTGGCGCAAGTAAATGAAGCGCTGGGTGCCCGGCATGTACAGGAGTTCGGCGGTATAGAACCGAACCCAAGCTACGAAACCTTGATGCAGGCCGTGGCGCAGGTCCGTGAGCAGCAGCTGGACTTCCTGCTCGCAGTGGGTGGTGGCTCGGTGATCGACGGCACCAAGTTCGTCGCGGCTGCGGTCGGTTACGAGGGCGATGCCTGGAACATTTTGGAAACACGCGGGGCAGGAATCCGCCAAGCGCTTCCGTTCGCTAACGTGCTGACGCTTCCCGCCACCGGCTCTGAAATGAACCATAGCGGAGTGGTCACTCGCCGGGCGACGCAAGCCAAGCTGCCCTTTCGCAGCGTCCATGTGTTCCCGCAGTTCTCGATTCTCGACCCCAGTAAGACGCAAACCCTACCTGTTCGCCAACTGGCAAACGGTGTGGTCGACGCGTTCGTGCATGTGATGGAGCAGTACCTGACCTACCCGGTGGATGCCCGGGTTCAGGATCGATTCGCTGAGGGGCTGCTGCAAACACTGATCGAAATCGGCCCGCAAGTACTGAAAGAGTCCGCGGACTACAGCACCCGCGCCAACCTCATGTGGACCGCTACCTTAGCGCTCAATGGCCTGATCGGCGCGGGCGTGCCGCAGGACTGGTCCACCCACATGATCGGCCATGAGCTGACCGCACTGCACGGCATCGATCACGCACGCACGCTCGCAATCGTATTGCCCGCCAATCTAGAGGTTCGCCGTGAGGCCAAGCGCGCCAAGTTGCTGCAATACGCCGAGCGGGTATGGCACATCAGTCAAGGTAATGACGAGCAGCGCATTGATGCCGCCATCCAGAAGACCCGGACGTTCTTCGAGAGCCTGGGCTTACCCACGCGCCTAGCAGCTTACCAACTCGACGCGGACGACATCGACGGATTGCTCAAGCAGCTAGATGCTCACCGCCTGACGGCACTGGGTGAACACAGCAACGTCACCCTAGACGTCAGCCGCCAGATTTTAGAGGCGAGTCTCTAAGCCCTCTTCGATGCGCCCATTAATTAGCGGCGCAGCAATTAACTGAAAAACGCCAACCCGCGTATTGAAGCAAAAGGTAAACCGCATGAAAATCCTCGTCGTTTTAACCTCCCACGACCAACTGGGCGACACGGGCGAAAAGACCGGCTTCTGGCTTGAAGAGCTTGCCGCGCCTTACTACGCCTTCCTCGATGCCGGTGCGCAGTTGACTCTGGCATCGCCAAAAGGCGGCCTGCCACCGCTGGATCCGAAGAGTAACGAGCCCGACTTCCAGACCGACGCCACTCGTCGCTTTGAGTCCGATACCGCCGCCATGAAAGCGTTGGCAAATACGCGAACGCTCAGTGACCTCTCCAGCGCCGAGTTTGATGCTGTGTTCTACCCCGGCGGCCATGGCCCGCTGTGGGATCTTGCCGAAGATGTCACGTCCATCGCCCTGATCGAGCACGCCAACGCATCCGGCAAGCCGATCGCAACTGTTTGTCACGCGCCGGCGGTATTGCTCCACGTCAAGGGCAGCGACGGTAAGCCACTGATCGCAGGCAAAGCGGTCACCGGTTTCAGCAATAGCGAGGAAGACGCCGCGGGCCTGACTCAGGTGGTGCCGTTTCTGGTCGAGGACATGCTCAAGGCGCAGGGCGGTATTTACAGCAAAAACACCGACTGGCAGGTCCATGTTGTAACCGACGGGCTGCTTGTCACAGGCCAGAACCCGGCTTCCTCCGCAGCCACTGCGCACGCCTTGCTGAAACTACTGGCCTAAGGCCGCGTAAGGCTAATGCCTCTACCAGTACTGGCATATACCAACTTTCGCCCGCGCCATTTCGGTTGCCGCGGGCCTAACCAGGAATTCACAAAATGGATACAAGTCGTTTCTTTCAGTCAGTGCAGCTGGGCCCTTATGTGCTCAACAACCGTATAGTTCTGCCACCCTTGACCCGCTCGCGCAGCACACAGCCAGGTAATATCGCAAACCCATTGATGGCCACCTATTACCAGCAACGCGCTGGGGCGGGCTTTATGGTGACAGAAGGCACCCAGATCGAACCCCGTGGCCAAGGTTATGCCTGGACGCCAGGCATTCATAGCCAAGAACAAATCGAAGGTTGGCGCAACGTCACCGATGCCGTGCATGCCGCTGGCAGCATCATTTTCGCCCAGCTCTGGCACGTCGGCCGGGTATCGCACATCTCGCTGCAGCCTAATGGTGCCGCGCCAGTAGCGCCTTCGGCTATTGCTGCGAACAACGTCAAAGTATTTATTGAAACCGGTCCAGGTGCAGGTACTTTAGCCGAGCCTTCGGTACCTCGCGCATTGGCCAATGCCGAGGTAAAAGAACTGGTGCAGCTGTACGCGCAGGCCGCGCGCAATGCATTGAGTGCAGGCTTTGATGGTGTGGAAATTCACTGCGCCAACGGTTATCTGGTCAACCAGTTCATCTCCGCCCACAGCAACCAGCGCGACGATGAATATGGCGGTTCGCTGCACAACCGTTTGCGCTTCCTGCGCGAGATTATCCAGGCCGTATCCGAAGTTGTCGGTGCTGACCGCCTAGGCGTGCGTTTCGCGCCGTTGTTTGAAAGTACAGCAGAGGACAGGGTCTATTTGGGCCTTGTCGAAGAAGACCCACACAGCACCTACATCGAGGCCATCAAGGTGCTCGAAGAGGCCGGCATCGCCTACCTGTCGATTGCCGAGGCCGACTGGGACAATGCCCCGGCGCTTCCCGAAGACTTCCGCCGCGAAATCAGGCAGGTATTTAGCGGGCGCATCATCTACGCCGGCCGCTACACCGCACAACGCGGCGCGGAAACCTTGGAGGCTGGCCTGGGCGACTTGATTGCCTTTGGTCGCCCGTTCATTGCCAACCCCGATTTGCCACAGCGCATTGCCAATGGCTGGCCGCTCAACCCGGTCGACCCAAGCAGCATGTACGGCGGCACGGAAAAGGGGTACAGCGATTACCCGACCTACGCCGAGTAAATCCGCTCCACCGGCCGTCACGGCTTAACCCTGACGGCCGTATTCTTCAGGCACAACAAAAGCGGTCGCCACCTCGCTAGCGACTTCGCTGTAGCGCAGAATTACTTACGCCGTCATGCCGCGTCTGGATAATGGAGCCTTACTCGCGAGACGCACCTGATTGCCACTCAACACCTTGCCTACCCGTCCACACTCAGCGCTGCGGAGATAAATAACCTGGCAAACCATGAGGGACATCTCAACATGACAGAACTGCACAGCTACCCGGAGTGTGTCGGTTTAGTACTCGCCGCCGGTTACGGACAACGCTTTGGCAGCGACAAACGCCTGGCTAAGCTGGCCGACGGTAACAACCTACTGGTGGCAACATTGCTGCGGGCGCAAGAAGCCTTCAGTGATGTTCGGATCGTATTGAAGGCTGAAGACGATGCGCAGGCCCTGGCTATTCCGCCGTACATTCAGGTGGTTCGTGCGGCACAGGCCAAACAGGGGATGGGCTCAAGCCTAGCGGCAGGTATTAAGAGTCTTGAACACTCTCAGGCCGACGCGGTGGCGGTGCTGCTCGGGGATATGCCGTGGGTTTCTCTCGCAACGCTGCTGCAGCTGCGCGCGCATGCGCACGCTGAACATATTGTTGTCGCTTACTGCGATGGCCAGCGCGGACACCCGGTGTTGTTCGGCCGGCGCTTTTGGCCGGAGCTGATGCAACTGCAAGGGGAGAATGGGGCCAAGGGTTTAATAGCCACCCGTGCGCAGCATGTGATTGAAGTGACGTTCAATGACAGCGGCATTCTGCAAGACGTCGACAAGCCCGCTGACCTCAGCCACCCAGCGACTTCATAATCAGCGCGCTGCCGGTAAACGCTGCGTCCTGTTTGTCCCCCAGCGCTTGGCTGAGCAAACCGGCCAGCTGCGGGTGCGCCTGTTCACTCGGCAGCTCCAACAGTTCACCCATATAATGTCCGCGATTCGAGGACAGGCATCCGTATAACCAGCCTGTAGACGACAAACGCAGGCGGCTACAGCTACGGCAAAATGGCACGCTTTCGTTGGCAATAATGCCAAATGCCCCACTCTCGCCAACGCTATAACGCAGCGCGGTGGAGTCTACTGGTGCCTCAGCCTGGGTGAATTCATAACGCTCACCGATAAGCTCCAGCAGCTCGCGCTGGCCGACGAACTGTGTGCAGAAAGCCTCTGCATGCTGGGCCAAATGGCCCATCCGCATAAGTTCGATAAAGCGCAATTCGTAGCCCTGCTCCAAACAGAACCCCAGCATGGGCATAACTTGGTCGAGGTTGCTGCCTCGCATCGGGACCATGTTGATCTTGATGATCATGCCGGCTCGGCGCGCCTGCTCGATCCCGCTCAGCACAGTTTGCAGGTCGCCGCCCTTGGCGATCTTGCGGAAGGCGCTCGGGTCAAGCGTATCAAGGGAAACATTGAGCCTCCGGATACCCGCGCTGCGCAATAACGGCAGCTTGCCCGCCAATAACTGGCCATTGGTGGTCAGGCTAATGTTCTGCAACCCCAATACGCCTATCCCCCGGAGAAAGGGCTCCAGCCTGTCGCTCAGCAGCGGCTCGCCGCCGGTAATGCGCAGCTCCTCAACACCGGCAACATCCCTGAGCAACTCAACGGCCCGCAGCATCGACGCGGCCGTCAATTCATCCCGCGCCGCCACTAACCGACGGCCATCGGCCACACAGTAGGTGCAGGCGTAATTGCAGGCAGCGGTCAGGCTCAGGCGCAGTTTGCGGAAACGCCGGCCATGTCGATCAACAATCACCCGACAACGCCCGCGTGGGAATCAGTGGAGGGTTCGATGTCCTCCGCCAGCGTTTCAAGCACATAAACCTGACGATCGCTCAGCAGCTCGCCAAGCGCTTTGGCCATGACCGTGTAATGCGACATCTGCCGATGGCGCGCTATCGCCTCGTGGCTGGCCCAGCGCTCGACGAAGACAAAACGCCCGGCCTGCTCAATGCAACGACTCAGGACGTAAGACAGGCAACCGTCTTCGGCGCGCGATGGCTGCACGCAGGCGCGCAAGACCCGCTCAACCTCCGAGGTTTTACCTTCCTTGGCTGTCAATATCGCTACAACACGTATGGCTTCACTCATGCTGATGGGTTCCTCGCTTTATAAATCGTCAACGCTGCACGGCGAAATGCCGACAACCCTCTGCAACAACATCCGTTTCATCCCGGCCAACCACCACAGGATCGCTGTCATGGATGCTCGCAGACCTGAAGCGCAGGCTGCCGCCACTTCGGCCATTGAGCACCGCCTGAATTTCCGCGAGCATGGCCATGGCTACGCTTTCCGGAGTGTCGCCGCCCAGGTCCAAGCCAATCGGGTAATGCAAATAATCCAGCCCCGGCAGCTCGTCCTGTGGTTTAGCCAAATGCTCGTGGATGCCGGCTAACAGGCGCTCGGTGCGCTCGCGCGGGCCTAACTGGCCGACATAGCAGGGTTCACTGTGCAGCAAGCCCTGCAACCAATGCGCGTCTTGCACCAGGCTGTGGGTCATCACCACCACCGCAGCCCCACGCACATATTCGCGGTAGGCGAAAGGCTGTTCGACATCGCCAACCAGCACCTGGTCAGCGTCGGCAAAGCGCTCGACTCGGGCGAAGTGCGCCCGCCCGTCGATCACCGTGACATGCCAGCCTAACAGTTTGGCCATGCGCACCAGCGGCTGGGCATCGTGGCCCGCACCGAATATCACCAGACGCAGCACAGGCGGTATGTACTCCAGGAGCACGTCCACCTCGTCAGAACCATTCGGGTAGAGACAGCGGGATGACTTGCCGCGTACCAGGGTTTGTTGCAAATCCGAGCTGATCTGCTCAGCCAACACCGAGTGCCGCAGCTCACCTGCGGCGCGCTGCCCGGGCACTAAGAACAAGCGCTCGCCTAACCGTGGCGAAACACCCGCTGGACTGGCAATCACTGTGGCAATGGCCGCCGGTTGATGGGTATCGCACACGCTGAGCAAGGCATCGACCAACGCGCACGGGCCGCTGGCCGGTAGACGCTCGAACAGCACGTGAACCTTACCGTTGCAGCCGAGGCCGAAGCTCAGCGCTTCCTCGCTGGCTTCGTCCGCTTCTGCGGTGCTGTAACTACGCAACGTCGGCCCGGTTTCGGTCAGCCACCAAGCTTTTTTGGCCACTTCCGCCTCCAGGCAGCCACCACTGATGGTGCCCTCAGGCCTGCCGAAACGCGAAACCAGCATGCGCGCCCCCGGCCGCCGATACGCAGAGCCTTCGACCCTTACCACAGTCGCAAGCACCGCCTCTCGGTCAGCTTCGCGCTCCACCAAGAGTGCGTCCAACAGTGCATTCAGGCCCGACATTACATACCTCCACTCAATGAAGGGACTCAGTCCGTCGCTTGGCCACAGCCGGTGCCGATACCTGCGCACCACTATCCCCAAAGCGCTGCAGGATGAAGCTGCTCAGCGCAGCCAATTCTTGGTCGGTGTAAATGCGCCCGAACGACGGCATGCGCCGGTTTACTTGGGCGTCGGCCGAGCCATGCCCGCTCAACAGGACGCCGAGCAAGTTGCTTGCGGTAGGGTCGTTGACTGTCTTCAAACCTAGCAGCATAGCCGTTTGGCTCTGACTGCCAGTGCCGTTCCAGAGGTGGCAACTGGCGCAAGCTCCAGCGAACAACTTATTGCCGAGTGGATTGCCACTGCCCTGCTCCGCAAGCGCTGCCTGCTGCGGACGAGCCACACCTTCGCTGCGCGAGGGTGAGTCTTTGAGGAACACGGCGATCGCGTGACGGTCGGCGTCGGTCAGATAGCGCAAACTGTGCTCGACTACTTCGGTCATAGGCCCAGCGGACAAACCCAAGCCTGGCGCTGCCCCGTCTTTCAAGTAGTTGGCCAGTACGTCCGTGGGCCAGGCACCGATGCCATGCACCGGGTCAGCGCTGATGTTGTAAGCATTCCAACCCTGGATAAGGTTGCCGGCCAGCGAACGATCGTTACTGACCGCCTGGAACAAGTTACGCGGCGAATGACATTCACCGCAGTGCCCGGGCCCTTCTACTAGATACTGGCCGCGATTGCGCTCGGCAGAGTACTGGCTGTCCGCTTGGAATGGTTCATCGTTAAGGAAGAGGGAATTCCAAAGAACCATGCCCCAACGCTGGTTGAACGGGAAGCCAATTTGGTTTTCGCGCGGTGCCTGCTCGACAGGTTCTAGGCTGTCGAGATAGGTCTTGATGGCGAGGATGTCATCTCGAGACATTTTGCTGTAGGAAGTATAGGGAAACGCCGGGTAGTAGTGTTTTCCATCACGGCCCACGCCGGTCTGCAACGCGCTTACAAACTCTTCATTCGTCCATGCGCCGATGCCTGTTTGCGTGTCCGGGGTGATGTTGGGCGAAAACAGCGAGCCGAACGGTAGCTTAAACTCGACGCCACCTGCGAACGGTTTACCACCTGACACGGTATGGCAAGCCACGCAGTTGGCGGCGCGCGTCAAGTATTCGCCTTTAGCGAGGGAATCCTCTTGTGCATTGGCCGCTTGCGCCAGTAAAGCCCCGCTGGCGAACATCAGTAGGCTTCTTATTAATTTCATCAGTAGCTCCTTAAACCGGGTAATAGCCGAAACGGCTAAGCGGCAAACGACGTATACGCTGGCCCGATGCTGCGTAAAGGGCGTTGACCAAGGCTGGGCCGATCAACGCAGTACCGGCCTCGCCAACGCCACCCGGCGTTTCCAGACTCGCAAGCAAATGCACCTCCACCGCAGGCGCTTCGTTGATACGTAGCTGTCGGTAGTTGTGGAAGTTGGTCTGTTGCACCTGACCGTTTTCGATCAGGATTTCGTTGAACAGCGAAGCGGAAAGGCCGAACAAGGTGCCGCCCTCGATCTGTGCCTTAACCGACGTCGGGTTGGTTGCAAAACCGCAATCGACCACGCTGACCAGGCGCTTGATGCGCACGCCAAAGTCGCCCTGCATCTCCAGTTCAACCAAAGTGGCCACATAGCTACCGAACACCGCACTGACCGCCACACCTCGACCCTGTCCGGGTGGCAAAGGCTTATTCCAGTCAGTCTTCTCAACCAACAAACGCAGCACTGCCTGGGCGCGTGGTTGTTCAGCCATCAGCTCCAAGCGGTAGGCCACTGGGTCGGCTTTGGCGTTGTGCGCCAGTTCATCAATGAAGCACTCATGGGCATAGGTGCCGCGAAGCGGGCCCACGCCTCGCCACCACGACACAGGCACGACGCTAGGCTCCTGGCGGATATAACGAACCTGCAAATGCGGCAAGCTATAGATAGGGTCCACCGCAACTTCAACGGCATCGGCATCCACGCCGTTGGGTGGCAAGCTGCCGGCATAGCGGGCGAGAATTGAGGCGCCGGCAATGCGATGTTCCCATCCTAGCGGACGCCCCTTGTCGTCGAGGGCGGCTTTCATACGATCGGCATACAGCGGCCGATAGAGGTCGTGGGTCATGTCCTCCTCACGGCTCCAGATCAGCTTGATCGGGTAATCAACCTGCCGCGCGATGGCCACCGCTTGAGTGATGAAGTCAAACTCCAAACGCCGGCCAAATGCCCCTCCGATCAGTTGGTTATGCACCTGGATTTTTTCAACTGGCAACCCGGTGACTTTGGCTGCTGTCTGTTGAGCGAAAACTGGCACTTGGGTGCCGACCCACAGCTCGCAGCCATCTTTGCGCACATGGGCCACGCAGCTCATGGGCTCAAGCGGCGAATGCGACAACAGCGCTTGCTCGTAAACAGCTTCGAACTGGCTGGCCGCTTGTAGCTTGGCTTGTTCAATGTCGCCGGTGCGTTTAGCGACCACGCCATCACGGCTACTGGCCGTGAGTAGTTCTTGGTCCAGATGCGTAGAACCAATAGAGGCATTCGGCCCAAAGTCCCACTCGATTTTCAGCGCTTTGATGGCTTGCTGACAGGCCCAGAAGTGACTCCCGGTAACAGCCACGGCATTGTCCAATCGCACGATGTCGCGAACCCCTGGCACTCGCCGTGCCGCAGCATCATCAACCGTACGCAATCGCCCGCCATACACAGGACAGGTGATGGTGGAGGCAACCAGCATGCCGGGGATTTGTAGGTCGATGGTAAAGCGCGCCTTACCATTGACCTTCGCGGGCGTGTCCAGGCGCTGCGCGGGGGTGCCCAACAGCTTGAATTGCTCGGGGGTTTTCAAGGGTACATCAGTGGGTAGTGGCAGCGTAGCCGCGGCCTCGACCAGTTCGCCGTATTTAGCCTGAAAGCCACCAGGGCCAAACACTTGGCCGTTCTGCGCATGGCACAGGCTCGGCGCTACATGCCATTGCAGCGCTGCAGCCTGGATCAAGAGGATACGCGCCGTGGCGCCCGCCCGACGCAGCGGCTCCCAGGTGTAGCGGGTAGAAGTCGAGCCACCGGTGGCCTGAAACTGCAGCAAGGTGTCGGTATACAGCGCCGAGTTTGGTGGCGCCTCTTGAATAACGACCTGATCGAGGCCTACTTCAAGCTCCTCCGCCACCATCATGGCAATACCGGTCTGTGCGCCTTGGCCCATTTCAATTTTTGGCGAGATCACCGTGACCACGCCATCGTGGCCAATCCGAACAAAGGCTCCGTAACCCTCAGCGGAGCGATCACCCAGCCGGCCTGCGGCAGCCGCCTCGGCGGCTGCACTCTTGGACACTAAGGGCGGTAGCCAGGTACTCAACACCAAGCCGCCGAGGGCGATGCCGCTGCCCTGCAGGAGGCGACGACGAGACATATGAACATTCATTTCGTTAGGCTTTTTCATCTCACGCCTCCTCTACACCGCCAACACTGTGAATGGCCGTGCGAATGCGGGTGTAAGTGGCGCAGCGACAAAGATTACCCGCCATGGCCGCATCAATCGCCTGGTCATCGGGCGTCGGCTGGCTATTCAGAAGAGCAGTTGCTGCCATGATCTGTCCTGACTGGCAGTAACCGCATTGCACCACCTCATGCGCTAGCCAGGCCTGCTGCACGGCTTTGCCCACGGCCGTCTCACCGATGGCCTCAATGGTGGTGATTGAGCGACCTGCCACAGCCGAAATAGGAGTCACACACGAACGGATCGGCTGGCCGTCGAGATGCACGGCGCACACCCCACACTGAGCAATGCCACAGCCGTATTTTGTCCCTGTCAGGCCGAGCACATCGCGCAAGACCCACAGCAGAGGCATATCCGCTGCAACGTCAACCTGCTGCGACTGTCCGTTGATGATTAACGTTTGCATGGTATTTCCTCTGCCTAATTGGGTTAATGCCGACAACTGTAGTCATCGCTTTTTAATGTGTTAATGGCACGTGACGCTGACTGAAACAGTCCACGTACTCACTGATTAATTCGCCTTAAACGAGAAACCAGCCACCCTGCCAGCGGAAAGGAGATGATCTGAGTGAAAGGCACCAAAACCACCACCTCCACCAAGACCATCAGCGGAAAGCTCAGATCATGGGTCAGCGGCCCCAATAAACTCAGTACCAATAAGAGCGTTGGGTATAGCCCCAGACAGCCCACCAAAATTCGCCAACCTAAATCTTTACTGCGTGTAGTCATAAAGCTCTCTGCAGCCAGTGCTGCGTCCATTGGACTGGAATATATAAATAAAAAAGCCCTACCACTCAGGAACGTGAAGTAGCAGAGCAAAAATTATGTCAGCACAACAATAGACATTCAGTGGTCACTGACGCGAACTACTAATTTGCCAAAGTTTCTACCTTCTAGCAGCCCAATAAAGGCATTGGGCGCCTCTTCCAAACCACTCACCAATTCCTCGCGATACTTGATCCGCCCCTGCGCAAACCAGCTCGACATTTCGTTAAAGAACTCGTCGTAACGGTGCGCATAATCATCAAAAATAATAAAGCCTTGGACATTGATGCGTTTGCGCAGAATGGCACCCATCAAAGATGGCAAACGATCTGGCCCCATGGGTAAAGCGGTATCGTTGTAGTGCGCAATAATGCCGCAGACCGGCACACGGGCTTTGGCGTTTAACAGCGGTAGAACCGCATCGAAAACCTTGCCGCCGACGTTTTCGAAATAGACATCAATACCCTCAGGGCAGGCCTTGGCCAGTTGCTCGGGGAAGTCCGGCGCATGGTGATCTATGCAGGTATCAAAACCCAGCACCTCGACGGCATGCCGGCATTTGTCCGCCCCGCCTGCTACTCCGACCACATGACAGCCTTTGATCTTGCCGATCTGCCCCACAGTCGCTCCCACCGGACCGGTAGCCGCCGCCACCACTAGCGTTTCACCAGTCTGGGGACGGCCAATGTCAAGCAAGCCCATGTAAGCGGTAAAGCCAGGCATACCTAATATGCCCAAGGCATAAGACGGATGAGTCGGCGAATCACCCAAACGAGTCAGGTCGCTGCCATCGGACAGGGCATAGTCTTGCCAGCCACTGAAGGACAGCACCCAGTCACCGACTTTGTAGGCCGGATTTTTCGAAGCTAGCACACGGCAGACTGTACCACCCACCATGACCCCACCGATTTCCACCGGTGGCGCATAGGACGGTGCATCACTCATGCGGCCGCGCATGTAAGGGTCGAGTGACAGATAGACGGTACGCAATAGCACCTGGCCTTCTGCAGGTTGAGGAATGGGGCTTTGTTCAATGCGAAAATTCGCTTCGACAGGCGCACCGTGCGGACGCGACGCCAGAACAACGCGCCGATTCACTTGCTTTGACTGGGGCATGTTCAAATTCCAGGGCTGGTGTTGGAGAAATGGTTAGGGGTACCACAATTTAATTAGACCAGTCTGCTACAAATATGATAGAGAACACCCACCTACAGGTGGGAAATCTCATCATCAGGCTTGATTAAACGCCAGCATGGCCAAGGTCGTAGCTTTGGCGTTTTCCAGCGACCGACTATTACGGTGGAGTTTGCTCAGCAGGCTGGCTCCGAGCCAAAGCTGGTAAAGGGCTGTCGCTGTTCGGTAAGCATCACCTTGCGGCAACGAGCCGTCGCGCTGCCCCTGCTCGATGCAGCCAGCGATACGTTCAATTATTTGATCTGATCCATCACGCAGCGTAATGCGCATTGACTCGGACAGGTCCGCCACCTCGGCGCTCAGCTTCACGACCAGACACTTCTGCTCATCGCAGGGCTCGCAATAACTATCAAGCCACTTCTGCCAATAGCCCATGAGCCGCTCGCGGGCAGTATTGCCCCTTACCGCGAAACGCTCGTCCATGTTCACCAAATAAGTGCGGAAGTAATCTTCCAGCAAGGACTGGCCGTATTGCTCCTTGGACTTGAAGTAATGGTAGAACGAGCCTTTCGGCACGCTGGCCGCCTGCAAAATCTCGTTAAGTCCCACACCCGTAAAGCCCTTAACCACCATCATGCGATGGCCGGTGTCGAGTAAATGTTGGCGCGTATCATCGTAAGTCTGCTTCATTGCGGAAGATTACCAAAAAATTAGACCAGTCGTCTACTTTGAATGTCAATGCTCTACTATAGCAACACTGCCAATCCGCCACCCACCTCATGCGACATCGAAAAGCTCGATTCAGCTAAATCTAGACGCGCCTGCCACCCTCCGGCGCTTACAGCAGCCAATCAAGCCTTAACGTAAATCGCACCATAGGGAGTCCAATCCGTAGGCAAAATATGCAGCGCTGAGCCTAATTAAGCAGTAGTAGACCGGTTGACTAGTAACCGAGTAGCATGCGAGCCACCGTCTAATGACCACACCATCAGCAATGCGCCTAATGGGCCAGCGCACACCCCGTCGGAGTTAAAATGATGATAAAACTTCACCACCTGAATGCTTCACGCTCGATTCGTATCCTCTGGCTACTGGAGGAAATAGGCCAGCCTTATGAGTTGATCAAATACCAGCGCGATGAAAAAACCCATTTAGCCCCCGCTTCACTCAAGGCCATGCACCCACTCGGCAAATCGCCGGTTATTGAGTTAGATGGCAAGGTTATTGCTGAGTCGGGTGCGATGATGGAAATTCTGATAAAGCGATTTGCGCCTCACTTAGCGCCTGATGAAGATTCAGCTGAGTACATCGATTACCTAACATGGATTCACTTTTCAGAAAGCTCAGCAATGCTGCCATTTTTGTTGAAGGTATTTAACGAATTTGAAATTAAATCTGGAACTGATCTCAAGTTTCTCGAAGATTACGCCGGAGCGGAATTTGATAAAGTTTTTTCATATTTAGACGACTATCTAAAGGGTAGGAAATTCTTAGTCGAAGATCGACTCACAGGAGCAGACTTCATGCTGGGGTTTGTCGTGAAAGGCGCACTCAATTGGCTAAAACCTGGGAGCAAATTACATATTGAGCGCTATGTTCGCAACCTTGAAAATCAGAATAGCTATATACGCGCACTGAGAATCGACGCAAACTGAATCGCTCCTAGTACGGTCCACTTTTAGTACGCTTCTCACTATCGCCACCGACCTTTGTTGGTCGGAAGCGGAGCATCAGAGCCGCGCCCTTGCTGCTCTGATGCTGCTCTGATTTACCATAAACCACGTTATGAGCAGTCCACTCAGCCATACCCCGCGCGCGCATCGACGAGGTACTCCAGCGCGTCGGCCTTACGCTCAGCCGAGCAATCGGCATGCTTGACCAAGGCGCGCAGCAGGCTTGAGCACAAGAGAACTTCATCGTCGTAATTGTCCTGCAGCTGCTGATACTGGGCTTTCAACTCGGCAATGCGCGCTTGAAGTTGCTCGGGGGTTTTCTCGGTCTGGGTCATGTCGTGGGGTCCTTTCTGTTCGTCAACAGACCACGCTCGGTAATGAACAGTGTCTCCGGCGCCATGCTCCATGCCTCACTTTCGTGAAGGGGAGTTCTGAGCATAGACAAAGATGATGCATAGGGTTTCTGAATGCTTGCTTGTCAGAAACCCCATGCACAAGGTGGGTCAGAGCTCATCAATTGGTGCTGTTCTCTTAAATTGACATGAGTCATGTCGCGTCAAAGTTCGACAAAACTAAGGTTTATTCGAACTGTTGCAGAGTGACGTATGGTGAGTGTATAGGCACATAAACACCTTTCGACGAGAAAATCATGAAAACCACTCGCTGGAACGTCGCTGTCTCCACCGACACTGACCAATCGCTTCGCATGTTTCTAGCCAGCCAAGGCGGTGGGCATAAGGGCGATCTGTCGCGCTTCATCGAAGAAACGGTGCGGGCACACATCCTTGTACTGAGCGCCGAACAGGCCAAGGCCGCTAACGCCCCTCTGAATGAGGCAGAACTGACCGAAGCAGTTGATCAAGCGCTCCACTGGGCACGTAGGCGCTGATGCGGGTCGTGTTGGATACCAACATCTTGTTCAGCGCGCTGATTTCACCCCATGGCGCGCCCGATGCGATCTACCAGGCTTGGCGGGCGGCACGTTTCGAGGTAGTGACCTCACGGGCACAGCTCGATGAAATTCGTCGCGCCAGTCGTTACCCCAAGCTTCAGGCTATCCTGCAGCTTGCCAACGTGGGTGCCATGATCAATAACCTGCAACGGGCGATGGTACTGGAGCGGTCTGCACCGAGGTACTGTGATCGATGCCGGTTGACTTTCTGACTCAAGAGCAACGCGACGGCTTTGGTCGCTATGTCGATCCTCCTAGCCGCGAAGAGCTGGAACGCTATTTTCACCTGAGCGATGACGACCACAAAGCCCTCCTGCCCCTGCGCGGCGAACACAACCGCCTCGGCTACGCCACGCAACTGACCAGCGTCCGCTACCTGGGCACCTTCCCTGAAGACTTTTCAGCCGTTCCGGATGAGGTGCTGCAAGCGCTCAGTCGTCAGCTCGGCATCAATGATCCGACTTGCATCCTGGCCTATGCTGAAACCCGTCAGCGCCAACAACTTGGTGCTCAGTGGCCAAGTCACCGCCTGCTTCAACATGAGCTGGCAACCAGAATTCGAAGCCAGGATCAAGCTGGCTGCGCGACCAATCTTCAAAGTGAGGAACGACATCTTTGAACATATCAATGCTCCATTGCCGAAGCCGCCAGATGGGCAATTTATTTTGCCGCCTAGCACTGTCGTTGGCATCACCAGAGATTACGAATACTCAACCCAAGCAATGGCACTCCAAACCTCAGGGGTGGTATTCGAGAATTCCCTCTCGGACTTGATAAGCCTGCAAAAACTCGCAGCTCGGCGTTTTCAGGCAGCATTGATAATGAGCAACGACCTGGAGGTCAGGAATCAAAAAGCCATACAGTCAGGCACAGAGGATGTAGTGCGCTTTGCCTTCAATTGCGGAGTGGCAACCTTGACGATAGGCTTTAGCCTGACCCATCCAGACGGATTGCGAGCGCTGGAGATGTATGACGAGGGCTATCGCCGCATCGAGGCCAACTGCTCCCTCAAGGATATTCACATGCGCTGGTTTCCTTAGCCTCATGTGGACTTGACTATGCGACTGCGGTGTTCGGGAAAAACGTAGTGTTTGTAAGCATCTCAAGCTCCTGGGAACTCAGTCATAGTAACTCCTTTGCATCCCAGTTGTTTAACGCCCTACATTGCCTGATCCGCCGCTTTCAGCAACGAGCCCAGACTTTGGCCATGATTAGGGCACAGCCCACCGACCTCATGGCCATACTTGTCGTTAATTTCCTTGAAATGATCCAGATCGAACAACAGTACGGCAAACGCAGTACCACTCACTGTCCAGTTTGAAAGGGCCTGATCAAAACGATCGGCGAAGAGGTAGTGTTTCGGCAATTTCGTTAGAATATCACGAGTTGCGAGATAGGCCGAGCGTTCGTGATCGACCTCTGCTCTTTCGATCACGTTGAAATGTCAAACCAATACCACCGGCATTAGTACGAATGCACCTGCGAGAATCGCAAGGATTATCAATGCTTCCGCAGTCAGAATATCCCCTAAACTGTTGGCGCTGATTGACCCACCGGGGGTGCGGCAAAAAACTTGGACTGGTTATGCCGCGAGGCCCATGCTCTCACGATGCTCAACAGGACTGAGAGCGCCGAGAGAAATCTTGATTCGTTTCTCGTTGTACCAGCGAATGTATGAATCCAAGGCCTGAATGAACTGCTCGATGCTCGTTGACTGCCAGTTGCGAGGATAGAACAGTCCAGTTTTCAGCCGGCCGAATAAGCCTTCACAATCCTCGTTGTCAGGTAAGCATCCCTTCCGCGACACCGAACGAATCAGCTTCGCCTCAGCGATGCGCGATAACCAGCCGCGCCAGCGGTAGTGAGCGCCACGATCGGAGTGAACAACAGGCCGTTTATCGTTGTTGGCCACCGTTTCGACAGCGGCATCCAGCATCGTGTTCACAAGCTCGGCGTCGGGACGCGTGCCGATCGACCAACTGATGACCTTACCATCGAAGCAGTCGATCATGGGGGACAGGTACACCTTGCCGGCCGGGATCTGGAACTCCGAGATGTCGGTCAGCCATTTCTCATTCGGAGCTAGGGCCGTGAAGTCGCGGTTGAGGAGGTTTTCCGGCGCCGGACTGATCTCCCCGAGGTAGGAACCGTATCGACGCCGTTTCGGCTTGGCGACGACTAGGCACTCCTGCTTCATCAAGCGCTGCACCACCTTCTCTGAAAGGCGCACACGCTGCCTGCTCAACGAAGCTTGCATCCGACGGCAGCCATAGCAACGATGATTGCGCTCGAATATGTACGCCATGGCACGACGCGCTTCGGTTTACTTTTCCGCGACCTGCATTCGGGCTCGATGATAGAAATAGGAGCTTCGGGCCAAGCCCAACGCGTCAAGCAGCTCTAGCAAGGAGTACCTCTGCCTCAGGGCATCAGCCAGCAATGTCTTCTCCCGATTGGTCAGGACTTGCAGGTCGATGTCCGTATCTTTTTTTATGAGCTCATTCGCTTTCATCAACAGGTCGTGCTCAAGCTGCAGACGGCGCACGTCGAGCCGAAGAGATTCAAGTTGCCGCTCCAACTCTTCTCGCTCCGGTGACGATGGAGTTCTTGTCGCCACTTCATGGATGCGGATGCCTCTGGGCCGAATAGCTGATTTTCCAGTTGTACAACGCGGCCTGCACACGCCCAGCTTTTGAGCCACGGCGTTCGCACTTTCTTGTCGCGTGCACAGCGCGATGACCGCGGCCTGCTTCATCGCTAGCTCGTCAGATTGACCGACGACGCGCGCGTGCAGTTCGGGGTGCAATTTGTGAATCCAGGCACGCAACGAATCCCGTGCCGGGTAGCCCAAAGCCTTGATGGTGGAGGCGATACAGCGCCCGTGGTCGAGATAGTACCCGACAGCCTTTTCCCTTTGGACCGATGAGTACTTCGGCTTCGAGAGCACGTAGCCACGCGACAGGTCGAGGCATCGCTCCTACTCTTCATACCAGCTCTTCAGAGAGTTTTTCGTCGGGTAGCCCAACTGACGAATAGTTGCCCCGGTGTGCTTCACCAGTTTGACGTAGAGCTTGACTGCTCGGATGCGATCTTCGTATGAATACATGAACTACCTCCAGGTAGTCCAACATTTCTACCGTCCCCCTGGATCAGTTTTCGGTCAGCGGCAACGGGCTTAGGTCGGTTTTTGAATCTGCTGCCCCCCCCCCCCAGAAACAAGAACAAGCAACATAAATTTCTCTTGATTATGCTTGTATATACATGATTACATGTATAGGCAATCTGGTGACAAACCAAAAAAAATAGGGCTATTCGGCCATTTCAAGAGGATTCCTGGTGAGCAAGCCATCCAATTTCCGTAATGTCGAAATCCGCGCTGCGCGTGGTAACAAGCTGACCGCCAAAAGCTGGCTGACTGAAGCACCGCTGCGCATGCTGATGAACAACCTCGATCCGGAAGTCGCCGAGAACCCTAAAGAACTAGTGGTTTACGGTGGTATCGGTCGCGCTGCGCGTAACTGGGAATGCTACGACAAGATTGTCGAAAGCCTGACCAACCTGAATGATGACGAGACCCTGCTGGTACAATCCGGCAAGCCGGTCGGCGTGTTCAAGACCCACAGCAACGCCCCGCGCGTGCTGATCGCTAACTCCAACCTGGTGCCGCACTGGGCGAACTGGAAGCACTTCAACGAACTGGACGCCAAAGGCCTGGCCATGTACGGCCAGATGACCGCCGGCAGCTGGATCTACATCGGCAGCCAGGGCATCGTCCAGGGCACCTACGAAACCTTCGTCGAAGCCGGTCGCCAGCACTACAACGATGACCTGAAAGGCAAGTGGGTACTGACCGCCGGTCTCGGTGGCATGGGCGGCGCGCAGCCTCTGGCCGCCACCCTGGCCGGTGCCTGCTCGCTGAACATCGAATGCCAACAGGTGAGCATCGATTTCCGTCTGAAAAGCCGCTATGTCGATGAGCAAGCCAAAGACCTCGACGACGCGCTGGCCCGTATCGCCAAGTACACCGCCGAAGGCAAGGCCATCTCCATCGCGCTGCTGGGCAACGCGGCGGAAATCCTGCCGGAACTGGTCCGTCGCGGTGTGCGTCCAGACATGGTCACCGACCAGACCAGCGCCCACGACCCGCTCAACGGTTATCTGCCGGCCGGCTGGACCTGGGAGCAATACCGCGCTCGCGCCAAGACCGAACCTGCTGCCGTGATCAAGGCCGCCAAGCAATCGATGGCGGTGCACGTCAAAGCGATGCTCGACTTCCAGAAGCAAGGCATCCCGACCTTCGACTACGGCAACAACATCCGTCAGATGGCCCAGGAAGAAGGCGTTGAAAACGCATTCGACTTCCCGGGTTTCGTACCGGCGTACATCCGTCCGCTGTTCTGCCGTGGCATCGGCCCGTTCCGTTGGGCGGCACTGTCGGGCGATCCGCAAGACATCTACAAGACCGACGCCAAGGTCAAGGAACTGATCCCGGACGACGCGCACCTGCACAACTGGCTGGACATGGCCCGCGAGCGCATCAGCTTCCAGGGCCTGCCGGCACGTATCTGCTGGGTCGGCCTGGGCTTGCGCGCCAAACTCGGCCTGGCGTTCAACGAAATGGTACGCAGCGGCGAGCTGTCGGCGCCGATCGTGATCGGTCGCGACCACCTCGATTCCGGCTCGGTTGCCAGCCCGAACCGTGAAACCGAATCGATGCAGGATGGTTCCGATGCTGTGTCCGACTGGCCACTGCTCAACGCCCTGCTGAACACCGCGAGCGGTGCGACCTGGGTATCCCTGCATCACGGCGGCGGCGTCGGCATGGGCTTCTCCCAGCACTCGGGCATGGTGATTGTCTGCGACGGTACCGACGAAGCGGCCGAGCGTATCGCTCGCGTGCTGCATAACGACCCGGCCACCGGTGTCATGCGTCACGCCGATGCCGGTTACCAGATCGCCATTGATTGCGCCAAGGAACAGGGCCTGAACCTGCCAATGATTACCGGTTGATAAAAGCGGACCGCAATGTAATAGCGGTCCACGGCCACGCATCGCTGTAAAAACGCAGCTAACCACTACTTGATTTCAAAATAAACCAGCGTGCCAACGCGCTACACCGCAAATGCGGGCAGCGATTGATAACGGAATCACCCGGAACGTCTGGTTAGTGATTTAAAGAACCCTCGAAAGGAGCATGAATGTGACTGCGCTTAACTTGATTCCCGGTCAACTGAGCTTGGCCCAACTGCGTGATGTCTATCAGCAGCCGGTGAAACTGACGCTCGACTACAGCGCTTCGGCCCAGATCGAAGCCAGTGTCGCTTGCGTGGAACAAATCCTCACCGAGAACCGCACCGCTTACGGCATCAACACCGGTTTCGGCCTGCTGGCCTCGACCCGCATCGCCAGCGAAGACCTGGAAAACCTCCAGCGCTCGCTGGTGCTGTCCCACGCCGCCGGTGTCGGCCAACCGATCAGCGACGACCTGGTGCGCTTAATCATGGTGCTCAAGGTCAACAGCCTGAGCCGTGGTTTCTCCGGTATTCGCCGTGTGGTGATCGATGCGCTGATTGCCCTGATCAACGCTGAGGTTTACCCGCACATTCCGCTGAAAGGTTCAGTGGGCGCGTCTGGTGACCTGGCGCCTTTGGCGCACATGTCGCTGGTGCTGCTGGGTGAAGGCAAGGCGCGTTACAAAGGCGAGTGGATGGAAGCGACCGAAGCACTGAAAGTTGCTGGTCTGACGCCGCTGACCCTGGCTGCGAAAGAAGGTCTGGCGTTGCTCAATGGCACTCAGGTTTCCACTGCTTACGCGCTGCGTGGTCTGTTCGAAGGTGAAGATCTGTTCGCTGGTGCTGTGGCTGTTGGTGCCCTGACGGTCGAAGCGGTATTGGGTTCGCGCTCTCCGTTCGACGCACGTATCCACGCTGCCCGTGGCCAGAAAGGCCAGATCGACGCCGCAGCCGCCTATCGCGACCTGCTGGGCGAGCGCAGTCAAGTCTCCGATTCGCACAAGAACTGCGAAAAGGTTCAAGATCCGTACTCCCTGCGCTGCCAGCCGCAAGTCATGGGCGCCTGCCTGACCCAGTTCCGCCAGGCTGCCGAAGTGCTGGCTGTCGAAGCCAACGCGGTGTCCGACAACCCGTTGGTGTTCGCCGCTGAAGGCGACGTGATCTCCGGCGGTAACTTCCACGCGGAACCGGTGGCCATGGCCGCGGACAACATGGCATTGGCCATTGCTGAAATCGGTTCCCTGAGCGAGCGTCGTATCTCGCTGATGATGGACAAACATATGTCGCAACTGCCACCGTTCCTGGTGGCCAACGGCGGCGTGAACTCCGGCTTCATGATCGCCCAGGTGACCGCAGCGGCACTGGCCAGCGAAAACAAGGCACTGGCGCATCCGCACTCGGTGGACAGCCTGCCGACTTCCGCCAACCAGGAAGACCACGTTTCCATGGCCCCGGCTGCTGGCAAGCGTCTATGGGAAATGGCCGAAAACACCCGCGGGATTCTCGCCGTTGAATGGCTGGCAGCGGTTCAAGGCCTGGACCTGCGCAACGGTCTAAAGACCTCGCCGAAACTGGAGCAGGCCCGGGCGATTCTGCGTAAAGAAGTGCCGTTTTATGAGAAAGACCGTTTCTTCGCGCCGGACATCAACGCGGCCACCGAGTTGCTGGCTTCGCGTTGCCTGAATGAGCTGGTACCGGTCCAGCTGCTGCCCAGCCTGTAATTAGGGAGGGGCCTTTGGCTCCTTTGCGCAGACAAGCTGATAGAAGTCCTACCCGCTCCCATCAAGGAGCGGGTTTTCACTTAAGTCAATTTACGCTCATAAAAATAAATAGAGATGCGCAATGCAACAGCAAGCAACAGGCTTGAAACGCGGGCTCTCGGCTCGACATATTCGATTCATGGCGCTGGGGTCAGCTATCGGCACCGGGCTGTTTTACGGTTCTGCCTCGGCCATCCAAATGGCCGGCCCAGCGGTACTGCTAGCGTACCTGGTTGGTGGTGCGGCGGTGTTTATAGTGATGCGCGCACTGGGTGAAATGTCAGTACGCGACCCGGTGGCTGGCTCGTTCGGGCAGTATGCCAGTACTTATCTGGGGCCAATGGCCGGCTTTATCCTCGGCTGGACTTACGCTTTTGGAACGATAATCGTGGGTTTGGCCGACGTCACCGCCTTCGGTATTTATATGGGCTTTTGGTTTCCGGAGGTTGCACGCTGGATCTGGGTACTTGGCATTGTATGCCTGATTGGTGGACTGAACCTGTGCACGGTGAAAGTTTTCGGTGAAATGGAATTCTGGTTGTCGTTGCTCAAAGTCGGGGCCATTATCGCGATGATACTTGGTGGATTCGGCATCATTCTGTTTGGTATGTACAGTGCGAACCCTTCGACGGACATTGGTATCAACAATCTCTGGATACACGGCGGTTTCATGCCCAACGGTTTCAGTGGCCTGATCGCCTCGTTTGCGGTGGTGATGTTTGCCTTCGGCGGTATCGAAATCATCGGTGTGACTGCCGGTGAAGCCAAAGACCCGCAACGGGTGTTGCCGAAGGCGATCAACGCGGTACCAATACGAATACTGCTATTTTATGTCCTGACCTTGTTTGTATTGATGGCAATTTTCCCTTGGCCGCAGATCGGCAGTCAGGGCAGTCCCTTCGTGCAGATTTTCGACAATCTGGGGATCAGTTCGGCGGCAACCATCCTCAATATCGTTGTGATTTCCGCAGCAGTCTCAGCGATCAATAGCGAGATATTCGGGGCCGGTCGGATGATGTACGGCCTAGCGCAGCAAGGTCATGCACCAAAAGTCTTTGGCAAACTATCTCGACATGGCGTGCCCTGGATGACTGTGTTAGTCATGGGCGCAGCCTTGCTCGGTGGCGTGGCATTGAACTACTTGATCCCGGAAAAGGTTTTCCTGGTGATCGCCTCGATTGCCACATTTGCCACGGTCTTGGTTTGGTTGATGATTCTAGTCACTCAGGTGGCCATGCGTCGCTCCATGAGCAGCGAACAAGTCGCCCAGTTGCAATTCCCGGTGCCGTTCTGGCCTTTTGCCCCTCTAGCAGCCATTACCTTCATGTTGTTTATCATTGGTGTACTGGGATATTTCTCGGATACACAACCAGCATTAATCGTCGGAGTAATTTGGATTGCCTTACTCGCAGTCGCCTATTTAGTGTGGGTGAAACCGGCGTCAGGACGTAAGGTCCAGGGGTCCCGTGATCTTTCTATGCCCCGTCAATACCCTAACGGAGACCACGGATGAAAACTCTATGGCAACACTGCCACGTCGCAACCATGGCGCAAGGCGTCTACTCGATCATCGAGGATGCGGCCATCGTGACGTCCGGTGCGCACATTGAGTGGATTGGCCCGCGCGCTGAACGGCCGGCGGGCGAGTACCCGGCGGTCAATGATTTGAACGGGGCCTGGGTGACGCCGGGCCTGATCGACTGCCACACCCACACGGTGTTCGGCGGAAACCGCAGCGGTGAATTCGAACAGCGCCTGCAAGGCGTCAGTTACGCAGAAATAGCGGCGGCGGGTGGTGGCATTGCAAGCACTGTGCGTGCCACTCGCGCGGCCACCGAAGACCAATTGTTCGCCAGCGCCGCCAAGCGCCTGAAAAGCTTGATGCACGACGGCGTGACCACGGTCGAGATGAAATCCGGCTACGGCCTCGACCTGGCCAGCGAACGCAAGATCCTGCGGGTCATCCGCCGTCTCGGCGCCGAACTACCGGTCAGCGTTCGCAGCACTTGCCTGGCCGCGCACGCCTTGCCGCCCGAATATGCCGATCGCGCTGACGACTACATCGATCACATCTGCGCCGAGATGCTCCCGGCCCTGGCCGCCGAAGGGCTGGTGGATGCGGTGGATGCGTTTTGCGAATACCTGGCGTTTTCCCCGGCGCAGGTCGAGCGGGTGTTCATCACCGCTCAGGAACTGGGGTTGCCGGTGAAACTGCATGCCGAGCAATTGTCGACCCTGCACGGTTCGACCCTGGCGGCGCGTTACCACGCACTGTCCGCCGATCATCTGGAGTTCATGACCGAAGACGACGCCATCGCCATGGCCAAGTCCGGCACGGTCGCGGTGCTGTTGCCTGGCGCTTTCTACTTCCTGCGCGAGACTCAATTGCCGCCGATGGACGCCCTGCGCAAGCACGGGGTGAAAATCGCCATCGCCAGTGACCTCAACCCCGGCACTTCACCGGCATTGTCGTTGCGCCTGATGCTGAACATGGCGTGCACCTGTTTCCGTATGACCCCGGAAGAAGCCCTGGCCGGCGCCACGATTCACGCCGCCACTGCCCTGGGCATGGCCGACACCCACGGCTCGCTGGAGGTGGGCAAGGTCGCGGATTTCGTCGCCTGGCAAATCGATCGTCCCGCTGACCTGTCGTATTGGCTGGGCGGTGATCTGGAAAAACGCGTCGTGCGTCACGGCGTCGAAACGAGTCTGTAGGAGAGCAGTTGTGGATAAGGTTCTGAACTTCAAACAAGGCCGCGTGCCACTGCTGATCAGCATGCCCCACGCCGGTGTGCGCCTGACCCCGGCGGTCGAGGCCGGGTTGATCCCGGCCGCGAAAAGCCTGCCGGACACCGACTGGCACATCCCGCAGCTTTACGAGTTCGCCGCCGAACTGGGCGCCAGTACCCTGGCCGCCGAGTATTCGCGGTTCGTCATCGACCTGAACCGGCCGTCCGACGACAAACCGTTGTACGTGGGTGCGACCACCGGCCTGTACCCGGCGACGCTGTTTGACGGTGTGCCGTTGTTCCGTGAAGGTTTGGAGCCTTCGAAAGAAGAGCGCGCGACCTACCTGGAGCAGATCTGGACGCCCTACCACAGCACCTTGCAGCAGGAGCTGGCGCGCCTCAAAGCCGAATTCGGCTATGCGCTGCTGTTCGATGCCCACTCGATTCGCTCGATCATCCCGCACCTGTTCGACGGCAAACTGCCGGACTTCAACCTCGGCACCTTCAATGGCGCCAGTTGCGATCCACAGCTTGCGACTCAATTGGAAGCGATCTGCGCCGCACACCCGGACTACAGCCATGTGCTGAACGGACGCTTCAAGGGCGGCCACATCACCCGGCATTACGGCAACCCGGCCGAAAACATCCATGCCGTGCAACTGGAGTTGGGCCAGTGCACGTATATGGAAGAGGTTGAGCCGTTCTGCTACCGCGAAGACCTGGCGACTCCGACCCAGGCAGTGTTAACAACTCTGTTAGAACGTATGCTTTCTTGGGGAATTGAGCAATATCGAAAGTAAGCTCTCTTGAAGCACTACAAAGCCTACAATCGGGTGCACATATTACCTATGTATGCGCGTGAAAAACCAGCCACACCCAAAAGGATTGGCTGCTCAGCTTACCTGTTATTTATTAGACCTACATGCTCAACTAGCGATGAGCTATTCCTAGAAAAATTGCTACCGGCCAGTCAGGTGGATTACCATTCCACCTAATGGCTTGAAGTGTAACTTTGAAACCAACCTAAGCTGGCTTAACAATACGGCTTGAAGAGAGACTTACAATCCTTCAATGAATGGCATTCACAATTTTCTTGCTCGGCGCCTCGTTGGCGTTTATTACCGAACTTCATTGTTCACCCTGTAAAAATGATACCTGCAGTGCTACACTGCCATCCGCCCAATCTGCTTATTCTGCCATAGGTGCTGCGCGCACGAGCTAGTGTCGCTTAACGCCATTTTCGTCCTTTGGTGGCCAACTATTATCATCCGGTTTTTTGCTACCCACAGGTGCAGTTGCACGGATGTTGGTATCAAGCGATACGCTTTCCCATTCGCAAGATGCCGGCTCGGGCGACGTTAGAGGGTTCCACACAGCCGTACTAGCCTGATCAAATATCACATCAGTTTAATTTATCTAAACAACTCGACAGATTTTCTGATCTGTTCGCATCAATCCATTCCCGTATTCTGCATAACAGTCGCCCCTGCTGAACAGGGCGAAAAAATAAGAATAATGAGGATGGTTCTATGTTTTTGCGAAACGCGTGGTATGTCGCCGCCAGCGAAGCCGAACTGGGCGAAGATCTGTACCCCGTCACTCTGCTCAGTGAATCGGTGGTGCTGTACCGCAAGAGTGACGGCACCCCGGTAGCCC
>NZ_SCFH01000017.1:0-10119 GCF_022496665.1 Pseudomonas sp. TMW22090
AGACCACCGTCAGTGATGTCGGTGTGGTCGTTTCTCGCTGGATGCGCGATGTCGAAGTGGCGCCCTTCTATGCAAAATTCGTCAAATTCAGCGGTAACTGCGATCGCAAACAGCACTATGAGGTGCATTACCCTGCACAGGCCATTATCAAGGCGCTGTTCACCCCGGCAGGGACTGGCTCCGATGAGGGAGAGCTGCACGAGCAGGTATTCCTGATGAACTCCTATAACTTCATGACCCCCATCGACGAAGCAAGCACTCGCTACTACTGGTTCCAAGTACGAAATTTCGACCAGGACAATGAAGAGATCTCACGCCAGTTCGACGAGGACGTGCGTCATGCTTTTGCCGAAGATCGGGTCGTTCTCAGTGCCGTGCACCTAGGTATGGCCAACAAGCAGACGCCCAACATTGATCTAGCCACTGACTCAGGCCCGTTGCGCTTTCGTCGTCACCTGGCCAAGTTGATTGCCGAAGAACAGTCTGATCGTTTGATTCCACTGACCCAACAACACGCCGACCCCTCCAAGGTACAAGCCTGAAGTAAACCTCAAGCAACACCACCGGCACGCCAACTTTCTTGTCAGAGAGAGTCCTATGAGCGAACTGCAACAGACCCTCACCCAGTTACGTGGAGCGCTGGGCGAGGCTGCCGTACTCACGGGAGAGGCAATCAGCCCACAGCACCACAGCGACTGGACCAACAATGCGCCGGCACGCCCGGCCGCCCTATTGCTGCCGCGCAACACCGAGCAGGTGGCCAGTGCACTGCGCATCTGCCACGCAGCGCGCCAGAGCCTGGTACCGCAGGGTGGCCTGACCGGGCTGGCGGCTGGCGCAGAGCCCCGCGCTTACGATATCGCCCTGTCGCTTGAGCGCCTGGAAGGGATCGAGGAAATCGACAGCGCGGCAGCCACTATCACCGTGCGCGCCGGCACTCGGCTGGAAAAAATCCAGCAGGCCGCGGCCGAAGCCGGCTTCCTGTTCCCGCTGGACCTCGGCGCACGCGGCTCCTGCCATATCGGCGGCAACATCGCCACCAACGCTGGCGGCAACAGCGTGATCCGCTACGGCATGACCCGCGACCAGGTGCTGGGCCTAGAGGTGGTGCTCGGCGATGGTCGGGTGCTCAACCTGATGAACAAAATGATCAAGAACAACACCGGCTATGACCTCAAGCAATGCTTCATCGGCTCCGAAGGCACCCTGGGTGTAATCACCCGCGCCGTACTCAAGCTGGCGCCTGCCCGCAGCAGCATGGCCACCGCCCTGTGCGCCTTGCCAGACTATGCCAGCGCCGTCAGCCTGCTGCGCTGCCTGCAACGGGAACTGGGCACCCCAGAAGCCTACGAACTCATGTGGCCGGACTACTACCAATTGGGCGTGAGCTAGCTGGAAAACCCCCATGCCCCGCTCAATGACAACTACCCGCTCTATGTCCTGCTCGACACTTGCGCCACGCGTGAGGCCCTGGAAAGTTTCCTGGATCGGGCCATGGAAGGTGAGCAGGTCCTCGATGCGGTCCTTGCCAGCTCTGAATCCCAGGCCCGTCATCTGTGGAAAATCCGCGAAGCCTCCGGCGAGTTCCCCACCCGCATGCGCCCACTGAGTTTCGATGTCAGCCTGCCGATCGGCCGGATCGGCGAGTTCGTCGACGACATCTGCCAGCGCCTGGAGGCACAGTGGCCGGGCCAGCGTAGCTACTACTTCGGCCATATCGGCGACAGTAACCTGCACCTGACCCTCGACTGTAACGCGCTGCCACAACCAGCACCGCTGCTTGCCGTGGAAGAATTGGTGTATAGCGCCGTCGGCGACATGGGCGGCTCGATCTCAGCCGAGCATGGCATCGGTCTGCTCAAACGCGACTTTCTACATCACTCGGTCGACCCACAGACGCTTGCGGTCATGCGCCAACTCAAACAGAGCTTCGACCCCTACAACTTACTCAACCCCGGCAAAGTGCTGCCTTAAGCCAACACCGGATCCACCCACAACCGCCTTACTGCTGATTCATCGAAGCGATAACAACAATAGTCACAACCTGACAATCCTCTGAGGAGCTACTCGATGCAAAGCAAGAGCCAACACCGTAAAATCCTGCGTGGCCTGTGCATCACCACATTGATGACTCTGCTGCCCTTCGCCGCCCAAGCCGACCAATTGGCCGAAGTGAAAAAGGCCGGCGAGCTGGTGATAGGCACAGAAATGCAGTTTGCCCCCTTTGACTATCTAGAAAAAGGCCAGCAGCAAGGGCTTAATCCCGCCCTGTTCAAGCTGATCGGCGAGCAATTAGGGGTAAAGGTGCGATTTCTCGACCTGCCTTGGGCAAGCGTACTGCCCGGTCTGGAAGCGAACAAATTCGACCTGGTCGGCGGCCCACTGATCGTCACCAAGGCACGCAAGGAGCGTTACAATTTCACCCTGCCAATGGCCGAAGCCACCGTGGCGCTGATGGTGCGCGCCAATGATAACAGCATCAACCAACCTGCCGACATCGCCGGCAAGGCCGTCGGCGCTAGTAAGGGCTCAGCGCAACTGGACGAGCTGAAGGCTTACGCTGCCACCCTACCCAAACCTGTAACCATCCGCGAATACGTCGACAACAACCAGGCCTACGCCGACCTCAGCGCCGGTCGCATCGCAGCTGTCGCCAATTCGCTGCCGAACATTTCCTTCGTCGCCTCCCAGCGCTCGCAGGCCTTCAAGGTGGTGCAGCCACCGTTCGGCAAACCCTCCTACTTCGCCTTCGTCGGCCGCAAGGGTGAAGACTCCGCAAGTCTAATCGCCGCAGTCAATCAGGCAATCCTCCAGCTCAATACCGACGGTCGTCTGGCCAGCCTGCAGAAGCAATGGCTGGGTGCCGAGATGAAGGTACCGACGGTCGAAGTTGACCCAAGCTTGTAAGACCCCGCACACGCAGTAAAAACATTTCCTTGAGCCCGCGCCGTACCCGCCGGGCTTGAGGGCTGCTGTCGGATGGTCTTGAACGCTTGGAGTGAGAGTCATGCTTTTTGATTGGCAAATCTTGATCCAGAACGTACCGCTGCTTGCAGCGAGCCTGATCGTGACATTGGAAGCTGCCTTAGCCGGCCTGGGTTTCGGCTTCGTCATTGGCGTCGGCATCTGTAGCCTGCGCCTATCGCGCCGGCCGCTATTCACTCGGCTCGGCGGCGCCTATATCTTTGTTTTCCGCGGTATTCCGCTGCTGGTCCAACTGCTGTTCATTTACTACTTCCTGCCACGTATTGGCCTGCCGAACATTGCCCCCATGACCGCGGCAATCATCGGCCTGTCACTCGCAGCCGGTGCCTATATCGCGGAAATCCTGCGTGGCGGCTTTCTCGCCATTCCTGAAGGTCAGCTGGAAGCGGCAGGGATGCTGGGGCTGAGTCCCCTGCGGATGCTGTTCCGAATCAAGCTGCCACAAGCGGTGCGTCTAACGCTGCCTGCGCTGATCAACGAGATGATCCTGTTGATCAAGGCCTCCTCGCTGATTTCCGTGGTAGGTATCGCCGACCTGACCCGCACGGCACAGAACCTGGCCGCCAGCGATTACCTGTTCCTGCAGAACTACCTGCTGCTAGCGAGCTTTTATTGCCTGATCAACCTGCCCCTGGCCTATTGCGGCAGTTGGCTGGAACGGCGCATGGGAGGTAAGACCACATGAATTTCGACCTTTCGATCATCACCAATCGCCTACCAGAAATCGCCAGCGGCTTCGGTATCACTCTCGCCACCTGGGCCAGCGGTGTGGCGCTCGCCCTGGCATTGGGCCTGCTGGTCGCGCTTCTTCAGCTGTTCGGTGGTCGGTTCCTGCGCGGTGTGCTGCGGGTCTATATCGAGCTGATCCGCAGCACGCCGTTTCTGGTGCAGTTGTTCCTGCTCTACTACGGCGGCCCAAGCCTGGGCCTGGAGCTTGCGCCGGTACCGGCCGGCGTAATCGCCCTGGGCATTTACGGCAGTGTGTACTTCGCCGAGATCTTCCGCGGCGGCTTCCTCTCCATCCCTCAGGGTCACCTGGAGGCTGCCAACTGCCTGGGCATCAGCCGCTGGAAATGTATCCTGCGCATCGAGGTTCCGCAGATGCTGGTGATCATCCTGCCGGCACTGATCAACCTGATCACCATCATGTGTAAGGAAACCGCTGTGCTGTCGATCATCACCATTCCAGAACTGACCATGGTCCTGACCGGCATCGGCTCCTCCACCTTCGCATTCGTTGAAACCCTGCTGGTGCTCTGTATCAGCTACCTGCTGCTGGTCGAGCTGTGCTCGCGCACCGGCATGTGGATGGAAAAACGCGTAGGCCGTTTCATCGCCCGCGAAGTGCTTTGAGACAGGCGCCGCTGCCCGGCGCAGCGGCACGAAACTGCCATGACAGCGGCGGCTATCTACCCGCTGCTCAATGAGGTAAGCGCATGCACACTTCCACCAAAAACGTCGACCCCATCCTAAAACTGCGTGGGGTGGTCAAACACTTCGGCAGCCTGCAGGTGATCAAAGGCGTCGACCTGGACATCCACCACAGCGAGGTGATCTGCCTGATCGGTCCCTCCGGTTCAGGCAAGAGCACACTGTTGCGCAGCATGGCCTTCCTTGAGCAATACGACGAAGGTGAGATCTATATCGAGGGCCAATTGCTCGGCTGGCAACCCGGCCCGTTACGCCGACTCACCAGCCGCAGCCAGCTGAACCAGGTACGACGTAACGTCGGCATGGTGTTCCAGCAATTCAACCTGTGGCCGCACATGAGCGTGCTCGGCAACGTCATCGAGGCCTTGGTGCAAGTGCGCAAGCTGCCTCAGACCGAGGCGCGCGCCAAGGGTCTGACCATGCTCGACAGGGTCGGTCTAGTGCACAAGGCCGATGCCTATCCAGCGCAGCTCTCCGGCGGTCAGCAGCAGCGCGTGGCGATTGCCCGCGCCCTGGCCATGGAGCCGAAGATTATGCTGTTCGACGAACCTACTTCCGCGCTCGACCCGGAGCTGGTCGGCGAGGTACTGCAGGTCATGAAATCCCTCGCTGCCGATGGCATGACCATGGTGGTGGTCACCCACGAAATGGGCTTTGCCGCCCAGGTCGCCGACCGAGTGGCATTCCTCGACCAAGGCAAGATCGCCGTTTGTGGCTCGCCGGAGAAAATTTTTCACAACAACGAACACCCGCGCCTGCAGCAGTTTCTGCAGAACTACCTGGACCGCAATGCCTTCTGGCAGGACAAGAAAGAGGAACAGATCATATGACCGCCCCACATATACTGAAAGCCCTGGCCCGCCGCGAAGTACGCGCCCTGCCCAATTACAACGCCGGCCTGTCCAGCGAGACAGTGCGCCAGCGCTACGGGTTAACCCGCATCGCCAAGCTTGGCAGCAACGAAAATCCCCTCGGCGCAGCGCCCGCTGTGGCGGCAGCGATCGTCAGTGCCGGTGCTGACTGCGCGATTTATTGCGACCCGCAATGCGCTGAGCTTCGCTCCGCCCTGGCCATCGAGCTGAATGTTGATCCAGCTTATCTGGTGTTCGGCAACGGGTCGGAAGACTTATTGGGCATCCTGGCGCGCACTTTCCTTGATCACGGCGATGAAGTGGTCACTGTGCTGCCGGCGTTCGGCCTGCATCTGATCTACCCGCAAGCGGTCGGCGCCGAGGTCCGCGGTGTGCCGTTGCTAGCTGACGGCAGCTTTGATGTGGACGGTATGATCACCGCCCTTGGACCTCGTACCCGCTTGCTGATGTTTTCCTGCCCATCCAACCCAGTCGGCAGTATCCTCTTCACGGCCGAACTGCAGCGCCTACTTGATGCCCTGCCTGAGCATACGCTGCTGGTGTTCGACGAAGCCTATTTCGAATATGCCCAGGTAGAGGCCGAATACCCTGACTGCCTGGCTCTGCTGCAGGCTAGCGGCAAGCCCTTCGTGCTGTTGCGCACATTCTCCAAGGCCTACGCCCTGGCTGGTCTGCGCGTCGGTTACGGGATCACTAGCGATCCATTGCTGAGCGAGCTGATCGATCGTATGCGCACCCCATTCAACGTCAACCGGGTCGCCCAGGCCGCCGCGGTCGCCGCCCTTGCCGACAACCAGCACCTGCAACGAGGGCTAGAACTAGTGGCCAGCGAACGCCGGCGCATGTGTGCTGCCCTGCACGAGATGGGTTTGAAGGTGGCGCCGTCATGGACCAACTTTCTGTTCTTTGAAACCTCGCACGAAGCTGAAGTCGTCAATGAACGCTTGCTGCAGTTTGGGGTGATAGTCAAACCCTGGCGAGATGCTGGCTACACTGGCTACTTGCGGGTATCAGTGGGCAGCCCGGAAGACAACGATATGTTCCTCGAAGCCCTCTGCAGGACCCTGGCTGAACTGGCCTGAACTCAAGTAGGGCCGCATTAGCGGCCTATACCAATTTCTTAGGGAGACGCTGAACAATTAACCCGTTTGCGCCGTCCTCCATTTTCAAGCCGCATTTTCAACCCATCGGCCTTATTCTGCGTTTCTGGGGCCGATTTCTGCCCTCATTTTGTTGATTTTCGGGCCAGCCTCGCCTTTCAGACGGATTTATCCCGCCGCCCGTTGCAAATACCGCTTGGCCAGCATCAGATTGGCCAACCCAAACAGACTGAACAACTGCGCCGTATTCTTTTCCAGTCCACGGTAGCGAACCTTTCGATGATTGAAACGCACCTTGATTACCTGGAAGGGATGCTCGATCTTGGCGCGCAGTTGCGCCTTGGCGTATTCTATCTTGTGCTTGACCCGGAACAGCACGCTGCCTTTGCCGTGGTGCTTGTAACTGCTTGGCCGTGCTGCAATCGACCAGAAAACGTCCCGTTCAGCATGCTCCGGTCGCGTGGCCGCACCGGTGTATCCAGCGTCACCCGAAACTTAGGTTTCGGCACCGTGCAGTAACTGGTCGACCTGGGTGATATCCGCCACGTTGGCGGCCGTCCCTACCACGCTGTGCACCAGTCTCGACGTAGCGTCGACACCAATGTGGGCCTTCATCCCGAAGTGCCACTGATGGCCTTTTTTGGACTGATGCATCTCAGGATCACGCTTGCCTTCTCGGTTCTTGACCGAAGGCGGCGCGGCGATCAGGGTCGCGTCGACGATAGCGCCTTCCCTGAGCAGCAGACCCCGGCTGGCCAGATGCTGGTTAATCGTTTCAAACCGCACCCGCGTCAGCTGATGGATTTCCAGCAAGCGGCGAAATCGCAGCAAAGTGGTGGCATCCGGTGCCGACTCACGGCCCAGGTCGATGCCGACAAAACCACGAATAGCCTGGCTGTCGTAGACGGCATCTTCGGTACCTTCATCGGAGAAGTTGCACCTTCGAACTGAAATCTTAGAGTTACCGTTAGTTAAATTTGAAACACTGTTCGAAACGCCGTCCGCCAGTCCATTTGTGCCGAAAGCCGTTCGTTAATTAAGTCGCAATCCAGACTTCACTCAAACTGCATCCAGACTAGATAAAAACTAAAAAAACCCATCGATGATTACTCAACGATGGGAAACACGCCAACACAAAAAGTCTGTATACACAACCGAGGCAATTGGATAGCCAGTGTACTTAGTTTAAAAACCCCTTAGCCATGGCGTTTTACCCAACTGTCTAAGTTTAGCCAACCTACGTTTGAAATTTTTCGGCTATTTATCCTAAGCTATATCAGCCTGGAGAGTTTTCGCTCTCACCCACCACTTGTTGCGGCTATTATAAATCACCTATAGCGCAGCGCTACGCTCCTTCAAGGCACTATTGAGGATGAAGTCGTTCTCCGAATAATCGACAGCACAGTCAATGACATGCACTCCTGGCAACTCAATACAACGTTTAATTAGAGGTAGAAACTCTTCCGCACTTTCTACGCGATGTCCCGTGGCGCCGTAACTTTGCGCATACAAAACAAAGTCAGGATTACCGTAGTCCAGACCGAAATTCTCAAAGCCCATTTGAGCTTGCTTCCAGCGAATCATACCGTAACCGTCATCACGCAAAATAACCACAACCAAGTTCATCTTCATTCGAACCGCAGTTTCAAGCTCTTGGCTGTTCATCATAAATCCACCATCACCGCATACCGCGACGATTGGCTTGTCTGGATAAACCAAACGAGCAGCCATAGCGGAGGGTAGACCTGCGCCCATCGTCGCAAGCGCGTTATCGAGCAGAACGGTGTTAGACATGTGCGCTTTGTAGTTACGGGCGAACCAGATTTTATAAATGCCATTGTCCAACGCTACAATACCTTCAGAGGGTATAGCTCTGCGCAGATCCGCCACAACGCGCTGTGGATACATCGGGAAGCGTCCATCATCCGCCCCTTCGATAATCTGAGCCTCGTTTGCCTCACGTATTGCAAGAATTCGAGTAAAATCCCATTGTTCCTGGTCAGTGAGCGCTTGACTGATCTGCCAAATGGAATTGGCAATATCACCGACGACTTCAATCTGCGGGAAGTAGAACGGATCCACCTCAGCAGACCGAAAATTCACATGGATAACCTCAGTTCCACCACGCACCATAAAAAACGGTGGTTTTTCGATAACGTCATGGCCTACGTTAACAATAAGGTCAGCCGAATCCAGAGCGCGATGTACAAAGTCTCCCGACGACAACGCAGCATTACCAAGAAACTTTGAGTGGCGCTCATCGACAACCCCCTTCCCCATTTGCGTGGTAATGAAGGGAATCCCTGTTTTCTCGACAAGCTGAAGAAGCACGCTTGCGGTCATTTTGCGGTTGGCACCAGCACCAATGACAATAATTGGACTTTTCGCTTCCTTGAGCTTCGCTACTGCTGCTTGTATGGATTTGCACTCTGCCAGTGGCCGTCGAGTCAGGTTAGGAGGAATAGGTGTGCTGTCTGTATGCTCTGCAGCCACATCTTCTGGGAGTTCCAGGTGGACTGCCCCCGGCTTTTCCTCTTCAGCTAAGCGAATAGCCTCCCGGATACGAGAGGGAATGTTGTCCGCTGAAGCTAATTGGTGGGTGTATTTGGTCAGCGGCGCCATCATGCCCACAATGTCCAAAATCTGAAAACGACCTTGCTTAGATTTTTTGATTGGTTTTTGTCCGGTGATCATCAGCATCGGCATACCGCCGAGGTAAGCATAGGCTCCTGCCGTCACCAGGTTTGTAGCGCCAGGGCCAAGGGTCGATAAACTGACTCCTGTCTTGCCTGTCAGACGACCGTAAGTAGCGGCCATGAAGCCAGCTGATTGTTCATGCCTTGTAAGAACAAGCTTTATCTGTTTGGAGCGCCGTAGCGACTCAAGTAAATCAAGGTTTTCCTCACCTGGGATACCAAATACGTACTCGACACCTTCAGTTTCCAAGCATTGCACGACAACATCAGCGGCCTTAGCCATTACATCACCTTTGTACTTTTAGTTCGCGCAGGCGCGCATTTACACGAAATTAAACTTCATCTCGCGCTCTCACAGGCAAAACTTAAATTTTTCGCCAGCAACAATACCGGCAATGTATTAAATATTATTCAAAACACTGAAATTACAAAATCAAAACCTCAATACTCTCACTCTCGAATCATTTTCCATCACGAATAACTGACTAAATAAACGATAAATCGTTGCCGATTCATTCACATTTGGAATGACCTCAACCGTCTCCGCGTAGTGATCCGTCAGAGGAAGAATAAACTGAACGCGAGCCAGGACAGACTCAGAGAACACCGTCCAGAACTCCCCCCCCCTGCGCACCTACGGCCCCATAGCCGAACCAGTTCTGCATCAAGTGAACCCGTAACATGGCCAGCAACGGATAGGCCGGACGACCGCCTTCGCCTTTCGGATAGTGCGGCTCGATCAAGGTAATCAAGCCCTTCCAGGGTACGACCTGATCCATTTCGATCAGGAAGTGCTCACGACGGGTCTGCTTACGTTTGCCGGCATACTCGGCATCGGCGAAAGACATCTGTTTCATCGGGGCTCAACCGTTCGATTCGTGTGAGGCGAGTATTTCAGCAAATCTGGGAGTCTTTTTCAGATGGTATGGACGCCTCCCCCCGGCAGCGGGCCGACCGCAGCACCTCTACATCGATAGAGGATCCTCGCTGCCCCGGCATCTAGGTGCCAAAGTGGAGAGTGGAGAGTGGAGAGTG
>NZ_SCFH01000018.1:0-9857 GCF_022496665.1 Pseudomonas sp. TMW22090
CGAACTCAGCAGTGAAACGATGCATCGCCGATGGTAGTGTGGGGTTTCCCCATGTGAGAGTAGGTCATCGTCAAGATTAAATTCCAAAACCCCTATCTGCGTATGCAGGTAGGGGTTTTGTTTTTGTAGAAGTCACTCATTTTCACCTGCACGTTACTGCTGTAACGGGCGGGTCACAGAATTTCTTGACGACCATAGAGCATTGGAACCACCTGATCCCATCCCGAACTCAGCAGTGAAACGATGCATCGCCGATGGTAGTGTGGGGTTTCCCCATGTGAGAGTAGGTCATCGTCAAGATTGAATTCCAAAACCCCTGTCTGCTAACGCAGACAGGGGTTTTGTCGTTTAGCACCCTATCAATGCCACTTGCCCATCACTGATGACTCAGGCTCTGCCTTGCAGGGTCACCCACCAGCGCGTTCGGTAGTGCAACTGGACGGGAAGGGCGTGCGTCAGGGCAACGAGGAGCTGGTCAGTGTCGTCCAGACGGAATGCCCCGGTGAGGCGTAGGTCGGCAATATCTGTGGCGCAGCTCAGGTGGCCATGCCGATGGCGGCCCAGTTCGTCCAGGAAGTCCGCGAGACGCATATTTCGCGCAACCATCAGGCCGTCCACCCACGTACCTGGCTCCAGGTCAGGCGGTGACGCCAGCGACGCTTGTTGGTGATCGACCAGGTAACTTTGCCCGGGACGCACCTCAATGGGCACGCCAGCGGCGGACACTGGTGAATGAATGATCACCTTGCCGGCCGTTACGCTGAGCCGGGTGTGGTTAGGTTCCTGAAGAAGGACATACCGGGCATCCACTCCCTCGAATAATCCATGAACACTTTGCACTCTTAACGGACGATCAAACGAGGCGGCTTGATCGATCCCGCCACAGGTCACGAGTATCTCGCCATGGGTCAGTTTGATCAGTCGCTGATGAGGGGTGTAATCCAGGTCTGCCGAACTGGCGGTATTGAGCTCGAGGCGGGTGCCGTCAGGCAGCTGAAAACCACGTCGTTCGCCAGTGGTGGTGGCGAAGTCGCAGGTCCATTGTTGCCAGTGGTATGCGTCCTTGGCCAACCAGGCTGTCGAACCCACCAGCAGCAAGCCCGAGAGCATCTTCAGGGCTTGCCGGCGGCCTACGCCCAAGGCACTGGCTGGCGAGGTATTCAAGTGGTCCGGGGCGCCTGGTATGGCGCGCGGATCGCTGTTCAGCTCGGCCTGCAGGGATTTGACACGCTGCCAGGCCAGTTCGTGTTCCTGGCGCTCCGCGCGCCATACATCGCATTGCAGGCGCAGCCGGGAATTGCCAGCGTTGTTGCGCAAGCGCAGGAGCCAGTGGATAGCCTGTCTCACGACATGTTGATCAGGCATCTGTGCTGCCAACGGTGATGAAGACATGATGCGGCTGCCCGGATGTCACAATGATAATTAGTCGCATTGTCTTTCACCGAAAGCCAATTACGCAACTGATCGCCCCGCGTCTGTCGAATGACATCGATCAAACCTTCTTGGAACGGCTATTGCTCGGGGCTATTGAGATAACGCGTAATCACTTCCACCGCACGATTGAGGTGCTGTTCAAGCAAGTGCACTGCGCCCTCGACATCACGGTCCCCCACTGCGCGCAACAGCGCCCGGTGGTCCTCCTGGGACAATTCACCCAGGTTCATCGCCTCCAGATTGAAGCGCAGGAAGCGTTCCTCTTCATTCAGCCCGTCCTCCACCAGCCGCAACAGCCTGCGGTTGGGCGCTTTACTGTAGAGCGCCATGTGGAAGAGGCGATTTAGACGACCGATCTCGGTAAAGTCGCGCTCTGTCTCGAGATCATCGATATGCCGCGCTGCCTGTTCAATGTCCTCGGCTGTAAGCAGGGGGATCGACAGACGCAATGCCTGCGACTCCAGCAGAATGCGCAGTGCGTAGGTTTCCACCGCATCGCCTTGAACAAGCGGCGCAACAACGGCGCCTTTGTGTGCGATGACGCTCAGCAGCGACTGCGCCTCAAGCTGACGCAGTGCTTCGCGAACCGGCATGCGGCTGACCCCGAAGAAATCCGCGAGGTCTTGTTGACGCAACGCTGTGCCACACGGGATTCGGCCGTCGAGAATCGCCGAGCGCAAGGTCTCTTCAATCACTGCGCGGGCCATGTGTGCGGGGATTGGCGCGTTGATCTTGATACTGCCTAGAGGGTTGGGCTTTTGTGTCACAACGCACCCTGAATAAGTTTTAATGATATTGGATCCAAATTGACACTAGAGACTGTCGGACAAGATGTCAAACCGGCGGCCTCCCTGAAAGTTTAGCGCGCTATCAGTGATCTCATCGTGCCATTGTCTTTTGTCGGGCTAACCTGCACCATCAACCGAATTCCACCTGCCTGATCTGGATGCCTCGCATTGGCGGTACGTTTCGCGATCCCTCGGACTTTGCGCTGGCTCTCATGCGCCCTGCTGCTGGCTGGCGTCATGCTGGGCGGCCTGCATGCCGATTGGGATTTCTCGCTGATCAGTCGCCGTGCCCAGGCATTGTACGGGCCCTTGGGCGAAGGGCAGCAACGCATTGACGCCTGGCAGCATTTATTGGCTACACAAAAGCAGGTCGGTGAACTCGAGCAGCTCAATCTGGTTAATCAGTTCTTCAACCGCAAAGTGCGTTATGTGGAGGATATCGACCTGTGGAACGAGGTTGATTATTGGGAGACGCCGGTCGAAGCGTTGTGGAAGGGCGCAGGAGATTGCGAAGACTATGCCATCGCCAAGTATTTCAGCCTGCGCCATCTTGGTGTTTCCAGTGACAAACTGCGCATCACCTACGTCAAGGCCCTGCGCCAGAATCGCGCGCATATGGTATTGACCTACTATTCGAGTCCCGAGGCGATGCCGTTGGTGCTCGACAGCTTGATCGATGCAATCAAGCCCGCCAATCAACGAACCGACCTGTTGCCGGTCTACTCTTTCAACGCAGAAGGGTTGTACCTTCCGGGCGCCAAGGGCAACAAGAAAGTCAGCGACACTAAACGCCTGTCCCGCTGGCAGGATGTGTTAAAGAAAATGCAGGCCGAAGGTTTTCCGGTCGAGACGACTTACTAGGAGCACGCGCTCAGATGTCTTTGTTCAAACAGCTTTTGATCGCTATCTGTCTGTTCCTGGTAGTCGCTTTCACTGGCAGCTTCATGGTCAGCCTGGAAAGCTCGCGGACCCAATACGTCAACCAGCTGCGCTCCCACGCCCAGGATGCAGCGACGGCCCTGGCGTTGTCCCTGACGCCTAATATTGATGACCCGGCGATGGTCGAGCTGCTGGTCAGCTCGATTTTCGACAGTGGCTACTACGCCAGCATTCGGGTGATAGACGTCAGCAACGACAACGTCATCGTGGAGCGCAGCGGCATTCCAGCGGTGACCAACGTGCCCGACTGGTTCGTCAAGCTGATCGGGCTGGAGCCCGCCGGTGGTGATGCCATCGTCAGCCGTGGCTGGGAGCAGGCGGCGCGGGTCGAGGTCGTCAGTCACCCAATGTTTGCATTGGCCAAGTTGTGGCAGAGCGCACTGGGCAGCCTGGGTTGGTTGCTGCTCTGTGGCGCCGTCAGTGCGGTGCTGGGTGCGCTGCTGCTGCGTCGGCAATTGAAGCCCCTGGACTACATGGTCAAGCAATCCCACGCGATTGCCCGGCGTGAGTTTCTCAGCCTGCCGGACCTGCCGCGCACCCCCGAATTGCGACGCGTTGTCCAGGCCATGAACCAGATGGTCGAGAAGCTCAAGGCGCTGTTCCAGGAGCAGGCCGAGCGCAGTGAAAAACTGCGAATCGAATCGTACCAGGACAACCTCACGGGCTTGGCCAATCGGCGGTACTTCGAGATGCAATTGAATGCCCGGGTGAGCAATCCGGAGCAGGCCAGCTCGGGTTATCTGCTGTTGCTACGGGTCAAGGATCTGGCCGGTTTGAACCAGCGTCTCGGCGGTCAGCGCACCGACGAGTTGCTGATTGCGGTCGGCGAGCAGCTGTCGCGGGAGTGCGCCAAGTATCCCGAGACTCACAACCTGGTCACGCGCATTCGCGGCGGCGAGTTTGCCGTGCTGGCCCCTGGGCTGGTCCGCGAAGAAGCGCTGCAACTGGCGCGCAATCTCGACAGCGCCTTGGCGAGCCTGCATGCCACGGGTGCCACCGATGTGGCCTCGGTTGCCTCCCTGGGCCTGGCACCGTTTGTCCATGGTGACTCACCACAGGCGGTCATCGGGTTAGCCGACCAGGCTCTGGCGCAGGCGGAAACCCAGGGTGAACCGAGCTGGGCCTGCCTGGATCACAGCGCCTCGTCCCGCGTCGCGGATGACCACCATGCCTGGCACAATCTGCTGGATCAGGCACTGACAAATCGAGGCCTGAAACTTTACTTCCAGCCGGTAGTCGCCAGTCAGGACCCGCAGCTGGTGCTGCACTACAAGGTGCTGTCGCGGCTGATTGACGATCAGGGCCAGACCATCCCGGCGGGGCGTTTCCTGCCCTGGCTGGAGCGCTTTGGCTGGACCGCACGCCTGGACCGGCTGATGCTGGAACTGGTGCTGGAGCAAATGGCCGGTCATGACGAGTCACTGGCGCTGAACCTGTCTTCGGCCACGCTGGCGGATCCGCAGATGCTGAACAAGGTGTTCGAGATCTTGCGCGCACATTCGAACATGGGGCCGCGCCTGACCCTGGAAATCGGCGAGGAACAGATTCCCGAGCAAGCCGTGCTCGAACAACTGACCAAGCGTTTGCGTGAACTGGGCTTCTCCCTGAGCCTGCAACGTTTTGGCGGACGCTTCAGCATGATCGGCAACCTTGCACGCCTCGGCCTGGCCTACCTGAAGATCGATGGCAGCTACATCCGTGCGATTGATCAGGAGGGCGACAAGCGCCTGTTCATCGAGGCGATTCAGCGCGCAGCGCACAGCATTGATCTGCCGCTGATAGCTGAGCGGGTCGAGACTGAAGGGGAGTTGTCGGTGATTCGCGAGATGGGGCTTTATGGGGTGCAAGGCCAGTTGTTTGGTGAGCCCAAGCCCTGGGAGTAAACACTTCAGAAGCACAAAAAATCGTCCGAAGGCTCGGGCCGCGATCGGACGATCTTTTGCTTTGGCAACGGTCCTAAATCAACCCCGTCTCTTCATCATCAATCAAGTGACTCAATCCACCCAACGCCTCACGCGCTTGGTTCCGGTCCATCAGCTTGGCCTGCGCCGCCGCCGGCAAGTCCGTCACCCGAATCACGCCTTTGCTGGTCAGCACCTGAATCAAGTCGTCGAGTACCCGGATCATTTCCAGGTCACTCTGCTTGAGCTGTTTGAGGCTGACTTCCATCACTTCGTTGGCGTACCACGCCTGAATCTCATGATGATCCGCGGGCAGCGTCTCGGTGGCCTCGGCGTAAACCGCCGCCTCCACGCGCACTAATTGGCCTTGCGCATCGCGTTGCACGTAAAACATTGAGCATCCCTCAGAAATGGACCAGCTTCATGCTGTCAGCAGCATAGGACAACTGCGCACGAGTATGCGGTGCGACGACGAAATCGTCACCGGGGTGATTGTCGCAAACGTGACGGCCGCCCGGTTTGGGCGGCCATCCGCTGGCTATCAGCTGTTGTTGTGATCAACCTTGATGGTCGGATCGCTACCGGCAATCAGGTTGTGCAGGTTGGCGGTAGACCAGTTGTTGCCTTCGAGTTTGATCGTCACATCGGCCTTGGCAGCTGCTGCGTCGGCACCGTTGAACTTACCGGCAGAGTTCACCTGCAGGGAAGAGACGCCGTCCACTGTGGTGATCTTCAAGAAGTTATCGATGGTGCTTCCGGTCTCGCCCTGCAACAAATCACGCAGGTCGATACGGTCGCCTTCGGCGGCCTTGAAGTCCTTGATCACGTCGGTACCGGTGTCGCCTGCTTTCCAGACGAAGGTATCGCCACCCAAACCGCCGATCAGGGTGTCGTTGCCTTTACCACCCATCAGGATGTCATTGCCATCGCCACCGTCGAGCAGGTCGTTGCCGGTTCCGCCGAGCAGGATGTCGTTGCCATTGCCGCCGTACAGTTTGTCGTCGCCGCCTTGGCCGAAGATGATGTCATCGCCGGTGCCGCCCAGCAGGGTATCTGCACCATCATGGGCACCGGACATGTCGAACGCCTTGTAGTTCTCGGTCACGAACTGGTGCACGTTGCTTGGGGTGACCTTGTTGGTTTCGACACCTGTTTCCTGGCCGACGAACGCTTGCAGCGCGGTGTAGCCCTCACCGGTAACGCCGTTGAAGCTCACCAGGTCGCCGAAGATGATGTCGTTGCCATCGCCGCCGTTAATGGTGTCGCTGCCAGGCAATGTCGCCTCGCTATGGCCGAGGATCGCGTTAGCCAGGTCATCAGGGTTGATGTTGGCCAGCGGTTTGCCTTTGGTCGTGTTGTACGGAGCCAGATCGTTTTCGGTAACTGCGTTGTTCAAGCCAATGGCCTGTACGGTGGAGTTGGCGGCTGCGAACAGTGCCAGTGCCAGTCCTGCATTGTAGGCGCTGTCACGATCAACCTTGCCTTCCCCGGTGTTGTAAGACAGTTCGTAAGTCCCATCACCCTGGGCGTGAATCTTCAGGCTGTTACCGATCTTCGAAGGTTTCCACTCGCCGGAATCGTTCTGGGTCCATTTGTAAACGTTGCCGTTGGCATCGACCAATGTCCGGAGTTGGCCGCCGATCATCGTGTTAAACGCGGTACCAGGCATGTAATCACCGGCCTTCATCAGGCTGTCGAGATTGATGTCGGCGTTGCCGTTCGACCAGTGATAATCGACTACCAATGGATTGGTCTGCTCGGACGACGTGTAGGCCGTTGGTGCACCGTCGGTGATGAAATAAGTCAGGTTCTGCGCACCCGAGTTACTCATCGCCTCCTCGCTGTGGAACCAGTTGGCGGTAGTCTTGAACACGTCCTCGTAGTTGGTCCAGCCACCGGATTTCATGCTCTCGAGCACTGTTTTCAAGCTGTCCAGCGCGCCCTTGCTCGACAAGTCGACCGAGATCGATTTGTTCACCTGCGTATCGAAGTCCACCAGGAACACTTTTACGGTTCCAGGGTTTGCACCTTGGGACGTGGCGCTGGCGATCAGCGAGGTGAACACCGCAATCAGGGAGTTCTTGGCCGAAGTCACGGAGGCGGAGCTCATACTGCTCGAACTGTCGACCATGAAGGCGATGTTGTAGTTCTGGCCCGGTATCGTCGTCAGCCCGGCGATGTCTGCCACGATAATATCGTTGCCGAAGGTGCCGTCCTGAACGTCGTTGCCCGACGTCAACGTGATCGGGTTGTACGTCGCCGGGTAGATGGTGACCGGAATCGTCGCCGTACTCGAAGCCGAACCACCCAGTTGCTCGGTAGAAGTCGAGGTCACGGTCAGGTCGAACTTGCCATTGTAGTAAGCCGGTGGCGTCAGGGTCAGGTTGGCCAGGTTCCAGCCAGTCACTATCGCCTTGCCATCGGTGCCCACGGTCCAGGTGTGGCCCGCGTCGTCGCTCAGCACCATCCCTTTCGGGAAGCCGCTGATGGTCACGCTGAGGCTTTCCGAGCCGTCGGTGTCGGTCAGTGCGGTGGTGATCTTCGACAGGTGTACGCTGCCGTTCTCCGCGCCTTCGTTGAGCTTGTAGCCCTCGTAGTAACCTTCACCGTTAGCGCCGTGCAGCTCGGACACCGTCACGCCGGATGCGGCCAGGTTGGCCACGCCGGTGTACAGCGGGATACCGGAACTGCTCAGGTCGACAGCGGCGGCGCCGTTGATCGACAGGTTGACGTCATAGCTGCCCGGGCCACTCTGGTTGTGGTGGTAGATATCGATGGTGTAGTAGCCGCTGGTGGTCGGCTTGAAGCCTGCGCCGGAGATGGCTCCACCTTTACCCCACAGCGCGCTGGCTACATCCTTGCCGCCAATCGTCACCAACAGACTGTCGTCAGCGCTGCCGCTGAAGGTGTAAGTCTTGCCGGCTTCAAGGTAAATAAGGCCGGAGGTTTTCGACGCGGTGCCCACAGCCACGTCGCCACTGGATTGCACGTTGCCGACGGTGGTGCTGGAGTTTGGTTTGCCGGCGGCATCGATCACCGATTTCAGCGTGTCGGATGGCGCGCCGTTACCGTTGGTGCCCAGGCCAGCCAGGCCGGTCCAGACTTCCTTGATCAAGCCCGTCGAGGTGACGTTGTTGCTGGCGACGTTCAGCGTTGGTGCATCTGCCACCGGGGTGATGTCGATTTTGATCGTGCCGGTGTTGCCCAGCAGCGAGCCGTCGGTTGGCTGGAACTGGATCTGCGCGTAGTCAGCCAGCTTGTTGCCCGTGCCGTTGGGGTTATCGTTGGCGCCAGACTCGTTGGTGTCTGGCATGAAACGCAACTTGCCCGCGTCGATGTCAGTCTTGGTGATGATCTGGTTAGGCGTAAGGTCGGTCCAGGTCGAGCCGTTCAGGTACTGCAATTTGCCGTCACCCGGCAGGCCGGTAATTTTTACACCCAGGCTGGCGTCGGGGCTGTCGACATCGCGGACGCCGAAGGTCGACCAGCCGAGGACCAGCGGGGTGTCTTCGGTACCTGTGACGGTAACCGGTGCGGCGATCGGTGCATCATTCACACCCACAACGGTAATGTTCAGGGTCGAAGTGACATTGCTACCGGAACCGTCGGTGACGTTGTAGCTGACCACTGGCACGCTGCCGTTGTAGTTGGCGGCCGGAGTAAAGGTGTACGCCCCGTTTGCCCCGATTACCAGGGTGCCGACGTTGGCGATAGTCGCGGTGCTGCCGGCGGTGTAGGTATTCGCACCGATGGTGAAGTTGACCACGGTCACGTCGCCGTCGACGCTCGAGGTATCAGTGAGGACGCTGCCGGTAACGGCAGTGTCTTCAAGGGTGGACACTCTTTCGCTGGCATCGGTGAAGCTGTCATCGACCGGGGTGACGCTGATGTTCAGGGTCGAGGTGACATTGCCACCGGAACCGTCAGTGACGGTGTAGCTGACCACTGGCACGCTGCCGTTGTAGTTGGCGGCCGGAGTAAAGGTGTACGCCCCGTTTGCCCCGATTACCAGGGTGCCGACATTGGCGATGGTCGCGGTGCTGCCGGCGGTGTAGGTATTCGCACCGATGGTGAAGTTGACCACGGTCACGTCGCCGTCGACGCTCGAGGTACCCGTGAGGACGCTGCCGGTAACGGCAGTGTCTTCAAGTGTGGACACTCTTTCGCTGGCATCGGTGAAGCTGTCATCGACCGGGGTGACGCTGATGTTCAGGGTCGAGGTGACATTGCTACCGGAACCGTCGGTAACGGTGTAGCTGACCACTGGCACTGTGCCGTTGTAGTTGGCGGCTGGGGTGAAGGTGTACGCCCCATTCGCGCCGATCACCAGGGTGCCGACATTGGCGATAGTCGCCGCACTGCCGGCGGTGTAGGTGTTCGCGCCGATGGTGAAGTTGACCACGCTCACGTTGCCGTCGACGCTTGAGGTACCCGTGAGGACGCTGCCGGTAACGGCAGTGTCTTCCAGGGTGGACACTCTTTCGCTGGCATCGGTGAAGCTGTCATCGACCGGGGTGACGCTGATGTTCAGGGTCGAGGTGACATTGCCACCGGAACCGTCAGTGACGGTGTAGCTGACCACTGGCACGCTGCCGTTGTAGTTGGCGGCCGGAGTAAAGGTGTACGCCCCGTTTGCCCCGATTACCAGGGTGCCGACATTGGCGATGGTCGCCGTTTTGCCAGCGGCGTAGGTGGTTTCGCCGATGGTGAAGTTAAGCACGCTGACCGGGCCGTCGACGCTCGAGGTACCCGTGAGGACGCTGCCGGTAACGGCAGTGTCTTCAAGGGTGGACAC
>NZ_SCFH01000019.1:0-8339 GCF_022496665.1 Pseudomonas sp. TMW22090
TAACGCCGCCCCTGGATCGTAGATCGATGGCTTTTTTTGCACCCTTTCCGCCTCTCTTTACACCAGCTCTATACCCGTTTTGCACCTGGTCTGCACCCACCCTGCACCCACCCTGCACCTCTTTTGCACCTTACCTGCCATCGACTGGCCACGGTCTTCGACCTGAATGATTTTTACGCCCTTTGAAGAGCCAGATTTTCCCCCTTAACAGGGTCAAAATCTCAATACACATCACGCACCTCAGGCGATGGAAAAAACCTTTATTTTTCAAAAATTTATTAAAAACTAATAATTCTTTGACGCTATACAGTTGTGATACAAAACAAATGATTTAGCCCACAAAACCTGGAGAATTTTGTATAGCACTTGTTATACAACTGGTGCCCAAATGGCCAAGTAACCATTTCGCGCCCGCGAAACTTTCCATTGAGCCGCAGGCGAATGGACAAGCTGTGAAGTGGGCCGGTAGGCCTACTTCACCTATCTTGCCCGCCTATTCAGCCGACTTAATCCGTTGCGCCTGCTGTTCTTTTTCCGTTCTCGTGCCTTTTTCTACCGTTCTTTTGGGGTTGTTTTGCATACGCTCAGCCGTTGTTTAAGGCGTCGGTCCTCTGCTACTGCAGTACAGCAGCCGCCAACAGCCGCTTGCGCGCCTCCTGAGCGCGCCGGGTCTCGTCATCGACTTGGCGGGTGACGTAGAGCGGCAGCGCCAGGCACTCGTCCTGGTCGTCGCCCGGCTCAATAAATCGCGGTACCGAATCCGTGCTGTTCATCCTGTCTCTCCCGTTCTACCTATTGAGGCAGTGCGCGGTATAGCGTGGCTCGATGAACGCCTAGGAGCCGTGCAACTTCGGAAACCGATTGCCCCCCGTCGATCAGCTGTCGTGCATGGGCGATCTGTTCTGGGGTTAAAACAGGTTTTGGGCCGAATCGAACGCCTTTAGCTTTGGCAGCAGCACGGCCAGCACTGGTGCGCTCACCAATGAGGGATCGCTCAAAGTCAGCAATGCCGGCGAAGATCGTTAACACCATACGCCCAGCTGGAGACGTCGTATCGGCCCAAGGCTCAGCAAGCGAACGCAGACCTGCACCTAAGGTTTTGAGTCGTTCTGCAATGTGGAGCAGGTCGGTGGTTGACCTGGCCAAGCGATCCAACCGCGTCACAGTCAGTACATCACCAGGGCGAAGGTGATCGAGCAGCCGACTAAGTTCGGGGCGGTCTTGCTTGGCCCCACTGACCTTCTCTTCAAAAATCCGCTGACAACCGTTTTGCCCTAAAGCGATCCGTTGCTGCTCCAGCTCCTGACCTTGCGTCGAAACCCGAGCGTAGCCAATCTGCTGTCCTGCATTTTCCATGGGGACACCTGTCGCATTAGTCGTTGCAGGTAATCTAGCACCTGCGACTGACTTATGCGACAGACGAAAGCCCTCAGAACCTGACGATGCGCGTGTGTCGCATAACTTAGGAGTGAAGCGACAGCTGAGGCTTGGCGCACCGGGTAGATCGGCGCCGAAACCAGACCGTGGACATTCTGCAAATGCGTCAGTAATGTTGCATAATTAATATTTAGGTGCTGGAGTACACTGTGAAAACTATCGCATCAGTTTTAGCAATCATGCTAGTTATAATAGCAGCCAAAGTTATCGGAAACTTTAGCGGAAAACAAATTGCAACGGAAAACACCAAAGATTTACAATCGACACACAATGAAAAATTGAAATGGTTTGTAAATGAGTTCGCCGTAAACAACATAAATTACCACTACCCAATAAAAATAAACGAAGAAATGTATTTAATTAATAAGTCAATAATAGATGAAGATAGATCAATGTTTGTTCTTGAAAACTATCGACTCAACGCTCCGGCTACAGCAAGCCCCATCGAAATCAAAGCAGCAGAAGAAAGCACACGTGAGCAAGTAAGAAATATTTTTTGCGAAAGCCTTCAGGAACGAGAGAGATTATTTACTGGTTACTCATCTGTGGGAATTATACAAAAAATTACCGACGCCAACGGAAAACTATTATTCAATATCAAAATTGAAAAATCACAATGTATTTGACCGCGCTGAACATCGCCACGCTCCTCGGGGGAATAACTGCCATATGGTTCCTGTGGGATAAGCGAAAAACAATGCTGGCATGGATAAAAATTAAATCCAGTAATCATATAAATCCATTATCCATGAATGATAAGGATTTTTTATTTTTTAATAAAAATCGAAAATTTATGCTGACTACCAAATATTTCCCGAAAACCCTCAATGAGGAAGTAATTTGTAAATCTCTAACAAATGTAGGGATCTTTACAACCCGAGGAAAATTTTATGTGCTTACATCGGCAGGGCGCGCTATGGCACGGGCCTAACAAGTGGTTAAAATCGTTCGCTGCGCTCTCTGGGACGGGCTAAAGCCCGCCCCTTAACCAAACGTTAGGTGGCGCACCGGTTTTACCGTCAGCCAAAATTCAGAAAGGTGATGAAATGGGATTGCTTGACAAATTATTTGGCCAACAAAAAGTTGATGTGCCACGACTACTAATCGCTGTAGCTCGACAGAGCGAAACGGGAATCGTCCAAGTCCCATACTCTGTTCTAGAGGCATACTTACGAACGCACGGCAGCGAACACCAATCTGGAGCAGGGGCAATGGAGTGCCTCATCAACATAGACAGAGAGCGTTTTAAGGTTGTCATTGACCAATGCATTTTTAGCAATATAAAACTAAAGCAAGGAGAGACCCTTGTAACAGTCAAAAGTGGTCTCGACTTCTCTAGCATGGATACAGATGAAATTGCCAAAGTCGTGAAGGAAGGCTTGTCTGGCTTTATCAAAGACTCCAGTACAGCCCACGCTGCCTCCTGGCAGGTCATTAACATGGCGGAGAGCGACTACATGCATGGCCTATGGGCCAATGAGCAATTTGACGTTACATACGAAAGCCTGCGCTCACAACTGCTGTCCAAGTTCACCGATCGAGAGCAGAGTGACACTCAATCTAGCATCGACTGGGATCAGTTCAATAGCTATCTTAACGACATGACAATCGGCATTGAAGACGCAAGGCATAAGTTGCAAGTTTTCCATTCTGTGGCTGAGCTCATAATAAAAGAATGGGATTTGACTGGGCAGTAAGCGCCACCTAACAAGTGGTTCAAGTCGCTCGCTTCGCTCTGGAACGGGCTAAAGCCCGTCCCTTAACCAAACATTATGGGCAGAGCAAAAATAGGGGTATGACCATCATATGGTACGGAGAGTAATTAACCAGCCAAAAACGACCGTTCAGACACCGGCTTAGCAACTGCCAACACCCTAATCCGGTATCTGAACGGTTTCAGCACGAATACGCAAAGCCATGACTGTTCTCGCCGATAACGCACGTAATTCCTCAGTGTGAAAAACCAGGTGCGCTCGATGCGGCTTGGTTTCCTCGTCCCAATGCTGCAGATCCTCCATTCGAAACTGATGCTTGCCCTGGTACGTAGCAGCGAGGTCAGCCGCCAAACCACGGGCAGCCTCTCCAGGCGTGATAATTGTCCAACCGATGATGTCGGCTAGCTGCTCGGCTGCCGACCGCTGTGTAACGCCCAAGGCGGCTGCACAAGCAAAATCGTTGTAGAGCTGAGCGCCCAACTCAGGATCATCCGTAGGATTTCCCGGACACAACCGCGGTTCCCAGGGAAGCACGTAGGTCGATTGACCGAGAACGTCTTGCCGGACGTAGTCCGAGGGTTTGGCTAAACGCTGCATGAGTTTGCTACCAGGCGAAAATCGTATGATAGCGGAGCAGACTTGGGGCAGCTGAAAGCTGCTTCCAGAGCGGCCTTAGCCGCTCTGATAAACCGCCGGCGAAGACGGCGGAAACAGCTGGACAGACGCCACCCGAGCCCACGAGGGGGGGTGAGGGAAAATGGCCCCCAGGCCAAATTTTTCCGTTCTGCCCTGGTGCAGCCCGTTCAGGGGGGCATAGAGAAAACGGAACAAATCGTACGATAAGCCCTGCTGGCAGCCTGCAAGCTCTTACGTTGTGCAGTCGGTGTCCGAATGGGGTACGCCTCAACCTGGCGTCAGATCGGATGACGGAGGTACGTCAAGGTAGGGGCTATTTCGGCTTTTCCTGACGTTTCCCTACAAACCTCTATGACCTCAACCTGACAGGCCACGGCTTCACGTTGCTTGGTTGTCATTGGGTTTATCAAAACTTGAAGAAGTGGCGGGATGCCGCTATTAGTTAAGGTTCACTCAGCACAAGGACGCGACGATGATCCAGAGATTTGTTGTTGTTCCTGCGATCCCCATCGAAACAGGATCGGTTCGCAATGGAACTCGCTTTCACTCCACTACAGTTCCTGGCGGGTTTGATATTTATGACAATCAAGATAAGCAGCGATTGCAGTTCACCTACCCGACACAGATAGAAGCAGATGCTGAATGCGAAAGACTGAACATGGAGCGAATACCTACCGGCATCATCTCACCATGATCTAGTCGTTCTCTGCTCAACGATGTGGACTGAAAACAAAAGCCCCGTCAGTCATGACGGGGCTTTTGTTGAGGGGAGCTGATCCTTCAGCTCCCACGATTGTAGTCAAGAAACGAAAGGCAAACCGAGCAAGTGCAAACACTCTGACAGAGTCATGCCCGAACTTTGCGGGTCACAGGGCTTATCGTACGATTTTTCCCGTTTCCTCTATGCACCCCGTTCAGGGCGATACCAGGGTGCGCAGCATCCGGCCGCACCGCTTGCGTGCGCGTCAGGTGAAACCGGACCATCCTGGATTCGCGATGAAGCAGTCGAGAAAGGGATAACGGACCGCAACGAGACGTCGCGCAATAGCAGAATGCAGGATGGTCCGGCTTTGCCGGGCGCGCACGCGGGTGAATTTTCGAGACAAGCCCGTCCAGGGGGCGGGGGAGGAAAGAGGGTGGAGGCTCGCGCAGCGAGTCAGAACCCTGAAAGCCTGACGGGGCGCTCCCCCGGAAGGTTTGGGCGTCCCGTAGGGCGGCCACGACAGACCGTAGGGATGGCGTGCTGTTGCTCTGCTTTTGTCTTTGATTATCTATGTGGCGTTCTATTGGTCGTTCTATTGCTTCGGCTATTGCTCAGGCAATAGAAGACCCATAGGAAGTACAAAAAGGCAAAGGTACAAAAAGACAGAATCCCAGAGCATTCGCGCTACGCGCTCACCCAGCTCGACCCCCTGAGGGGGGCCCCACTCCCTGGAATCAGATCCAGAGCGAATGCTTGCACAGACAAGATTAATAGCAACATCACTTTATCAGGACGACACTGAAATCCGGCTCGCTGTTATCCCCTGATTACTCGCCTTTGTCGTCTGTGAGCCCGCAGCAGGCGTTTGGATGATCCTTGCTAGCAGAGGCGTCACAGCGCTCCTTGGAGCGCATAAACAAAGTTTCCAGCCGGCAGGCTGGGCATTATTACCGGAGGGGGAGCCACGAAGTGGGGGAACCCCGTAGGGGTGCCCCGGCAGAGCCGCGCTTTTTACTTTTCCCTTTTTAAACCTTTGAGGTCGTCTAGACGCCTTATGTTATGTGGCCTGTAGTGTTCATAAAGGGAGGGATTTGTTGTCATATACGCGCCACGAAGATCTCTTTGCTTCGAGAAAAGAGGTCAGTGATAGTGATAAATCCTGCGTCGCTGCCTGCCTTAAAGTGTCCGAATAGTCATGAAATCCGCAAGCTCGGCGCTTATTCATTCCTTGTTCGTTATGTGAGGGAAAAATGGCTGTGGGTAACTCGGACTAATGCTTTTAATGCTTTTAATGCTTTTAAAAGCTTTTAGTCGGGCTGTATGCCACGTATTACGTGGCATACAGCCTCCATAAAGGGACAGATTTGCGGTCATAAAGGGACAGATTTGCGGTCATAAAGGGACAGATTTGCGGTCATAAAGGGACAGATTTGCGGTATTAAGGGACTTGTATTAAATAGTCCTTTTTATGCTATGGTGGATCTCCCCACGAGGACTACTGATGGCTGAGAAAAGCGAAGTTGTTGTCAAATCTAACCGGCTTGTCGAAGCTAGCTACCGGCTCAACCTGGTCGAACAACAAATCATCCTGTTTGCCATCAGTCGTAGTCGCGACGAACAGCTGGGCCTTTCGCCAGATAAGCCAGTCACGATTGCAGCGAGCGATTTCGCTCAGGCATTCGGGACCAACGAAACCAAGGTTTACGGACAACTTAAAGAAGCGATGGGCGACCTGTTCGACCGCTCGGTGACGATCTATGACACCGATCCGGACACCGGTAAGGACCGTACTGTCACAACCCGATGGATCAGCGACAAGGCTTACATCGACGGAACAGGCCGAATTCAGTTGACGTTCGCCCCTCGGGTGATCCCCTACATCACACGTCTCGAGTCCGAGTTCACGTCATACCGTTTGGAGAAAATCAGTGGCATGTCGAGCGTTCACGCTGTACGGCTCTACGAGCTACTGGTGCAGTACCTCACAATCGGAAAACGCGAGTTGGCACTCGCTAATCTGCGCGAAAGTCTCGGCCTTACCAACGAATACAAGGCAATTAAGGACTTTAAAAAGCGAGTCCTAGATACAGCCGTGGCACAAATCAACGAATACAGCGATATTCGTGTGAGCTACACACAGCGCAAGACCGGACGCACCGTCACCCATCTGATCTTTGCCATCAAACCAGAACCAACATCCGTGCCGGTGAAGCAAAAGCTTGGCAAGCTGACAGACGCTGAGGTTGCCAAACGCGCTCGTCCTGGTGAGAGCTGGGAAGCAGCACATGCCAGACTCAACCAGATCACCTTGGCACTGGCTGAATGACTGGATTGATGTACGTGGGTCGGACTGGGTTTAGATCGTCACCGTCGAGACTAATCGGCCAGTCCGGCCAGTAGATCGGAAAAAGACTTGGCAGGCCCGGGTAATTTTGGCTTTCCCGGGGTTGGCGCTTTTTCAGGTTGAGGCTCAGGGTTGTGCTCAATAAGGCGTTGCTCAGCATTATCAAGGCGTAGCTTCTCGATCTCTTGCCGCAATGGCTCCACCGCTTCAGCGACGGCCTTTGCCACCGCCCTGGCGATGATCTCCCCGAGGTCGCCAGTCACTGTGACGCCGTGTGACATTTCCACTGTGACGCTCTGTGACGCTGGCTCGAAAGCACCGTACACACGCAGTAACTCCGCGGTGTCGATATAGCGACGTCCATCGGACTCTAAGCCATATGATATACGGCCTTCGGTCATTGCCCGGTATATGGACCGGCGCGTTCTGCCGATCAGTGACGCGGCTTCATCTATGGTGTGACGCATGGTGCTCTACCGTCATATGACGCGTCACACTCTTTAGCCTGGCTGGTCATAGGCTCAGCTCGCTGTGTGATCCGAGTCGCACAAGCTGCAAGCGCTCATCGTCGGGCTTGCAGTAGATCAGCAGCCAATCCGGTTTGATATGGCAATCCCGATGGTCTTTCCAGTTACCAGTCAGAGCATGATCCCGATGTTTTTCCGGCAGCGGTTTGTCATTCATCAGGGCAGTGACAATCTTGATGAACAGGCCGCCCGGCTCCAAGTCAGCTCGATGCGGCCCCTTGGCCTCTCGCTTAAAATCTCGCTTGAACTGACTGGTTCTCTCAATCGTCCGCATGCAAATCCGCCATCAGATCATCAATGGTGGCGAACTTTTGCAGCTTTCCGCGCCGGGCTTCTTTCATCGCGGCAACGGTTTTGGCGTTGGGCACCAACGGCTCGAATGGCAGCGCCTTTTCCTGCGCTATACGGGTCATCATCATGCGGAAAGCATCGCTAACCGTTAAGCCCATTGTCGCAAGTACTGCAGCGGCTTCTTCTTTGATGTGCTCATCGATACGAGCACGAACGACAGCATTTGTGGACATGGGTAGTCCTCCTATATTGGGCCACAGTGTAGCTCAATATAAGGGTCGCGCATGGTTTTGTGCCGTCACGTGACGCGTCACTGCGTTCTTGCAGTCACGGATAAACTGACCCCCAGCACGTGTAGCACTTTCATCAAGCGATAAAGGTCCGGATCGCCATGGGTACCAAAGAGCTGCTCCAGATCTGCCACGGTGATCCCGGTCAGACTCGCCATTTTGGCCGCCCCAAATGCGCTGATAGCCACACCTATGGAGGCCACAATATGAGCGGCATGGCCGGTCGCTAAAGCATCCGCAATAAACACGGCCCTGGTTTCTGGATTGGTTAACGCCGCCCCTGGATCGTAGATCGATGGCTTTTTTTGCACCCTTTCCGCCTCTCTTTACACCAGCTCTATACCCGTTTTGCACCTGGTCTGCACCCACCCTGCACCCACCCTGCACCTCTTTTGC